>NZ_BANF01000013.1 GCF_000964425.1 Komagataeibacter intermedius TF2 | reverse complement strand
AGTATGGACCAGATCAATTATACACAGAAGATCGGACACTCTCGGTGGTGCTGTTCAGCTGGTAGTTTACATCCAGCGTGCCGCGGTAATAGGACCCGCTGCCGCCCGAAAAACTGGCCTGGTAGCTGTTGCCCAGATGCGGCGTCTTGGTCACGATATTGATCGCGCCACCCGTGGTGCCGTTACCGAATACTTCCGATGACGGCCCCTTGATGACCGAAACATGGTCGTAATAGAAGCTGTCGCGCGTATAGACGCCAAAATCACGCAGGCCGTTTTCATAAATATCGTTCTGGGCCGCGAAGCCACGGATCAGGAACTGGTCGCCCGCCATGCCGCCTTCGCCTTCACCCACCGACGCGGTGATGCCGGGCACGTTCTTCAGCGCTTCATCAAGGGATTTGACGTTCTGCTGCTGCATCAGCACCTGCGGCACCACGTTGACGTTCTGTGGCGTATGCATGGCGTCCTGTGGCATCCGGCTCAGCCCGATGGATTCATGCAGAACATTCATTGGTGACGCGGTGACGTGGGTCACGTCATGGGATGTATCGGCCGAATGGTTGTACAGATCCTGTTCCTGTGAACCTGTGCCCGGCGTGGTGGTCGTTCCGGTCTGCTTACTGCTGCTGGCGGTGGCGGGGGACGACGTGTCCTGTGTCGCCGCCTGCGCGCCCGTGGCGGCGCAGGCCAGCGCCATGGACGCGGTAAACAGGGAAAAAGGCCTGAGTTTCTGGCGAATGGTCTGGTTTGTCATATTGCAACAGCCTCTTAATTGCATGAAGGCTGCATATCTATTCTGATAATTATTCGCAATAAGCCGAAAGGCGGTTCATCACCTGGTGTCACCTAAATGCAACAAATTCGCATTATCATTTGCAGGCAGTGCATGGACAGATGCCCTGCATGTCCGGATGCAGGGTTCCTGCGCCAGTATGTGTGAAACGGGTCACAGGTTGGCGATGACCTTCAGCCCGACCAGGGCGGCATTGGGAATGTATTTCGTCTCCCCCGGGCGGATCATGTATTCGAATTCCGGCTGGACCAGTATGCCGGGCATGGCGTCAATGGCGTAATAGGCTTCTATGATGTGGGAGTCCGTCTGGGGCGCGCGCACGCTGCTGCCCAGTGAATAACCGGCTTCATACCGCAGGATCTGGCCTTCCTCCTTGCGATGGCTGACGTGGTACCATGAATACATGATGCCCAGCCGGTCCGTGACGCGCGATGGAAAGACACCAGCAAAGGACAGGCCGCCATAGGCTTCATCCGAAATCGAGGTCACATGCGGGGTGTTATGGATATAGCCCGCCATCAGGTAACCACCCGCCATCTGGTTACGGCCCCCCCGGCGATAGACCATCTGGTCGCCTTCAAACCAGAACATGTCCATCGGTGCCGAACGCTGCCGCTCCGCCGCCGGCTGCAGGGCCGCGGGCAGGCCAACGCCAATCTGGTCCGCATAGCGCGTGGTGTCATGCGCATAGCCCACCACGTAATGCCCGGGCAGGCGGTTGCGGGTCAGGAACGGCTGCCACGTGAATTCGACAGGCAGCATGAGGCCGGTCGCCTTCTCGCTGCCCCATGCCCAGCCGCTGGGGTTGTCGGTCAGGGCGCTGACCGAATACGCGCCGATCTGGATGGCGGTGTCGCGGGTGGGGCGCATACGGATGCGCGCCCCCCATGTCGCCTTCGGATAGACGCTGAAACCGGGGTCCAGTTTCAGCGCCACGGGCGCGGAACACGTCACCATGAATGAACACAGCAGGGGCGAGGTGGCGAAGACGTGCGTCAGCGCCATGCGGCCGAAGGTCACGTCCAGATGGTTGTCCAGCAGCTTCTTTTCGGCATAGAAATCCACCAGATGGGCCACCACGTTGCCCGACAGGCCATAGACTTCCTGCAGGTTGACGTAATATTCCCCCACGCGGTCATGGCTTACGGCGCGGCCCGCGCGTTCCATGACCAGGGTGTGGACCGACCACCCGGTTATCCCCGCCATTTTTTCCAGGTCAAAGTTCACCTGCGCGGTCAGTTCATGCACGTAGCTCATGCCACGCTGCACGCCGCCATTGATCACGCCCATCGCTTCGCCCTTGTAGGTAAAGGCAAAGCTGACACCATGGTCCAGCAGCTTTTTGCGCAGGGGGTTGATCTGCGGGATCAGGTGGCCGCTGCCTGCGGTGGGGACATAGTACGGGTCTTCCAGATCACTGTCATGCTGGGCGTCGATCCATTCGGGCAGCAGGCCGGACGGGCCTTCATGGTGGGTCAGGAGGGCATCCAGTTCAATCTTGTGGAACGCCTTGCTGTCGCCGGGGCTGCTGACGGGGGCGACGCTCATGGTCGCAAGGCCGGCAGACGGATAGACCGGCACGCCGCTGGGTGGAATGGGGGTGTTGGGTGGCCTGCGGATGGCCCCGGGCGTCGGGCCCAGGCGTTCGGCATCCATATTGAGGCTGATCTGCTGTTCCTGCGTTACACCGGCCGAAGGCATGACCGAAACCGCGCCATTGGTAACGAGTGAGGGAACAGGCGGCGTAGCAGCAGGAATCGCCTGCGCCATGGCCCGCACCGTGGGCAGCGCCATGGCGCCCACGGCCAGCAGCCACCTGCATGCATGAGGGAACGGAGTGCGGCCATGCCGGTCAGGCATATGGCGGTTCTGTCGTGTCATCTGTCGATTTTCTCGTGGCCGGGCCGGATGGCGGGGCGTGAAAGCGCGGCAAGGATGCCTTGGGTGCGTGCCGCCGGGTCAGGGCGCGGGTGGACGCACGACGCAATCGGGAAAGCGGACAGATACGCGAAGGGACACGAACGGATGGGTCATGATTTTGGCAACCATTGTTTTTATTTTTGTGATGATCGATGCATATTTTAAAATTATCTAAATGTCAAACTCAGTGTAACTTTATTAATTTTGCATCGCACAAATTGTAATTTTATTACAAAAATCATTCTGCTTTCCGCCCTGCCGCCATCATGGTATCGCCCATGTCATGCCGTAGGGCAGGCCGGGAATGGGAGAATGGGGTGACGGCGCTTGTTCTGATGGTGGCGGGACTGGTGGCCGGTGCGGTCGTGGGCGGGTATGCGGTATATCTTGTCACGTCTTCTTCCGGCACCTGGCGCCGACTGCCTTATTATCCCGTCCGTTCCCTGGCGGACCCCGTGGCTGGCGGGGATGAAGACACGGTTACGGTTGACGAACTGCCGGTCGCCCTGGTGGTGCTGTCGCGTGGGGGGCGGCTGCTGCATGCGGGCGCGCGCGCGCAGGCCGAGTTTGCCGAAGGGCTGGGCACCCTGATCCGCCATCCCGCCATGCAGCGCGCCGTGGCCGAACTGCAGCCCGGTAGCATCCGTGAGGTCCGGATCGAAGCCGATGTGCCGGTGCGCCGGGTGGTACAGGGCTTTGCAAGGGCAGCAGGGTCATGGCACGGCCACCCCGCCTGCGTGGTGGTGCTGCTGGATGCCACGGCGCATGACGCGCTGGATCGCGCCCGTAGCGATTTTGTCGCCCATGCCAGCCATGAACTGCGCACGCCGCTTGCCGCCCTGATCGGTTTTATTGAAACATTGCAGGGGCCTGCTGCGAACGATGCCGTCGCACGGCAGAAGTTCCTGGGCATCATGGCCCGGCAGGCCGCGCGGATGCAGCGCCTGATCGACCGGCTGCTGTACCTGTCGCGCGTGCAGATGCTTGAACACCAGCGCCCGCAGGGACAGGTGGTGCTGTCTGACCTGTTTGCCCGTCTGAATGACGAACTTCAGGGTAAACCGGCGGAAGACCGCGCCGCCGTCATCATCCATCCCGCGCCTGCGGGCACGGTGCGGGGCGATGCGGACCAGATCCTGCAGGTCCTTGTCAATCTATGTGAAAATGCCCTGCGCTATGGCCGTCCGGCCCCGCCTGCTGTGGCGCGCATCGACATCGGGGCGCACTGGCTGGAGGGGGGCGGGCTTGCAATTTCGGTGCGTGACAACGGGCCGGGCATCGAAGCGCGGCACCTGCCGCGCCTGACCGAACGGTTTTACCGTGTGTCCCAATCCGTCGGGCGCGGCGGGGCGGATCAGGGGACGGGACTGGGGCTTGCCATTGTCCGGCATATCCTTGATCGCCATGGTGGGCGTCTGGATATCGCCAGCACGCCGGGACAGGGGACGTGCTTTACGGTCTGGCTGCCCTGAGTGCGGGATGCCGCGTGTTTTCCTGCTTGACGGAAAATGGCCGTCCATGCTGTTGTTCGGGGGCGAGTAGAAGCGGTCGGGATTTTTTCCTGGGCATTGCTCCACACCAATCTGTTCCTGATTCGTGGGCCGCTGACGTGCAAGACATTTTACATGACAGGCTGTTTTCCATTGCCGTCCGGCCATGCCGGACCGTGCTGGCCGCGCCGTGTCCCGTCTGCCTTGCGTGCCCGGCAGGATATACCTTCTGACCGGAGAAGACCGCATGTCGACCTCATCCCCCGCCCTGCACGGCAGTGCGCAGTCCGAACTGAACCGTGAAGCCCGCATTGGCGGCCACGGCACCTGTGTCGCCCGTGACATTCCACAGATTGACCTGTCAGATTATGACAGCCGCAAATCCGTGATTACGGACGCGCTATGGGATGCCGCGACGCAGGTCGGCTTTTTTCAGGTCATCAATCATGGCATTGACCCGGCGGACGTGGATGCCGCCTTTGCTGCCGCGGGCCGGTTCTTTGACCTGCCAATGGATGAAAAGACGCATTACGCCCGCCGTCCGGGGTCCAATGTGGGTTGGGAATACCGTGCGCAGGTCCGCCCGTCCACCGGGACACCGGATAACAAGGAATCCTACCAGATCACCCTGTCACAGATGGGCAGTGACATATGGCCCGACGAAAGTGTCTTGCCCGGTTTTCAGGCCCGCATGCGGCGTTTCGAACACCAGAACTGGGAACTGGGGATGAAAATCCTGTCGTGTTTTGCCCTCCGGCTGGGGTTCGATGCGGATTTCTTCACCCACAACCATGATCCCGCATCCGCCGGGTACCAGAGTACCCTGCGCCTGATCCATTACATGAGCATGGAAAACGCGAAAGACGAGGATTTTGAATTCTGGCGTGCCGGCGCCCATTCCGACTTCGACTGCCTGACCCTGCTGCACCAGCGACCGGGGCAGGGAGGGTTGCAGGTCTGTCCCGGCAAGGATGCGGATACGACACTGGCATGGACGGACGTGCCGCCTGTGGCTGGCGCGGTGACGTGCAATATCGGTGACATGCTGATGCGCTGGAGCGACGACCGCCTGAAATCCACCCTGCACCGGGTGCGCATGCCCCGGCGCGATGAATATCTGGGTCCACGCCTGTCATTGCCGTTTTTCTGTCAGGCCAACCGCGATGCGGTCATTCAGGGGCCGCAGAAGAAATACGCACCGATTACCGCCCGCGACTATCTGGATGAACGCATTCGCGCCAATTACGGCAGCCGCACATAAAATGCTGTGCGGGACAAGGCTTGCCGGAAACGTCTTATGAACGCCCGATGTTTCCGGGCTGCCCCCGGGAGACAGTGGTCACGTCCCGAAATAGTTCTGGCGTAGTTCACGCCGCACGAAGTCCAGGAAGAACCGCGTGCGTGAAGGCAGGTGCGCACGGGAGGGATAGACGGCATACAGCGTCACGTCCTCCCATGCGTAGGTGCTGAGACATTCGATCAGCCGGCCGCATTTCAGGTCATCGGCAATATCCCACAGTACCTTCAGCGCGATGCCGCGTCCGCTGACCGCCCAGTCATGCACGACCTCGCTGCTGGATGTGGCAAGGCGGGGGGTGACATGAATTTCCTTGCGCACCTTTCCATCCAGATAGGCCCATTCATTGAATATGCGCTGGCGGCGGATCAGGCAGATGCAGTCATGTTTCAGCAGGTCATGCGGTGTTGCAGGCAGTCCCTTGCGCGCACTGTATTCCGGTGACGCGCAGACAACGCGGCGGCTGTTGATCAGGCTGGTGGTCATGACTTCCTGATCCGACGGCATGCCGGGCCGGATGGCAATGTCCAGTCCGTCATCAATCACATCCAGCCCCGCGTCCGACAGGGTCAGGTGCACGGTGACATCGGGGTACTGCCCCACAAAGGCGGCCACGACACCGGCCAGCAGTTTCCGCCCGATTTCCGACGGCACGCCCACCCGCAGCAGCCCATGCGGGATACCGGCGCGCGCGGTCAGTTCGGCCTCGGCTTCCTCCACTTCCTGCATGATCCTGACTGCGTGTTCGTGCAGGCGCTGGCCTTCCGCCGTCAGGGCGAAATGGCGCGACGTGCGCGTGACCAGCCGCGTGCCCAGACGGAATTCCATGGCGCTCAGGCGGCGGCTCATGGCGGCGGATGACATGCCCATGGCGCGTGCGCATCCGGCAATGCTGCCCGCTGCGGTCAGGATGCAGAAAAACTTCAGGTCACTGATTTCATCCGACATGTGACATTCCATGATTGCGTCTGACGTACGGTTGGCGTGCAGCCGCATGCCCTACACGAAGATGTGCAGATCCGTATTCTGCGCACCCTTCCACTGTTATCGCAATATCGGGTTCTTATGTCGGATACAGTACGATCCATGTCTCATACTTCCCTCAAAACGGCTTTGTCCGGCAGGGAACTTCTGGATTGTCCAGTTCTGAACAAGGGAAATGCATTCGACAGACGTGAACGTGACCTGTTCGGGCTGCATGGCCTGTTGCCCGCGCGTGTCGCCACGCTGGAAGAACAGGTCGACCTTGCCCGTGCGCGGCTGGCGGCGCTGCCGGACAATTTTTCGCGACATATTGCGCTGCGTGAAATCCAGGATCGCAACGAAACGCTTTTCTACGCCATCATTGATCAGGCGCTGGAGGCGTGGCTGCCCATCATCTATACCCCCGCGATTGGCCGGGCATGCCGGGAATTCAGCCATATCTGGACCCGTCCGCGTGGCCTGTTCCTGACATATGCGGATCGTGGCCGCATTGCCGAGATCCTGTCCGATCCGCAATGGGACGGGGTACGCGTGATCGTGGCCAGTGACGGCGGCAGCATTCTGGGCATTGGCGACCAGGGGGCCAATGGCATGGGCATCCCGATTGGCAAGCTGTCGCTCTATACCGCCTGTGGCGGTCTGGACCCGGCCCGTGCGCTGCCTGTCCTGCTGGATGTCGGCACCGATAACACGACCCTGCTGGAAGATCCTGAATATATAGGCTGGCGGCACGAACGCGTGCGCGGGACGGATTATGATGCGTTCATTGCGGAATTCGTGGCTGCCGTGAATGCGCGCTGGCCCAATATCGCCCTGCATTGGGAAGACCTGTCGGGTGCGGACGCGCTGCGCATCCTGCGCCGTTATCGCGACGGAATGTGCACCTATAACGATGATATCCAGGGCACGGCAGGGGTGACGGCGGGCGCGCTGCTGGCCGCGATCCGCGCTGGCGCGGCCCCGTTGTCCGACCAGCGGATCGTCATTTTCGGTGCAGGTGGCGCCGGGTGCGGCATTGCCGACCTGCTGGCGCAGATGATGGTGGCGGATGGCATGACGCCCGATGAGGCAAACCGCCGCTTCTTCATGGTCGATATTGACGGACTTGTGCGTGACGGCATGGATGGGGTGACCGAAGGCCAGCGCCCCTTCGTGCAGCCTGCCGATATTGCGGCAACATGGAATGTGGCCGATCCCGCCCATGTCACGCTGGCCGAGGTCATGGAAAATGTCCATCCCACCATGCTGATCGGGACATCGGGGCAGGGCGGCGCCTTTACCCGTGACATCGTGGCCCCCATGGTGCGGCAGTCCGTGCGTCCGGTCATTTTCGCCCTGTCCAACCCCACCGCCAATATCGAGGCAACGCCCGCCGACCTGCTGGACTGGACGGAGGGACGCGCAATCATCGGGACCGGCGGCCCGTTCGCGCCGGTGGACCATGACGGACGCAGCCGTCCGGTGGACCAGATCAACAATTCCTATGTCTTTCCCGGCGTCGGCCTTGCGGTGGTGGCTGGCGGCATTACGCGCATGACGGATGGCATGTTCCTTGCTGCCGCCCACGCGCTGGCGGGGCTTTCGCCCGCCGCCGGGGCCGATGACCGGACAACGGCGCCCCTGCTGCCCCCCGTGTCCGAACTGCGCACCGTGGCCATGGCCGTGGCGCGGGCCGTCATCCGGCAGGGGCAGGTGGAAGGTGTTGCCCCGCAGGCATCGCCTGAAACGCTTGAGGCTGCGTTGAAGGATGCTGTCTGGACCGCGTGCTATCGCCCGTATGAAAAGGCGCAGATCTCCCGATAGGGCCGCTGCGGCGATTTCCATGGGCAAACGGCTTCGATAAGGCGAAGTAATAACGTGTCCGCCATGCCATGACGGGCAGGATCAGATGAATATTTCCCGCTTTATGCCCGGGCCGACCGTGCGCTGGCCTGTGGGTGGGGACATGCTGCGCTGGCTGTTCTGTCCCACGCCGCAGGCGGTGGCGTTCGCGCTGCGCAATACCATTGCTTCCATCGTGGCGCTGGCCATTGCGCTGTGGATGGAACTGGACAGCCCGCAATGGGCGGTCGCCACCGTATGGTCGGTGGCCCAGGTGCGCCGGGGCGAAAGCATGTCCAAGGCGCGGTGGCGTATCGTGGGCACGCTGGCTGGCGCCATTGCTGCGGTGGTGTTCATTGCCGCCTTTCCGCAGCAGTCATGGCTGTTCTTTCCCGCCGTGGCGACATGGATCGGGCTGTGCAGTTTTCTGGCGACGTTCTGCCTGAACTTCCGTTCCTATGCGTTCGTGCTGTCGGGCTATACCTGTTCGATCATTGCGGTGGCGGCGGCATCCGAACCGGATAACGTCTTTTTCATCGGGATTTCACGCGCCACCTATATTGTCCTTGGCGTGGTGTGCGAGGCGGGAATGGCCATGCTGTTCACCATCGGCCTGCCCACCCGTGCGCGGGCGACAATGGTGGCGCAGGTGGAAAACGTGCTGCACCGCCTGGCGGTGCTGCTGCGTGAAATCGTGCTGCATGACCGCGATACGCTGGTCCATGCCGGTGAATTTTCGGACATGGTGGTGTCGGTCCATCAGGGGCTGGAATTTCCGGCCATAGAAATGGGGCGGCAGGTGCATGCGGGCGACCATGCCCGCGCTGTCCTGGCGGAGGTCTCGATCCTTGTAACCCGTCTTGTCGGACTGTCCGGCGGAGCAGAGCGGGCCGTGCTGGCGGATGACGGGGTGCTGGCGGATACGCGGGGGCAACTGCTGCATTTATGCGACCGTCTTGCGGCCTGTCGGCTGAAATCCGGCGCGCTGGATGCCGTGTACGATCAGGTCGTGCATTTGCGCGCCCTGTTTGCGCGGCGTTCGGCGCATGGCAGGCAGGAAATGGACCGCATTACCCACGGCGTCCTTGCGGCGACGATGGTGGATCTGGAAACGGCGCTGGACCACTGCCATGCCATTTTCAGCCCGCCGCCCCATGACCGCTTCCGGTTTCATCTGGGGGGGCATCGGGATATCCGGCTGGCGTTTTATAACGGGTTGCGCGGGGCGGCGGCCATCATGCTGGCGGCTTTTGTATATGAATGCACGGCATGGCCCGGTGGTATGGGGTTCATTGCCATTACCACGCTGGTCTGCGGTCTGTTCGCCACACGTGAAAACCCCGTCGTGGGCACGACGCGCTTCCTGTCGGGGGCCGTGTGGTCAGCCATTGCGGCGGGCAGCCTTGATTTATGGATACTGCCTTACCTGACGGATTATGAGGAATTTGCCTTCGTGCTGGGCATATTCCTGTTCGTGGGCGGGCTTGCCAAATGTAACCGGGGCACGGCGGGGGCGGCTGCGGCATACGGGCTGCTGATGCCCAACCTGCTCATGCCCGGAAACCAGAGCCGGGTGGATGAAGTCACGTTCCTGAACGCCGCCTTCCATACCGTGCTGGCAGTGGGGCTGAGCGTGCTGGTGTTCCGGCTGGTCCTGCCATTCCGTGCGCGTGATGAACGGCTGCGCTTTGGCATGCATATACGTGGTGAACTGCGGCGGCTGTGTCTTGTCCCCCTGCCGCCGTCGCCCCAGTGGTGGATTGGCACCAGCGTGGACCGTATCGGGCGCATGGTGCGCCATGCCACGCAGGAAAAGGATACCACTGCTGTGGCCGGTATCCGGCTTATGCTCATGTTTTCGTCCGTAGGCCTGAATATCCTGCTGCTGCGCCAGCTCAAGCGCCAGCGGCGCGATACGGTGTCGGACGTGATTACCGCGCTGCTGCGCGCGCTGGTGCGTTATCGGCCCGTCAGCCCCCGTGGCATTGCCGTGGTCCGGGCCACGCGCAGGCGGCTGGCCCGCATGGAAAAGGCCGATCCCGGCAATGGCAGGTTGCTGGAAGTCCTGGCCTGTCTTGACGGGATCAGCCGCACGGCCACGGCCTGTGTTGCCGCCATGGCGGCGGGGGTGGAATAATTCCTGTTATATCAGGAAACTGATAATGGGAAAAAGCGTCACAAAACCCTTCTTTTGTTTGTTCAGCCCTTCTTCCGGCGCGGCTGGGGCAGGGGATAACGGCTTTCCCATCCACCACCCAGTGCACGATACAGATGGGTGACGGAAGTCGAGACCGCGACATCAGCCTCGATCAGGCGCGATTGCGTATCCAGCAGCCGGTCCTGCATGTCCAGCACGTTCAGGAACGCGGCTGAACCTTCGGTATACTGACGCTGTGCGGTGCGCACGGCAATCTGGTTCTGGTCCACGGCGGCAGCCAGCCGGTCGCGCTGGTTCTGGGCCGATGACAGGTCGGCCATCGCGTCATCGATTTCCTGCCATGCCTTGAGCATCGTGCGCTGCAGCATGATCGCGGCTTCCTTCTGCTGCGCCTTACGCAGGCGAAGCTGCCCCGTCAGCCGTCCACCCTCGAATATGGGAAAGGTCGCGGTCGGGCCGAAACCGTACTGGCGCGATGCCCAGCTTCCCAGCCCGCTGAACTGCAGCGCCTGCACGTCCAGACTGCCCGACAGGGTCACGCGCGGGAAGAAATCGGCAATGGCGACGCCAATACTGGCGGTGGCGGCATGCAGTCGTTCCTCCGCCATCAGGATGTCAGGCCTGCGTTCCGCCAGTTGGGAGGGCAGGCCCGCCGGAATGTCACGTGGTACGGGCGGCACGCCACCCCCCGGCCCAAGGCTCCGGGTCAGTGCGCCGGGTTCGCGCGCGACCAGAAAGCTCAGGGCGTTGAGCAGATGTGCCTCCTGATCCTGCAGGACCGGCAGGCGGGAGCGGAATTCCTCGTACTGGCCCGCAGCATCGGCCATGTCCATGCGCGTCGCTGCCCCTTCGTTCAGGCGGCGCGTGGTCAGGTGCAGCGTGTGGCTGGCCAGGTCGATGTTCTGCCGGACAATGGCCATGCGCGCCTGCACGCCGCGCAGGTCAAGGTAGTCCTGCGCCGTTTCCGCCATAAGCGAGACCAGAAGCCCGCGACGCATGTCCTCGGTCGCGTGCATGGCGGCGGTGGCGGCTTCGACCTGACGGCGCACATGCCCCCACAGGTCCACCTCCCATGACGCATTCATGCCATACTGGGGCAGGTTGAAGGACGGGTTGCCGATTGATCCGGGCAAGGCCGTGGGGCCGAAGCCCTGCGTGCCGCTGGCGATCGTGCCGGCACCCTGCTGTTCCATGGTGCCCAGCAGGCCCAGCACGCCATTGGTGCTGGCGCGTTCGCGGGCGTAGGACGCATTGGCTTCGGCATGGGGAAACTGTGCCGCGCTTGCAATACGACGTTCGGCCATGCTCTGGGCGAAGCGCCACGACGCGGCCTTCAGGTCAAGGTTGTCCTGCGCCACCTGTGCTTCCAGCGCGGTCAGGGTGGCGTCATTGAAAATGGTCCACCACTGCGCGCCGATCGTGGCGTCAGTGACGTGGCTTTCGGCGGGCGGCAGGCTGTCATGCCATGCCGCAGGCGCGGGCTGGGGCCTGTGGCGGTAACCGGGGCCGACCGTGCAGCCTGTGGCAAGCAGCGCGGTCATGGCGCAGGCCAGCAGCGCCCGTATGCGGCGGGGGGGCTGCATGGTGGCGTTACTGCCAGGCATAGCGGGCCTCCGTCGCGTGGGGGCCGTCCGGCGGGGTAACGGTATCGATACGTGCTTCGACCGACATGCCGACGCGGACCAGTCCCGCCAGATTCTGTCCGGGGTCGAATACCAGCTTGACGGGAATGCGCTGCACGACCTTGGTAAAGTTGCCGGTGGCGTTGTCCGGCTGGATCGGGGCAAAGGCGACGCCGGTGGCGGGCGCCAGACTGTCCACATGGGCATGCAGCGGATGGCCGGGGAAAGTATCGACCCATATCGTGGCGCGCTGCCCGGTGCGGACATGGGTCAGCTGTGTTTCCTGAAAATTGGCCAGAACGTAGGCCGCCTGCGTCGGCACCACCGCCAGCAGGGCCGTGCCCGCATGGACATAGGCGCCCACGCGCACGCCACGTTCGCCCACCACGCCTTCGACCGGGGCGGGAATGGTGCAGTAGGACAGGTTCAGCGCCGCCGTATGTTCGCGCCCGCGTGCCTGTTCCAGCGCACCCTGCGCATGCAGCAGGCGTGCGCGAAGGACCGCGACCTGATCGGTTTCGGCTTCGACCGCCGCGTTGTCATGGTCAAGGCGGGCCTGCGCTTCAAGCAGGCGGGCGGCGCTGTCCTGATTCTGTTCCAGCGTGCCCGACCCGTCGGCCGCCAGATTGTGGTACCGCCGCGCATTCTGCTGTGCAAAGACAAGCTGCGCCTGATCCGCGCTGACGCTGGCGCGGGCCTGCGCGATCAGGGCCGACTGGCGCACCAGTTCGGCTTCAAGGTTCGCCACGTCCCCCTGTGCTGCCTCGCGTTCACCCGTGGCGGTTTCCAGGGCGGCGCGGTAGTCCTCGTCCTCGATATGGGCCAGCTCCTCGCCGGGGTGGACGGCTTCGTTATCCTGCGCGATCACGCGGTCGATGCGGCCGGGCACCTTGGGCGCCACGGTGGTGAAATCCGCCGTGACATAGGCGTCGTTGGTATATTCGCTGGTGCCGTTGCCCGATACCAGCCGGTCGGCGGTCCAGGCGGCCGCAAGCAGGACAACGACCGTGGCGCCTGCGAGGATGATGGGTTTCTTGTGGGGCATTGTTTCGGACCCGATCATTCAGGGCGCGGCGGGTGCGGGGACCGGCGCACGCGGGGGGTAGACGCGTCCTGGCAGGATGGCCGCCAGGACAAGGAAAAAGGCACAGATCCACATGACCAGCAGGTAGATGTCCGCCAGCGCCAGCACGGTGGCCTGTTCATGCACGTAGGTATGGAAAATCTGCAGTGCGTTGCGCGCCACGCGCCCGGCATCGGGCGAGGTGCCCGCGATCTGCCCGGAAATGGGATCGCCCATGCCCGACAGCGCCGTGCCATGCGTGCCGTGAAGGTCCAGCAGCATGGTGGAATGATACTGCTCGCGTCGGCGCAGCATGACTTCGAACAGGGCGGTGGCAATGGCGTTGGCCATGCCCTTGAGCATGTTCACCATGCCCGAGATCATCGGCCCGTCCGCAGGCCCCAGCCCCAGCGCCGCCAGCATGAGGGTGGGAATCACCACCATCGGCTGCCCGAACACCTGAAGGATCTGGATGACCAGGAAATTGTCACGCACCCAGTCGGGCGTCAGCCACGTGCCCAGCCATGCCGCAACCCCAAGGCAGACAAGGCCGATGGCCAGCACATACCGGCAGTCCACCGCGCGGATGTTGCATATCGCCGCCGTCAGCGGCAGCAGGACCAGTTGCGGCAGGGCCACGACCAGCGCGACGGGCGCGGCCTGAACGGGCCGGTAGCCGCGTATGTCGGCAAGGTAGGTGAACGGGATTTCGGTCATGAGCCCGCAGATCATGAGGGACGCCACCAGCGTCAGCAGCGACATGGCGATGTTGCGATTGCCCCAGAACTGGATGCGGAAGAACGGGCTGTGGTGGAACCATTCATGCGCAAGGAAGGCAATGAACAGCGCCCCGCCCCAGAATGTCAGGTGCGTGATGACGGGGGAGCGGAACCAGTCCAGCCGGTCCCCCTGGTACAGCACGGTCACCACGCACATGATGGCCGGAACCCCCAGCATGAAGCCGCGCCAGTTGAAATTGCGGAACCGTTCCCAGTGCGAGGGGTCGCGCGGCAGCCCCCACCCGATCATGAGGACCGCGACGGCGCACAGCGGCAGCGTTTCCCAGTACAGCCACCGCCAGCCGACATGTTCGAACCACATCGCCTCCAGCGGGCCGCCAAGGTTGGGGCCGAAGGTGGCACTCATGGCGTACCCGCCAATGCCGAATACCCGCAGCGGCGCAGGCAGGTATTTGAGCATGACGGTCATGAGGATGGGCGGCAGGCACCCCGCCGACAGCCCCTGCACCGCGCGCAGGATGCACAGCGTTGTCATGTCGGGCATGTAGGGCGCGGGAATGGCCAGCAGCCCCAGCAGCGCCGTCATGAACAGGGTAAATCGGTAGATGGAAAACGTGACGTAGAACCACGGCGTGAACGCCATCGCCGCGATGTTGAAACATTCATAGATGGAAATGAACCACGTGCCCTCGTCGTGGCCGATATGCATGGCCCCACGGATATCGGGCAGGCCGATTTCCGTGATGTGTTCATTGAAACCGGCGACATGCACGGCCAGCAGCACCCCAAGGCACCCCACGACCGTGCGGATGCCAAAGGGCGGAATATAGGAAGGGGCGGCGTGGGCGGCGTTCACATTTATCTGTCCCGATGGGAAAACAGGCACATGATCGGCGCGGGGGGCGTGCGCGAATACCCATGATCGCGTAGGGTGACACTTTCATTTTACGGATTGGTCAAATCCGTTTTTTCAGGATAATCGGAACGGTTGCGTTCCTGTTTGCATGGTGGGGAAGATACGCAGGGTCATGAGGAAACGGTACGATCTTGACCTTCTGCGCAGCCTTCAGGCCCTGATCGAGGAAGAAGGCGTCTCCCACGCGGCACGCAGGCTGCAGATGAGCGAGGCCGCCATGAGCCGTAGCCTCGCGAAGCTGCGCGTGGTCTTTGGCGATCCGATCCTTGTGGCGTCGGGGCGCAGGCTGGTTGCAACGACGTTTGCGCTGGGTATCCGTGAACGGGTGCAGGCGCTGGTCGAAGGCGCGGACTCCCTGCTGGAAGAACAGGACACCCTCGACCTTGCGGGCCTGTCGCCCCATTTCACCCTGCGGGCCAATGACCTGATCGTGGGGGCGTTCGGTGCTGAAATTCTGTCGGCGCTGCGGCGCGACTGTCCCGGATGCACCATTACCTTCGCCCCGGAAACGGATGAGGAACCCAGCAACGACCTGCGTGAAGGGCGGATCGACCTCTATCTGGGCGCATCCGATGACATGCGTTCGGAAATACGGCGCCAGAGCATCTTTCCCACATCGTTCAGGGCGCTGGTGCGTGCGGGACACCCCATTCTGGCCGAAGGGATCACCCCGGCCTCGGTCGCGCGGTACGAACATATAAGTGTGTCGCGCCGGGGGCGGCCGCACGGGCCGATTGATACGGTGCTGAAGGAGCGTTTCGGGCTGAAGCGCCGGGTGGTGATGGTCGTGCCCACCTATTACGCCATGGTCGAAACGCTGCGCATGACGGACATGATCCTGCCACTGCCGGGCATTGCCATTGATTACCTGCCCATACGGTCCATGCACCTTGAGGAATTCGAGTTCCCGTTCGACCTGCCCCCGGTGCATTCGTTTCAGGCATGGCACCCCCGGCGTGACAGCGACCCGGTGCATCGCTGGCTGCGCCAGACGGTGTATCAGGTCGTGCGCCAGCGCGGGGATGCCCCGCCTGACGGGTTTTCCCCCGCTACAGTGCTGGCGGGGGAATAGGGGTTACTGCCCGTAGCGCACGACGCCCAGATCCTCGTACGGGATTTCGGGCATGCGGTTTGACATGATGTCCGCCAGGACCCGGCCCGATCCACAGGCCATGGTCCAGCCCAGTGTGCCATGCCCGGTGTTGAGGAACAGGTTTTCATATTTCGTGCGGCCGATGATGGGCGTGCCATCTGGCGTCATCGGCCGCAGTCCGGTCCAGAACCGGGCGGCGGGGATGTTCCCGCCACCGGGGAACAGGTCGGTCACCGAATGTTCCAGCGTCTCGCGCCGGGGCGCGCGCAGCTTCGTGCTGAACCCGGCCAGTTCCGCCGTGCCGCCCACGCGGATGCGTTCGCCAAGGCGGGTAATGCCGATCTTGAATGTCTCATCCATGATGGTGGAGACGGGGGCCTGTTTTTCATTCACGATATCAGCGGTCAGCGAGTATCCCTTGACCGGATAGATCGGCAGGTCCAGCCCGAGGTGGCGTACCATGGCCGGCGAATAGCTGCCCAGTGACAGGACATATGAATCCGCCACCATCTGGCCACGGCTGGTTTCGATCCCGGTAATGCGGCCACCATCGCTGGTCATGGTGCGGATGCGGGTATCATAATGGAAGGTCACGCCCGCCTTTGCCGCCAGCGCGGCAAGACGCTGGGTAAACAGGAACGCATCCCCCGTCTCGTCACCCGGCAGGCGCAGGCCCCCCACGATCTTGTGCGCTGATGTGCCCAGTCCCGGTTCGGCCTTCACGCAGCCTTCGCGCGTCAGTATTTCATAAGGCACGTCGTACTGCTCAAGCACGCGGATGTCCCCCGCTATGCCATCAAGCTGCTTTTGCGTGCGGAATACCTGCAGCGTGCCCTGCTGGCGGTCATCATAGGTGAGGCCGGTGCTGGTGCGCAGTTCCATCATCATGTCGCGACTGTATTCCGCAATCCGCACCATGCGGCCCTTGTTGCGGTCGTACGCGGCGGTGGTGCAGTTTTCCAGCATCTGCACCAGCCATTTCCACAGATGCGGGTCCGGCATGGGCCAGAATACGAAGGGGCGGTACTTCATCATCAGCCACTTCATCGACTTCAGCGGCACGCCTGGCCCCGCCCATGGGGACGAATACCCCGGCGAGACCTGACCCGCATTGGCGAAGCTGGTTTCAAGGCCGGCTTCAGGCTGGCGGTCCACGACCGTGACCTCGTGTCCGGCCTGCGCAAGGTACCATGCCGATGTCACACCGACGACACCGCTGCCCAGAACGATGATTTTCATTACACAGTTGCCTTCCGTGGCAGATGGAAACGTATCACGCCGCCTGTGTCAGGTACGCGCGATGGAAACGGGACCCCAGCGCCGTCAGCACCTCGTAACCGATGGTGCCGGCGGACCGGGCGACATCATCCACGCTGCGGCGCGGGCCGATCATGTCCACATGCGTGGCGCGCGCCATGATGCTGTCGGGCACGTCGGTTACGTCGACGGTGGTGGAATCCATGGAAATGCGGCCAAGGATCGGCAGCCGGTATTCCCCCAGCCATGCACAGCCGCCGCCATCGGCGCCATGGCGCAGGAAGCCATCGGCATAGCCAATGCCAAGCGTTGCGATCCGGCGCGGCCCGGTGGCCCGCCATGTCAGGCCATAGCCTACGCCGTCGCCTGTGGTGATGGCGCGGCGCTGGACAATGCGCGCGGCCAGCCGCACGGTGGGGCGCAGGGGATTGGGGGCGTTTTCGCTGGGGGCCAGGCCATACAGGGCCGCACCGGGCCGCACGAGATCGAAATGGTAATCCGGGCCAAGGAAAATCCCCGACGAGGCCGAAAGCGCCAGCGGGGCCGGGGGCAGGCGGGCCGCCATGGCGCGCAGGCGGTCGCGCTGCATGGCGTTGGCCGGGCTGGCCGGGGTATCGGCACAGGCAAGGTGGCTCATCACCAGTCGGGTATCGATACCATCCAGCAGGTCCGGGCGGGCGGACAGGGTTGCGACATCCGTATCGGACAGGCCGAAGCGTGACATGCCGGTATCAACCTGCAGGGCCGCAGGCAGGGGCGTGCCCGTCCGGCGCGCATGCGCATGCCATCTGGCGATCTGTTCCATGCTGTTGAGTACGGGCAGCAGGTCGTGATGCGTAAATTCGGCCTCGGTGCCCGGCATGGGGCCATGCAGGACAAAAATGCGCGAGGAAGGGGAGATACAGGACCGCAGGCGGATGCCTTCCTCCAGATGGGCGACGAAAAAGGTATGTGCGCCAGCCTGCTCCAGCACGGGCGCAACCCGGCGGGCGCCCAGCCCGTAAGCGTCCGCCTTGACCACGGCCGCACAGGTGGCCGTGCCCGTGCGCGCATCAAGCAGACGGTAATTCGCGGCAATGGCCCCAAGGTCGATTTCCAGCATCGCGCCCGCACCCGGTTCGGCCCAGCCGGTCGCGTGCAGGGGGGGAGGCAGGTCGGGCATGGGGCGGGTACTCCATCGGGCTGGTGGAACAGGTTGATCGTATGCTGACAGAAACAGAATGTCCTGTCGTTTGAAGCAATTTTATGCAATTACAGATCATCTGTACGCAATTATATACGAAAAAAAGCGGAAAATTCACCATGGCATTCGATCGCCTGACAGACGCCATACTGCGCCACCTTCGCCATGATGGCCGCATGAGCAATGCCGACCTGGCGCAGAAGGTTGGCCTGTCCCCATCTGCGTGCCTGCGGCGGGTGCGAATGCTGGAAAAGGATGGGGTGATCCGGGGGTATCGCGCGCTGGTGGATGAGCGTTCGGTCCATGGCATGACCACCGTAATCGTGCAGATCACGCTGGAACGCCAGACGGAGGAATGCCTGCGCCGCTTCGAGGCCCGCGTGCGCGAATGCGCCGATGTGCGTGAATGTTACCTGATGACGGGCGATGCCGATTATCTGGTCCGTGTCGAAGCGCGGGATGCGGCCGATTATGAACGCATTCACAAGGAAGAACTGTCGCGCATGCCCGGTGTGGCCCGGATACAGAGCAATTTCGCCATCCGCACCGTGGTGCAGCGTTAGGCGCGTATTTAAAAATATCTGTTTGATAAATAGGAATAAAAGTTTTTGGGTGCCGCCTTTTTCAAAAAGGCGGCTTGCCCGGTAAGGTGATGAAAACCGTTGGGCCAGAAAGCATCACAATAATTTGCCTGTGGTTGAAAGCGTTCTGCCCCGGACAGGCGTACGGGGCAGGCGTGGCCTGCCCCGGGCTGTGATGTAAGGGACGGAGAGATTATGGCACGGGCGGGATGACGGGGCTGCCCTGACGTGGAATGAACGGGCGGATCAGGAACTGGTAGCAGCCCGCGCCGATGACGCCGCCCGCCAGCGGGCCGATGATCGGCACCCACCAGAAATTGCCCGGCGAGGGCAGGGCGGACCCGCCCCATCCGGTCAGGAAGCAGAACAGGCGCGGCCCGAAGTCGCGGGCGGGGTTGATGGCCCATGCTTCCAGATAGCCCGAGCACGCGCCAATGCTGGCCACCAGCAGGCCAATGATCAGCGCGCTGGAATTGGCCTGCGGGGCGACGGTGTTATATTCGCAGGTGATCGCGAAGATGCCGCCGACCAGCAGCGCGGTCAGGATGGTTTCATCCATGAAGGCATGGAATGGCGTGATGAATTCACCGGGATGGGTGAAGAATACGCCCGCCGCTCCGCCATCGGCGCGTGTCAGGCCGTGCAGCTGGTTATAATGATCTATGACCGGCTGGTACAGCGTATAGACCAGGGCTGCCCCCAGAATACCCCCCAGCACCTGTGCCGCGCAGTAAGCGGGCACCTTGCGCCATGGAAAACCACGGTAAAGCGCCAGCGCCACCGATACGGCGGGGTTGGCGTGCGTGCCCGATACGCTGCCGGTCACGTAAATGGCGATGGTAACGCCCAGCCCCCATACAATGGACACCCCCCAGTAGGAAAGCTTGTAGGGGCTGGGATCATACAGCGTGTACATGGCGGCCACGGAATCGCCGATCAGGACAATGATCATGACCGCGATGCATTCCGATATCAATTCGCCCAGAAACTGTCGGTTCTTCAGCATGTTAACCCACTTTATTCTTTTATTATCGTTTGATGGGAATGGGCTGTCCGCCTTGTGGCGGTTTTCCTGCCCTGCCATGTTCTTAAACGAACATTTCTGGGTGGGGAAGGGGCGTGCGCGCTGACCGGGTCGTAAGGTTCTCCTTTTTCCATTTATTTCATTATATGACATGAAATATCTCCAACCTGCCGGATTCTGGGGCTGTCGTCCCGCCATGTGCCGGGCAGCGACAGGGGCATCGTGTCAGGCCGTGCTGTGCGTTTTCGCACATGCACAAAAACCGCCCTGACAGATAAATACCGGCAGGTGGCGAATTTATGGCTAAAACCGGCAATATTTATGCATGAAACATGTCCTGAAATATCCGGGCTGGATGTGCGCTTTCCCTATTGAAACGCTCATGATGTTCGTTTACGAACATGTGTATCAGGAGGAACATCTATCATGGCGTCCAAGGACGAAACATTCCGCACCCCTGCGGCACCGGGCGGTCCGCTTGACCTGCTGGTCGTGGGCGGTGGGATCAACGGCACGGGCATCGCGCGCGATGCCGCAGGGCGGGGCGCGTCCGTCCTGCTGGTCGAACAGGACGACCTTGCCAGCTACACGTCATCCGCCAGCACCAAGCTGATCCATGGCGGCCTGCGCTATCTTGAATATTACGAATTCCGTCTGGTGCGCGAAGCACTGATCGAACGCGAACGGCTGCTGCGTATCGCGCCGCACATCATCTGGCCCATGCGCTTCGTGCTGCCCTATACGCCGCAGGCACGGCCTGCGTGGATGCTGCGCCTTGGCCTGTTCCTGTACGATCACCTTGCGCCCAACATGACGCTGCCCAAGTGCAAGTCGCTTGATTTCCGCACCAACTCGGCGGGCAAGCCGCTCAACGGCACGCTGGCGCGCGGCTTTGCCTATTCCGATGGCTGGGTGCAGGACAGCCGCCTTGTCGTGCTCAACGCCATGGATGCCCGGACGTATGGCGCGGACATCCGCACCCGCACCCGCCTTGTGCAGGCCCGCCGGGTGAATGGCCTGTGGGAAGCCGTGATCGAGAACACGCGCGACGGCAGCCAGACCACCGTTCAGGCGAAGGTGCTGGTCAATGCCGGTGGCCCGTGGGTGAGCGAAGTGCTGCGCGAACGCGCGCAGGTCGATTCCGACAAGAACGTGCGTCTGGTCAAGGGCAGCCATATCGTGGTGCCGCGCCTGTTTGACGGCCCGCAGGCCTATATCCTGCAGAACCCGGACAAGCGTATCGTGTTCGCCATCCCGTATGAGCAGAAATTCACCCTGATCGGCACGACCGACGTGCCATGGACGCAGGCCCCCGGCCGGGTCGAGATCTCGCCCGAGGAAATCAGCTACCTGTGCGATAGTGTCAGCCGCTATTTCACCAGGCCGGTCACGCCTGATGACGTGGTGTGGAGCTACGCCGGCGTGCGCCCGCTATATGATGACGCGGCCAAGAATGCCTCCGCCGTGACGCGTGATTACGTGCTGGATGTTGACACCCAGGGCAATCAGGCGCCGATGCTGTCCATTTTCGGTGGCAAGATCACCACGTACCGCCGCCTGGCCGAACATGCGCTGGAAAAGCTGCAGCCCTTCCTGCCGGTCCTGTCCGCGCCGGGCTGGACCGCCGACCGGGTGCTGCCCGGTGGCGATCTGGGCGAAGGCGGGTTCGATGGCGCCGTCAGCCGCCTTGCGGCAAAGGCCCCGTTCCTTGATGCGCAGCTGTGCTGGCGCCTGGTGCGCAACTACGGCTCCCGCGCGACCGAGATCGTGGGGGATGCCCGCAGCATGGCCGATATGGGCGAGCAGTTCGGTGGCGGCCTGACCGCGCGTGAGGTGGAATACCTGATCGCCAGCGAATGGGCGCAGACGACCGAGGACATCCTGTGGCGGCGTTCGCGCATGGGCCTGCATGTAACCGATGAGGATGCGGGCCGCCTCGACACCTATCTGCGTGGCCGCCAGCCGGTCGCGGCAAAATCGGCTTCGTGACAAACCGGCCGTGGGCGTAACATCGCCCACGGCCAGAACCTGTATCCGCCCGTCCGGGCAGGAGAAGATAATGAACAAGAAGAACAGAATTCTCGCTATCGATCAGGGAACGACCTCGACCCGCAGCATCGTGTTCGATCGTGATATTACAGCGCTTTCCGTCTCCCGCATTGAATTCGCCCAGCATTATCCCAATCAGGGCTGGGTGGAACATGACCCGGAGGAAATCTGGTCCAACGTAATGTCCACCGCGCGCGAAGCCATTGAAAAGGCCGGTGGTCCCGGCGCGATCGCGGGGATCGGCATTACCAACCAGCGCGAAACCATTGTGGTATGGGACCGGGAAACGGGCAAGCCGGTTCACCGCGCCATTGTGTGGCAGGACCGGCGCACCACGTCCGTCTGCGTGCGCATGCATGAGGAAGGACATGAACCGCTGGTGCGCGAACGCACCGGCCTGCTGCTGGACCCGTATTTCTCGGCCACGAAAATCGCATGGATCCTCGATAATGTCGAAGGCGCGCGCGCGAAGGCCGAACAGGGGCAGCTGGCCTGTGGCACGATCGACAGCTTCCTCTTGTGGCGGCTGACGGGTGGGCGCGTGCATGCCACCGACACGACCAATGCCGCGCGCACGCTGCTGTTCAACATCCATACCTGCGCGTGGGATGATGACCTGCTGGCGCTGTTCAACGTGCCGCGCGCCATCCTGCCCGAAGTGCGCACCAATAGCGAAATCTTTGGCGAGACCGAATCCGACCTGTTTGGCGAACCGCTGAAGGTGGCGGGCATGGCGGGCGACCAGAACGCCGCCATGGTCGGACAGGCCTGCTTCAGGCCCGGCACGGCCAAGGCGACCTATGGCACGGGCTGCTTTGCGCTGCTCAATACCGGGACCACGCCGGTCGAATCCGAAAACCGCATGCTGACCACCATTGCCTATCGCATCGGGGATGAGACGACATACGCGCTGGAGGGGTCGATTTTCGTGGCCGGTGCCGCCATCCGCTGGCTGCGTGACGGGCTGAACCTGATTACCCATGCCTCCCAGACAGATGACATGGCGACCCGCGTGCCGCACAGCCACGGGGTTTACATGGTGCCCGGTTTTGTCGGCCTTGGCGCCCCCCACTGGGACCCCGATGCGCGCGGGCTGATCTGCGGGCTGACGCTGGATGCGACGGCGGCCCATATCGCGCGCGCGGCCCTGGAATCGGTGGCGTACCAGACGCTGGACCTTATGGATGCGATGCATGAGGACGGTGGCGAGGAACTGAGCGCACTGCGTGTTGATGGCGGGATGTCGGTCAATGACTGGTTCTGCCAGTTTCTTGCGGATATGCTGCGCACGCCGGTTGAACGGCCCAAGCAGGTCGAGACAACCGCCCTTGGCGCTGCCTTCCTGGCCGGACTGGCAACAGGCGTATGGAGCAGCATCGCCGAACTGGAGGGCACCTGGAGCCGCGGTCAGCTGTTCCGCCCGACAATGGACAAGGCCCAGCGCGACAGTATGGTGGCCGGGTGGCATGTGGCGGTGCGCCGCACCCTCAGTTCCACCGTTGCCGCGTAACCTATGAATAGCGAAGAAGACAGGAAAAGTATTTCATGACCTCCACCCGGCAGAATCCCTATCAGGTTACGGATCGCAACCTTGCCCTCGAACTTGTCCGCGTGACGGAAGCGGCCGCCGTTGCCGCATCGGCATGGACCGGCCGTGGCCTGAAGAATGAAGCCGACGGCGCGGCGGTGGAGGCCATGCGTCGCGCGTTCGACACGGTGGCCATCAACGGCACCGTGGTGATTGGCGAAGGCGAGATGGACGAAGCCCCGATGCTGTTCATCGGGGAAAATGTGGGCGCGGGTGGTCCCGGCATGGATATTGCCGTGGACCCGCTGGAAGGCACCAACCTGTGCGCCAAGAACCTGCCCAACGCGCTGACGGTCGTTGCGCTGGCGGAAAGCGGCAACTTCCTGCACGCCCCTGACATTTACATGGACAAGATCGTGGTCGGCCCCAACCTGCCCGAAGGGGTGGTTGACCTGGACAGCAGCATCGAAGCCAACCTCAAGGCTCTGGCCGCCGCCAAGAAATGCGCGGTGTCGGACCTCATGCTGTGCACGCTGGACCGTGAACGCCATGAGGAACTGATCGCCCGCGCCCGCGCCGCCGGTGCGCGCGTGACACTGCTGAGTGATGGTGACGTGGCCGCCGCCATCGCCGCCTGCCTTGATGATAGTGAAATTGACATCTACGTGGGGTCCGGCGGCGCGCCGGAGGGCGTTCTGGCCGCTGCCGCCGTACGTTGCGTGCATGGGCAGATGCAGGGCCGCCTGCTGTTTGAAGATGATGCGCAGGTCGAACGCGCGCGCAGGATGAACCCGGGCGCGGACCCGTCGCGCAAGCTGGCGCTGGAAGACATGGCGCGGGGCGATGTGCTGTTCTCGGCCACCGGCGTCACGGGGGGCGCCCTGCTGCGTGGTATCCGCCGCAGCGGGATGCGCACGGTCACGCATTCGCTCGTCATGCGCTCCAAGTCCGGCACCATCCGTTTCGTGGAAGGCCATCACGACTACCAGACCAAGACCTGGTGAGCATTTCATCCATTGCATAACAACAATAACAGGCAATAGAGGAACGACATGACCGACAAAGCGACCCCGGCGTCAGACCGGCTGGGACTGAAGCCCGGCGTGGTGACGGGTGCGGATTACCGCCGCCTGGTTGAAACCTGCCGGGACGAAGGCTACGCCCTGCCGGCGGTGAACGTGGTGGGCACGGACAGCATCAACGCCGTGCTGGAAGCCGCCGCCCGCAACCGCGCCGATGTCATTATCCAGCTGTCCAATGGCGGCGCGCGTTTTTACGCGGGTGAAGGCATGAAGGACGCGGATCAGGCCCGCGTGCTGGGCGCCGTGGCCGCGGCACGTCATGTCCATACGGTGGCGGCGGCTTATGGCGTGTGCGTGATCCTGCATACCGACCATGCCGACCGCAAGCTGCTGCCGTGGATTTCCGGCCTGATCGATGCCAGCGAGGAAGCGGTCAGGGAAACCGGGCGTCCGCTGTTTTCTTCGCACATGATCGACCTTTCGGCCGAGCCGCTGGAAGACAACATCGCCGAATGCGCTGCTTTCCTGCGTCGCATGGCCCCGCTGGGCATCGGCCTTGAAATCGAACTGGGCGTGACAGGCGGGGAAGAAGATGGCGTGGGCCACGACGTCGATGACGGCGCGGACAATGCCCATCTCTATACCCAGCCCGAAGACGTGCTGAAGGCGTATGAGGCGCTGTCCCCGCTTGGTTTCGTGACCATTGCCGCGTCCTTTGGCAATGTGCATGGCGTCTATGCGCCGGGCAATGTCAAGCTGCGGCCGGAAATCCTGCGCAATTCGCAGGCGGTGGTGGCACAGGCCACCGGCCGGGGTGACAGACCGCTGGCGCTGGTGTTCCATGGTGGTTCGGGGTCCGAACAGGCCAAGATTACCGAAGCCGTGTCCTATGGCGTGTTCAAGATGAATATCGATACCGATATCCAGTTTGCCTTCGCCAGCAGCATCGGCCGCTACGTGCATGAACATGCCGAAGCCTTCAGCCACCAGATCGCGCCCAGCACGGGAAAGCCCACCAAGAAGCTGTATGATCCGCGCAAGTGGCTGCGGGTTGGCGAACAGGGGATCGTGGCCCGGCTGGAACAGTCCTTTGCCGATCTGGGGGCCACCGGGCGCAGTGTCGCGCGTGCCGTCCAGGTTTCTTGAATGATGTGATGGAGTAACAGGCAACGTGTCAGCGGAAGAACGCCACCACGAAATTATTACACTGGTGCGCACCCAGGGATATGTCTCGAACGAGGACCTGGCCCAGAGGCTGAATGTTGCGGTTCAGACCATTCGCCGTGATGTCAACCTGCTGGCCCGGCGCGGTCTGGTGGCGCGACACCACGGCGGGGCGGGGCTGGCCTCGTCGGTCGAGAATATCGCCTATTCCGAACGTCAGGTGCTCAACCGCCGCGCCAAGGAGGCCATCGGCCACCTTGCCGCGCGGCAGATACCTGACAATTCATCCCTGTTTGTCAGCATTGGCACCACCACGGAAGCCTTTGCCAAGGCATTGCGGCGGCACAAGGCGCTGCGTGTCATTACCAATAACCTGCATGTCGCAACGCCGCTGTCCGCACAGACGGATTTTCAGGTCATCGTGACTGGTGGCCTGGTGCGGTTTTACGATGGCGGGATCACCGGCTCCACCGCCAGCACCTTTATCGAACAGTACCGCACCGATTTTGCCGTGATCGGCATAAGCGGGATCGAGGAAGATGGCACGCTGCTGGATTTCGACGCCGATGAGATCAGTGTGGCGCAGGCCATGATGCGCAACGCCCGGCGCGTCTACCTGCTGGCGGACCAGACCAAGTTCGGCCGCAGGCCCATGGGGCGGCTGGGGCACCTGTCGCACGTCCACGGTTTCTTTACCGACCGGCAGCCATCCGAACGGATATGCGCCCTGCTGCGTGAACATGACGTGGATCTGCATATCGCCTGACGGGCATGGCCGGGTGGACTGTCCCGGCCACGTCCGTGGCGTTACTGCGCCAGGTAGCCGCCATCAACCGGCAGGACCGCGCCGGTGATGAAGGACGCGTCATCGGATGCCAGGAACAGGATGGCGCTGGCGATTTCCGCAGGCTTGCCCATGCGGCCCATCGGGTGCATCCCGACCACCTTGCGGATGGCGTCCGCATCCATCTTTGCAACCGCCGGGGTGTCGATCGTACCGGGAGCCACGGCGTTGACGCGCACGCCCTTGTCCGCCAGATCAATGGCCAGATGCTTGGTAATGCCGGACGCCACGAACTTGGCCGGTCCGTAAACCGCCTGTCCCTTCTGCCCCGCGAAGGCGGAAATGGAGGACAGGCACACGATTGCACCCTGTCCGGCATGCACCATCTCGGCTGCGGCATACTTGCAGCTCAGGAACATGCCGCGCGCATCCACCGCCATGGTATGGTCCCACAGGTCCGCCGTGGCGGAGGCGAGGTCGGCCTCCGGAATGACACCCGCATTGGCGACAAGAATGTCGATCCGGCCAAAATGCTTCATGGTTTCATGGACGACGCGCTGGATGTCCGCCTCGCTCGTCACATCCGCCGGGACCGAGATGACGGGCACGCCGCTTTTTTCAAACTGGCTGACCAGTTCCTCCAGCGCATCGGTGTTCAGGTCGGTCAGCGCCAGTCGCGCGCCCTCGGCGGCAAAGCGTTCGGCGGTTGCACGGCCAATCCCGCTCGCGGCGCCGGTAATAAGGGCAACCTTGTCCTGGATCCGTCCGGTTGAGGTGGCGGTCATGGGGTCTCCTGCTGTCATGTCATGTATTTCAGTATGTTGGCACATATGTTGCGCCTGCCGTTATGCGGGCTAACGCGGGGATTGGGTAGATGTTGCCCGGTATGTTCCCTGTTCAGACCTGCCATCGCGATGGTGAAAAAACGGACAGGCGCGCCCTGCCACGATAGATCGGGTTCTTTTGATCGCCTGTGCCGATCATGCGTTTTTCCGTGCTCTGGTGCGGGAAACGGGCGCAGGCTGTGGGGGCGGGATGCCTGTCCATGGCTGAATTTGCCGCTGCGCATGTTTCGGGCGCAGGGTGGATCGCCTATAATCCCATTCGACACGAGTTGTATGGATGTGGCGTATCGGGGTTTTCCATGTCGGGACCGGGGCGCTGTGCGAGCGGGTTTGGAGCATTATCGAGATGGCACAAAAGTTTCGGATCGTGATTGTTGGCGGTGGTGTGGCCGGGCTTGCGCTGGCCACCCGGCTGGGCAATTCGGTCGGACGATCGGGACAGGCCGAAATCACGCTGGTGGACAAGAGCTTCGCCCATGTGTGGAAACCGATGCTGCACTGCTTTGCCGCGGGCACGGCCGCGAATGAAAATGACCGCATAAGCTTCATGTCCCAGGCCAGCCGGCACCATTTCGAATTCTGGCCTGGTGAGATCACTGCCCTTGACCGCAAGGCCAAGACCATTTCGCTTGCCCCCATCAAGGACCCGCAGACGGGGGAAATGGTGGTGGATGCCCGCACGCTGGATTATGACGCGGTGGTCCTGTCCATCGGCAGCCGGGCAAATGACTTTGGCACGCCGGGCGTTGCCGAACACTGCATGTTCATCGACAACCTGGTGGATGCAAACGGGTTCAATGACCGTTTCCGCATGGAACTGCTGCGGGCATTCGCCAACCATCAGGAACTGGATATCGCCATTGTCGGTGGCGGGGCGACCGGCACGCAGCTGGCGGCGGAACTGCACAAGGCGCTGGATCTGGCATCGTTGTACAGTTTTGGCGAAAAGCCGCCCAAACTGCGGATTACCCTGCTGGAGGCCGGGCCACGCATCCTGCCGGCTTTCCCCGAAAGCGTGTCGGATGCGGCGGTCAGGCAGCTTGAGGCCATTGGCGTAACGGTGCGCGCGGGCGCAATGGTCAGCGGCGCGGATGAAAACGGCTTCATCCTCAAGGATGGCAGCCGGGTGCCTGCAACGTTGCGGGTGTGGGCCGCGGGCGTGAAGGCGCCTGATGTGACAGGGCAGTTCGGCGGGCTGAAGCTGTCGCGATCCGGCCAGCTGGAGGTCCGACCGACCCTGCAGGTCATGGATGATGACAACATCTTCGCCATGGGCGACTGTGCCTTCATTGCGGAAAAGCCCGTGGCCCCCACTGCGCAGGCCGCCCGGCAGCAGGCGCATCACCTGGCGAAGGTCCTGCCCGGGTGGATGATGAGTGGCCGCCCGCTGCCCGCCTTTACATTCCACAACAAGGGTGCGGTGGTGGCGCTGGGGGATTACAACGGCTGGGGCACGTTCCCTGGCGGTACGGTCTTTGGGGGTGGATGGCTGCACGGGCTGTCGGCGCGGCTGGTGCATCTCATGCTGTATCGCCAGCATCAGTTTGAGCTGTACGGGCCGGTGCGGGGTACGATTTCATGTCTGGTTGACTGGCTGGATGTGTTTGTGCGTCCCTCTGTCCGGCTGGATTGAGGCAGGGGCGGTATCATATTGAACAACCGGGCGGACCGGCGGGCGGGCGCTGCAGGCCACGGGTTTCGGCCTGCCTGACGAAATCATGCAGCGTGACCTTGCTGTATTCCCGTGTCAGGATTCCGTCCATCTGATCCATGAAGGGACGGACAACCGTATTGAACAGCGTGCCCCTGCGCCGTTCGGTCGGGGTGTCGTCATGCGCGGTGACCCTGTATATGTCCGCCAGCAGGATCTCGCGCGCCGGATGGCCCAGCCGGTATCCCCCATGCGGGCCGCGCACGCCCTTTAGCAGGCCGGACCGGGCGAGCGCCTGCAGGGTCGGTTCGATTCCACGTCGGGGCAGCCCGGTGCGCGCGGCGATATCCATGGTGCTGACCGGTTGGCCGGCCGGGCTGTGGAATGCCACGTCCAGCATGATGATCAGGGCGGTGGTGGTCCGGTCACGTACGCTGTGCATGGGCATTGTCCCCTGTGGTTCATGTATGGCGCAGATGGCTTGAAATCGTGGTGCTGCTGGCCCGTATCATCCTGTTGGGCGGATAGATGGGGCCGGAGCAGCCCGCGTCGTGCGCCTGCCGGGGTGCTTTTCCATATGCTGGAAAACCACGTGGATATTGGGCATGGTCCGATATCCCCGCCGGGTCAGGCTGCCCGCTCCAGCCATGTATCGCCACGCGCCAGGCGCCCGGCGGTAATATCCAGCGCGCAATCCGGTATGACGTGCGCGGAGTCTGATGTGGTGATTGTTTCCACAGCGAAGGTCGTGTGCGCGATGGTCGTCTCGTAAATGCCGACAGGGCCACGTCTGTGGCGCAGATGCGCGTGGGTGCCGCCGCCGCCGGGCAGCAGGCGGATATCGGCGGGACGGATCAGGATTTCTGCAGGTCCGTCGGCGGTCGGGGTTGCAACGGGCTGGATGTCGGGCAGGGCGGGAATGAACATGCCATGTGCAACATGGCCTGCAATACGGACGACATCGCCGGTAAATGTCATGACAAAGGGGTCGGCCGGATTATCCTCCAGTTGTCGTGCGGGGCCGGACTGCACGATGCGGCCATTGCGCATCAGCACGACCGTATCCGCCAGTTCGGCGGCTTCCTGCCGGTCATGCGTTACAAGGATGGTGGTCAGGCCCAGCCGTTCATGCAGGTCGCGCAGCCAGCCCCGGATCTGCTGGCGTACCAGCGGGTCCAGCGCGCCAAAGGGTTCATCAAGCAGCAGTACGCGCGGCCCCGTCGCCAGTGCGCGGGCCAGCGCCACGCGCTGGCGCTGGCCGCCTGACAGTTCATGCGGATATCGCCCGCCCATGCGGGGAAGCTGCATAAGGTCGAGCAGGTCCGCCACCCGTGCGGCGATGTCCGCCTTGCCCGGTCGGGTGCGGCGGGGGCGGATGGACAGGCCAAAGCCGATATTGGCCGCCACCGTCATATGCGCGAACAGGGCGTAATGCTGGAATACGAAGCCAATGTTGCGTGCGCGCGCATCCTGAATATCGACGCATGCGCCATCAATCATTACGTGACCACCCTGATGGGGGTCCAGACCCGCAATGATCCGCAGCAGCGATGTCTTGCCCGCCCCTGATGGACCGACCAGCGCGGTAAAGCTGCCATCGGGCACAAGCAGGCTGATGTCATCCACAATGGGGCGGCTGCTTTGGGGCAGGATGCGGGTAATGTGATCCAGTTGTACGCTCATGCGGTTTTTTCCGTTCTGTCCTGTCCACGTTCAAGAAACGTCCGGACCGCCACCACGATGACCGCCATGAGGACAAGCAGCGCCGCCATGGTGAAGGCCGCCACCGTCTGGTAGCCGTTGTACAAGGTTTCGATATGCAGCGGCATGGTCTCGGTCAGGCCCGGGATATGCCCCGATACGACCGAGACCGCGCCGAATTCCCCCATTGCCCGCGCCGTGGTCAGCAGGATGCCCGAAACCAGCGCCAGCCGCGCGCCGGGCAGGGTGACGTGCCACAGCACCTGCCACAGGCTGGCCCCAAGCGTGATGGCGGCCTCTTCCGCCGTGCGCCCGTTATGCGCCAGCATGGGCATGAGCGTGCGTGTGACGTAGGGAAAGGTGACGAATATGGTGGCCAGCAGGATACCGGGTGGCGCGAACATGATGGGATGGCCCCAGCGTTCCAGCGCCGTGCCCCACCATCCCTGCGTGCCAAACACCAGCAGCCATACCAGACCGCCAACAACAGGAGAGACGCTGAGCGGCAGTTCGATCAGGACGATCAGCAGGTTACGGCCCGGAAACCGGAAGTGGGACAGGGTCCATGCCGCCATGACGCCAAAGACCGTGTTAACCCCGACCGTCAGCACCGTCATGATGATGGTCAGGCGGATGGCCGATAACGCATCGGGGTCGGCAAAGGTGGCAAGGGCGGCGCCTGCCCCGTGCGACAGCGCCATGGCAAGGACCATGACCGGCGGCAACACCACCATCATGCCCATCAGCAGGTAGATCAGGGCTGCGAATGCGAAACGTGTCATGTCAGGCGTCTCCCTGCGTGCCACGGGACAGATGACGGCGCAGCAGGCTGATCAGCGCAAGCGACAGCAGCGAGATCCCGACCAGCACAAGCCCGATCAGCGCTGCCCCCTGCGTATCGTATTCCTGCAGCCGGATCACGATCAGCAGGGGGGCGATTTCCGTATGGAAGGGCTGGTTGCCCGCAATGAAGATCACCGACCCGTATTCCCCGATGCCCCGGGCAAAGGCCATGCCAAAGGCCGTGACCAGCGCGGGATACAGCGCAGGCAGGATGACGCGCAGCAGGACCTGCAGCCGGTTTGCGCCCAGTATCCGGGCTGCATCTTCCACATCACGCGGCAGGTTGCGCAGTACCGGGGTGACGGTGCGCACCACAAATGGCAGCCCGACAAACATGATGGCCAGCACGATACCCGTCTGTGTAAAGGCAATGCGCAGCCCCAGCCGCCCCAGTGGACCACCAATCCAGCCATTGGGACCATAAAGCGTGGCCATGGTGATGCCGACCACGGCGGTGGGCAGGGCAAAGGGCAGGTCCACCAGCATGTCAATCAGGCGGCGTCCCGGAATGTCGCTGCGTGCCAGCGCCCATGCAATCAGCAGTCCGGGCACCAGATCCACCAGGGCGGCAATCAGCGCCGAACGAAAACTGACCCCCAGCGCGGACAGCATCCGCCCGTCATGCGCCGCATGGGCAAAGGCCAGCAGTCCGCTATGCAGCCCTTCGCCCCACGGACGTGCGATCAGTGCCGCCATGGGCAGCATGACCAGTCCCCCCAGCCAGAACAGGGTCAGCCCCAGTCCCAGCCCGAAACCGGGCAGGGCGTCACGCTGCCAGCGCGCCCGGATCGGGAATGCAGCCCGTCGCATGGTCATCTGGAATAGATGCTGTCGAATATGCCGCCATCGGCAAAGTGGTCTTTCTGCACCGTGGTCCATCCGCCAAGACTTGCGATGTCAAAGGTCGCGGTATCGGGAAACCTGTCGCGGTTTGCATCCAGTATGGTCGGATTGACAGGGCGGAAATAATGTCTGGCCCCTATTTTCTGGCCTTCGTCGCTGAACAGGTACGTGACGTAGGCCTGGGCCACAGCCGTCGTGCCATGGGCCTGCACGTTGCGGTCCACCACGGCCACGGGCGGTTCGGCCAGGATGGTTATGGGGGGTACGACAATGTCAAACTGGTCCGGCCCGATGTCACGTGTCGCCAGCAGGGCTTCATCTTCCCACGCCAGCAGCACATCCCCCAGTCCGCGCTGGACAAAGCTGTTGGTGGCGCCGCGTGCGCCGGTATCAAGTACCGGCACATGCGCGAACAGGGCTTTCAGGTATGCGCGCGCCGTATCCGCCGTGCCGCCGGGCTGGCGCAGCGCCCACCCCCATGCCGCAAGGTAATTCCACCGTGCCCCGCCCGAAGTCTTGGGGTTGGGCGTGATGACCTGCACGCCGTCACGGATCAGGTCGGGCCAGTCATGGATGTTTTTGGGATTTCCCTTGCGGACCAGAAACACGATGGTACTGGTGAACGGCGTGGAATTATGGGGCAGGCGACCCTGCCAGTCCGTTGCCAGCAGTCCGTGCTGTGCAAGGATGTCAATGTCATAGGCCAGGCCAAGGGTCACGACATCGGCTGGCGCGCCCTCCAGCACCGAACGTGCCTGCGCGCCCGACCCGCCGTGGGATGTACGGACCTGAACGGGGCTGTTTCCGTGGGTCTGGGCCCACTGGCGGGAAAAGCTGCGGTCAATGTCCTGATATAATTCACGTGTTGGATCGTATGATACATTCAGCAACCCCGTTGCCGCCCATGCCCGCAATGGGGGAAACGCCATGGCGGTCCCTGCCGCCATGGATGCATGCAGCAGGCCGCGCCTGGTGATGGACTGTACTTTAACCATCGACATATTCCTTTGTTATATAAGGAAATATTAAAAAGTTATCTAGTTTCGGGGGCAGGATGGGCGTATGTGGACACGCCTGCCTGTTCCATGTGTACGTGCTTTATGTAAAACACTAAAAACAACGTTATATTATCTTTATTCCGGGAAAATGCCGTTGTCAATCATACGATTCATATCGTTTTATATGTGGCAAAAATACCTCGATTGTGATGGGTGTTCTGTTTGTGGAACAAAAAATATCATTAAATAACAACGATGTATTTAATATCTGTCCTGACGGAACGCAATTTTCGGCAGTTTCCTCCCGGAAATCCATAAATACGCATTGACGTGTCTTTATCAACATAATACGTAATTGTTTAGTGTTTAATAAGCCGGTATATCCCGCATATAGCGAAGTGGTATGTGACAATGTTGCCATCCCTGAAGTCAGCCGTGACCCTGAACGACCGACCTGCCCGCGCCGGCGGCCGGAAGGCGACGGACTGTCAGGTGCTGGCCATGCTGCTCAGCCTGCCGACCGGCCTTGTCGCCATGGGGCAGGGGGCATATGCCGCCGGTCCCATGCCCGTCAGCACGGCCGGGACGGTCGTGCCGGTAGGGCAGGAAACGCACTCCCAGCCTGAAAACATGGTGGTGCATATAACGCCACGTCCCCCCATTCAGGTGTATCCGCATGCCAACCCGGTGGGGCAGCCCCTGCGGATGAGTGGCGCGGAAAACCGTAAGAACGGCCACCAGTATGACTGGGGCGTATTCAATCGCGGGAATGGGGAAGCCGCAGGCTTTGGCCCGGTGGGTCGCTATGGCGTGGCCCCCTGGGCGGAAGACTGGAGCAATCTGCGCGACCGGAAAAAACGCAATGATCCCTTTGACGTGCTGAAATACATCCCCCTGACGCGCAGCGGGAATGTCTGGATCAGTTTTTCGGGCGAGACGCGCCTGCGGAACTGGTTTGAAAGCCGCCCGCAACTGGGAACGCAGAAGCCCAATGATTCCGGTCGTTTTGCCGTACGCAACCTGTATGGCGCGGACCTGCATATCGGGTCGCACCTGCGCTTTTTCGGCCAGCTGGTCAATGCTGATGCCGCAGGCTGGGGCGGGTACGGTTATGGGTCGACCTACCGCAAGCGTCTGGACGCGCAGCAGGCCTTTGCCGAGGTACGCTGGAACATGCTGGGGGCGAAAAGCGGGTTCATGTTCGGTCGGCAGCAGTTTCTCGATGCGCCATCGTACATGCTGTACAACCGCGAAACGCCAAATGTGCCGCTGTCATGGGACGGGTTCCGCGCCTACATGGTCTGGAAACGCATCCGTATTGACGGTTGGGATTTCGTGCAGACATACGACAGTGAAAACAAGATGTTTCATGATACCGAAAATTATGCCACGCGGCTTTACGGTTTCAACACGACGTGGGCGCCACCGGATTTCACCTTCATGGGGCAGAAGGGATATTCCTTCGTTGACGCCTTTTATATCGGCTACAAGCTGAATGGGTCCGCTGGCGCGATCGCGGGGCCGAATAATACTTCGGTCACGGGGTCCAACACGCGCAATAATTTTGGTATGCGGTGGCATGGACTTGCCGGACCGATTGAATTCTCGGTCGGTGGAATCTGGCAGGGTGGCGTATTCCGCCAGTCAGGGACAACGCAGGCACGCAATGTCAGTGCTTATGCCATCAATTCCTCATTAGGGTACCGGTTTTCGGACAAAACGTTCAATACATTCGCGGGTATCCAGACGGATGTGTATTCGGGCGGCAATTCCAATGACCGGTCCGGCACGATTGGCACCTATATTTCCCCCTTTAATCCGCAGACCAACTATCTCGACACCACAACCTACATGACCGGGTCCAACCTGATCAGCTTTGCCCCCCTGATCCGTATTACGCCATTCAAATCTGTCAGCATCCAGATCAAGTATCCCCTGTTCTGGCGTGACAGTGTGAATGATCCTGTTTACCGATCCTCGGGGTTTTACAAGTTTGCCGGTAATTTCCGGGGGAAATTTATTGGCATGGCGCCGCAGGCGTCCGTGGCCTGGCAGATCAATACACATGTGTCATGGACGCAGTATGTGTCCCGTTTCATGACCTCGCGTTCACTTAATGAAGCCGGTGGCTCCAGCGGAACGTATTACCAGTCGAATTTTGTATTCCGGTTCTGACGGTAAAATAGAAAGGAATATGAACCAATGGACCGTAAAACATACATGCTGCAGGGCGGCGTGCCCTATATCCTTCTGGCCTGTGTGCCGTTCTGTACGATTGTTGGCGTGTGTTATGCCGTTTTGAGTGGTGGCCTTACGCTGGGGGATCTGCCCTCTGCCACGTCCTCCCTGTTCAGGTATTGACCCCGGTTGGCACGCAGGATGTCTGTATCTGCCTGATCGGGTATCGTGCCCGTGCACAATAACGTGCACAATAAAAAGTGGCATTGGCACCCGGGCAACTGTAACGCAGTTTCCGGGTGTTGCTGTTTTCAGAAGCAACGCCCCTGTCATTGACGGGCCGTTCACGTATTTCCCTATTCTTTCCCATCGCGACATTATCTGGCAGGGCAGGTGAGCCATACGGTTCCATTCCCTGCACGGGCTGTCTGCCATTTCGCCTGACCTGCCGGATCATCATGCGCCCTGTTGCCACAGGGTGGCCCGACGCATGTTTACTGTCCTGTCATGATGGGGCTGCTCCCGCCATGCGAAGCATCATGAGGCGCGTCCTGTTCTGCAATGGACAGGAATGTATCGGCAGGGGGCTGCATAATACATTTATTTATAAGTATATTCCGCTTTGCGCGGGAATTGACCATGTCCCGTGGCATGACTCGCCGGGATGGGAAATACCCTGCCCGCGCCGTGCTGACCCGTATGAAAAATTTGTGTCACCAAGTGTCCATATGCACCAGGTGCGATCATTTCGGGAGAGGGGGGTTAAGACACAAAAATTAAATATTCCCGGAAAAAATAAACATAACATGCTGATATATAACCACTTACACCGTGGGGCTTATGACACCAGATGCATAACTCACGGTTACGTTACCTTGTTTCAGCTTGCGGTTTTGGCTCTGTCTATATATCGGTGAATATAGATGGTGCCCCGGCAGATACCGGGGTGTGTCCAGAAGGCGGCCCGGTTCAAAAGGCGACCATGTTCAGACAACATGATTGCCGTGCGAACGGGACTGTCATCCAGACCAGATCCATGACTGTGTTTTGGGTTTACTGTAAAAATCAGGAATGGTTAGAGGGATCTAATCAAAAATCATACGTATTGTCTTTCTTTCCCCTGATTTGAAAATAATTTCTGGAGTAATATTTCCATGTCATCAGATAGCATATCAGCAGCCCCCCCGTTCAAGGCCCGTTACGGCAACTACATCGGCGGCAAGTGGGTCGCCCCGGTTGAGGGTCATTACCTGACCAATACATCCCCCGTGGATGGTCGCGTGCTGTGTGAAGTCCCCGCTTCCACCGCCGCGGATGTAGAGCTGGCACTTGATGCCGCGCACAAGGCGAAGGCCGCATGGGGCGAGATGGCGCCGGCCGACCGCGCGCTGATCCTGCTCAAGGCAGCGGATGTCATGGAAAAGAACCTTGACCTGCTCGCCCGGGCCGAGACATGGGACAACGGCAAGCCCATCCGTGAAACCCTGACCGCCGACATTCCGCTGGCCATCGATCATTTCCGTTACTTCGCTGGCTGCATCCGCGCCCAGGAAGGCACGCTGAGCGAGATCGACGCCACCACCATCGCCTACCATTTCCATGAGCCCCTGGGCGTTGTGGCCCAGATCATTCCGTGGAACTTCCCGCTGCTGATGGGTTCGTGGAAGCTGGCCCCCGCACTGGTCGCCGGTAACTGCGTGGTCATGAAGCCCGCCGAAAGCACGCCCGCTTCCATGCTGGTGCTGATGGAGCTGATCGGTGACCTGTTCCCGCCCGGCACGCTGAACATCGTCAACGGTCTGGGCAAGGACGTGGGCGCGGCCCTGTCCAACAGCGACCGCATTGCCAAGATTGCCTTCACCGGGTCCACCCCGACCGGCAAGATGATCGCGCATGCCGCCGCCGAACACCTGATCCCGGCAACGCTGGAACTGGGTGGCAAGTCGCCGAACATCTTCTTTGCCGACATCATGGACCATGATGACGATTACCTGGACAAGGCGATCGAAGGCTTCACCATGTTCGCCCTCAACCAGGGCCAGATCTGTTCGTGCCCCAGTCGTGCGCTGGTTCATGAATCGATCTATGAGAAGTTCATGGAACGCGCGCTGCCCCGCATCAAGGCCATCCGCCAGGGCAACCCGCTTGACCCCAACACCATGATGGGCGCGCAGAACTCGCACGGTCATCAGGAAAAGATCCTGTCCTACATCGACATCGGCAAGGGCGAAGGCGCCCAGCTGCTGACCGGTGGCGGCCGTCCGGATCTTGGCGGTGACCTGAACAACGGGTGCTACGTGCAGCCGACCGTGTTCAAGGGCAACAACAAGATGCGCATCTTCCAGGAAGAGATCTTTGGCCCGGTTCTGGCCGTGACGACCTTCAAGACGGAAGAAGAAGCGCTGGCCATCGCCAACGACACCCCCTTCGGCCTTGGCTCGGGTGTGTGGAGCCGTGATGCCAACACCTGCTACCGCATGGGTCGCGGGCTGGAAGCCGGCCGCGTCTGGATCAACTGCTATCATGTCTATCCCGCGCATGCGGCGTTCGGCGGATACAAGAAGTCCGGTATCGGCCGTGAAACCCACAAGATGGTGCTTGAGCACTATCAGCAGACCAAGAACATGCTGGTCAGCTACAGCGACAAGAAGCGCGGCTTCTTTTGATCCGCTGACGCGGTGAAAATCGCACAGCCCTGATGGGCAGGGGGCGGCCGGGCCGGTTTTTTCCGGCCCGGCCGTCCGGTGTCGTACCCCCATGCGGGCAGGGTAAGAGGATATGGGTTGTTTTTGATTTATCATGCATGCGACAGGGTGTGTCCCACAGGGGCCGGGGCGCTGTGCGGCAGGGTTGGAGGGACGTAGGATGGCACAAAAGTTTCGGGTCGTTATTGTTGGGGGTGGCGTTGCCGGACTGGCGCTGGCAACCCGTCTGGGTAATTCCATCGGCAAGTCGGGCCGGGCGGAAATCACACTGGTGGACAAAAGCTTCGCCCACGTGTGGAAGCCCATGCTGCACTGCTTTGCCGCAGGCACCGCAGCGAACGAGAATGACCGCATAAGCTTCCTTTCCCAGGCCAGCCGCCACCATTTCGATTTCTGGCCCGGTGAGATCTCGGGCATGGATCGCAAGGCCAAGACCATCACGCTGGCCCCGGTTGTCGAACCCACGGGCGAGGTGATCCTGGATGAACGCAAGCTGGAATATGACGCGCTGGTGCTGTCCATCGGCAGCCGCGCGAATGATTTCGGCACCCCGGGCGTTGCCGAAAACTGCCTGTTCATTGACAACCTTGTCGATGCCAACGGCTTCAACGACCGTTTCCGCGCGGAACTGCTCAAGGCCTTCGGGAATAACGAGCAGCTTGACATCGCAATTGTCGGCGGTGGCGCCACGGGCACGCAGCTTGCGGCCGAACTGCACAAGGCGCTTGGCCTTGCCTCCCTTTATACATTCGGCAAGAAGCCGCCCAAGCTGAATATTACCCTGCTTGAAGCGGGTCCGCGCATCCTGCCGGCCTTCCCCGAGGCCGTGTCCGCCGCCGCGCAGAAGGAACTGGAGGCCATCGGCGTCAAGGTACAGACGTCCGCCATGGTCAGCGGTGCGGATGACAAGGGCTTCATGCTCAAGGACGGCACGCGCATTCCCGCGACGCTGCGTGTCTGGGCGGCAGGTGTGAAGGCACCCGATGTCACGCGCAAATTCGGTGAACTGAAGCTGTCGCGCTCCGGTCAGCTGGAAGTCCGCCCGACATTGCAGCTTGTGGAAGATGACAGCATCTTCGCCATGGGCGACTGTGCCTTCATTGCGGAAAAACCCGTGGCCCCCACCGCGCAGGCGGCCCGGCAGCAGGCCCACCATCTGGCCCGTTACATGCCTGCATGGATCAATGGCCGTCCAATTCCGGCATTCGCCTTCCATAACAAGGGTGCGGTCGTGGCGCTGGGTGACTACAACGGCTGGGGAACCTTCCCCGGTGGCAAGGTATTCGGTGGGGGCTGGCTGCGTGGCATCAGCGCGCGCATGGTCCACCTGATGCTGTATCGCCAGCACCAGTTCGAAATCTACGGCACGTTCCGCGGCCTTATGTCCTGCCTTGTTGACTGGCTGGACGTGTTTGTCCGTCCGTCCGTGCGTCTGGACTGACGCACGCGGTCCTTTTTACCGCTGCCTGCCCGTCAGGCAGCGTCTTTTTCTGGCCCGTCGTCGTCATGATCGGGCCAGAGTGACGCCTGCAGTTCGTATGTTTTCTGCAAAAGCGGCACCAGTGCGGGTCGTCCCTTCAGCCTGATCCATTCATCCAGCGCCGTACGGAAAATGGCGATACCGCCCCGTGCCATCAGGCGCGCCGCCATGCGGCGGTTCCTGCGTTCGGTGATCCGCTTCGCCAGTCCTTCCGCCAGACAGTCTTCCCACTTGCCATATTTCTGCAGGCTGACAGTCTGAAGCGAAGGCGTCTTTTCAATCAGATAGACAAAAGCATAGGTATCCTGCCGGTTTGCCGCGATCCGGGGTACCAGTGACGTGAAGGCATGCATCATCGCATCCGCCGGGTGCATGTCGTCAGGGCAGGTCGCCAGCGCATCATTCAGCGTCTGGGTCATGCCCCGCGTCCATGCCAGCACGATATCGCCCTTGGTCTCGAACATGCGGAACAGGGTGCGGCGCGACACTTCGGCGGCGTCGGCAATCTCATCCACCGTGGTCTGATCATACCCCTGGGCGGAAAACAGCCGCATCGCCTCGGCAATCAGTGTGGTGCGCGCGCGCGCCTGCTTGCGTTCACGCAGGCCCGGCTTGGGGGAAAGGGTGGGGGCGATGGGCTTCATTCAATCTCCTCTTGTCCGGGTCATCATGCAGCAGCGCATCGTGAACATTCAAGACGCGAGAAAACGGTGGGTCCTGTCCGGCATGGGCGTGCGCGCCTTTCATGCCCGTAACATTGACAGGCAATGGGTTCTGCCACGAGTATCGGATCATGTCGAGCCACGGGGGCGGAAGGGCGTCATGCCCCTTCTCCTGCACGCAACGGTCCTGCCCGTTCATGCCTGCCTGCGGCGCAAAGCCGGACAGTGCACGAAATGTCCCGGTACATATTTGGTCACGTGGAACTGTGTCAGGCACCAGCCTGCCATTTTTCCACCCGGATGGAGAGTGTCGTGTTACGCGCGTCGTATAAAAAAGCTGTGTTGACCCTTCTGCTGGCCGTAACCGGCGCAGGTTCCGCCATGGCGGCGGGCGACCTGTCCGGGCCGGTGCAGGCAGGCCCGACGCCCGGACACATGACTGAATACACGCCACTGGCGCCCGCCCTGGGGCTGCCGGGGCAGGGGGCAGCCTATCATATCCTGTACACGTCAACCGATGGCGTAACGGGCAAGGGCACGGTCACCGTATCCGGTGCTGTGTACTACCCGTCGGGCAGGCCACCCGCGGGCGGATGGCCCGTTGTCGCCTGGGCGCATGGAACGGTTGGCAATGCCGATCGGTGCGCTCCGTCCGTCAATGTCCATACGCCGCGCGATACGGCCTACCTGTCGGCGTGGCTGAAGCGGGGTTTCGCCATTGTCGCAACGGATTACGAAGGGTTGGGCACGCCGGGTCCGCACCCTTACCTCAATGCCCGTGTCGAGGCATATGGCGTGCTGGATTCCGTGCGGGCGGCACTGGGCAGCCTGCCCAACCTGGCAGACCGGGTCATGATTGTCGGGCAGTCGCAGGGCGGGGCGGGGGCTTTCGCGTCCGCCGGGTACGCGCCTCTTTACGCGCCCGAAATCAATGTGCGGGGCACGGTTGCAACCGGTGTGCCCTATATGTCACCCGCCGTCATGCAGACCCTGCCTGCTGTCGCCATGGCGTCCACGTCCCGACCTGATCCACTTGCGACCTATGTCCTGCTGATGGCGGCGGGTGAAGCCGGGATTGATCCCCATTTCCAGCCTGAGGATGTTTTTACTCCGCAGGCCATGCCGTTTTACCGGATGGTGGACAATACATGCATTTTCCAGCTTGAAGACGCGGTGAACAGGGCTGGCCTGACCACGGCCGCCATCCTGCGGCCGCAGGCGGTCCGGCTTCTGGCCCCGGTGTTTCAGGCCATGATGTATCCGACACTCAAACTGTCACGCCCTGTCTTTATTGGAACCGGTAGCGAGGACCGCGACGTGGCGACGGCCGGGCAGCTTCTGCTGGTGCATGACGCCTGCGCTGCGGGCAGCACGGTAGAGGCCCATCTGTACAGGGGACTGGATCATTCCCAAACCGTTCTGGCGTCCCTGCCGGATTCCGAAATCTTTACGAAAAAGGTCATGGCGGACCAGCCGGTTTCCAGCATCTGTTCGCCTGTCCCGCAATAATTGCGTCCTGATACGGCAGAACCGGGATATGAAGTGTCTGGCATGTTCCCGTTTAAAAGAAGTTTCTGGTAAATATTTTTCCAGATGGGGCCATGAAACACCACGTTTTTGGAAAAAAGCGGCGTTCCAAGGCTTCTATTATTTGTGAACTTCCACGCTTTCCTGCTGCCAGCCCCCGCCCAGCGCGCGGGCAAGCTGAATGGTGGCGGTCGTGCGGGCATCCTGATTGCTCAGGACGCTGGCCTGCGCATCCAGTGCCGTCATGCGCGCGCTCAGCACATCGCCAAACGTGCGCTGGCCACCTGCATACAGCCCCATCATGTCACGGGCGACCTGTTCGGCCTGATGCTGCGCACGGGTCAGGTCCGTATCGCGGCCATCAAGGCTCAGGCGGTTTTCATATCCGTCCTCGACTTCCGCCAGGGCATGCAGGATGCTGTTGTCATAGCCTGCCACCGCTGCATCCAGCCGCGCGCTGGCGGCATGTATGCGGGCCTGTATGCGGTTGGCGGTAAAGATCGGCAGGTACGTGGTCAGCGCGATCAGTCCCCCCGTGCCCGACAGGCCGGGAATGCCGTCAAAGCGCAGCCGTCCGTCCCCGCCAAAGAATTCCAGCCCGAAGCGGGGCAGCAGGTCGGTTTTCGCACTTTTCAGCCGGTTGAGGGCCGCATCCACCTGATCCCGCCGGGCACGGATGTCGGGGCGGCGTTCCAGAACGGTATCCGGCATCTGTCCCGCCGGTGCCGGGGGCACGTAATAGGCGGGTGGCGGTGCAAGCGCAGACAGCCCTTCAGGCACCTGGCCCGACAGCACGGCCAGTCGCCTGCGCACAAGGTCAAGCCGGGCTACCAGCACGGGCCTGCGCGCCTTCAGATCCGACAGCTTCTGGTCAACGCCCGTCACGTCCGCCGCTGTTGCCTGCCCGGCGGCAAACCGCGCCTGGCCATAACGGCGTAGCTGTTCAAGCATGCCGATGCTGCGGTCGGTCAGGGCGATCTGGCGCTGTAGTCCCTGCGCCTGCAGGTAGTCACTGGCGGCATCAGCGGCGATGACCATCTGCACGCCATGGAAATATTCTTCCTCCGCCTGCATGCCCGCCTTTGCGGCCTTCACATCCGCATGGCGCCCGCCGAACAGGTCCGGTTCCCATGATGCGCCGATACCGGCAAGATGCCCGTCGGTGCCGGGATCGCCACTGGTGGGCAGGGCGCTGGGATTGCGCCAGTACATGCCGCCGCCCATCATGTTTCCTGTTGCGCCCACGGTGGGATACAGCGCGGATTTCGCGACTGTATGCATCGCACGCGCCTCACGCACGCGGTCACGCGCAATGCGGATGTCGGGACTGGCGGCAAGGGCTGTATCCACCGCCTGCACCAGGGCCGGGTCATGCCATGCTTCCCACCAGCGCGTCAGGTCGGTTGCCGGGACCGTGGTTACGGGGGCCTGTGAAAACTGTCCCGGTACCACGACGTGCGATGCCGGCGCGCGCGTGTGGAATGGCGAACACCCCGCCACCAGCCCCACGGCCATCGCAACGCCCCCCATGCAGGCGACCCGTGCCAATCTGTTCCTCATTATTCCTGCCTTGCCAACATGGATCTGAAGCGCGCGAGCGCAAATACAAGAAAGACAATCCCCGTCACGGTTACGGTCAGCAGCGGCTGGATGATCGCCCCCAGTCCCGCATCACGGTACAGGATGGCCTGTGACAGGTTCACGAACTGTGTGGTGGGCAGGAAGCGCACCACCACCTGCATGGCGGGGGGCATGCTTTCCACCGGCGTTGCCGCCCCCGACAGCAGGTACGCCACCGCATAGACCGGCACGACCAGCAGCCCGAACTGCGGCATGGTGGGGGCGACCGTCGCCAGCATGATACCCAGCGCCGTGGCCGAAAACAGGTACAGCAGCGAACACGCGGCAAACAGCGTGATCGATCCCGCCAGCGGCACCCCCAGCCAGACATGCACCACCAGCCACAGGGAAATGATGGCCCCCGCGAAAATGACCAGCCCGTTGGTGACAATCTTGGCCACCGCGATCTCGCTGGCCGTGACGGGCATGACCAGCAGATGTTCCAGCGTGCCATGTTCGCGTTCGCGTATCACCGCCGCCCCCACCAGCACGATGGACAGGATGGTGATGTTGGTCACGATCTGCATGACCGAAGTGAACCATTTCGATTCACTGTTGGGGTTGAAGCGGATACGGCTGGGCGCGGTAAAGGGGATCTGGTCCACCAGTGCGGGCGCATGCAGCATGTCGGTAACTTCCGCCAGCATGATTTCATTCAGGTACGCCGTGCCCAGTCCCGCCTGTGTCATGGCGGTGGCGTCCACCCGCAACTGTATGGCGGGCGTGCGCCCGGCCATGACGTCGGATTCAAAATTGGGCGGGATGTCGACAACGAAAATGTAGTCGCCCTCATCCATGCCATGCAGGGCCTGCGCGCGGTCCACCAGCACGGGGGGCTTGAAATAGGGCGGCAGCACCGCGTCGCGCATCCGGCGCGACAGGGCGGAATGGTCTTCATCGATAAAGGCGATGGTGGCGTTGGAGACCTCCACCTTCACCCCGTTGGCCACCAGCAGCACACCTGCGGAAAACGCAAACACGATCAGCCCCAGCAGCACGCGATCATGCACAAGGCTGCGCAGTTCCTTGCTGCACAGAAGACCCACATTGACCAGCCAGCGCATCATGCCGTCATGCTTCCTGTTTTTTCAGCAGCAGGCGGGCCGCCAGCATATAGACGGCCCCGAAGGCGGCCAGCGCGATATACATGGGCCAGAAGCTGCTGATTCCCAGGCCTTTGGTAAAGCAGCCAAGGCTGATCAGCTGGTACCATGATGCCGGGAAGCCCAGCCCCACGATGCGGCTGATCCCCGTCAGGGTTGAAGCGGGATACAGCAGCCCCGAAAAATTGACCGCCGGGATCAGGCAGATGATGGACGTGCCGAAAATGGCCGCGACCTGCGAACTGACAAAGGTCGAGATCAGCAGCCCCAGCCCGGTGGCCGACAGCACGAACAGGACGCCCCCCACCGTCAGCGCCAGCAGCGATCCCTTCAGCGGCACGCCCATGATGATTACGGCCACCGCCACCAGCATGAAGTAGCTGATCGTCGCCAGCGCCACATACGGCGCCTGCTTGCCCATGAGGTACTGCCCGACCGATGCGGGGGACGCATACAGGTTGACGATCGACCCCACCTCCTTTTCACGCACCACGCCCAGCGCGGTCAGCATGGTCGGGATCAGGATCAGCGCCAGCATGATGACGCCGGGGGTCATGGCGTAAATGCTGCGGAATTCCTGATTATAGGAAAAACGCGGCTCGATCGTGATGGGGGTTGCTGGCCCCCGTGGCAGTTCCCGTCCCAGCGTGGACGCATATCCCCCCAGCACGCCGGTGACATACGCCCGCACATTGGCCGCAAGGAAGGGAACCGCGCCGTCAATGATCACGCCCACTTCCGGCCTGCGTCCCGCTTCCATGTCGCGCGCGAAGCCTGCGGGAATATCCAGCGCCAGCTGGACACGCCCGTTGCGGATGGCGCGATCCAGCGTATCGGCATCGGCCACCGGTGCCCGTTCATGGAAATAGGCCGAGCCACGGAAACTGTCGATCAGCTGGCGGCTGATGGTGGTGCGGTCATGGTCGCTGACGGTAAAGCCGACCCCTTCCACGTCGAATGAAATGCTGGATGCCGCCACCACCAGCAGGATCAGCGGTCCGAGCAGCGCAAAGGTCAGGCGCAGCCGGTCGCGCAGCAGTTCGACCGCCTCGCGCCGGGCGAAGGCCCATGCCCGTGGCAGCCAGCTTCCGCCCATCCGGCCAAAGCGGGCGGTCAGCGTGCTGCTGACGCCGTGCCACCATGCGCGCGTGGGCGTAGCCGGTTTCGGCGGCGGGGCCTGCGCGTCGGTTGCGGCCTCGGCATCTTCCAGATAGGCGATGAAGGCGGCTTCCAGATTGGGCGCCCCGCGTTTTTTAACCAGTTCGGCTGGCGTGCCGACCGCCAGAACGTGACCCCGGTGCATGAGCGAGATCCGGTCACACCGCGCCGCTTCGTTCATGAAGTGGGTGGACACGAAAATCGTCACATGCCCTTCACGCGACAGGCGGATCAGGTGCCGCCAGAACATGTCGCGCGCGGCGGGGTCCACGCCCGAGGTCGGTTCGTCAAGGATCAGGATTTCGGGGTTGTTGATGCACGCCGCCGCCAGCTGCAGGCGCTGGCGGATACCCAGCGGCAGGGAGGCGGGGCTGACATCGGCATAGGGGCGCAGTTCAAACGAATCAAGCGACTGCTCGACCGCCTGCGCGGCCTTGCCCGCTGGCATGCGGTACAGCCGCGCCTGCAGCATGAGGTTCTGCCGCACGGTCAGTTCCTCGTACAGCGAGAACGCCTGCGACATGTAACCGATGCGCATGCGGGTTTTCATGTCGCCCGCCGTGATCTGTTCCCCGAACAGCTTTGCCGTACCGCTGGTTACGTCCAGCAGGCCGGTCAGCATCTTCATGGTCGTGGACTTGCCACAGCCGTTGGAGCCGAGGAAGCCGAAAATCTCGCCCCGGCTGATGGTGAAGCTGACATCGCTGACCGCCGTGAAGCTGCCAAAACGGCGGGTCAGGTGTTCGGCCTCGATGGCGGGCGGGCCGCCGGGATCGGTATAGGGCGGGATGACGAAGCCGCTGGCCTGCTGGCGCTTGTTATCGGGCAGCAGCGATATGTAGGCGTCTTCCAGTGATGTGGTGTGCGTGCGTTCCAGCACGCTATGGGTCCGGTCACTGATCAGGACCTTGCCGCCATCCATGGCCACCAGCCACGAAAACCGCTCCGCCTCATCCATATACGCGGTGGAGACGATGACCGTCATGGACGGCCGTTCCCTGCGCAGCTGGTCCACCAGTGTCCAGAACTGCTGGCGTGACAGCGGATCGACGCCCGTGGTCGGTTCATCCAGGATCAGCAGATCGGGGTCATGCACCAGCGCACAGCACAGGCTGACCTTCTGCTTCATGCCACCCGACAGGTGGCCTGCCGCCCGGTTGGGGAAGGGGGCCAGGCCCGTGGCGTCCAGCAGGCGCTGGATGCGCGCGTCACGCGCCTGCGCGTCCAGCCCGAACAGGCGGGCGAAAAAATCGATGTTTTCCCAGACAGACAGCGTGGGGTACAGGTTGCGGCCCAGCCCCTGCGGCATGAAGGCGACACGTGGCAGGAACGCCTCACGCGCGCGGCGCTCCCCCATATCCGCCCCCAGCACGTTCAGCGTGCCCGTCTGCAGCCGCCGCACCCCCGCGATCAGGCCCAGCAGGGTGGACTTGCCCACCCCATCCGGCCCGACCAGGCCGATGGTGGTGCCCGCGGGCAGGTCCAGCGTCACGTCAGCCAGCGCCGTGACCGCGCCATAGCGGTGCGTAACCCCCGCAATGGTGATGCCCGCCGGGTTATGCGGCGTATCGGCGCTCATTGCGGGGCATCGGCTACATCAAGTGTCGCGGGCCAGCGGGCGGACGGGTCGGTGCGCACATACCCATCGCCCGTCATGCCCGATTTCAGCACGTCGCCATAATGCCGGGCCGTTTCGGGGGAGACACGCAGCTTCACCCGATAGACCAGCTTGTCCCGCTCGGTTGCGGTTTCGACATATTTGGGCGTGAACTGCGCTTCGGGCGAGATGAAAGAGATCGTGGCCGGAATCACCTGCTGGTGCAGGGCGTCAAGTGCAATACGCGCCTGATCCCCCACGCGCAGCCGCCCGGCCTGCTGCGAGGGGAAGAAAATGGTCAGGTACATGTCCGTCGGGTCCAGTAGCGAGGCCACGCGACTGCCGCCCGGCAGCACGGCGCCCTTTTCCACGATGCGGTATTCGATCCGGCCCGCCACCGGCGCGCGGATCGTCATGTCATCATCGGCGGAGGCCGCTTCCGTCACCTGCGCCTGCGCTGCATCCACGGCCGCCTGGGCCGCGTCCACGGCCCGGCCGGCGGCATCGGCGGCGGCAGTCGTGGTATCGAGGTTTGTCTGGTGCTGCGATACTTCCATATCAGACACCAGATGCTGGCGGAACATGGTGCGGGCATGGTCAAGGTCAAGCTGGGCAAGGTGCCGGGCCGACAGGCGTGCGTCGCGTTCCGCTCCCGCACGGGCGACATCGGCCTGTGCCGCACGCAGGCGCGCGCGCGCCGCATCGACCTGTGCGCGTGCGGTCGTGTCGTCCTCGCGCGCCAGGACCTGGCCGCTGGCGACCGTATCCCCTTCATGGAAATCCAGTTCGGTGATGCGGCCGGGATACTTGACCGCCACGTCAATGCGGGCCAGTTCCAGCCGTCCGTTGGCGCGTGCAAGGCCCGCGGGCAGGTCGCCGCGGTGCTGGACCACGTACCATCCCGCCCCACCGATCCCCACGATTACGGCAATACCCGCGCCAATTGCTGCATCACGCCACTTCATGCTGCGGCACCTTCCGGCTGTCCCGCGCAGGTCGTATGCAAATGAAATGACGCGATCATGAATCTTTCCTCAAAGGTCAATACGGGCAGCCCTGCCGTTACGGGGTATATGCGATGGAAAGTAAGGTCATGCATTGATCCAGAGGCGGGTATCTGAACTTTTCGACGGGAAAATTACATCCGGACTGCGGGGAAGGCGGAAGGTATTGAGAACTCTAATATGTATACGTATAAGTGTATTTTAAATTTAAAAAAGAAAGCAACCCATAAAATATCCCGTACAGTGTATTTTACGGTCTGGCATATGCCATATGTGCGTTATGCGCGGCCCGTGTAACCAGGCCGGTCGTCAGGGCAGGAGGAAAGCAGCAGCAGGATGCCAGGCAAGGAACATACCCGTCCCGGTCGCATGGGGCGTCCATCCATTGCGGAGGCCGCGACATTGTCCGAACGGATTCTGGAGGAAGCTGTCCGGCTGTTCTTCGATCAGGGGTTCAGGGCGACCAGCGTGGACATGGTGGCGGATGCGGCAGGGGTTACGAAACGTACCCTATATGCGCGGTACCGCAGCAAAGCCGTGCTGTTTGAAGCCGCCGTCAGCGCCACGATTGACATGCGGCTGGATGCGCTGGCGCTGTTGATGCCAGCCGAAGGGGATATCCGTTCACGCCTTGTTTCAGTCTGCACGTTGCTGCTGGACTGGCTGCTGATGGACCGCAGCGTGGGCATGTACCGCGTGGTATCCGCCGAAAGCCGGCAGTTTCCGGCCCTTGCCCGCAATATTCATTCACACGGCGCCCGCAGGGCTGCCGGGTTGATTGGCGATGCCCTGCAGGAAGGTGTGCGGAAAGGGGAAATCGAAATTGACGATATCGGTTTCGCGGCGGACTACCTGACGGCTGCGGTGATCCAGTACCCGTTCCAGCAGGCCGTCCTGGGGCTGGTCGCAGCAAGGCTGGATGATGCCACGCGGCACCATATCGATCAGGCCGTGGAACTGTTTCTGGCCGGAACGCTGCCCCGCGGCCGACGGGCGGAACAGCCATAGGCAGGCCACACTTCCCGCACGGGAAGCATGGCCCGGTTTCCCCGGTTATTCCTGTTCGGGGGCAGGGGCGGAGTTGAGGTGAATGTAACGCTCGATCCCCACCTGACGGATCAGGTCGAACTGGCGATCGAGGAAGTCCTCGTGTTCTTCCTCGTTGACCAGGATCTTGAGCAGAAGATCGCGGGAAACGAAGTCGCGCACGCTTTCGCAGTAGGCGATGCCTTCGCGCAG
>NZ_BANF01000014.1 GCF_000964425.1 Komagataeibacter intermedius TF2 | reverse complement strand
CCGGCCGTCTGTCCGGTGCGGAACTGGGCGGCCTGGCGCGATGCTGCGCAACTGCGCTGGGGGGCAGCCTTCCGGGGGATCGATGCGCATGGCACGATTGGGGATTCATTGTCGGTGCCGGGGATCCGGTTTGTGCTGGACCGGGCTCTGGGCCGCCCGGATCGCCCGGCCTACCGGGTGCGTCGGACAAAATCCGGGTCCCCGCCAGAGTCCTCAGTCCGGACGGCGGCGCGCCGACGCACGACAATGCCCGCCCCGGACTGGGTCCGGACGACGCTCACGGTAAGTGGTCCGGTGGACGCGGTGGCCCGGTTCCGGGCGGCGGCCCAGGGTCCGGGGATCATTCCCTGGCAGGTGGATTTCGACTACGAACAGGCCCGCCTGCTGGCGCCGATGGCGAGGAAGGGGGCACAGGCGGTGACGCTGGCCCGGCTGCTGCGCCAGGCGTCCGAGCGCCTGCATCGGATTGCCCTGCAGCATCAGGCGGCGGGCACGCCGTCATGCGCGTTTGACCTGCACCGGCTGGTGCCGGTTCCGGGTCCCATTCTGGAAGCCGGGGCGGACTCCCGCGTGGCGGCGGCATGGCTGCAGGCGCAGTGGGGCACGCTGCTGCCGTTGCGCCGGGTGGAGGTCGAAGGGATGCGCGACCAGCGCATCCGCCGCAGTGCCCGGCTGGTCTACCGCTTCTGGTCGGCGGAATGGACGCCGTGGCAGGCGCTGGCCCGGGTGCGGACGGACTGGCCAGAGCTGGTGTTCGACATCCGGCCGCAATACGCGCGGGCTGATGCCGGGAAGACCGCCAATGCTACTTGACGAGGAAGACTGGGGTGATCCGCCGCGCCGGCGGCCGCGCCCGGCGGTGCCCGAGTTCCATGTCGAGGGGTTTGACGGGCCGCTGGACCTGCTGCTGGATCTGGCGGAACGCCAGCGTCTGGATCTGGGCGTGCTGTCCATTGCAGATCTGGCGGCCCAGTTTGTCGCTGAGGCGGAGCGGTTGGCCTGCACGACGCCGCTCATGCAGCGTGCGGACTGGGTGATCTGGATCGCCCGGCTGGTCTTCCTGCGCTCGCGGCTGCTGTTTGCCACCCAGGCAGAAAAACAGCTTGCCGAAAATGAAGCGCGCCGGACCGTCGGCCAGATTGAAGGGCTGTTGCAGATGCGCGCAGCGGCAGACTGGCTGGAAGCGAAGCCACAGCTTGGCGTGTCGGTTTTTACGCGGGGCGGAACAGACGTGGATCGTAGTGATTCTGTACGGCAAGGGACGTATTTCAGTCTGATGGAAGCCTGTCTCAGTGTACTGGAGCGGGAACTGGCGCAGATTGAGTTCTCGGTTCCGATCTATCGGATTGATGTGCCTGCCTACTGGCGTGTGACCGATGCATTGGCCTTTATCCGAGCGAAAATGAGAAACGGAGCTTTCCGAAGCATATGGGACTGTGTTCCTGCGACGCCGTTTGCTGAGCCTGAGGGATTAATCGCTCGTCGAGCGGCTGTAGCTGCGACATTTGTGGCTGGGCTGGAATTGGTGCGGCAGGGAGACGCATCGATCGATACGGTCGTATTTCCCATGGCATGATGTTAGCGATTGCAGACTCTTTGGAATGAGCGGGACAACGCCACGATGGAATGGTGTGCACGGCAGCCGAAGGCAGCACAAGCGCAGCGATATGCCGCTCTGCAACGTAGCGGAAGCCTTTTCCCTGTTCTAGAGAATTTCCTGGCTTTCGTTGCATCCTGTGACCTCAAAGAGGTCCGCATCTGGGGCAATGGTGCCGCATTGACAATATGTTGCTGTCCGAACTGTACCGCCGCCTCAAGCTGCGCGTGTCGTGGCAGTTCTTCAATGACCGTTGCTTCCGACTATTCACTCTCTGATGGCCACCTGAAAGAGATCGAGAATATCTTCGAGTGCGAAGATTCCATTAAGATTCATCCTGGCAGCTTCCGATAGTTTTGGAATGGCACGTTCGAAGATTGCCAGATTGATCTCCTCATTCAATCGGGAGGGATAGAGAATACCGTCAGGTTTGGCAGGATGGTTATGGAGTGCGAGTGACCATTGGCGCGCGGGACGCTGGTCCGACCCGCCGACTACATCGCTGGGAATGCCCATCCTTAAGGGATTGTCGCTCCGCAGATCGACAACCCGCAAATCAGTGACCACCACGATCTCCGCATAATCACGGTCGGTGATTTCCTGCTCGGCGAGCAGAAGCTCTCCGATTACGCCATCACGACTGTCGCGCAGGATGGCTTCCACGAAACAAACCTTCAGGGTGCTGCCGACATAAAGAACCCCAAACCGCTCAGGTGGCGGCAGATCCCTAGGATCGCTGAACCGGCTCTCGTTCTTGCCGAAACCCAGAGTGTCCGAAAACCGCCGCAACAGGATGCGCCCATAACGGGTACCGGCTGGTACTGTTGTCACAACGAGGTCAGCTTGGTCGAAGTTGCTGGGGGGTAGGCTTGCGGACGACATTTACGCGAAGGTGCCCTCGGCGATACTGGCCGCGACCGAGAGGACGCGTTTATCTTCTCCTTTCTCTAAGGCCGCGATTGCAGTCCGTCCTTCGAGTTCAGGGTGCCTTTGGGTGAGGAACCGGTAAATGGTCCACGGACTGTCGCCAAGCGCGGTAAACAGGTTCGGGATGATAGCGAACGGACGACCGTCGCGATCGAGTTGCCAGGCCGGGTAACGATAACCGCGTGTCGGGCCTTCGAGGCCGATCAGCTGGCGAGCGTGCCGACGGGCATTCACCGTGACACGGGTTGTTCCCATGCGCCGCGCCAGTTCTTCCGCCGTCACCATATCCTCATGGGCAAGAATGCTGGCGGCCAGCGCCTCGCCACGCGCCTTCGCGCGCGCCAGACCGCTACCGGCCGTGCGCTCCGCCGCCTGTGTGCCTGCAATGTCCTGATTCTCTGGAGGATGCACAATCCGGACTGTACCTTCGGGCGTGACTTCGACTGAAAAGCGGACGCCACGTCCTGTTTTCCGGGTCTCCGCCAGCGCGTGGCCGAGATTTTCGATCACAGAGCGTGCTGTTCCCACCTGTCTGGCGACAGATGTCAGCACAGTGCGTCCGACAGGAATGGAAACGGGTTGCACGCCGCGTGCGCTGAGAACCACAGCGCCGCTACGCGTTTTCGCCGCAAGGCGGCGCGATTTTGTGGTGAAAGAGGATGCAGTTGCTCGGGGCATGGCGTATCTCCTGCCGTATTCTTCTCATTTTCGATAAATCTGTCAAGTCCGATAAGTTCGTAAAGGTATGGCGTTTAACGTCATGCTTTCATGACCTGTTAGCAGCCTGTCAGTTGTCCAGAATTTCCAGGGCTGGAAGGTTCTTCACAATCTTCATGGTTTCCAGGCTGATCGTGATGACACGCAGGAACAGGTCCAGTGGATAGCGGGGGTCGTTCATGGTTTCGATAGCCCAGTCATTGGCGTCGTTGACGATACCGCTGGCCTTGTCGGTCTTCACGCATTGACGTTCCACTACCCAGTCGAGCGCAGGCTTGCCGTTCACCACGTATTCATAGGCTTCGAGAGGGATACCTGTGACAGTAATGCGGTCATTGTAATGCAGGATGGTTTTATCCTTGCCCTTGCCGTATTTCATCTGTGTCACTCGATAATCGGCGGGTGTCAGGGGCTTGTTTCCCGCATCGATCTGCACGCCCTTGTAGATGGGTTGGCTGTCGAAATTTACGTGTATTTCGCCTAACCTGCGACCAGCTTCAGAGAAGGCTTTGAAGGCTTCGTATGTCTTCACACGGGGGATGCGTGGCAGTTCCTTCCGCAGAGTATCCGCATAGCGTTCCTGGTAATCCGGGGAATGCAGAAGGCCATAGACATAATAAAATAGGTCTTTCTTGGTGATGACCTGACCCGGATAAGCATTCTGGAAATGCTTCAATCCTTCATCCGTAATTGCATCACGACGAACGATTCGTGATTGAGAAGGTTTCTGCCCAAAGAAGTCGCCTTGCATATCGCTCATCGTTCTTTCTCCTGTTCGTAGAGGAACATCGGAAAGCATTGAGTGCCGTCGATATCCACCATATGCAGACTCGGGAGGGCATTGCACATCAGGGCGCTGAAGGCATTTTTCTGCCCCCCGCTCGACAGGCAAATCACCAGATTTTTTTCTTGCTCCTCTATCAATGTAGTGTATAATTTTTCTGTTCTGTTCTGTTCTGTTCTGTTCTGTTCTGTTCTGTTCT
>NZ_BANF01000015.1 GCF_000964425.1 Komagataeibacter intermedius TF2 | reverse complement strand
TACCGCCGCCATCCGCGCCAGCATGCCCTGCCGGCCCGTGCGCGGCAGCCGGCCTGCCCGCCCCGGCAGATGGGCCAGCAGCCGCGCCGCGGCCCGGCAGGCATCAGCCATCGGGGTAATCCCATTGTTGCGTGGTCCAGTCATATCGCCCGCCCGCCAGTTCGCCAAAGGCGACAAGAAAGGCCATGCGCCGCACGCGCGGCATGGTCATGGCCACATCCCACGGCACCCCGTTCCCGACCAGGGCCGCGACCTCGATCAGGGCGGGGTGCCGGCTCAGTTTTTTGCGGCGGTGCTTTCCGCTGCCGCAATGTCCGCCCCATCCGCGCCAAACAGCGCGTCCGACAGGGCGGTGATGCCGGTATTGCCAATCTGGTTGGCCAGCTGTTCCAGCTGCACGCGGCTTTTGGGGCGCATGGCGGGCACGCCGTCAATCGCCTCGACGCTGCAGACCATCAGCGCGTATTCCACCCATGCGGGTGACGGGCTGTCGGGGCCGAATTCCAGCAGCGCCAGCACATCCCCCGGCCCGCGTTCACGATAGGTGATGGTCCGGCCATCGCTGGTTTTTATGGTGTGTTCGCTCATGCCATGTGTCTCCGGCTGTCAGTGTGCCGCCCTTGTGGAAAAAGGCGGCACACTGGACCCTGTTTCATCAACGGGCTGTTTCAGGAAATGCGGTTGCGCGCCCGCGCGGTGAAGGTAATCGTCTGGTTGACCAGCATTTCGGACTGGTAATGCCCCGCATCGGACAGTTGCAGCGACGCGCCCACGAATTCGTACGTGCTGAGCGACCCGTCGCATTCCGTCACGTACTGGTAGATGCTGCCCAGCACCACCGTGCCCGCCGACCAGAAGCCGCTTTCGATGGCGGCGAACAGGTCATCCGCCCCCGCGCCGTCGCGCTGGACGCTAAACTGCCCGCCCCAGCCGCCCGGCACGTCATAGAACATGGGCATGTCGTTCAGCGGGTTGGATGTCAGCTGGTGCGTGCGCTGCTGCGCGGTGAAGCTGGTCACGGTGGGCAGATCCACGCGGCTGCCGTCATAGACCAGCACCACGCGGCAGTCGCGACCGATATTGAAGGGTTTGGCGGACATGTGTCGCTCCATGAAAAAAGGGCCACCGCGCGGGTGGCCCGTTATTGTCGTGTACGGGTGTCATGCGTTCTTTCGTCTGGCGGCGCGGGTCATGCGCGGGGGGCGTAAACCACCGACGGAAAATCCCGCCGCCATTGCCGCGCGTGGGCCGGGTCACCCGGAAAAGCTGACGCATGAGGAAAGAAAAGACCTCTGCGGCCGCGTCGTGCCGGAAGAAAACCGCCGCGCGACGTAACGCCATCAGGCGGCGGGCGTGCCGGTGCTGACCGTTACACTCGCCCCGCCCTGCAGGTTGACGACAAAGAAGCGGTTGATGCCCTGGTACCGCACCTGCACATCCGCGCGCACATAGCCCAGCGCCGTGGCGGATTGCGGGTTGTTGGTCGTGTCGCACACCACCGCGTAATCCGTGGTCGCCCCCAGTATGCCGCTGCCCACCATGTTGGACAGCGTGCCCAGCAGCACGGCGCGGATGTCGCCAAACAGCGTGGGGCTGATCACCGCGCCCACGAACGCGCCCATGCCCGCATTGACGGTTTCGGCAATGTAGTTGGTCAGGCGGGTATAGCTGTCATCATCCGTATCCGCATCGGAACTGGTGTTGATCCCGCCGCGCACCGCCCAGTAGCTGCCGCCGGGCGCGGGGTTGCAGATCACGTCGATCCCCGCGCCGAACAGGGCCGAAAGCTCGGCCGTGGAATAGGTTGCGGCCTGCCCGCTGGACACCAGTCCCGCCTTCTGGCTGCCGATCACGCCCGACAGTTCCTTATTCAGGCTCGACTGCTCGGGCGAGAGGCCGCCCAGGATACCGGCGGCAAAGGCCTGCGGGGACACCAGCATGTCGCCATTGGTGTCGTCATCCCACCACAGCCAGTCACCGAACAGCAGCTTGACGGCGTAGCTGTCCACGCCTGCCGCAGCCTTCTGCGCCGCCGCGCTGGCAATGGTGTCGCCCGCCGGGCCGCAGGCGATCATGTACATCCCTTCACCCAGGCCAAAGGCCGCCTGCGTGGTCCATGACGTGCTGTCGCTGACACCATGCAGCAGCCCCAGCGCGCAGCCCTGTCCACGCAGGGCGTACATGCCGGTCCGCGCCACGCCATCCGTGCCGGTGAAGGCCGCCGTGCCCGGCACGCCGCCATCAGCGCCCCCCGCCAGCGTCACCGTGCCCGCCGCCAGCGCCGGGACCGTGCTGGGCAGGGCCGCGCGCACCAGCGCCGTGCCGTCCGCCGCCATTGCCGCCGCCAGCGCGGACCACGTGGCGCCGCGATAGGTCCGGCTGCCCAGCACCGCGTGGGTGATGGTCAGGGTATAGCTGGTGGTGATGATCATGTCCTGCGTCACGGTGGCGACAATGGCGTTGCCCGCGCTGCCGGTATGGATGGCGGTCAGGCTGACGCCATCCAGCGTGCCGGTGGCGGCGGCGTCCGTGCCGTCGGTCACGCGCACGCAGCGGAAATCCGCCGCCCCCTGCACCAGCGCGATGTTGACCGCCGTGCCGATGTCGGTCGCCAGCGCCTGCTTGGGGCCAAAAGCGGACAGGCAGTCCCCCATCGCCCCCACGATGACCGGCATGCCCACCGGCCCCCATGCGGCGGTGCCGACCACGCCGATCCGCCCCGACGGCACGCCGTTCAGCGCCAGCGTCTGCGGGCGCTGGACCTGCACGTACAGGTCGGGCACGGTCAGGCTGTTGGTGTTGAGCTGCCCGGACTGGTAAATGGTCATTGTCTGTGTATTTCCCTGTTGCGCGGCATGGCCGCGTGAAAAGACGGGGGATATGCGGCGAGGGGCCGAAGGTGGGTGCACCCGCGGTCCCTCGCCACGCGGAACGCGCGCCCCGCCGGTTCCAGCCCGCATGGCCGGCCCCCGGCAGGCGGGGCGTTACGGAAGGCCGGCACGGATGGCTGCATCCGTGCGGCGGCCGTCATGGCGCGGGCGTACCCACCAGCACGTCTCCCCGCACCACGTCGGGCCCGATCCCCGTGCCACCGGCCAGCATGGCCGGGACCACGCGGGTCAGGTCGGTGTCGTAAGTGACAAGGAAGCGCGTGGGACGGGAAAACACGCCCCGGTTCATGGCGGTGTCGTCATTGGTGGTGGCGCGGGCCTCGATCCGGAAGGTTGATCCGTTTTCATCCGTCAGCCAGTCGGTCAGCGCCAGCGCGTCCGCAATGGCGCAGCCCAGCGCGTCACGCGCGGCAGGCGTTGCCGACCATGCGGTGATGATGAACACCTGCTGCTGCCTGCGCGCGACACAGCGGGCGGCCAGCGTGCCGGCGTTGATGGCCTGCGCCGTGGTCGTAGCGGGCAGCGTGATGTCCGCCCCGCTGGCGATGGCACCGGGCAGGGCGGCGGCAATGATGGCGGCGATGGTGGCCGCCGTATCCCCCGCGGTCGCGACATGCAGGCTGCACGCATCGCCCGTGACACCGGGCAGGCCGGTCACGCGCAGCCCCACCGTGCCGCCGGGCGTGGCCCCTGCATCCACCGTCACGGTGGCGGTGCCGCCGCTGATCGCCATGTGCACGGTGGCGGGCTGCGTGGCGTCCATGCGCCACGGGCGACCCAGCGGTTCGTCCACCCGCACCCAGCTTTCGGCGCTGTCGGCAATGGTGATGAAGTCGCAGCCCTGCTGCAATGTCCGCGCCGCATCGCCCAGGTCGGCCTGCGTCAGGTTGCCACGGCGGATAACCAGCGGCCGCCCGGTCGCGACCGCCTGCGCCGCGCCATCGGGGCACAGGGCCGTGGCCAGGGCGGCCGCGATGGTGGTGGAGATGGTGGAAATATCGGCCATGTCATATCGGCTCCTGCGCCCGGTGGCGGGGGACAAGCTGGTGTGCATGGAACGGCATGCGCCGTGCCATATTGCGCATTGGTCTGTAGTGATGGCGGGGCCGGCGGCGGCATGGCCGGTTCGGCAGCGGTCAGACCTGCTGCTGGCCCAGCAGGCAGCGCGTGCCCCATGGTCCCGCCCGCGCGCCGCCAATGGTGTAGCGCGGGCCGTTCGCATCGCGGGCCCACATGGCGGGCTGCACGCTGACGCCGGGCATGACGGGCAGGAACATCTCGAACCCGCCCGCGTGGATCGCGCCGGGCTGCGCTGGACCGGGCACGCCCGCCCCGCCGCCCGCACGGATCATGGCGGGCCACCCGGTGGCGCAGGCCACCTGCGTGGTGGCGTCGCCCGATGTGCCGTAACCACCGGGGTCCGCCACGTCCGCCGCCTGCGCCACGGTCGTGGTGATGTCCACTACCGCATTGCACAGCACGCACAAGGGCGGCCGGAAGGGTTCGGCGCGGGCGATAAAATATGTTTCCCCCGCGCAGGTCAGGATGTCGCCCGCCTGCACATCCGTCGTATCCATCAGCGCATAGACGAAGGGCACGTCCCACAGGGCAGGTCCGGCAAAGCCGAAGGCCCGGTCGTTGCTGAACGCCGCCATGACCCGCGCATGGGCCGTGGCGCATGGACTGGTGGCGGTGGTGGGGCGATACTGTGTCGCCAGCACCCCCACGCGGGCCGCCGCACGGGTGAAACCGCGCGCGGCAAGGCGGCACAGGGCTGGCTGGTCCATCAGATCACGATCTCCCCCATGCCACGCAGGCCCGGCCCCGGCGGAATGCCAAGGAAATTGCACAGCTGCACCCGCCAGCGCGTGTACAGCGTGAAACGGTCCGTGACCTCGGTACGGTTGCGCGTCCATACCGCCGCGCGGTCGGTGTCCAGGTTGGCGGTGGCGGCCATGATTGCGTCTTCCAGCATCTGGCACTGCATGATGAACGCCCGCGCCTGCGCGCATTCGGCGGGGGCAAGGTTGCGCAGCCGCCATTCGTTGAAGCCGTACACCCGGAAAAACCGCCACGACTGCATGCCGCTGTCCTGGCTGCCCATGGCGGGATAGCCCATGTAACGCCGCGCCTGCGCCAGTTCGTCATCCATCAGCGGCGTATCCGCGACCGTGGCCGCGGTGGGCGGAGCCGCCGGGACCGTGCCCGCCGGGGTGGCGGGGCTGGATGGGTCCGGTCCTGCCGCGTCACTGGTATTCACGGCGGCCCCGCTGGCCGCCGTCGTCGTTTCTGTATCGGTCATGCCTGCTGCTGCCGCCTCCTGTGCATGTTCCGCCCCGCATGCCGGACCATGACATGGGGCGTGGTGTGGCGTGTCTGCCTGCGTGGATGCCTGTCGGGGCCGTTACCGGAGAAATGCCCCGCTGTTCCAACCGTATCCTGCCGGGCATGTGCCTGTCGGCACTGGCCGCCATCGTGCCTGCGTCACCATTCGGGGCCGCGTGCCGGGCATTCATCCCATGCGCCACGGTGTCATCCACTGAGGGCGACGTGGCCCGCTGTCATGGTGTTCATGCGGGTGGGCCGGTCGGTCCGGTGGCTGGCGCCGGCCCCATCCGCCATGCCGCGGGACACGCGCCAGCATGCCGGATGCGGGGAATGTGGCGGGTCGCGCCTGTCCCGCCCCTGCCCCCGCATCGTGCCCCGAATCGTGCCCCGAATCGTGCATTGTACGGGCGGCGGGTGCGCCGCCGCCCGGTGGGGCCTTATGCCCCCGCGCCAAGGCTTTCGATCACCACCCCGCGCTTGAGGTAGCTGTTGGTGGCGGTGGGAATGACCGAGGTATCGGCGGTCAGGTCGGTAGGCAGGGCGAAACCGCCAATCCACGACCACGACTGCGCGATGATCTGCGCCAGACGGTCCAGTGCCGGGCGGGTGATCATGCACACGCCGTCCACATCGGTCAGTTCGCCACCATCCAGCAGCGGGGCGTAATGGGTGCCGATATTGGCGTAATCGCCCTCGATCAGCGCGCCCTGCCCGCAGATGATGGCGCGGTGGATGTTGCCCGCGCCAAGGGACGACTGCTGCGGGGCCTCGGTCGTGGGGATGAAGCGCACGCCCAGCAGGTCGAATATCTGGCCGGTCTGGTACGTGTCGGACCCGTACTGTCCGCGATACAGCAGTTTGAAATCCTCATCACGGAACAGGCCCAGAAGCTGCGCATTGTCCAGATAGCAGTGGTACACCCCGCCATCGGGCGTGGGCACGTTGTTGTCACGCAGGGTAGCCAGCGCGCCAAGGATCGACTGCACCGTCAGCAGGTCGCCCGCCGCCAGCGCCGCCGTGGTGGCGCGCGCGTTGGGCCGCAGCACCAGCGGGGCCGTGGCGGCGATGACCGCGTTGCCTGCCGTGCCATCCGCCACCTTGACGGAAGCCGAGAACGTCAGCGTGCCCGAAACCCCGTCCGGCGCGGTGGAGGTATTGGTGGCGTCCGCCGTCGTGCCCACCAGCGTGTACGACCCGGCCCCGATGGTGACGGTCATGCCGGCCGACGCGCCAACGGACACCACCTGCCCTTCGTCAGACAGGATGTTCTGGAACCCGCGGATGTCATCCACCGCAACCGTGCTGCCAGCAGCCCCCAGCGTGGCGGTGACGCGCGTATTGCCGCCAAGGTAGCCGCCCACCCCGTTCTGCGCCCCGCCAAACAGCGCATTGCGCGCAAGGCGGTCCAGCGTCTGCCGCGCATTGATGCCAAGGCGCGAGGCATTGGCCAGGAACTGGTTGGCGATGCCAACGCCTTCCGTCACCTGGTTGAGGTCCATGGTGTTGCCGTACTGGTTGATGGTCAGGGTGTACTGTTCGACCGACCATTCGGCGGGCGTCATGCCGTTGTCGAAGCTGGTGTTGGCGGTGGGGTTGAGCGGCGTGGTCGCGGGCGGCAGCAGGCCCGCGCGGGTGTCGGTAATGGTCTGCCCGATGCGGGCGGGAAATTCCATCTGGTCCGCGATCGAGCGGAAGCCCAGCCGCGACTGCAGCGCGTCCTGAAACGCGCGCGACAGGAACCCCTGCTGAATGACCGGCTGCAGGGAGGCGGGGAAATTGGCGATGGCCATGAATTTCATTTCCTTGAAAAAACGAAAAAAGCCGCCATGCAGGACTGCGGTGGCGGCGGCAGGGGGCGGCCATGGCGGGATGCGCCATACAGGGGCCGGGTTGCACGGTTCAGGGGCGCGGCGCGTATGGCCGGGCATGGCCCCTTGCCGGTTCCGCGCGCCATGGCGGGACGCGGAACGGACAGGGGGCGTCAGCGCGGGGGCATGGCCCCACGGTCACCATTCAGGGCGCGGGCGAGGTTCCCAAAGCACAGGTGGTTATTTCCAATGGCGGGCCGCGTCATCCGGCAGCATGCCGTTCCGCGCCCACGAAGTGGCGGGTTCCGCATCATGGACACAGGCGGCGACATCAGCCGGGTTCGTGTGCGCATGCATGGCGATGGTGGGAAAAGCCGACGCCATGTGGTGATAAAAAACCGCGAAATCAGGTCATGATGCCAATATCCCTTCGCGCGTCTTGATACAGGACCGATAATGATTGTTCCATGCGTGGTTTGAATAATTTACAAACTGATAATGGTCCTCAAAATGTCTCGGTAAAAAGTTCATTTTCCATATAGCATTTAATTTAAAAAAGGTGATAACGTGGTAAAGCAATAAATGACGACCATGTTGGAGAAATTTTAGGATGGCCGATACCACGACAACAGAAACATACACCACAGACGTTCAGCCGGAACTGACTTCCGACGGCAACGTGTACTATTATGAGCAGTCCACTCAGATCGAATCCGCCACAATCAACAGCCCGACCACAACCAACAGCAATGGGGACACAATCATTGCTCCTGGTTCACAAGATGTCAGTGTTGAAGTCGAGAGCCCTGATGAGGCCAATGCCAGTGGGTATGCCGGCCCCGGTTTTGGCACGTCGGATATATCCGAGTTCCCCACCGGGCAGCTGACCTATTCGCTGACAGGTAATGGCAATGGTCAGTTCACCGAAACCCTGACGCAACAAGCTGAGGGTCAGGTGACCGATCAGTACCAGGTGACGGCCGAAAGCACCGGATATTCGGATGCCAACGGGTCGCTGTATTTCGTCCCGACGCAGACAGTCAATGATGATGGCAATTCTTTCTCCGCAGGCGACTATTACGAATATGTCTCGAATGCACCGGTAGATGCGACGGTTCCCAATGGTGCAGGCCTGTCGTCAGTAGACCAGAACAACGGTCCGACGCTTACCCTTACAAATGGCTCGGCCGCCGCCTGCTTCTGCTCCGGCACGCTGATCCGCACCCCGCATGGCGATGTGGCGGTGGAAACCCTGCAGGCCGGTGATGAAGTCGTGACCGCATCCGGCGCCGTGCGCCCGATCGTGTGGATCGGCAGCCAGAAGATCATCAGCTTCAGCAACATGGATGCGGCGCAGGCCCATGCGCTGACCCCCGTGCTGATCAGCCGTGACGCGTTCGCGCAGAACATGCCCGACCGCGACCTGCTGGTATCCCCCGGCCACGCCATTGCGGTGCCGGTCATGGACAGCGTGTTCATCCAGGCGGTGAAGCTGGTCAATGGCGCGACCATCCGCCGCGCACCGTGCGAAAGCACCGAATACTGGCATGTCGAACTGGACAGCCACGACGTGCTGCTGTCCAACGGCCTGCCGTCCGAAAGCTATCTGGATGTCGGCAACCGCAACCTGTTCGCCACCCTGTCGGCCGGCACGCAGGTCGAACCCGCGACGCTGGACGATTACGCCCTGCCGCTGGTGCTGGATGGTCCCGAAATCGCCGCCGTGCGTGAACGCCTTGCCGCCCGCGCGCGCACACTGGGCTGGACCAGCACGACCGACAGGGACGAACACCTGATGGTGGACGGGCAGCGGGTGGAACCGGCCATGGATGGCGACCGGGCCTGCTTCATCTTCCCCGCTGGCGCATGCGAGGTCGCCCTGGTTTCGAACGCATTCCGCCCCGCGGAATGTGGCGCGGGCGAGGATGCCCGCGAACTGGGGATCTACATCCGCGACATGCATGTCAGCGACGGGCTGTTCCATGACGCCGCGATCGACATGAACGCCCCCGCCATCGCGGCGCAGTGCCATGATGCCGAACAGCAGCACGATGGCCACTGGCGCTGGACGAAGGGCAGCCTGAAGCTGGACCCGTCCCTGTGGGCCGGGTGCAAGGGCCATGTCGTCCTGCGCCTGCACCGTTCCGCCCATGGTGGCCTGTACTGGACGGCCCCCGCAGCGGATGCCGCCAACATCGTGGCGTTCAGGGCAACTGCCTGATCATGCCGTCATGGCGGGGCCGGTCCACCGGTTCCGCCACTGGCCGGTCAGGCCGCATGGACGGGTCATGCTGAACCCCGCGCGGTTCCTGCGCCATATCAGGCCGGGGCACGACACCCCGGCCTGCATGGACCAGACAGGGTAGAGGACCGCGTAAACCGCCGTCGCGCATGTCCGGCTGTCCCGGTCGCAACCCGTGCCCTGTTAACGGAAAAACATCTCCCTTTACATAAGGCCCCTTCCGGCCTGCGCTGTCCGCAACCGCAGCGTTGCACGCGATCTGGTGCAGCAGTCCAGCATGGCCATCCCGCATGGCGCGATATGCGCGGGGCATGGACATTCATATGTCACACACCAGTCCGTCAGTGACAGGACGGGCGTAATCGCACCGGGCAGGATCGTATTCTGGCCATAAATGGCTGCGCAGGCGAACAAGGCCGGCCGGTCGCCTGTGTCCCGTTCAGGCTGGATTGTCAGTCTGCCGGCAGGGCCCATATCCGTCCTTCACCTGTTGAAACCGGAAAATCGCCCTGACCAGTCCCGCCACGGTCCTAGAGCAATTCCACTGAACTCCGGCTCAGTGAAATTGCTCTAACTCATTGTTTATCGAGCATATTCACCAGTTCGAATGTGTCCATTCAAACCGGATCTGCTCTAGGTCGCCACGGGCCAGCGCAGTCCGGCCGCACTGGCCGCCGCTTTTACATCCCGCGCGCCTGCCGTGCGGGCGTCGAACGGGGCGGGATCGCCCGCACGTGGCGCGGGGCCGGATGCGGTGGTGCCGGTGGCCGCGCCGGACGCGGGCTGGGGCGTGGTGAACAGGTAGGCACGGCTTTCACGCGCGGCCTGCATGATCGTGTCCAGTCCCTGCGGCGCGCCATCTTCGGACAGGGTGACGGCGGACAGGTCCACCAGACGCACCACGTCAGCAGGCTCCACCGCGCCCATGCGGGCGGCCATGGCGCGGGCTTCGGCGCGGATCACGGCACGGCTGGCGCGGGTGCGGGCCGCTGTGGCCTGTTCGGTGGCGCGGGCGAGGTCGGCCTCCAGCGTGGCGCGGGCCTGCACGGCGTCGTCACGTTCGGCGCGCAGGGCGACCAGTTCGCGGCGCATCGTGTCCATGTCGGGGGTTTCGGGAACGCTTGATCGGGTCATGTCATGCTTCCTTCAGAAAAAGGGAAAAATCAGGTCGGGCTTTCGGCCCCGATGCGCGCCCATTCCGCATGGGGGCCGGGCGTGCCCGCGCGGGCGGCCAGAATCACGCATGCCGTCTGCCGCGACAGGAAACCGCCGCGCACCGCCGTATCCAGCCCCTGCGCCAGTTGCGCCAGGTCGGCTTCCGTGCCGGCAAAATAGGGCGGCCACTGCAATGCCAGCCCATCGGCCTCCAGCCCCGCGTAATCGCGCCCGCCAATGCGCAGGCCGCCCGCAATGGCATGGGAAAACGCGCACACCATGCGGTACAGCGCCAGCAGCCCGTATTCGCCATATGACAGGCGCATCCGGTCCGCCAGCCACAGCAGGGGCTGGTACAGCAGTTCCATCGCGCGACCCGACGTGGGGGCGCCCAGCCGGTCGGCCTGCGCGCGGTTGCCGTGGATCTGCTCCATCACGCTGGCGCGCAGTTCGCGATAATGGTCACGCATCGCGCCTGCCGCATCACCATTGATTTCCAGCAGCTTGGCATCTCCATCCAGCGGCAGGGTCAGGGCGGATGCCGCGCCACCCGATGACGCGGGCGACCCGTCCGCATACGGGTCCGGCCCCGCGCGGATCACCAGCCTTGGGTCGGCGCTGTATTTCAGCCCCCGCCCGGACTGTGACAGCAGGTAATCGCATTCGATCACCGTATCGATGGCGGCAGCGAAGGTGCATGGCCCGTCCACCACGCCGGGGGCGGCCAGGTTGGCCATCCACACCCACGGCACGAACCCCAGCCCATGGTGCGTGCTGCGTGTGGGATCGACCTGCACCGGCAGGCCGGCATCGACACGCCGGGGCACATATACATGGCAGTCCGCGCGGTCCCATATGCGCAGCCACCAGAATATGGCTGCCGCATCATCGGGGCCAACCTGCCACCCCTGCTCCGCCAGCGTGGCGCCGGTGACCTTGTAGCATTCGCGCATGCATGCAAGCTCGCCCGTGCCATCCCGGTGCGGGGTCAGGTACAGCGTGTCATGCACCGCAAAGCGCAGGCGACGGTCCACCGCTTCCACCAGCACGGCCACCGACCCGACCGACCCGCGCGTTGCGGCATCAATCATAAGGGCGGGCAGCGCCGTGTCCGCCGCCACCTGCGCCAGCACGCCCGGCACGGCGGGGTCGGTTGCCACCGTGGTGGGCCAGTGCGACGCGCCGAACAGCAGCGATACGGCGTCATCCACCACGGCGCGGCACATGTTGGTGCGCACCGACGGCCTGCGCTGCGACAGGGGGATGTATTCCCCCGCCCCGTTATATTCGGTGCCGAACGGGTTGGGGATGGCGTCGTACTGCGTGCCGTCCAGCACGCGGGCCAGCGCGGCCAGCGCATGGGCGCGCGCGGGCAGGTCCGGGTCGCGGGGGTAGGTTTTCCTCAGTTCCTGCCAGTCCATGCTGTCTCTCCGGTATAATGGGCAAAGGGGTGTGGATTTGGTGGTGATGCGGCGGCAAAACCGCGATAGACAGGCCGCCGTGGGGCACATGACCGTGCGGAGAAGGAAAAAGAAAATGGATATCAGTCACCTGCTGCTGACCCCGGTGCGCCTGGCGGTGGAAATTGGCGTGGTCGGTGCGGCCATTGTGGTGGTTGCGGGTGCATGGCGCAGGCGGCATGGCCATCCGCCCGCGATCCCCCCCTGCCCGCCCGCGCAGCAGCCAGCCCCCACGCCCATGCCTGCGCCTGCGCCGGTGGCGGATGCGGGGTTTGACGTGCCGGTGTCCATGACCGATTACGGCTGGGCGGTGCGGCTGTACCAGCCTGCGGCCCTGCTGTCAGGGTGGGAGCGGCGCGTGCTGTCCACGCTGGTGGCGCAGGTGCCGCGTGGTTATTACGTCTGCCCGCAGGTGCGGCTGGCCGATTTCATCGTGCCGCGCGGACCGGATCGTGACGCCAACCGGCAGGCGTTTTTCAAGATCGCCTCCAAATCCATCGACTTCGTAGTGACGCATGTGCAAAGCGGCACCGTGGTGCTGGGTATCGAACTGGATGACGGCACCCACGGGCAGCCTGAACGCCAGTACCGCGACGGGCTGGTTGATGCCGCCTTCGCCCATACCGGCATTCCGCTGCTGCGCTTTTCACCCGGCGGGCGGGTGGATATCAGCGGGTATTTCCGCGCGGCCCCGGTATGACCCGGCCCGCCTGACGCCTGCGCCGTATCACCGTGATCGCGGGTGGGGAATTTACGCTAATGGGCGGTCTCAGCATCAGATCTGCTATCCGTCCCGTCTGCTGGAACCACAGGGGGAACTGGCGGCAGATGGCGATTTGATACATTACTTCCAGGCGGGGTCAAACAGGATGCTCCATACATGGAAGAAAAGGCCCGAAACGGGGCAACCATCCCTATCGCCCCAACGTAAACCGCGTCGGCACCCATCGCGCGGGGGCTGCGGGCGGCGTGGACAGCATGAGGTCACTCAGCGCCCAGACCAGCGCATCCGCCCGGTCGGGGGAATGCGGGCCGTGATAGCCACTGGCGGAAAACTGGCACAACTGCTCCTCCAGCGTGGCAAAGCTGCCGTGATGGGTCACGCGGCCCTGTTCATATAATGCCGCCACGGGTTCGGCGCGCGCGGCCTTGCCCCGGCTGGCCGTGACCATGCGCAGGGCGGCGTTGGGGTTGATGCCGCGCAACGTGGCTTCGACCAGCGCACCGCCAAAATTATGCTCGGCCACGATGCGTTCCGCCCCCCAGTCGGCCTGCGCCTGCAGCGCCGCGCGCGCCCACCCCGCCGGGCTGTCCCGCCGCGACAGGTCGGCCAGAACATGGCCGTTCCCGCCCGCATCCACGCCACACACGACAATGCCGATTTCGTCCGATCGCGTATCCTCCGGCCCCGAACAGCCCGACGGGTCCACCGCCACGACAATGCGGCGCATCGCCCCGGCCACGCTGGCGCGGGTTGCGGGGGTAACGGCGGCTGCACGGCGGAAATCCTCCATCCGCCACAACGCGCCATCCACCGCCTGCTGGTATTCCCCCAGCATAAAGCGCCTGCGCTCGCGTTCCGGCAATGCTTCCAGCTGCGCCATGTATTCCGGCGACAGGTTGGCGCGGTTGCCATCGGGGTTCAGGCGCATGGTGGCGTAGCGCGCGCGGTCCAGCGGCGCGCCGGATGTGGGGTCCACCCCGTCCTCGAACACGCGGTACAGCCAGTGCGCGGTGGTCGGTGGATTGGCGTCGATGTATTCCTTCAGCGCCAGCGGTGATTTCTGCGCCAGCCGCGTCAGCAGCATGTTGCGCGCGCCATAGGTGACCTGGCTGGCTTCATTCAGGTAAACGGTGGCGAATTCCAGCCCCAGTATCTTTTCCGTCCGGTCCTCATCATCCAGACCGCCAAACAGGATGACCGACCCGTTGGGCAGTTCCACCGTCCAGTCGGTGCGCGACAGCGCCCACGGCACGGTGGGAAAGCATTGGCGCATGACGGTGGGAAACGTATCGGCCAGCACGGTGGCCCGCAGCGCGTTCAGCCGGTGGCGGAATATGCCGTGCCGCGTGCCCGCCGCCTTCAGCGCCCGGATCGCCACCGCGCGCACCAGCACGAACGTCTTGCCCGACCGCGCGCCGCCGCGCAGCAGGATATGCGTGGCGGGACCGCCCAGCAGCCGGTTGGCCGCGCGCTGGTCCGCTGTCAGGCTGAAGGCGTGTTTCAAAAGGCGGCACCCGGAAACTTCTGTCTGCTGGAATGGATTTCACAGTTCCGCATCATCGGTCGTAATCGTAATGGCAATGGTATTTCCCCCTTCCCGTCGGTCAGCGGGCGGGCGCAGGCGGGTTGCGACCCACATCCGCGCCTCCATGCGCAGCTTTATGGCGGGCACGTCGTCACGGCCGGTGGCGCGGTCGGCTATGGTTATGATTTCCTCGGCCAGTGTGTCGGCCGCCGCTTCCCGCGCGGTGGCGTACAGGGTACGAAACCCCGCATTGTCACGCAGCCAGCGGAACACCGTGGCCCGGTGCGGCATGGCCGGATCGGCGCAGATCGCGCGCAGGCTGTGCCCATCGGCCAGTCGGGTGCAGATGTCTTCCGCAACCCTTCGGCTGTACGTCCCGCGCCGCGCGCCCGATGTGGCGGGTTCGGGCATGGTCATTCTTCCCTGTTCTCCGGCGGACATGAAAACGCCCGGGCTGCCGTGCGGGGCGGTCCGGGCGCGGATGTGTCATGATAGGGTTGTTATGCGGAAAAACCGTGCAGGCAGCAATCTGTTTCGCTGCGCCTGCTGGCCGTGCGCCTGTCATGGCGGAGGAAGCGGAATGTCGGCCCTGAGGAGGGGACGCTTATGAATTCAGGCGGAAACCTGCCATGTTATTAGAATTCATAGGAATTTAATTTCAGCATAATTAATTTGTGTCCCACATACTTTTTCCTGAAATATTCCTGTCTTTTATAGATGTTCGAGCATTTTTCATTCATTTCACTGGACAGTTCATTTCTTCTTTTCTGAGGAAGGCTGTCATCCCACTCCCCTGACAGGTACTGACAAATATCCGCATCATGGAAAAAGGCAGTAACGTCATATGGAAAATTTTCTTCGGTTCCTGCAATGACCGGCGAAACGTTCATGCAATACGATATGATAAAAACTGGTATGATAACGCCCGTCAGACAGACAGTTCTGTTTATGTTTTTGCCAGGACGTAATTTGAAGAACGACAGATTATTTTTCAGCATTCTGACTCTATGTGTTCATGCCATATCGGGGTTACGGGAATATATTTCCCCATGTCTGTTTCCGTGGAACCGACGCCATTCACGCAACATCACTGAACGTGTCCTGAGGTCAGCCTGAAATTCCTGCGCCGTTACGTGTCAGGCCATTGCCGCGGTAAAACGCGTCCAGAGCTTCTGGAGAAGCGAGCTGCACTTTTGGTAAACTGATATCCCTGAACATTCGCCTGTATCGTGCGCGATTGGCGCGGGTGGTTCCGATCAGGTGACGTATCATGGCCCATTTTACACTGTCCCTGCCGCCTTCCAGGGCGCCCTGCCTGTCTTTCCTGATCCAGCAGCGCCGGACATAACGATAGAGGCTGACAGTCGTGGGAACATCAAGAAGGATAAAACCGCTGGCGCGTTCCAGCCGTTGTGGAAGCAGACGGGAATAATTGCCCTCAATAACCCAGCGCGCCCCCAGTATCTCCGCGTCATGAAGCATCCTGAAGTCTTCAGGGTCTCTGACGACCCAGTCAGTGTGCGGAAGGTGGCTCAACCGGTCGAGGTGTACGGTTCTCAGCCCGCGCGCCCGTGATATTGCATCCGCAAGTGTGGATTTCCCGCTGTTGGACGGCCCCATAATGCAAATGCGGGGGCCAAGATCATCAAGCGTCATACGTGCCATTCCATGTCTGCCCTGGGGAAAGCAGCAGGCTCCCCGAAATGGCGACACCGGCCGGCCGCTATCCCATATCATCGTTGGCTGGCTTCCCTGCCAGCAGGCGTATTTATAGTCCTGCGCCCTGCCTGCCGGGTATTTCCTGTACAATATCAAATACAGCGTCCGTATATTCACGTTGACAGTACCGGAATCCCGTCAACGCAAACACCACCTCCACCGGAATATCGAAATAGAAATCCAGCATGCCGGGCGGGTAGCCACTTTCGGTTTCCTCGCGCTGCAGGGCGGCGATGGCGTCGTGCAACTGCGCAGGCGGCGTGCCGGTCACGGTCAGGTCGTGCGGGCCTGCGGCCTGTCCATGGTGGCTTACGGACCAGACCTGTGCGCCATCGTGATGGAAGCCTGCGGCACTTTCATACCGGCGTTCATCCACGGTGCAGGTTACAATGGTGGCCCCGGCGGAATACGCCGCCAGCCGCGCTTCATGCGCCCGCGCCGCAGCCGGGTCGTTGCACGACACCACTGTCCACCCGCCCGGCAGGCTGGAGATGGACATGGGCGCGGGACGTGCGTCGTCCTGTGGCATCCCGGTATCCGTCAGGCCCATGCGGGCGCACACGGCGGCGCGGTCAATGCCGTGGAACGCAAAGGTTGTCACCGCATACCCTGCCGGACGGGGCGGGCAGGTTTCGCGTATGTGGAACCGCAGGCGGATGGGCGGGAAGATGTCCTGCGTGCCCTCGGTCACCTGTGCGGGGGCGAAGGTGACGCCTGCCTCCCCCACGCGGTAGGGATAGACGATGTTTTCTGCCGTGCCGTCGCGGTGGGCGCACATGATGACGGCGGCCTGCACCGGCCCGTCGCCACCGGGCAGCAGCACGGTGCAGTTGGCGACCACAGCCGCCGCCCGCGCGCCCGTCCGCAATGCCGCGTCCTGCACCGCGTCCCGCGCGCGGTCCAGCTGTATGGCGCTGTCGGCCAGCCCGTCTGGCGCGGCCACCGTCCCGATCACGCCCAGATAGCGGCCCGGCGCCATGACCGCGCCAAACGGGGCGAACACGCCCTGCGCGGCCAGCAGCCGTTCCACCTCGGGCCGCAGGTGGGCGGCAAGACGGTCAAAATCCCGTCGTGGCGTGGCCAGCCAGTCCGGCAGGTCGGTTTCGGCCCAGCCCGCATACCCATCCATATCCCGCCTCTCCTTCCCGTGCCGGTTGCCGGTCATGATGGGTGGCGGGGGACTGGCATGTCAATCCGCCCCGCCCCCCGGCCTGAAACGGACCCGCGCCGGTGGCCTGTGCTGCCGCCTGCCGCTTTTTCGCGACACGCATCAAACATGTCGTTGAAAGACACGTTCACGAACGAATCCGCATGATCCGGTCATGGGGTACAGCCGCCGTTTCGTGCCGGATTCAGTAAAGACCCGGTCTGCGGCAATGATGGTCCGGATGATTTCCGTCAGCGGGTTCCGGCCGCAAAGCGCGTCCGGCCTGGGGGCCGGTTGACGGTGAACAGGCGCTGACGAAAATCCCGGGCCTGTTACTGTTCGGATCATGCCCCTGTACCGGGCCCCTGTACCGGGCGCCACGACGGGCGGGATCAGGCGGCGTGGGTGTGTCCGTCCGGCCCGTGCGTGTGGTCCGGGTCGTGGGAATGGCCGTCCCCGTCATGGTCGTGGCGGTGGTGCAGGTCGGGATAATGCGGGTGGCTGTGCACCAGCCGGGCGTGCACGTGGTGGTGGGTGTGGGGTTCGCCCGCCGGGTCATCGGGGCCGTGTTCGTGCTGGTGATGTTCGTCATGCACGTGGCGGTGGGTGTGGGCCATGACCGTGTGTTCGTGTTCGTGGTCATGGCGTTCGCTCAGGTGCAGCCACAGCCCGACGGCCATGAACATGCCCGCGACAGCCAGCCGCCCCAGGTCATGCGCATGGAACAGCATGACCGACACCACCGCCCCGATAAAGGGGGCCAGCGCGAAATATGCCCCCGTGCGCGCCGCGCCCAGGTGGCGCAGCCCCAGCATGAACGCCACAAGGCTGACCCCGTAGCCAAGGAATCCGACACCCCCCGCCGCCGCCACCACGGCGGCATCCGGCATGTGGGCGCGCTGCAGCACAAGGGCCGCGCACAGGTTGACGCTGCCCGCCACCACGCCCTTCAGCATGGCGATGCGTACCGGGTCGGCCCCCGACAGCCTGCCGCTGAGGTTGTTGTCAATGCCCCAGCACACGCACGCCGCGATGATGTACAGCGCCCCCGGCGCAACCGCCGCATGCCCCTGCCATGACAGCACGCCCGCCCCCAGCACGATGCACGCGGCGCCCACAAGCAGCCTGCGATCCACGTTTTCGCGAAACACCACCCATGCGATCATCAGGGTGGCGATGCTTTCCATATTCAGCAGCAGCGACGCGCTGGCCGCGTCACTGCGCGCAAGGCCGGCCATAAGCAGCAGCGGCCCCGCCACCCCGCCCGTGGCGATCACCCCCAGCAGGCACGGCAGGTCGGCGCGCGTCAGCGGTGCCTCGTCATGGCTGGGCAGCCGCAATGCCGCGCGCGCCCCCAGCACCACCGCCAGCCCAAGGCCGGAACCAAGATACAGCAGCCCCGCCGCCATCTGGGCCGACATATCCCCCAGCAGCAGCTTGGCGAAGGGCGTGCTGGCCCCGAACAGCACGGCAGACAGCAGGGCAAGGAGAAGACCGGTTCTGTTCATCCCCTTCCCTTACCACATCACCGGCATGTATCACGACCCCTGGCAGACGGCCCCGGACAGGTGCCGCGTTCTGCCAGTCACGGGCGGCGGCCTGCGGGGCGTGGGGAAGGAAGCCCAATCGGAAACGCCTGTCCGGGTCATGTCAGGTCCGTCCCCTCACCACTGGTCATGCAGGGTGTCCAGCGCCATGTGCAGCGTGCGGATGCGCGTGCCGGGGGCTTCGTCCATGCCGCATACGTCGCACACCACCCGCGCACGCGCGGGGGTCAGCAGCGACAGGGCGCGGTCCATGGCGCGGCGGGCGTGGACGCTGGTTTCCGTGTCCTCCATCGTGCCGCCGCCCGTGCCGGTATGCGGGGTATAGCGCTGCACCAGCCGCCCGCCCCGCGTGGCGCGCCGCCATATGGCCCGGAACCGCAGGCCCGCCGCGTGCTGGTCCGCCGTCAGGGCGGCATTGGCGCGGTAAAACAGCCGGTCCAGCATGCAGGTGTCGCGCGTCAGGCGCACGGCCTGCGGCCGGGTGCGCGGGGCCAGTTCCATGCAGGTGGTTTCCACAGTGCGCGCGCGGGCGGCGGGACCGTCGGCCCCCATGTCGGGTTTCAGCCCCATGGCGATGTCACGCGCGGCAAGGCGCGCCCGGCGGTCGGCACGCAGCAGGGCGGCCACGCGGCGATGTTCCCCATCGGGGGTGGTGCGGGGGGCGTCCGGGGTACGGGGCTGCGGTACGGACATGGCGTTTCCTGTGCAGTTAGTATGACATTTTCATACTAACCGGCACACATGCAGGCAGCACGCCCGCGCGTGCCCCTGCGCCACCGGGCATGGGGCACGCCGGGGATGGCCTGCGGGCCACGGCAGCCCTGTTGCCGCGTGCTGGCGTGCCCGTGTTCCCACCGTACCCCATGACATATGAAATAGTACAGGAAGGGGGAGTATATAGGGGGCCGTAAGGGTTTGGGGGTTTATGGGGTACGATGGGAACACACACGCCGTCATGCGCATGGGCCGCCTGTCGGGGTGATCAGACATACAGCGTTCCGGACGTCGCCTTTTTCAGCACAGGCAGCATCTGCCGGGGCCTTCCGGGGCCTTATCGTGAATTGATGACCGTGGCGACAGGACAGGCCGTGGCTGTAAATGGCCTGTCCTGTCGCTTCGCATGGCGATGCGGTGGCGTGCTTTGACAGGGGGCCATCGAACGGACGCCTGCCGCGATGGCGAATGGCCGCCACGCCGTGCATGGACGACCGTTCATGCCCCACCCCGGACATGCGGCGTCTCCCCTGCCCCCATGCGGACTACGGCGCGATCCATACCCATTGCGGATCCCCGCCAAGGCGCTGCCTGCGCCGGGTCCAGCCAAGACTGCGCAGCAGGGTGGCCACGCGGTTCTGCGCCGCGCGGTCCTGCCGGTCGCGCGGCAGGCCAAGGGCAAGGTGCAGCACATCGGCCATGCGCACATGTGGCGCCGCCCGCATGCGCAGCCACATGGTTACGGGCGTGCGCCACGGGTCGTCATGCATGCGGTCGTCCTGCGCGCGGCGGGCCGCGGCGCTGAGGGCATCATCATCCAGCCACAGGGGGACGGGGGATGTGGCCTCCATATGGTCAGCTTCCGCCCATAGCTGCGCGCGCCACGTGGCCACCCACGCCACATCGGCATGCCGGCACGCAACGGGCCAGTACCGGCGGTTGCCGGTGGGGTCGGTCAGGTACTCGGCTTCGTTGGTGGTTCCGGCGAAAACGCACTGTCGCGGGCGGCTGACCTCGAACGCGCCATAGGTGGGGCGGTACCGGTCATGCTGGCGGCTGAAAAACGCCTTGGCGTCGCGCTGGGTGCTGCGGCCCAGCGCCTGCAGCTCCGCCATTTCCACGCCCCATACACCCAGCAGCCCCTGCGCCGCATCCTTCTCCCCCAGGTCGCGCGGAAGGTCGTCCTTGAACCACGCCGCCCCGAACAGGGTGGACAGCAGGCGGCTCTTGCCCATGCCCTGACGCCCCTCCAGCACGGGCACGTAATCGAACTTGCATCCCGGCTGGCGCACCCGGCGCACGGCGGCGCACAAAAAGCGCGTGCCCACGGCGGCATGGTAGGCGTCGGGCGTGCAGCCCAGCGCGAAATGCAGCCATGTGTCCAGCCGGGGCACGCCGTCCCACCGCAACCCGTCCAGCCATTCGCGCACGGGGTGCGTGCGGCACATCCCCGCGACGGCGCGGCAGGCCTGATCGGCCACCATGCGGCCAACCGGCAGGTCATAGGCCCGCTGCAGGTAGGCCTGCACCAGTCCCACATCCACGTCCTCCATGCCACGGGGATAGGGTCCGGGCAGGTCCGGCGCGCTGTCATAGGGCGGCGGCGGGGCGCGGGTGATGATATGGCGGCAGCTGAATTCGTCCCACGCCACCATCCCGCGCAGCCGCGCGTCATGCCCCAGCAGCACAAGGCAGTTGCTGAGCGACGGCACCACCCGTCCCCCAGCCCCACGGACCAGCAGGTCCATCCATGCGGTGGCGATGGGGGCGTCAGGGTGATCTTGCATGCGCAGCGGGCCTTCTGGTCTGGGGCGGGCGGCGGCTGGACCGGCGGCCCGCACCATGCAGTACCCGCCCCGAACGCCCGCCGCTGCCCGCGTGGGTGGCGGGCAGGATAATGCGCAGGGATGCAGGTGGCGTGTGCAATCATGCTGCCCGCAGGGGGACACGGCCGGAGGCGGCAGGCAGGTACCCGTACGCAGACCACGCACGGCGGCCGCTCACATGCCGGAGCGCCACGGGCCATTACCCGACCCGAGATGGACCGGTGACAGGGGGCGGAACGGGAGGCGACGTCTCCCCGATGTCCTGCCGCATCGGGACGGAACCGGCCACGGCGTGCGGAGGGTCACATGCTGGCCCCGCACTACGGCAGCCATTCCCGGAGGGGGACCGGACAGCGACAGGTGCAACGCAGCATGCGGCCTGGACGGATCATGCCTTCGCGCTGTTCTGCTGCGACGAAAAAAAATCGGCCACACCATATGGGTGGTTGATCATGTGCCGGGCCTCCCCCCGACATTGTCCAGCAACATCGGACGGAACCGGCCACCGGATACGGGGTGGCTGCATGCCGGACACCACACGGGACCGGGTGGCGGCCATTCCCCCATGATGGGCCGGGCCGTGGAGCGTAACGGGGCGTATGTCCGGCACACCACGCGCCGCACCGCCTGCCGCGCAGAAGGCGGGACAGGCGGTACCGTGCGATGATCCACCCCGCACGCAGCATGGCCGTATGCAACCCGTGCAGGCATCCGGTGCACAGGCCCGGTCAGTCATCCGCGCAGATGCAGGACGGGTGACTGACGGAGCGCGCTACCCTGCGCTTCCTTCCGGGACCGGGCAGGGCAAATGGTATTGCCGGTCATCCTGCGCCAGCGAGAGGATCCGGTCATTCAGCGCATCGACTTCCGCCAGCAGGGCGTAAATCACATCAACTGCAAATTTGTTGTTCTTGGTACACACATCGATCGCCAGCCGGATGGCGGACGGATCAAGGCATTCGCCCCTGTTCAAATGGAAAGGCGTATGTCCGTTCGGGAATACTTGCTGCAGGACCATTTTCGGGCTCCGTTACCAGATCATTAACTTTCCATACCCACACACGATTTTCAGGAAATATGAAAGAAATTACAAGTAAAAAAATCTCGTATATTGATGTTGAATGGAGCTATACGAAACGGATATGTTGGTAACCATTCGTAAATATTCATTTTATATGCAGTTTATAAGACGGACCATATTCCTTCCATTCTTCCCGTAACCACACTCATGCGTGGTGTCGGACGCAAAACGGGCCAATCTGTTGCCCGGATAACACAGCATGCGGGCGGACTGGCTGGACCCGGCGCCTGTCAGCCCCCTGCCCGCCGCGTGGCGATCGTGACCCCTGCCATGTCAAACCCGGCTGATCCGCAATTCTGTCTGATCAGCACTGCTAAAGGGGTATTTGCGCTTGTCACCCCTGATGCGGCCCTGTTACGTATTACGACACGTAATACGGAGCTGGGTCCATGGAAACGGTCGTCGTTCGCAAACAGGGCAATTCTGTCGGTGTTACCCTTCCGGCGGAAACACGTATCCGCCTTGGTCTGGAAGTCGGGCAGGAACTTACGCTGGTCGAACTGGCCGACGGCATCAAGCTGGTGAAGCGCAATCTCAGGCTTGAACGTCAGATGCAGATGGCGCGCGAGACACTGCGTGAGCAGGCTGATGTTCTGCAGGAACTGGCCAGGAGCTGATGCCGGATCTGCCCGAGTTTCTGGAACCTGACGCGGTGGTGTTCATGCACGATCAGGCCCTGAAAGAATACGGCGGAACCCACGGGATCAAAAGCGAGGACCTGCTGCGCAGCGCGCTGGCACGCGCCGAAAACCGCTGGCACTATGCTGAAGTGCCGCCGCCGGACACCGCGACCCTGGCGGCTGCCTACGCTTATGTCATTGCCCGCAATCATCCCTTCAATGACGCCAACAAACGGACAGGCTGGAGCTGCTGCGTCCTTTTCCTTCGGCTGAATGGAATTTGTGTGCAGGTCAGCGCCCCGGAAGCTGTCGACGCCATGATGGCCCTTGCGTCCGGCGCAATGGAAGGCGAGGCGTTCGCGGCGTGGCTTCGGCAGCATTTTCAACCCCAGTAAGTCATATATTTTCGATATCGGACCAGATTTTCTCATGAGCACGACACCCCGGACCGCTTCCCTGTCTTCCATGATCTGGCAGGTCGCCGATCTCCTGCGTGGCGATTTCAAGCCCGCCGAATACGGTCGCGTCATCCTGCCCTTTACCGTTCTGCGCCGCCTGGATGCCGTTCTGGCCCCTACCCGCGCCAGGGTGCTCCGGGAAAAGGAGAAATGGGAGAGCAAAGGCATCGACCCGATGCCTTTTATGGAGAAAGCTGCCGGTCTGCGGTTCGTGAACACGTCCGGGTTCACGCTGAAAGACGTGCTGGGCGATCCTGAGCATCTTACGCAGAATCTTTCTGCCTATATCAACGCCTTCTCACCCGCCGCGCGTGACATCTTCGGCCACTTCCGCCTTGCCGAGCATGCAGACCGCCTTGCGAGGGCGAATCTGCTTTATCTGGTGCTTGAAAAATTCATCAGCTTCGACCTCAGCAACAAGGCCGTCGATAACCACCAGATGGGACAGGTGTTCGAGGAACTGATCCGCAAGTTCTCGGAAGCCTCCAACGAAACAGCAGGTGAGCACTTCACCCCGCGCGAAGTCATCAAACTGATGGTGAACCTGATCTTTGCCGAGGATGACAGCCTGCTGACCCCCGGCAATGCCGCCGTCCGCACCATTTACGACCCGACGGCGGGCACTGGCGGCATGCTATCCGTCGCGGAAGAGTTCCTGCTGGACCACAACCCGGATGCGCGCCTGACCATGTTCGGGCAGGAACTGAACCCGGAATCCTATGCCATCTGCAAGGCTGACATGCTGATCCGTGATCAGGGCATCAGCAACATCCGCCTTGGCAACACGCTGTCCGATGACGAACTGGCGGACCACAAATTCGATTACATGCTCTCCAATCCGCCTTTCGGCGTGGAATGGAAGAAAGTCGAAAAAGCTGTTCGCGCCGAGCATGAAAAGCTGGGTTATGACGGGCGCTTCGGCCCCGGCCTGCCGCGTATTTCGGACGGCTCCATGCTGTTCCTGCTCCACCTTGTCCACAAGATGCGCCCGGCGAAGGACGGCGGCTCACGCTTTGGCATCGTCCTGAACGGATCGCCGCTGTTCACCGGCGCAGCCGGGTCCGGTGAGTCCGAAATCCGCCGCTTCGTGCTGGAAGAGGATCTGGTCGAAGCCATTATCGCGCTGCCGACCGATATGTTCTTCAACACCGGCATCGCCACCTATGTCTGGGTGCTGACCAACCGCAAGCCGAAAAACCGCAAGGGCAAGGTGCAGCTGATCGACGCTTCCTCCTTCTGGCAGAAAATGCGCAAAAGCCTTGGCTCCAAACGCAAGGAAATGGGGGAGGACGACATCACCCTCGTCACCCGGCTGTTCCGCGATGCGCAGGAGGCGCAGCTGGCCACCATCACCGCCGCCGATGGCACGCAGACGCGCGCGGTCGTGATGCAGGGCGCGGAACCACCACAGGCCCCGGAAGGCGGCAAGGTCAAGCTCGCGCCGCTGAGCCGCATTTTCCGTAATGAGGATTTTGGCTACCAGACCATCACCGTGGAGCGCCCGCAGCGCGACGAGGACGGTAATATCGTCCTTGGGCAGCGTGGCAAGGCGAAGGGCAAGCCCGTGCCCGACAGCAGCCTGCGCGATACGGAAAACGTGCCGCTGGATGCGGACATTCACGCTTATTTCAAACGCGAAGTCCTGCCCCATGCGCCCGATGCGTGGATTGACGGGGACAAGACAAAGATCGGCTACGAAATTCCGTTCAACCGGTATTTCTATGTGTTCGAGCCACCGCGCCCGCTTGCGGAGATTGATGCGGATCTGAAAGAGGTGACCGCGAAAATCATGACGATGCTTGGGGAGCTTTCGGTATGAGTTTCCCGAAATATCCGGCTTATAAGGACAGTGGGGTTGAGTGGATTGGGGAGATTCCGAAAAAATGGAGTATTTCCTCCATAAAGCGGAATAGTTATCTTAAAGCCAGAGTAGGTTGGAAGGGTTTAACGTCGGATGAATTTGAAGAAAATTCATATGCTTATCTTGTAACAGGAAGCGATTTTCGTGGCTCTGAAATTCAGTGGCAGAATTGCTACCAAGTGGATAAGAGCCGTTACGACGATGACCCGTTTATACATTTGAAAAATGGAGATCTTTTAATAACGAAGGACGGAACCATCGGAAAATTATCTATCGTGAAAGAATTAGATAAGCCCGCATGTCTGAATAGCGGAATTTTTATTTTGCGCCCTCTTAATTCATATTCAAATAATTTTATGAAATGGGTTTTGGAATCAAAAGTTTTCAAAGTTTTTGTTGATTTTCATTCACACGGCTCAACAATCAACCATTTATACCAAAACGTATTTGAAAATTTCTCCTTTCCTCTCCCCCCACTCCCCGAACAACAGGCAATAGCCAGCTTTCTGGACCGCGAGTGTGGGAAGATTGACGCCCTGATTGCGGAACAGGAACGGCTGATTGCCCTCCTTGCGGAAAAGCGGCAGGCCGTCATCTCCCACGCCGTCACAAAAGGCCTGAACCCCGACGCCCCCATGAAGGATTCAGGCATCCCGTGGATCGGGATGGTGCCGGAGGAATGGGAGGTGCATCCTCTGAAAAATGTAGCGTCAGTACAAACTGGAATTGCCAAAGGAAAAGAGGCAAACGAACAGAAATCAGTGCAAGTTCCATATCTCAGGGTGGCCAATGTTCAGGATGGCTATTTGGATTTATCTGAGGTGTCTAGCATTAATATTGATAGAGAGCAGGTCGAACGATATTTGCTACGTCAAGGTGATGTTCTTATGAACGAAGGAGGTGATTTCGATAAATTAGGGCGCGGCGCCATCTGGCATGGCGAGATTTCTTCTTGTATTCATCAAAATCACGTTTTTGCTGTTAGACCAAAATCTATAATTTCGGAGTGGCTGGCCGCAGTTATCGGTTCTGACTACGCGAAATTCTACTTTATGACACGCTCCAAACAATCAACAAATCTTGCCTCTATTTCTTCGACAAATTTGATGATGCTCCCAACCATAGTGCCTTCAATTGAAGAACAGAAAGTTCTTGTCAGTTTTTTGGAGAATAAAAAGTCTCAATTTGAAAACCTGACGAATTCAGCCAACTCTATCATCACCCTCCTCAAAGAACGCCGCGCCGCCCTCATCTCCGCCGCCGTTACCGGCAAGATCGACGTCCGCGCCCACAGTAAGGTCCTCGCAGCATGATCGACACCAGGGGCCGCTCTCTGGAGCTTTTCTATATCGACGGTCATCCGGACGGCATGGTGACTGCCGAACTGTTCAACTGGACGGGGCATGTATTCGTCACCCCGCGCACGCGCCTGACGGAGGCGCTGCGCCGGGAGGAAGCCGGTTACGCAGGCGTGTACCTGCTGCTGGGTGAAAAGGACGGGCAGGATTTCGCCTATATCGGGGAAGCCGAGGACCTCAGCACCCGACTGAAGCAGCACGCGGCGGCCACTGACAAGGATTGGTGGGAAACGGCCGTGCTGGTCTCGGCCAGCGCAAATCGGCTTAACAAGGCACATGTGAAATATCTGGAAGCGCGGCTGGTCACGATGGCGCGGGAGATCGGACATACACCGCTGCATAACGGCAACTCGCCCTCCCTGCCGGGACTGACGGAAGCCGACATTGCCAAGATGGAGGCCTTCCTTGCCAACCTGATGGTTGTCCTGCCAGCCATCCGGGTGGATATGTTCATCCAGCGCAGCCGCCCGGCGGGGTCGTCGCGGCCAGTTCCGGCTTTTGAAGCGCCGGAAGATGATGGGGCGTCAGAAGACAATGAGCACACACAGGCGGTGCGGTTCATCCTGAACAAACCCACGCTTGATCTGACAGCGACAGCAATTTTTCAGAATGGCGAGTTCATTGTGGAAGCCGGTTCGCATGCTCGCAGTGAATGGATGAATGAGAAAAGCATTCAGGCCGGATCATATAAGCCCTTGCAGGATGAACTTGTGCGTTCCGGGGTCCTGCGTCCGGACGGAATGCACATGGTGTTCACCAAAGACTACGCGTTCAGAAGTCCGACTGCAGCGGCGGCGATTGTGTTTGGACATTCCGGGGGCGGGCCGGCTGCGTGGAAACTGGCGAGCAATACGGACATCTCGTTTCGGGACTGGCAGGCCCGCCAGCTTGATGCCGTAACGGAAGAAGGCGCAGCCACATGACAGACCTCCACAGGGAGCACCATCTGGAATCCGAAATCTGCGACTGTCTCGGCCGTTCCGGTTGGCTTTATGAGGACGGGTCTGCCAGCCGCTACGACGTTACCCTGTCCCTTTTCCCCGAAGACCTGCTGGCATGGGTGCGCGAGTGCGAGCCGGATGCGTGGCAGACACTGGAAAAGACACACGGCGCAGCAGCAGGGACCGTGCTGTGCCAGCGTGTAAGGGACGCACTGAACACGCGGGGCACACTTATCGTCCTGCGTGACGGACTGGACATTATCGGGCTGACAAAAACGCTGAAGATCTGTCAGTTCCGCCCGGCCCTGACGATGAACCCACATTTACAGCATCGTTATGACGCCAATCGCCTGCGCGTGATACGGCAGGTGCGCTATTCGGCCAGTAACCGCAATGAACTGGATCTGGTTCTGTTGCTGAATGGCGTTCCTGTTGCGACAGCCGAGCTGAAATCAAACTACACCCAGTCGGTTCAGGACGCGGTAGAGCAGTATTGCACCGACCGCCTTCCCAAATCCCCCGGAAAGCCAGCCGAGCCGCTGCTGTCCGTGCCCGGCGGGGCAGTGGTGCATTTTGCCGTCAGCAACACTGACGTGATGATGTGTACCCATCTGGACGGCGCGCACAGCCGTTTTCTGCCGTTCAATCAGGGAAATGATGGCGGCGCGGGCAATCCCGGCACCACAGCCTATCTGTGGCGGACGGTCTGGCAGCCAGATTCATGGCTGGACATTCTGGGCCGCTACGTCATCCCGGTGAAGAAGAAGGGCAAGGTCACGGGCTGGATCTTTCCACGCTATCACCAGCTTGCCGCCACACGGCTGCTGGTTTCCACCATTCTGGCGGAAGGGCCGGGTCAGCGTTACCTGATCCAGCATTCCGCCGGGTCGGGCAAGACGAACTCCATTGCGTGGACGGCGCATTTCCTGTCCGATCTGCATGACGCGCACAATCACAAGCTGTTTGATACCGTCATTGTCGTGTCAGACCGCACGGTTCTGGACCGGCAGCTTTCGGAAACCATCGAGAATTTCGAGCGCACACGCGGCGTGGTGGCGTCGATCTCCGGCACTGGTGGCAGCAAGAGCCAGGAACTTGCGGCGGCGTTGCATGCCGGCAAGAAAATCATCATCTGCACGATTCAAACCTTTCCGTTTGCGCTGGAGGAAATCCGTCGGCTTGCGGCGACCGGGGGAAAGCATTTCGCTGTAATCGCAGATGAGGCTCACTCCTCGCAGAGCGGGGCATCGGCCAGCAAGCTCAAGGCAGCGCTGTCATCCGGGGAACTGGCGGATCTTGCCGACGGGGGGGAGATCAGCACGGAAGACCTGCTGGCGGCGGAAATGGCGCAGAGGACTGCGGCGGATGCCGGCATTTCCTTTATCGCTTTCACGGCCACGCCGAAGGCCAAAACGCTGGAACTGTTCGGACGCCTGCCGCATGCGGATCAACCCGGGGGCGACGGCAACAGACCTGAAGCCTTCCATGTCTATTCCATGCGGCAGGCGATCGAGGAAGGCTTCATCCTTGACGTATTGCAGAATTATGTGTCCTGGAAACAGGCATTCCGCCTGAGCCAGAACGGGCAGATTCTGGATGACGTGGAAGTCGAGGCGTCGGAAGCAAAGAAAGCGCTGATGAAGTGGGTGCGACTGCATCCCACCAACATCGCCGCACGGGTACGGATTGTGGTGGAGCATTTCCGTCAGAATGTGCAGCCGCTTCTTGGCGGCAGGGCCCGCGCCATGGTCGTGACAGCCAGCCGCAAGGAGGCCGTGCGCTGGAAGCTGGCCATGGATCGTTATGTGAAGGAAAGGCATTATCCTTTCGGGCTTCTCGCAGCATTTTCGGGCGAAGTGGATGACCCGGAAAGTGGCCCGGAGCCATTTACGGAAAGCAGCATCAACCCCGCGCTGAAAGGGCGCGACATCAGGGAAGTCTTTGCCGAAGAGCCGTGGCGGATTCTGATCGTGGCGAACAAGTTTCAGACGGGTTTCGATCAGCCATTGCTATGCGGCATGTATGTGGACCGGAAGCTTGGCGGCATTCAGGCCGTGCAGACGCTTTCGCGCCTGAATCGCTGCTATCCGGGCAAGGACATGACCTTCGTGGTCGATTTCGAGAACAATCCCGAAGACATCCTCAATGCGTTCCAGCAGTATTACACGAAGGCCGAACTGGCAGACCTCAGTGACCCGAACTGCGTGGTGAACCTGCGCCACAAGCTGGATGATGCCGGGTTGTATGACCAGCCTGAAGTGGATCGGGTGGCCCGCATCCTGACAAATCCGAAAGCAGCGCAACAGCAGCTTGATGCAGCCATCGTGCCGGTCAGTTCCCGTGTTCTGGGCCGCTATCGTGAGGCCCGGAACGTCGTTCAGCACGCGCCGGAAGGCTCACTGGAGCGCAGGGACGCGAAGGAACGGATTGACGCACTGGCTCAGTTCCGGAGCGATCTGGCGTCTTATGTGCGGATGTATGAGTTTTTCAGCCAGATGCTGAATTACGGCAATCCGGATTATGAAAAGCTGTACCTGTTCGCAAAGATGCTGTGGCCTCTCCTGAAGTTCGACCGCGAGCGTGAGACCATCGACACGACGGCCCTGCGTCTGACGCATCACCGCATGAAGGACCTTGGCAGGCAGAAGCTTGGGCTGAAGAACAAGGCCGGTGACGGACTGGAGCCGGTAAGGGAAGCGGGTTCGGGGCAACCGCAGGACAAGGTGAAGGTTCAGCTTTCCCGCATCATTGAAGCGATCAATGACCTGTTCGAGGGCGATCTGACGGATGGTGACAAGGTGGCGTTTGTCACCGGGTTGGAAACCAAGCTGGCGGAATCAGAAAAACTGCGCAAACAGGCAAAGGCGAACACCAAGGATCAGTTCGCCAATTCCCCTGATCTTCAGGAAGAAGGGCTGACTGCAACCATGGAACTGATGGAGGCGCATGACAGGATAGGCAAGCAGATGCTGAACGATAACTCGCTGTTGCGTGCGGTTATCGCCGCCATCGTGAAACAGGGCGGGCTGTGGGAAGGATTTCAGGGTTAAGTGCCATCACTGGCCGCTGTACCCGTATGGTATAGTCAGGCCTTTTTGACATGACCCGTGCCGCAACCGGCCAGGCGGGCTGTTTTGAACTGCCCCGGACGTTGTGGAGACAGAAAGTCCCGTGAGGTCACCGTCTGACCGAAATCACCCGCGCGCGGTATCGCCGGGACGCTACGCCTTCGGTGGGCGTCATCGGCGGCCAGTCGGCCAGCACTTCAGGAAATGACGACCCGTGCGGTTATGACGCGGGCAGGACAATCAAGGGACGCAATCGGCTGTCATGCATCCCGCCAACATCCAGGGTCGCGACGCCGCGCCGCCCGTAGGGTCCGGCCAATGGCTGGACTCAACCGCATCTGCCGTTCAGAGATGATGGGCGCAACAGGGACTGAACCTGTGCCCCTGCCATGTCACGGTCGGGCCCTACCCTGCGGGCGTGGGTTGCGCAGCCCCGCGTTCAGGCCCGAGCGGATGGTGGCGCGGGCTTCGGACATGGGGATCTGCCGACGCCGTGCGGCATGTAACAGCGTATCGCGGGCCTGCGCAGGGTCCATCATTCCTGCCCCGCACCACCGGCCCAGCGCATAGGCGCGTGCGTTGAGCGTGGTGTTGGCCATGCCCGGCGGGGCGTCGCATACGGCATGCAGCGCGCGCATCAGCACGCCGGGCGCGCGGTCGGCCACCATGCGGCGCGCGGGCGTGGCGGCAGGGTGTGGCGCGGGGGCCAGCAGGCGGGCCAGCCAGTGCGGAATGGGTGGCGGCGGGACCTCCCACGGGGGGACGCGCCATGTATAGGCCCCGCCCGTGGCCGGGTGCGTGCCCGGCGGGATGGTGACCGCCTGCCGCCCCCGGTGCGGGTCCAGTCCCGGCGCGGGATACCCCGCCTGCCCGCGCAGGGGTTCGCCATCATGGCGGAAGAACAGGACCGCGCCGCCCGACCCGCCGGTGCGCGTCATGGGGCGTGGCGGCAGCGGGCCATGACGGCGCACAAGGGCGGACAGCGCGGCCACCCCGTCGGCCGCGTGCGTGCCGGGACGGTCCACATCCAGCGCGAACAGGCCGGACGGCCCGCACACCACCCGCCACCCGCAACCGGGCCACCGCGCGGCCCAGCGCGCGATGGTGTCGGGGCAGGTGGTGGCGTGATCCACGGCGCCGCGGAAACATGCGGCCCGCGACCCCGCCCGCACCGGCAGGACATGCCAGCCCATGCGGGCCACGCGGAGCAGATCGGGCGGGATGATGTGCATGCGCGGGTTGTATGGGACATATCCCAATACGTCAAGCGGGAATGGGATATATCCCCTCTACACAGGCCCGGCGGATTATGGGACAGTTCCCATTATGGAGACACGATCCCCCGCCGCCGCCGAGATCGAGCGCCGCATGGCGCTGCTGAACCTCAACAAAAAGCGCCTTGCCGAACTGGCGGGCCTGAATGAAACCTATGTGCATGACATCCTGCGTGGCAAGTCGCGCAACCCCGGCGGCGACCGGCTGGAAAAGGTCGCTGCCGTGCTGGGCTGCACCGCCAGCGACCTGCTGCGTGGCGGCGCTGCGGGCGGGGCGGGCACTGCGGCGCTGCGGCTGAAGGCGCTGCGGGAACGCGCGGGCTATACCGTGCGCGGGCTGGCGCGCGACCTGGGGCTGGGGGAAAAGTTTTCCAGCTATGCTTTCTATGAAAACAAGCTGAAGAAGGATTACATCCCGGTTGAGCTGGTGCGCAAGCTGGTGCCGCTGCTGACCGACCGGGGCGATCCCCCCATTGCCGCCAGCGAGGTCTGGGCCCTGTGCGGTATCGTGCCGGGGGCGACCGACCTGAACGAAAGCATCCGTCGCGCCGAACGCGCCGCCATGCCCACGCACGCCGATGACGGGGCGATCACGGTGCATGAATACGACATATCCCCGCAGGCGGGTGCCGGCGCGATCGTGGACCATACCGCCTGTGGTGATGGGGAGGGCCACCCCACGCTGGACTCATGGCGCATTCCGCGCGACTTCATCCGCAATTACCTGCCGGACACGGCGGGGCTTGCGATCATCCGGGTTGCGGGCAATTCGATGGAGCCGGAATTCGCCGCGGGCGACCGGGTTCTGGTCGATACCGGCCACCGCATCCCCTCGCCCGACGGGGTGTACGTGTTGTGGAACGGCATGGGCGTGGTGATCAAGCAGTTGATGCTGGTGCCCAATTCCCGCCCGCCGCGCATCCGTATCATAAGCGTCAACCCCACCTATCCCGTGGATGAGGTCGATGCATCCGATCTGGTGATCAATGGCCGGGTGGTGGGCAAGTGGGTGTGGAAATAGGCACATCCATCCGGGATGTGGCGGACAGCGTCAGGAAACGCCCTTCATGCTGAAAAAACCGGCATTCCGGAATGTCCCGCAGGCTGCGTGAACAGCCTGTCCAGCATGTATCCGGCACTCAATATCGGCGTGTCCGGGGAAAGAGTCAGGCTTCGGAAGACATCGCCGTCCTGAAAAAAGGCGGCGTCCCGGCGCTTTTGCCGGTTTCCGGCAATGAAATGTTTTTCAGCACTCCCGTATGTGCATGCCGGGCAGACCCCGCGCCACCATCCCGCCTGCCCTACTGACGCCGCATTCGCGCATTAGGCACGCATCCGTTCCCCGCCGCCCGGATGCGTCATGCCTGCTGCCCCCACACCTCGCCACAACCCCACGCCCCCATGGGCGTTAGCCCGGTCATGACAGACATGATCCCCCGCCCCGTCCGCCTGCCCGCCCTGGCCGTGCTTGGCATGGCCCTTCTGGCCGCCCGTCCCGCCCTGGCCGAAAGCCAGCACCTGACCCTGACCCCCGCCAACACCACCGTGCTGCTGCATGCCGACAGTGTGGTGGGCGCGATGGAGGGTCAGTTCGCCAGGGTGTCCGGCACGCTGGACTACGACCTGTCGCGCCAGACCTGCCATGTGGACCTGACCATGGACGCCACCAGCGTGCACATGGACACCATAGTCGAACGCAAGGCCGCGAAATCGGGCAACATGCTGGACAGTGACCGCTTTCCCACCACGCGCTACGTGGGCGACTGCAGCCCCCGCGTGGTGAAGGGGCAGGTCCTCTCCCGCATGGTTGGTCGCCTGACCATGCGCGGGCAGACCCACCCCATGACGTTTGACACGCAGATGGTCTTTACCGGCAACACCCTGACCATGCTGGACAGCACCGGCACGTTCGATGGCCGCCAGTGGGGCATGTCCACCATGCTGCATACCGTCAAACCCCGCATGCGCACCGAAACGCGCATCACCCTGCCCGCCACCCCCGCCGCCCACGGCTGACATCCACCGCACAGGAAGCGCGCCCCCATGACAGACCAGACGACCGCCCCCCGGACAATTGATGAAATCACCAGCTACCACGCCCATGTCTATTTCGATGGCGCGGCCACGCGCGACACCGCCGCCCGCCTGCGTGACCAGATTGCCGACCGCTTTGCCGTCCGTCTGGGCCGGTGGCACGATGTGGCGGTCGGCCCGCATGTCGCGCCCATGTACCAGGTGGCGTTCGGCACGAACCTGTTTGCGACGCTCGTGCCGTGGCTCATGCTCAATCATGCCGGGCTGAGCATCCTGATCCATCCCGGCACCACCAACCCGCGCCGCGACCACATGCGCGACAGCATGTGGATCGGCCGTCCCCGTGCCCTGCTGTCCGATCGCCTGCCCGAACATACGTTCGAACCCGACGGCGTGGGCGAAATCAACACCCACCCCGATGGCAGCGCCATGGTGTAACCCGCCCGAACATGCCACAGGGCACCGTCGCCCGCGCGGCGCGTTCCCGCCCGGTGGCATGGTGCAGGTATTCACGCCCCGTATGCCAGCGCCCCACGCAGGCCGGCATGATGACAGGACTGTTTATCTTTTCGTGTTTCCATAGTACCTGATCGTTTTTTGTGGGAATACAATGGCAGGCGAACACCACGGTCAGGACCCGTCCTTTCTCCGCTTCCTTGAATGGGCGTATCAGGCGTCCGTTCATGGCGTGGGAAAAACCGGCACGGCACAGGACATGGCCCGCACCTATCTTGCGCGTCACGGCCACGACCCCCACCGCGCCGCGCGCGCCCTGATCCGCTGGCAGAACACCAAGGCCGCGACGGCCGGGTTCATAAGCGGCCTGGGTGGCCTTGCCACGCTGCCGGTCGCCCTGCCTGCCAATGTCGCGGGCGTGCTGTATGTGCAGGTGCGCATGATCACCGCCATCGCCGCCATGGGCGGGCACGATATTCATGACCCGGCGATAAAGGCGGCCTGTCTGGCCTGCCTGTCGGAAGTGGGGATGGAGGAAGTGGCCAAGAATATCGGCCTGTCCCTTGCCGGGTCCACGGTCGTGAACAGGCTTGGCAACCGCATGGCGGCCGAGGCCAGGAAACACCTTGCCCGCCACGCCCTGCACACGGTCGCCGCACGCGGGCTGGCGCACACCGCCGCCATCGTGCCCGTTCTGGGCGGCGTGATTGGCGGCACGTTCGACGGCCTGAAAACCAACCGCATCGGCCGCGCGGCCATCCGCAGTTTCATTACGCAGCCCGACCCGGCCCGCCTGCCGCCGCCAGAACGCGACCAAAACGCGCCTGCAGCATCGAACGCCGCCACGGGGCCGCAGGCATGACCGAACCGCGCCAGCAGGGGCTGGCTGCCGCCCCGTGCCGTTGCCGGGGATACCGCGCCACACCGGGCCGGGCTGGATTTCCAGCGCTGGTATAATGCCACCAGTACCCGGCTGGATCAGGCCGGGCCGGAGTGTCCGCCTGCCGATGCACGGATAACGGAATACATGACTGCCGGATTACGCAACACGATCATGACCGCCATCCGTCATGACGCTCGTGACGGATGGCGGCCATGACCATTATTCGGGACAGCGGCCCTCAGTCCCCCGCCGCGCCCATGGTGGGATAGTCGATATAGCCTTCCGGCCCGTGGGTATAGAAGGTGGACGGGTCGGGCGGCGTCAGATCCACGCCCGCGCGCAGGCGTTCGGGCAGGTCGGGGTTGGAAATGAAGGCCTGGCCAAAGGCCACGGCGTCGGCGCGTCCGTCCTCGACGGCTTTTTCGGCGCTGGCCCCGGTGAACTTTTCATTGGCGATATACACGCCGCCAAACTGTTTTTTCAGCTGCGGGCCAAGGCTGTCCGGTCCCTCGGCTTCACGCGCGCACATGAACGCGATCTTCCGCCGCCCCAGTTCGGTCGCGACATGGCCGAATGTCGCGGCGGGGCTGGAATCCCCCATGTCATGCAGGTCGCACCGGGGCGAGATATGCACCCCCACCCGGCCCCGGCCCCATACGCCTATGGCGGCGTCCGTGACCTCCAGCAGCAGGCGGGCGCGGTTTTCGATCGACCCGCCATACCGGTCGGTGCGGTGGTTGGTGGAATCCTGCAGGAACTGGTCCAGCAGGTAGCCATTGGCGCCGTGGATTTCCACCCCGTCGAACCCGGCCACCTTCGCCAGTTCCGCGCCACGGCGGAAGGCGTCGATTATGCCGGGGATTTCGTCCGTGCGCAGGGCGCGGGGGGTGACGTACTCACGCTTGGGCCGCAGCAGGCTGACATGCCCCTTCGCCGCGATCGCGCTGGGGCCGACCGGGGCCTCCCCATTCAGGAAATACGGGTCCGAAATCCGGCCCACATGCCAAAGCTGCAGGAAAATCCGCCCGCCCACGGCATGCACGGCGTCGGTGACCGTCTTCCACCCCTGCGCCTGCGCATCCGTCCAGATGCCGGGCACGCCTTCATACCCGATCCCCTGTGGCGTGACCGGCGTCGCTTCCGACAGGATCAGCCCCGCCAGCGCGCGCTGGGCATAATATTCGGCCATCATGTCTGTGGGAACGTGCCCGGCACCGGCGCGCAGGCGCGTCAGCGGCGCCATGACAATGCGGTTGGGCAGGGTCAGGTCGCCTGCCTTAAGCGGCGTGAACAGGGTTGGCATCATACGTCTCCACGGTTCTCGTTTCGGGCGATGATGGGCGTATCACCGCCTGCCCGCAAGCCCCCGCCCGCAGGGTCGGCCCTACAGCCCCTGATGGGTGCGTACGGCCGATGCCGACAGGGTGTGATGCCAGACGATACCGTTATTGAAAATAATGGTCAGGCTTTTGCGCATTCCGCGCGAACCGCTTGAAAACACGCCATAATACGGGATGAAATTCGTGCCGTTGGGGCGCGTGGTCATGAAATCATATTGCCAGATCTCATGTCCGCCATCAGTAAAACTTATCACCATCGGGTCGCCAAACAGGGTGCGGACCTGCTGCTGCGTGGTCTGGTCGTCATGGATCTTCTGGTCGATGGTTTCAGCGGTTTCACGCCGGATGGACGTATTGCCCGTCGATGCACAGCCCGCAACCGCAAGGGTCGCGCCAAGACATGCCGCAATGGACATCCGTTTCATCAGTACTGCTCCGCTCTCCATGTCGGGACCATGTTACGGGACGGGCGATATATTTCAATGCATGTCAGCGCCGCCCGGCCCTTCCGGCGGCGGCAGGCCCACGCGGATGGCGGCGGAATAGCCGGGGTCGATCACCGCATCGCGCGCGCGGTGGATGCGGCTTGCGTCATGCACGGCGGCAAAACCGGGATAGCGGCTGTGGTCATACGGGCCAAGCAGGTTCATGTCATACGCCATGGCCGCCGTATGTCCGCTAAGGATCACGCGCCAGTCGAACCGGTAGCGCAGCCGCGCGCCCGCGCGGGCCAGGATGCCGGTGGTGCAGTTGTCGGTCAGGGTATTGTACCACACGGGCCGGTAGATGATGTCATGGATCGCGCCAACGTAGCTGAGGAACAGCCGTTCGCGCACTTCAGGCGCGATGTTCAGGCGGTACAGGTACACCCGTTCGCGGCGGATGTCGGTGCGCACGCCAATCAGGTCGCGTTCATCGGCAGTGACATAGAACAGTTCGTAATGATGGAAGAACCCGGCAATGGTGGAATAGGGAAAACGGGCCTGCCGCCGTGTCTCGATGGAGATCGCAAGATGCTGCCCGTCGGAAAACCCGAAGCTGAGGAACACATGCGCGATCGCCTCCCCCGCCCAGTAGGAGGTGACCATGTCCACGCTGTCCAGCCGCGTCAGGTCATACGTCGCGTCGTACCATGCCGGGGTGTAATCGGTTTCGGTGCGGTGATAGCGGAAATTGCGCACGTTATGGACATGCACCACGTCCCCCACCCGCCATGCATCGGCGGGGACGGCATATTCGCCCGCCCATATCCGGTCATTGCGCGGCGGGTCGGTCACGTACCATACCGCCAGCGCCGTGGCCGCCACGATCCGCACCGGGCATGACAGCCCCGCGGGCCGCAGCCAGCGCGCGCCGACCATGATGGCGGGAAACGCCACCGACAGCCCCAGTCGCAGCGCATCGGGCAGGATGGTGGAATAATACAGCGCCCCCACCCCCAGCAGCAGGCCCAGCCCCTGCGCCGCATGCAGGCCCCACCGCGCCACCCGGCGCGGCCATGTGTCCGGCAGTGCGCCACGGGACCCGTCCTGCGTCCTGCCGGATGCCGGTTTCCCCCCGTGCCGGTCCGTCATGACCGCCCGGCCCGCCGTGCTGCGTGACCCGACGCCACCCGTGCCGTGCCCGGCTGCATGTCCCGTGGCGGGTTCTGGGCCAGTTGCAGCAGCAGGATGCGCTGGACCTCGGCAATGGTGGCGGGGTTGGACTGGGTGGAATGTTCGGAATGACGCACGACCAGCTCCGACTGCACGCCGGGTATGTGCGCGCTTTCATACGACACCACCCCGTCATCGGCATGGGTCAGGTCGCGCGGGTCGCCACAGACGGGAATGATGGAATGGGTCTGCACGTCGGGGTCGATGGGAATGGTGGGCAGCGTGCGCATGAACGCGCTGTGGGGCGACATGGCGTACACACTGCCCAGCCGCAGCACGCGGTTGTTCAGGTGCGTGCTGTCCCCCGCCCCGGTCACGATGTCCCGCGCGGTTTCGGTCACGCGCACCGGCAGGCTGACCATGCTGCCCACGAAACGCGCAATGGACATGGCCGCAAGGTAGCTGCCGTGCTGCGGGGTGGAGATGAACACCACGCGCTGGATTTCGGGCATGGGGGTGGGGAACATCGTCTCGCGCACCAGTTCGCGCGTGCTGTCGTTCAGGTGGAAGGACGACAGCGGCCGCCCCGCCGTGCCGTCCCACAGCCGGCTGCCGGGGTTGATGACCAGCATGCGCGCCAGCAGCCCGCCCTGGCTGTGGCCCACCAGCGTGATATGCCCCAGCGCCGGGTCCGCCTTCACCCCGCCCAGGCTGTCCACCGCCTGCGTGATCGCATGCCGCAATTGCCATGCCGAATACGGGATGGGGTTGGATGTGGCGTAGGAGAAGAACCAGAAATCGAAGTGATCGCGGATGCGCCGGTCTTCCAGCAGGTCATTGACCATGATGGCCCAGCGGTACGGGCTGGACGCCGTGCCGTGTATGAACACCACCGGCATGTTGCCGTGGTGGTGCGGCGTCATGGCGATCAGGCGCGGGCGGGTGCCGTCATAGGTCGTGCCGTCAAAGAAGCCGCGATATTCCTTGGTCCACAGCGCGGTGTCCACCAGGCTGAGCGCGCGGGCGGCGGTCTGGTCATATTCGGCGGGCACGCGGGCGTGGCCGATGGGGGTGTCCGGGCTTTCATCCATCACGCGCAGGACCAGCCGCCCGGTCAGGTGATCGCCCGCCACCTGTTCGCGCGGGTTGTCGATTTCCAGCAGCAGGCTGGCGGGCACGCGCAGTTTGTCCGACACGCTGAAGCTGCCGTCATCGGGTGCTGCGGGGCCGCCATCCGCCGTACCGGCGGGGTC
>NZ_BANF01000016.1 GCF_000964425.1 Komagataeibacter intermedius TF2 | reverse complement strand
GACATCATGGCCCGCACCTGCCGCCCACCCGCCGATATTTCCGCCATGGACGGATATGCCTTTGCGCATGACGCCATGGTGGCGCAGGGCCGTCTGCCGGTCGCGGGCCGGACGGTGGCGGGGGATGTGGCGATACCCCTTGCACCGGGTCATGCGCGTACCATCCTGACCGGCGCGCGCATCCCGGCGGGTGCGGACTGTGTCATGGCGGCCGAACGCATGGCGGTTGTGGACGGGACCGTGGCCCCGGCAACGCCATTGCCCGCATGCGGGGCAAACATCCGCAGGCAGGGGGAGGAATTTGCGTCCGGCATGCGGCTTGTCGCCGCCGGGCAGCGTCTGGACTGGCGGCATGTCGCCCTTCTGTCCAGTCAGGGCATGCGGGATGTCGCGGTGATCCGCAGGCCGCGCGTGTCGGTCCTGTCCAATGGCGCGGAACTGGCGGCGGATGCGCCGGGCGCGTGCCCGGATTCAAACGCCCCCATGCTGGCGTCCATGCTGACAGGCACCGGCGCGCGCGTGACCACCCATGCCGCCCCCACCGATAATGTGGCGCGGCAGGCTGCCTGCCTGCATGCCGCGCGGCGCGGTGCCGATGTCATGGTCACCACCGGCGGCATATCGGTCGGGGATACGGACCATATGCTGGATATCCTGCGTGATGCGGGCGCGCGGGTGATCTTCCGGGGCGTTGCGATCCGGCCCGGTCGCCCGCTGACGGTGCTGGAACACGGTGGCCAGACCATATTCTGCCTGCCCGGCAACCCGGGGGCGGCGGCCATCTGCGCATTGATGTTTGTCTGGCCCTACCTGCGGGCGATCATGGGGCAGGACATGCCACGGCCCGGCATGTGCGCCACGGCCGATTTCACGGCAGATGCGCCGCCGGGGGTGACGGTGTTCATTCCCGTCAGCCTGCATCCGGGCCCGCAGGGCTGGCAGTGCCGACGCGTGCCCACGGTGGGGGCATCCGACATCATCGCCTTTTCCCGCGCGGATGCGCTGCTGGCGGTAACGCAGGACAGCCCGGTGCGGGCCGGACACCTGGCATGGGGCATGTCGCTCCGGGCTGATATATAGGCCATGTCCCCGATCCGGCCTGATGCGTGGAAGACGTTTTCAGAACGCTCCCCCGAAATCCTGAAATGACTTCCGGATGGCACAATGCCCCCTTCAGTCCAGCACGACAGCACAGGCATGCCGCCACGCGAAATCGGCAATGGCGTGGGTATCGTTGACATCCAGCACCGGCAGGTGCGCGGGCAGGGCAGGATCATCGGGTGTATCCGTCGCGATGGCGATGATGTTGTCCTGATGGCGGAACAGCGGTTCCTTCCCGATGGCGGGACGATAGACCTCGATACAGGCGGGCGTGGTGGCGTGAAACCCTTCGACCACCACAAGGTCAGTGCGCCGCATGCACGTCAGCAGGTCCGTCAGGGACGGGGGCGCGTCCGTGCAGTCATGCTGCAGCACCCACCGGCCCGGCGTCGCCAGCATGACCTCGGCCGCACCGGCGTTGCGGTGCAGCCAGGAATCCTTGCCCGGGCGGTCCATGTCGATATCATGATGCGTATGCTTGATGGTGGACACAGCCAGCCCCCGCGCGCGCAGCACCGGCAGCAGGCGCGACAGCAGGTGCGTCTTGCCCGACCCGCTGCGCCCGGTTATGCCGATCACCGCCTGCCGTGGTGGATGGGACATGAAACGCACCTCCTGAATGGACTGGCCAACATACTGGCGCAGGGTATGGCTCCGGGCCGCCCTGCGCAATGCGGGCGCTGATGTCTGGCGTGCAACAGCCGCCGCGCGTGGCCGGGCTGGTCATGGCTGGTGGCATGGCGCAGCGCATGGGGGGTGGTGACAAGCCGCTGCTGATGCTGGGGGGCGTGACCTGCCTTGGGCGTATCGTTGCCCGCCTGCGTCCATGCTGTGCCGCCATCGCGCTCAGCGCCAATGGCGACCCGGCGCGGTTTGCGGCCCATGGCCTGCCGGTGCTGGCCGATACGGTTGCGGGCGTGGGGCCGCTGGCGGGCGTGCTGGCCGGGCTGGACTGGGCGGCGGGGCAGGGGTGTGACGTGCTGGTGACGGTGCCGGGCGATACGCCGTTCATTCCCGCCGACCTTGTGCCCCGTCTGCTGCCCGCGCCGTCCTTTGCCATCAGCGGGGGACAGCGGCACAGCCTTGTCGCGGCGTGGCCGGTGGGCTGCCGCGATCTGCTGGCCCGGCAACTGGGCCACCTGACGCCAGCCACCCGGCGCGAGATGACCCGCGTGCGCACGCTGGCCGATGCGCTGGATGCGCGCGGGGTAGCGTTTGCCGTGCCACCCGGTGGCCCGGACCCGTTCATGAACATCAATACCCCAGCCGATTATGCCTTGGCCCGGCAGTATGTACGCGGCTGATGTCCCGACAGTCTGCGGCCGGTGGCCTGTTGCCCCGCCATTCCATGCCGCGCGCTATATGACTGTGGCTGGCCACAGGCGCGGGGTGCGCGGACGGGCGACCCTGACCCGCCATGGCGCCCGAAGGACCATGCCATGACCCGATCCCTGCCATCCGCCATCGTGTCCTGCGCCATGACGGTGCATGCGCCCGGCGCGCCTGCCACCGGCCGCGTGCTGGACATTGCCGAGGAAACCCCCGTTGCCCTGTCCTTCAATGGCATGGCGCATGGGGTGATGATGGCGACGCCGCTGGACCTGCGTGACTTTGCCACGGGCTTCGCCCTGACCGAAGGGATCATTCCCGACCTTGCGGCGCTGAAGGATGTCACGGTCCGGGTCGGGGACGACCATGCCGGGGTGGAGATGCGCATAGACGGCCCGTCCTTTCACCGCCTGCTGGCGCGCGGGCGGCGGGCGATGACGGGGCGTACCAGCTGTGGCGTATGCGGCACGGATGCGCGTGACGTGCTGGAGCGCCCGCGTCGCACGGTTCCCGACGCGCCGCCTGATATGGCGGCGGTAGGCCGTGCGCTGGCGGCGCTGCCGGGGCGGCAGGTGCTCAATGCCCGCGCGCACATGCTGCATGCCGCCGCGTGGTGTGCGCCCGATGGCGAAATCATGCATGTGCGCGAGGATGTTGGCCGCCACAACGCGCTGGACAAGCTGGTGGGGGCGGGGTTGCGTGACGGGGTGGATTTCGGGCGCGGGTTCTGCGTGATTACCAGCCGGTGTTCGTATGAAATGGCGCACAAGGCGATCATGGCGGGCATGCCGGGACTGGTGGCGGTATCGGCGCCCACGGCGCGCGCGCTGCGGGTAGCGGCGCAGGCGGGGCTGCATCTGGCCGCACCCGCGCGCGCTGCATCCGTAATGGTTCCCGATCTGGTTATCAGAAAGTAAAAAAAATATTTTGTCTGCAACCGTGGCAGGTCTGGATTCACGATCCGGCATGGCGACCGCCATTTTGTGGCGGAATACTTATAGTTCTGAAACAATAGTAATAAAGTCGTGACCAACCTCGCGATTTCGTTTTTTCGCGTTTAACGGGCGCGGGACTAGCCTCCGCTTCATGATACTGGAGGAACATCCATTATGTCTGCTTTCATGAAACCGCACGGCGCCGCAGGATGGGCGACGCTTTTACTTGCGGTCATCATCATCCTGCTTGGCCTGCCACTGGTCTACATGGGCGCGGAACTCGCGTTCCTGGGTGGCTCGCTTTACTACCTTGTCTGCGGTCTGGCGGTTACGGTGGCCGGCGTGCTGATGGCCATGGGCCGTCCGGTCGGTGGCCTGCTGTACCTGGGGGCATGCGCCTTTACATGGCTGTGGGCATTCTGGGAGGTCGGACTGGACGGCTGGGGACTGCTGCCGCGCGTGTTCGGTCCCACCCTGCTGGCCATTGGCGTGGCGCTGTGCCTGCCGGTGCTGCGGCGTGCGGAACAGGCACGCACAACCCATGTGCGGGAGGTCGCATGATGTCCAACCATACCCCGATCCTGCGCACCCTGCTGCTGGGCGCCACCATTATTGCCGGTACTGCCGGTGTCTCCGCGCTGGCGCAGGTGCCCCCCGCCGACCAGCCGCCCGGCAACGGCAACGCCACCGTATCCCCCGGCACGCCCACGCCGCCGCAGGACGCGTTTTCCGCCCCGTCGCCCAACGCGCCGCAGGCGCCCGGCGTGAACGCCGCCAACATTCCCGACGGGCCGCCCGCCGAACCCAGCGAGGCCACGCCGATGGTCGAGCAGGTTACGGCCAACCCCGCGCATGATGACTGGCCCGGCTATGGCCGCGATGACAGGGCGACCCGCTTTTCACCGCTGGACCAGATCACGCCGTCCAATATCGGTCATCTGAAGCGCGCCTTCATCTACCATACCGGCAGCAAGCCCGCGCCCGGGCAGGTGAACAAATGGGCCGCCGAAACCACGCCCATCAAGGTCGGGGACGGGCTGTACATGTGTTCGGCCATGAACGACATGATGCGCATCGACCCGGCCACGGGCAAGGAAGTCTGGCACTTCCACGCCAATGAAAAATACGACAGCATCCCCTATACGGCGGCGTGCAAGGCGGTTGTATATTACACCTCATCCACCGTGCCGGAAGGCGAGCACTGCCACCACCGCATCCTTGAGGCCACGCTGGATGAACGCCTGATCGAGGTGGACAGCGAAGACGGCAAGGTGTGCGAAGGCTTCGGCTGGCACGGCATGGTCAACCTGATGAAGGGGATGGGTGAGTCCGTGCCCGGCTTCGTGGCCGAAACCGCGCCGCCGCCGATCGTCAATGGCGCGATCATCACCAATCAGGAAATCCTTGATGGCCAGCGCCGCTGGGCGCCGTCTGGCGTGATCCGTGGCTATGACGCCGAAACCGGGCGCTTCCTGTGGGCATGGGACGTCAATCGCCCCCATGAACATGGCGAGCCGAAGGAAGGCGAGCATTACAGCCGTGGCACCCCCAATTCGTGGGCCGCGATGATTGGCGACAACGCGCTGGGGCTGGTTTACGTGCCGACCGGCAATTCCGCTGCCGATTATTACAGTGCCATGCGCTCACCTGAAGAAAACAAGGTGTCCTCCGCCGTGGTCGCGATCGACGTGAAAACGGGCGAGCCGCGCTGGGTGTTCCAGACCGTGCACAAGGACGTGTGGGATTACGACATCGGTTCCCAGCCCACGCTCATGGACTTCACCAGGCCTGATGGCAGCAGCGTTCCGGCGCTGATCATGCCGACCAAGCGTGGCCAGACCTTCGTGCTGGACCGCCGCACGGGTGAACCGGTGCTGCCGGTGGAAGAACGGCCCGCGCCATCACCGGGCATGGTGCCGGGTGATACGCGCGCGCCGACGCAGCCGTGGTCGGTTGGCATGCCGCGCCTTGGCTTCGCGCCGCTGAAGGAAACGGACATGTGGGGCATGTCCCCCATCGACCAGCTGTACTGCCGCCTGAAATACCGCCGCGCGCATTATGTTGGTGAGTTCACGCCGCCCAGCATCGACAAGCCGTGGCTGGAATATCCCGGCTATAACGGCGGGTCCGACTGGGGCAGCGTTGCCTATGATGAGAAGACCGGCATCCTGATCGCCAACTGGAACAACACGCCCATGTATGACCAGCTGGTCAGCCGCAAGAAGGCGGACAAGCTGGGACTGATGCCGGTGGATGACCCCAACTACAAGCCCGGTGGCGGCGGTGCCGAAGGGGCCGGGGCCATGGCGGAAACGCCGTACGGTATCGTGGTGTCGCCCTTCTGGGATGAATATACGGGCATGATGTGCAATCGCCCGCCCTATGGCATGATCACTGCCATCGACATGCACACGCAGAAGGTGCTGTGGCAGCATCCGCTGGGCAGCGCGCGCGCCAATGGTCCGTTCGGCCTGCCCACCCACCTGCCGCTGACCATCGGCACGCCCAACAATGGCGGTCCGGTCATTACCGCCGGTGGCCTGATCTTTGTCGCTGCGACGACGGACAACATGATCCATGCCTTCGACATCCATACCGGACGCGAAGTGTGGAACGATGTCCTGCCCGGTGGCGGACAGGCCACGCCCATGACGTATGAATACAAGGGCAAGCAGTATGTCGCCATCATGGCCGGTGGCCACCACTTCATGATGACGCCGGTGACGGATGACCTGGTGGTTTACGCACTGGATAACGTGAACTGAGGGTATCCGTCCTGTTGTGACCGATCCCGACCGGGGCCGTGTAATGCGGCCCCGGTTTTTTTATGCGTGCGGGTACCGGATACGCCGCGCGCATGACTGTTTCCGTCGGGCATGGGAATGGACCGTCGGCTATTACATTTATGCAATGCAACGTTACATTCTATTACATTGTCATGTCGGCATGGACATGCGACAACGCGCGATGTTTGCACAATGATCTGAAATCGCTCGCTTTTTTCGTTCTCGGCATGTCGCCGCCGTCATCCCGTCCTGCACGGTCCGGGTTCTTTCCCATGACCTGATGGGACTGCATTCAGCAAGCCGGGCAGGCGCCATCTTTTTTCCCACGGATATATTGGAAATGAACAGATACCTGTTGTCCTTCTGCCTGGTTCCCGCCCTGGCTTCGCTGTCGTCATGCGCATCTTCAGACAGCCAGCGCGCGGCACATGAACAGGTCCAGATAATGGGCGAGAAGACAGCTGAATGTAAAAAGCAGTTCCCCTCGGTCCGCGGCAATTACGAACGGCGCGCCATATGTGAATCATCAGCGCTGTATGATTCCGGGGCCAGACTGGGCATTAGCTACGAGGCCATCAACGAACTGGCGAATACGATGAAGCGCCTTGGCGCGGAACTGGATGCAGGCACGATCACGCGTGAAGACGCCAACATGCAGCTGGGCGCCGCCACGCACAAGGCCTATGCCCATGCCGCGTCGGACCAGCGCATGGAAAACCTTGAACTGCGCGAACACCAGGAGCACTGCTCATCCCTGACCATGGTCGATGGCGTGACCACGACGGACTGCTCGCCCTGACCGGGCATTTCATAACGGACTGATCCCGGACCGGACGGGTGGCGTGGTGTCCGCCTGTCAGGAAAAAAGGCAACAGGATGTAGCCTGGCTGTCCCTGTCCCTTATGTCACGTCGTATATCACACTGGCCCGTTTCGTGGCCGGTCGCATGTTATGCCGGGGCAGTCGCGGGTCAGTGCGTTTCCCTGCTTCAGCGCGAAGGCCACAGGTGTGTGGTGCAGCCCTGTTATCCCCCGGATCATGCTGGCGCACTGGTGCGGCAGTCATGTCTGTTCAGCAGGCGGGGCGGCTGTTCCCCGCCACGACGCCATATTTACTGACCCATCGCCACGCCGTCGCGGTGGGGGTCGCCCCAGCCCTGCATACCGTCCGGCCCGACCGTAATGGCCTGCACCGCTGCGTTCATGACCGCGATCTTGGGCGTATGCCCCATGTCGCGCAGGGATTTTTCCAGCCCGGCCGCAGTGGTGCCGCGTTCCAGTTCCTGGCCACGGTTCTGCGCCCCGATACGCGGCTGTTCAATGGCGGCGCGGATATTCTGCCCCCACGCCAGGTAGCCCACCAGTGTCTGCACGACCGAATCAATGATGCGCGCGCCGCCACCCGCGCCAATGATGACTTCTGGCTGGCCGTCCTTGCCGAATACGATGGTCGGGGCCATGGTCGTGATCGGCCGCTTGCCCGGCGTCGCGATATTGGCCACCGTCTGGCCATCCACCACCGGGCGGGTCGCGAAATTGGTGATGGCGTTATTCAGCACCACGCCATCGACAATGATATCCGCGCCGAAATTCAGGTTGATGGTGGTGGTGAAGGACAGCGCATTGCCCTTGCTGTCACGTATGGCCAGATGCGTGGTGGCGGGGACGGTCATCGCATCGGATACTGGCTGCGCGGAGGCATGCTGCGCCAGCGCGCCCGGCGTGACCCTGTCCATTGCGCGACTGTCGGACACCAGTGCCGCCCGGCTGTCCAGATAGGCGGGATCAAGCAGCTGCGCCGTCGCCACGGGCACGAAATCGGGGTCGGCTGCGTATTTGCGCCGGTCGGCTTCCGCCAGGCGCGATGCCTCCAGCAGCAGGTGGGCTGCCTCCACGCTGCCGGGGGCGTAGTGGCCAATGTTCAGGCGGTCCAGTATGGCCAGCTGTTGCAGGACCGACAGGCCACCGGCCACCGGTGGGGCGGCGGAACAGATCCGGCGTCCAAACGCGGTAATGCACAGCGGCGCGCGTTCGCGTACCCGGTAATTGGCAAGATCAGATGGCACGATTTTGCCGGGATAGGCCCCGGTGGCGACAGCGGCCCCGATTTTGGCGGCGAATTCGGGTTTATACAGGTATTCCGCACCGTCTTTCGCCACGTGTTCCAGCGTCTGCGCCAGGGCTTCGTTATGCAGCGTGGTGGCCTGTGGCAGGGGGTGGCCCCTGTCATCAAAATACTGCGCGAAGGCAGGCAGGCGCGACAGTTCGGGGCGTTCGGTCAGGACAAGGTGCAGGTAGCCCGGCAGGGGAAAGCCGTCATGGGCCAGCCTGATCGCGTCGGTAAACAGGTCCGCCCACGGCAGCTTGCCATAACGCGCATGCAGCAGGGCCAGCGTGCGCAACGTGCCCGGCACCGCGACCACCCGGCCGCTGCGTTCCAGCGCGTCGGTGGGCAGGCGCTGTCCATTCGCGTCATGCGCGTAGTCCTGCGGCACGCTGGCCGGGGCGCTGGCCAGCCCGTCGTAAAAGTTGAGCTTCCTGCCGCCCTTGTCCCAGTACATGATGGCGGACCCGCCACCAAGACCCGATGCCTGCGGTTCGACCACGGCCAGCACCATCTGGCCCGCAATGGCGGCGTCAACCGCGTTGCCGCCATGTTCCAGCACGGCAGATGCGGCATGGGACGCCATCGGGTTGGCGGTGGCCACCATGAAATGGCGCGCCCGGGCGGTGCCGCCCGTATCCTGCGCCCGGCCCGTGGCGCCTGAGCCAATAATCAGCATGGCCGCACCCACCGCGCTGGCGACAAGACGTTTTTTATGCGAACGGACGGAGGGAAACGGACGGCTGGCAGATGCTTGCATATTGGAATCAGCAACTTTCATACTCTGAACCAAAATATCGTACCTTCACCGTTACAAACTTTACGTGGGCCGATAAATGCGCTTACGGTAAGAAGATTATCAATTGTTGGTTCATAATGAACGTTTTCCAGGCCATCTCCATCTTCGTTGCCGTTGTCGAGACCGGCAGCATGACAGCCGCCGCCGAACGGTGTGGCATTTCGTCCACCATGGTGGGAAATTACGTGCGCGTGCTGGAGGAACAACTGGGCAGCACCCTGCTGCGCCGCACCACCCGACGGCAGAGCCTGACCCCATTTGGCGCCCTGTATTTTGACAAATGCAAGGAAATCCTCCGTCTTGTGGATGAAACGAAGGAACTGGCGCAGGCGGCGCAGGACAGCCCGGCGGGAACCCTGCGCATAACAACCCCCATTACCTATGGCATTGAAAGTGTCACGCCGTGCATTGCCCGCTATCTGGCGCGGCACCCGTCCGTGGATATCGAGGTGGTGCTGAGCGCGCGCGCGATGGACCTGACGCGCGACAAGTTCGACGTGGCCATCCGGCTGGGCACGCCCGAACCGTCATCACTGATCTGCCGCAGGCTGGGGGATTACCGCATGACCCTGTGCGCCGCGCCTGCCTATGTCGCCTGCCACGAGGAAATCGTGAACCCTCACCAGCTTGCCACCCATGACGGGCTTGCCTTTGCCTATTCCGCCACGTCGCCACAGGCATGGGGGCGGCGCGAATGGCGGCTGGAGGGAGCCGAAGGGCAGGTGATCGTGCCCATGAAGCGGCGGATGCTGTTCAACAACACGCAGGCCATGCACCGTGCCACGCTGGCGGGCCTGGGGGTCGCCATGCTGCCCGAGGACGTTGTGCAGGCCGACCTGCATAACGGGCAGCTTCAGGCGCTGCTGCCGGAATACGCGCTGCCGTCGCGGCCCATCTATCTGCTGTACCACAGGGAACGATACAATGCGCCGACCCTGCGGTCGTTCATTGACTTCATGATCCGCCATCTTGGCACCTCCGCTTCCTGAAATGGGCGCTCCCGTCCCCGGGCGCAGGCTGGTGATCTGCGCCTGTGTCATCGGAAGTGTGATCGAATATTATGACTTCGTTATATATGCCTATTTCTCCGGCTCCATCGCCCAGACATTCTTTCCCTCCGGGCTGGCGTTTTCGCCGCTGGCGCTGGTGCTGGCCACGTTCGGCCTGACCATGATCGGCCGCCCGCTGGGGGCGGTGGTTCTGGGCACCTATGCCGACCGCAGGGGGCGGCTGCCGACCATGATCCTGTGCATCCGGCTGATGACGCTGGGCAGCCTGCTGCTTGCGCTGACGCCGGGCTACGACACGATTGGCGTGCTGGCGCCCGTGGCCATTATCGGCGCGCGGCTGCTGCACGGGTTTTCCCTGGGGGGGGAGTTCAGCAGCGCCACGTCGTGCCTGATCGAGAATTCGCCCCACCACGAAGCCCGCGCGGCAAGCTGGCAGCCCATCGGGCAGATCCTTGCCTCCTTCCTGGCCGCCGCCATGGCGCTTGCCCTCAGCGTGGTGCTGCCGCCTGCCGCGTTTGACGGCTACGGCTTCCGCATTGCGACGCTGGGGGGGATCTGCGCGGGCATTGCCGGGCTGGTGCTGCGCCGGCGGCTGCTTTCACTGGCATCGCCCGCCGGGCCAGCCGTTGCCGCACCGTTTGTCGAACCGGGCACCATTATCCGCACCCTGCTGGTCGCGGGCATGATTTCCCTTGGCAGCGGCATTACCTATCTTGGGATCTACATGCCGTATTACGCGCGGCATCATTTCCATATCGAGACACGCACCGTCTATATCGTCAGCCTGACCACATACGCGGCGCAGTTGCTGTTCACGCCGCTGCGGTGGAAGCTGGCCAGTTATTTCGACCGCACCCATGACATACGCCCGCCCGCGCTGGGGTGCGTGATCATGATGATCCTGCCATGGCTTGCATTTTCCGTCCTGCACCGCCATTCCTATGCGCTGCTGGCGATGCCGCTGGTGTTCAACATGGCGGCGCTGATGTATTTCGCGGTGCTGGATGGCTTCATCAGCCTGCTGTTCCCGCGCGGGAGCCGGGGGCGGGGGCTTGCGATCGGGTATTCATCGGGCGTGGTGGTGTTTGGCAGCCTTGCGCCGCTGGTCAATGCCGCGCTGATCGCGCATACGGGGATGGAGAGCATTCCCATGCTCTATGTCTCGGCGCTGGCGGTGCTGGCGCTGGTTTCGCTGCTGCTGTCGGCGGGTCTTCTGCGGCGGGGCCGCCCGGGCTGAGGCGGGACTATCAACATCAGGTTGATAATTTCCCCAGTCGAGGCCCCTTTATCAACGGGTCCATTTTTGAAACGATGTCGGAACGTTGACGCCCTGCTAGGATACGTTGCCAATGCCGTTTCATGTGCTTTTTCGTCCGAACGCCACCAAGTCCACCCTGGCCCGTGCCCTGAGGAGCAGACGGAACTGTCTGGTCATGGCAACGGTCCTTGGCGGACTGGGCGTCATGGAGACCGCTTCCGCGCAGCAGGCCCCGTCCGTCACCCCCACGTCCCATGCCCGCGTGGTGAAGAAGGGGACGGCCACCACGGACACGAAGGCCGCGGCGAAGTCCCCCGACCGTCCCGAAAGCATCAGTGTTACGGCCCAGCGCAACAGCGCGCCCGGCGGCGGCATGATGCGGCGGGAAACGGCGGCGCACGCGGTCCAGACGGTGACGCAGGACTATATCGCGATGCAGAGCCCGACCAGCGCGCCGCTGGACCTGATCCGCAACCTGCCCAGCGTCAACGTATCGTCCTCCGACCCCAGCGGCATCGATGGCGGCGCGATCAGCAGCCGTGGCCTGAACGACAACGATATTGGCGTGCTGATCAACGGCATGCCGATTTCCAACGGCTCCACGTCATCGGCAACCGGCTTTATCCAGAACTATGTGGACAGCAACAATATCGCCGCGGAATCCATGTCGCCGGGGTCCACTTCGGTTGGCGCGCCGCTCAACTCCGCCGCTGCCGGTTCGCTGGAAGTGACCACGCGCGCGCCGTCGGAAAAATTTGGCGGCATGATTTCAGGCAGCTACGGCACCTTTGATACCTCGCGCGAATTCCTGCGCGTTGATTCGGGCGAGATCGGGCATTCCGGCGTCACCAGCTATATTTCCCTGTCCCATACCCGTGCGGAACCGTGGCGCGGGTCGGGCATCAGCGACCGCAAGCATCTGGATTACCGCCTGCAGAAAAAGTTCAACGACGGCAGCACGATCGACTTCTTCCTTGGCTACAATCACAGCCACAACTTCCAGAACCGTTTCCCGACCTTGGCGAACCTGGAAGCGGACATGAACGGGACCAAGCCGAGCATCCCGCTCAACTACGATGCCGGTCCGATCCCCACTTCCCCGCAGAGCTATTATGGCGTGCATGGCAATGACAAGGACACGTTCTACACCTCGCTGCCGGTCAGGCTGCGCCTGAACCACCTGCTGTCGCTCAGCATCGTGCCGTATTACGAACGTTCGGCCTTTACGCTGAATACGGCGGCGCGCCTGCAGGAAGGCCACACCTATTCCGGGTCCGAGCCGGTGGCGGTTGACCTGAACGGGGATGGTGCGGTCACCAGCGCCTATCAGGACGTGTCGGAGCCGGCCATCTCCCTCAACCAGCAGGGTGGCGTGGTCAGCACCCTGCACTGGCACCTGAAGAACAACGAAGGGCAGATCGGGTACTGGTACGAACAGAGTTCCTATTCGCTCAAGACCCCGGTCCAGAAAATGAACCAGGTCACGTCCGGGCAGTACGCGGATAACGATACATCCACCTATTACCATCTGGCGGACGGTTCGATCTATTACGCCACGAATTATCTGGGCACCTATCATTCGCACACCGGTTTTGTGGAAGACACGCAATACTTCCTGAACCACAGGATGTCCGTGACCGCAGGCTTCAAGATCTTTACCGAAGAACTGACCGGGCAGAGCTACCTGCCGGGATCGAACAGCAGGATGACCAGCAATTTCGTGTCGCCCATGCCGCGTTTTTCGTGGTCGTGGAACCTGACGCCGCACCACCAGATCTATGTCAACGCGGAAGGTGATTTCCGCGCGCCGTCACCCGAAGGGCTGGTGACGCGCTACAGCCTGACCACCGGCGCGATGACGACATCGGGTGCGAACGTGAAGCCGCAGTATTCCATCAAGGAAGAACTGGGCTACCGTTATTCCGGCAGGTTCCTGATCGCGGATGTCAGCCTGTACAACTTCAACATCACCAACCGTCTGCTGACACTGAATACCTATACGTCCAACAATGACGCGGTCAGTGAAACCGTCAATGCCGGTGGTGAAACCATACGTGGCGTTGACGTGATGCTGTCCACGCGCCCGCTTCTGCACCGTTTCCGGCCATATGTGTCGTTTGAATACCTGCATGCCACCATGGACAACAACCTGCCGGCCGCGGCGGAAGATGGCCAGATGGATTACCTGCGGACCAAGGGCAAGACGCCGGTCATGACGCCAAAGGTGATGTTCAGCATCGGGACGACCTATAATGAAGGGCCGTTCTTCATGAACTTCAGCCTGCATTACACGGGCCGTCAGTATTCGTCGTTCATGAATGACGAATACATGAGCCATTATTACACAGACACGCTGTCCCTTGGCTACCATTTCCCCAAGATCTGGCGTGCGCAGTCCCCGACGTTCCAGCTCAACTTCACCAACCTGACGGGCACGTACAAAGCGGCGGGCGTTTACAGCTTCTCCACCAACGCGCACCCGACCTATGGCGTGAACGGCAACCGGATTGCGGGTGGCGGGTCGCCGCTTTACTACCCGATGGCGAACTTCTCCATGATCGGGACGGTTTCAACATCCTTCTGAATGGCATGACCGGACAGGCTGCGGTACGATCACGGCTGCCTGTCCTCCGGTGCCTGACCCCGGTGCCCCTGCGGTGCCGGATGACGGGAATGGGCAGGCCGCCACGTTCCGATGCGCGGTCCGCGGGCGTCGCCTTTTTTACAAAAAGGCGGTGCTTCCTGAAGCTTTCCGGGGGCTGTTGGGAATTGAGTTTTCTAAAGGGCCATGATGTGTT
>NZ_BANF01000017.1 GCF_000964425.1 Komagataeibacter intermedius TF2 | reverse complement strand
CGTCCAGCATCTCGATCTCGGCGCGTTTTGTCATCATCTGGATCGCGCCTTTTTCAAGCGGCGTTCGACCGGTCAGTGTCGGTTCACCGGCGAGCGCATCAAGATAGACCGTGATCGCCGTACATTCGGCGAGAAAGCTTCCATCATCCAGTTCAAGAACTGGCAATGTTCCGGAATAATTCTTGGCCAGAAAACCTGGTGTCTTGTGTTCGCCCTTCCACAAGTTGATCGGCACGAATTCGACGTCGGACAGGAGATTCTTTTCTGCCAGAGCAATCCGAACACGGGCTGGATAGGGCCCTGTGGGCCAGTCGTAAATTTTCATTGGAGCAGCCTTATTGGCATCGAACGCGAAAATATCAGGCGTCGTCCGGACATTTCCCCTGACCTTTCGGCACCGGGGCTGTAACTGCCCGGAAGTGCTTCTTTATGGCGTTGAGCGGAACGCCTTGCGCCCATCGGCATTCAAAGCCGCGAAGTCCTCATCTGACAGCGAGATGTCTGCGGCAGCGACGTTCTGCTCCAGATGAGCGACTTTCGAAGTTCCGGGGATCGGCAGCATTACCGGACTGCGTTTCAGGACCCATGCCAGTGCGATCTGGCTTGGGTGCGCGCCATACTTCTTCGCCATGGTATCCAGGATTGAGCCTGGCTTCGCGAGGTCGCCAGCGGCAAGCGGAAACCAGGGGATGAACCCGATGTTCTGCGCCGTGCAGTAGTCGAGTACGTCCTCGCTGGTGCGGTCGACGAGATTATAGCGGTTCTGGACGGTTGCCACGTCAAAGAACTTCGAGGCGGCCTTGATGTCTTCGACGGAGACTTCGCTCAGTCCTGCATGCCGGATCAGTTTCTGGGCGATGAAGGACCTGATCGCATCGAACTGCTCGTCCGCCGGGACCCTGGGATCGATCCGGTGCAACTGCCACAGATCGATCTGCTCGACGCCGAGATTGCGCAGGCTCTTGTGTACCTGCTGGAGCAGGTATTCCGGCCGGCCGACCGGCTTCCAGATATCTGGTCCCGACCGGGTCAGGCCACCCTTCGTGGCGATCACCAGTCCCTTGGGGTATGGGTGCAGCGCCTCTTTAATCAGCCATTCCGAAACATCGGGACCGTAGGAATCGGCAGTGTCGATGAAGTTGACGCCAAGTTCGGGAAGACGCCTCAGCGTGCGGATGGCCTCGTCGTGGTCGGCGGGCGGTCCCCATATGCCCGGGCCTGTGATGCGCATCGCGCCGAAGCCAAGACGATGAACGGCAAGGTCGCCGCCGATGCTGAAGGTGCCGGCGTCGGTGGCGTTAGCGGATAAACTGGTCATGGCCTTCGTTCCTTTTTTCCAGCAGGTGATTGGGGATCAGTTATTCCGTCAGGCCGCGAAGCCACCATCGATGTTGTATGCAGCACCGGTGATGATGCCTGCCTCTGGCCCGGCAAGATACGCGACCAGTCCTGCGATCTCCGCGCCCGTGGCATGGCGTTTGATCGCCATGAAGTCGTGCATCACGTCTTTCAGCGGTCCATCGGCAGGATTCATGTCGGTATCGGTGGGGCCGGGCTGGACAACGTTGACGGTGATGCCGCGCGCCCCGAAATCACGCGCCAGTCCTTTGACCATGCCTTTCAGTGCCGCCTTGCTGGCGCTGTAGGCTGCAAGGCCAGTCATCGGCATCCGGTCGGCATTGGCTGAGCCGATGAAGATGATGCGGCCGCCGTCGGGCATGGTCCGTGCGGCAGCAACCGCCGCGTGATAGGGCGCGAGGGTATTGATGCGGAAAAGCCGGTCAATGGCGTCCGGCGGCATGTCCAGTGGATCACCCGCGCCAAGAATTCCGGAGTTGACGACCAGCACGTCGAGAGGACCGAGCGAGGCGATCAGCGCGATGAGGGAGTCCCGGTCGCCACTGTCGGCGCGCAGGGCCCTGCTTTCTGTCTCGGTCGCCAGGGCCTGAGCGTCATCAGGGGAGGACAGATACGTGAAAACGACTTTCGCGCCATCCGTTGCGAAGCGGCGGACAATGGCGGCCCCAATCCCGCGGCTGCCGCCAAGCACGAGGACGGATTTGCCATTAAAGCTGCTCATGCTCGTGTTTCTCCCTGCGCCAGAATTTCCGCCAGCCTGTCGAACGCTGGCTGGTAGATATGTGTCGGCATTCTGGCCTCCATGCTGGCTGCGTGTTCGGCAGCCGCTTCGAACTGACCGCGCCACCGGATAAATGTGCGATCGCCATCCGTTACGGGCAGAAGCGTGATGGTCGACCGGTAGTTCCGGATCGGCAGAGCCGATTCAATGATCGAGAACGTCACCGCATGATCCACGTCGGACAGCGCCAGAAGCTGTTCACGGATGACACCGACATCGCCCATTTCAACACGACGGATCGCGCCAACACGGTCGCCGGGATCATCGCCTTCGATCACGCAGCTTTTCACACCCGGCAACCAGCGACCAAGAGCGCCAAAATCGCGGATCAGCCCCCAGACAGACGAAACGGGTGCATTGATGACGCTGCTGGCCATAACGTGAATCATGTGGAGTCCCCTGGTTTTTTTCTGTGTGGGATCAAAGCGACTGGCCACCTGTCACCTCGATGCGCTGGCCATTCACCCAGTGCATGTCGTCAGACAGGAGGCCACGGACCGCAGCCCCGATATCATCGGGTTGGCCGACACGCCCCAGCGGCGTGATCTCTGCCAGGCTCCTGTTGATCCCGGCATCGTCACGGACCAGACCACCGCCGAAATCCGATGCGACCGCGCCGGGGGCGACGGCATTGACCGTAATGCCCCGCTCGCCCAGTTCCTTCGCCATGTAGAGCGAAATGACCTCGGTCGCTGCTTTCATGGCCGAATAGGGACCATGATCCGGCAGGTAGAAGCGTGTTGCGGCAGAGGTGATGTTGAGAATGTGGCCACCATCGCGGATCAGCGGAAGGAGCGCTACCGTCAGCAGGTAGGGACCCTTGAAGTGGATGTTGTACTGGTTGTCGAGTTGTTCGGATGTCGCGGCATCGAAGCGTGTGTGAATGATGTTGCCAGCGTTTTGGACAACATAATTTAGTCCCTGCTGCCCGAACTCGTTTGCGAGAAGGGCTTTGACCCGTTGAGCAAAATCCGTGAACGACGCATGGTTCGCGATGTCCAGTTGCAGCAAGCGTAGTTTTGCATTCTCGTTGCTGAGGGCGGTTTCGGCAGCCTTCGCCTCATCTTCGTTGGCGTGATAAGTGCCGATCACGCTGATGCCGGAGGCTGTCAAATGCTTCGCAATACTGTAGCCGATGCCACGATTGGCGCCCGTGACGAGGGCGATTTTTGATGTGCTCATGATCGGCTTCCCTGAAGAGGCATGGCGTCAGGTTCCGAAGATACCATTTCCATATCGACCGATCCATAATAGAGACACGAAGCAGGGTCAAGGATTTGTGGATCGACCGATATGGAGTTTTGTGCCGGGTCCGGATCGTCTCGCCACCGTCAACCCGTCAGCGTTTTTTGGACCGCTTTGCTGTTCCCCGTTTCACCGCGTTGATATCCCACAACGTCAGCAGCGACGTGACGGCCGCATCCAGAGTGTCCGGACGCATCCCGTCCCGGGTTTCGCACGTCATGCCGTGGAAAAAAGTCGCGAGAATGTCGGGTAAGACATCTGTCGCCGGGGACGCTTTTAATTCGCCAAGAGCGATGGCGCGTTCCACGCAGGCTTTGATGCCCGTACGCGTGCGCTGTCGTTCCGCCGCGAGGAGCGCCTGAACGGGTTCGTTTTCGGGTGAGCAGTTACTGGCGCCACAGACGACCAGACACCCGGCCGGGTGTGTGCGGGCGGCCTGCATGCGTGCCGAACCGCGCAACGTCCGTTCGATGGCATCGCGCGGGGACAGGCTTTCATCCCATAACGGCGCCATCACCTGTCCGTAGGTCTCCAGATAACGCTGCACGACTTCGCGGAACAGGGCTTCCTTCGAGCCGAACGCGGCATAGAAGCTCGCGGGCGAGATATTACCCATGCAGGACTTGAGCTGAGTCAGGGAGGTCGGCTCATACCCCTGCGTCCAGAAGAGCGCTGTGGCGGCGTCAATCGCCCTGTCGCGGTCAAACTCACGGGGACGTCCAGTCCGCGCCATGGCATCGCTCCTTCCTAAAGACTTCCATATTAAGTGATCCATAAGTGATTGCCAAGGCTGCTACCGCCCCATATATGTATCAAACGATCCATATATGAGCGACCCATGACCCCGACCATCACAGTGCCCACGACAAAACCCGATGAGCGCCTGCCGGTTGCCGGTCTGCTCGCGCTGGCCATGACCGGCTTTATCTGCATCATGACCGAAACCCTGCCAGCCGGTCTGTTGCCCGAGATTGGTGCGGGTCTGCATATTTCCCCTGCGCTGGCAGGGCAGATGGTGACGGCTTATGCCATAGGCTCACTGAGTGCGGCGATCCCGCTGACGCTCGCCACGCAGCGATGGCGGCGCAGGAGGGTCCTGCTGCTGGCGATCATCGGTTTCGTGGTATTCAATTCCATCACCGCGTTTTCGACGCATTACGGCGTGACTTTGGTGGCCCGATACGGAGCAGGGGCGGCGGCGGGTCTCGCCTGGGCGTTGCTGGCTGGCTACGCACGCCGGATGGTGACGCGCGCCCAGCAAGGCCGTGCCCTGGCGATTGCCATGGTCGGCACACCGATTGCACTGTCGCTGGGGGTGCCCGCCGGGACATGGCTGGGCGCTGCCGTCGGCTGGCGTCTGGCCTTCTGGATCATGTCAGGCCTGACCATACTCCTGATCGCATGGGTTCTGGCAAAGGTTCCTGACTTTCCGGGGGCCGCGCATCACGAGCGCCTGCCATTCCAGCATGTTCTGGACATGCCGGGCGTGCGGTCTGTTCTGGGCGTAGTGATGGCCTGGATGCTCGCGCACAACGTGCTCTACACCTATATCGTGCCGTTCGTCACACCTGCCGGACTGGCGGGACAGGCAGATCGCATCCTGCTGCTGTTCGGGGTCGCCGCTCTGGTTGGCATCTGGCTGACCAGCCGCACGGTCGATCACGCCTTGCGCCTGTCCGTCCTGCTCAGTCTGGCCATATTCGCTGATGTCGCGGGTGTTTTCGCACTCGGGTCCACATCACCTGCGGTGATCATGATCGGTGTCACCATATGGGGTCTGACATTCGGAGGCGCTGCGACGTTGCTCCAGACGGCACTGGCGGATGCGGCCGGTGATGGCGCGGATATCGCGTTGTCAATAAATGTCGTGGCGTGGAACAGTGCCATAGCCGGCGGGGCCCTTTTGGGCGGCGCGCTGCTCGACATATGGGGTGCAGCATCATTGCCCTGGGCGGTGATGGGGCTCGCTGCTGCTGGATTCCTGATCGCATGGCATTCCCGCTCCCACGGATTTCGATCTGGGCACCGGCTCGGACATGGGGGCGGGAACTAGGCTCAGGACCCATTGATTTGTGTAGGGAATTTTGATTCAG
>NZ_BANF01000018.1 GCF_000964425.1 Komagataeibacter intermedius TF2 | reverse complement strand
ACGGTCAGCCGGGCCAACGCCTCGGCGCCGATGTCCAGCGTGGCCGCCAGCAGCAGCAAAGCCCGGTCGCGCAGCCCGGGCAGGTCGGGCCCGCAGCGTCGCACGGCGGCCAGCAGGGACGCCGCATCGACCCCGGCCCCGGTCCGGCGCACCCGCGTAGCGGGCAGGGCGACATCGAGCCCCTCGCCATTGGCGGCACACCACGCCGTCAGCGCTGCCCGATCCACCACCAGGCTCTGCCGCGGCCGTCCGCCCTTGGCCCGGGCCTCCAGCCATGCCGCCACCGCGACAAGGCCGACCGGAAAGCAGCCGTCGACGGCCTGGGTCCCGACGAAAGCGCGCCAGGAGGCTGCGTAGGCCCGTGCCGTGGCAGGCGACAGGCCGGTCGGCGGCCGCGCCGCCTGCAGCGGTCGGCCGGTCTCAGCCATTCTGAGTGGATCCCCGGTTATCCGCCCCGCACTCCCTGCAGGCCGACGCCGGACGGACGGTGGAACCAGGCAGCCTGCCCATCCTCAGCGGGCAACTGCGCCGCCTGACTCCGACCATATTAAGGCGTTTGCACTTCATATAATACGTCGTATCATGTTAACGAGTTTCAGAGAACGAAAAAGCGCCCGGTTTGTCCTGAAAGGCGCGGTTTTCCGGACTTTCTTCTCCCTCCCCGCCCCGCCTGGAAAAATCCGGCCACGCAAAATGTTACTTCCGATAAGTTATCTTGTCGGAAGTAGGACAAATCTGGAAATTCCTGCTAGAGCATAATCCGGTCAGTCTGGTTCATATCCAGCGGCGGTGAAGCACGCGGCAGCCTGGCGATGAGAGATATCGTCAATTGCTCCACAGACGGTATTTTGAAGAGCGTCGAGGGTTCGCGGTGCCACCCGTCTGATCCACGCCTTCATTTTGGCGAAGATGTTTTCGATCGGGTTGAAATCAGGACTGTAGGGCGGCAGGAACAACAACCTGGCGCCGACTGCCTCCACAGCCTCGCGGGCAACGGCTCCTTTATGGGCGGGCAGATTGTCCAGAATGACGACGTCTCCCTGCGACAGGGTTGGAACGAGCACCTTGCGGGTATAGGCGGCAAACCATTCGCCGGTCATTGGGCCGTCCAGCATCATCGGTGCTGTCATGCCGGAGAGGCGCAGCCCGCCGATGAACGTCGTGGTTTTCCAGTGCCCGTGGGGCACGGACATTCGACAGCGCGTGCCCCGTTGTGACCGCCCCCGCAGGCGGGCCATCTTCGTTGAGACGGCTGTTTCGTCGATGAAGATCAGACGGGCCGGATCAAGGTCAGGCTGACTGTCAAACCAGGCCTCGCGCCGCTGTGCGACGTCGGGCCGTGTCTGCTCGCTGGCGTGCGCCGTTTTTTTTGATGGTCATGTCGTGACGGTCGAGACAGCGCCAGATCGTGCTCGGCGCAAAGCGGACACCGTGTTCTGCTGCAAGTGTCTCCGCCAGTTCGACAAGGGAAATATCGGCCTTTGTTTCAATCGCGGCCAGCAGGAAGGCTGACCATGCTTCAATCCGGTGAGAACGGCGATCACCGCCCTGTTTAAGCGCATGGTCACGACCGCTGGCCTGCCACTCAGCAACCCAGCGGATAACGCTCGACGAAGACACACCAAAACGAACCGCCGCCGCACGACGGGTCATGCCAGAGGCAACAGCCGCAATCGTGCGGCGGCGAAGGTCAGCAGACAGGGCTCGGGTCATACGGGCCGGCCTCCATACCGGCACATAGTATGAATCAGATTTCGACCAGTATGGGAATCTTAAAATGAACCTATTAGATCGGATTATGCTCTAATTTATCGAAAGGCCCTTAATAAGGAGAATGTCAGGTTTGCCGCG
>NZ_BANF01000019.1 GCF_000964425.1 Komagataeibacter intermedius TF2 | reverse complement strand
GCGATCATGATGGCGCCAAATCCACCCATCGAATGTCCCGCAATACCTCGCTGCTGCGTAACCGGAAAATTCGCTTCAATCAGCGCAGGAAGTTCCGTGACGACGTAATCATACATTCGATAATGTGCCGCCCACGGTTCCTGCGTCGCATTGATGTAAAATCCAGCGCCCTGACCAAGATCGTAAGCATCGTCATCAGCCACCTCCACACCCCGTGGACTGGTATCTGGCGCGACAATGGCGATGCCCAGTTCCGCAGCCACGCGTTGCGCGCCAGCCTTGCCAATGAAATTCTGCTCCGTGCATGTCAGGCCAGAGAGCCAGTAAAGAACAGGAACCTTTTCAGTTTTTGCCTGCGGAGGCAGGTAAATCGCGAAGTTTGCTTCCACACCCAACGACACGGCATTGTGTCGCCAGACTTCCTGCACGCCCCCGAAAGAGGCGTGCGTTTCTTTGCGTTCCATGGCTTTCACGGCCTTTTGCGCACGTCAATTGCCGTCCGTGAAGGTATAACTGCATATCTTGTTACCTGCCGGATCCCGGAGATAGGCGGCATAAGCGCCCGGTAGATGGCTTCGCGGGCCGGGTGCGCCTTCATCGGTTCCTCCATTGGCGAGACCTGCGGCATGAAAAGCATCCACTTCGGCGGGTGTCGCTGCCGCAAAACCGATGGTGACACCGTTGCTTGAGGGCACTTCATCGTTGCCAGGACGCGCAATGATGAACGCTGGTTTCTCGCGGCCATACAGAATCCACCCATGCCCGAACGGCCCCAGGTT
>NZ_BANF01000020.1 GCF_000964425.1 Komagataeibacter intermedius TF2 | reverse complement strand
AAAAGGCAGGCTGCCCTCGTGAGAGCACAACTTTGTAGTCATCGCCTATGGATTTTCACTGAGAACTGACTTCTTCTACAAGGTGCATAACGCAAAGGCTTAGGATCGCAATCCGCAACCTGGATTGTATAAAAGGCATCTTTCGTCCGGATTTATCGACGTAACGCCCCGAACTGGATCATGGTCCGGTCAAACAGGAACAGCCGCAGTCGGCACCCTACGGCGTAGCGAAGAAGTTCTGCCTTCGTATATTGCTACGTTCCTAAGCCAGGAGATCGCCGCGCCGCCCAGTCCGACGGCGCGTTCCCCTTTTAGTGGGCGGCCTTCTTTCTACCTCGGCGGCGTCCTTGCGGCCTGTCAGGCAATGCAGGCTCTGTCGTGCCCTCATCACCAGATTTGGTGGCAGTGGACGTTATATCCCGCCCCAGTCCAATCTCTCGTGCAAGTTCCGATCGGCGTGCTG
>NZ_BANF01000021.1 GCF_000964425.1 Komagataeibacter intermedius TF2 | reverse complement strand
GGCCCGGCTGCGGGTCTCCCCCCCCCGTCAGGACAGGCGGGGTTCGATCCAGCGGCGCGCATGTTCGAAATCACGCTTGACCGCCTCCTGTGCGGCCACCGCGTCACGCTGCCGCAATGCCGTGATCAGGTCGTCATGCGGGTGGGTGCGCCCTTCGTGCTGCATCTGGATCATGGGGCGTGACAGGGCATAGATCGGCCCGATCCGCATCCACAGGTTCCGCAGGATCGTGGCGGTCAGCGGCAGTTCGGCCAATGTCGCCACCGTGGTGTGGAAATCCGCGTTGAAGGCGGCCATGCCCCCGTCGTCCTGCGCGTGCGATGCATTCATGAACTGCTGCTGCAGGATGACCAGCGCCTCGATCCCGTGGTCGGACGCACGCTGGGCGGCAGCGGCGGCAAGGCGCATTTCCAGGTCAACGCGCAGGTCATGGATTTCGGCGAAGCTGCGCTGGGTCATGGCGGGCACGACGGCGGTATTGCGGTCGTTGAGTTCCAGCGCATGTTCGGACACAAGGCGCAGCAGCGCCTCACGCACGGGGGTGGGGCTAAGGCCCAGTTCCGCCGCCAGCGGTCGCAGCACCAGCCGTTCGCCAGAGCGGTAACGGCTGCGGATCAGCCCACGGCGCACGTGCTCATAGGCGTCGTCGCTCAACGCACGGCGGGGAAGCTTGTCAGACTGGCCTGCGCTGAATGATACCATGCCGTTTACTTCATCCTTAATGCAAATAGGTCTTATTAATAGTGATCAATAATCATCTGGACGTGAATGGCAACGTCTGAGGCAACGAAAAACCCGTTTTTGCCGCATTTAGACCGCTTTCAGACTCTCCTGCACCCTGCCACGGGTTTTTGGGAACCCCTTTCCGGTCGGCCCGTTACACCAGCAACGATCCGTAACGGACATGCAGCCTACCGCATGCCCGCCACAGACAAGGAGAGCATCATGGCCGATGCAGGCGAAAATACGTTCCTGACCGATGTCCAGACCCTGCGGGAACGCGCGAAGAAATCGATTGAAAAGGGCGCCGTGACCCCGGCGTACCAGGGCAATGTCCAGACCGCGATCGACCTGCTGCAGACCGTGGTGGCGACCGAACTGGTCTGTGTACTGCGCTATACCATGCACTCCATTTCCGTAACGGGCATTACCAGCGAAAGTGTGGCCAGCGAATTCGCGGCCCATGCCAAGGAAGAACGCGCCCACATGATGTGGGCGGCCGACCGCATCGACCAGCTTGGCGGCGTGCCCAACCTGTCACCCGAAGGGCTGGCCACCCGTTCCGCCACCGAATACGGCGATGGCGGCAACCTGGTGGAAATGGTGCGCCAGAACCTGGTGGCCGAACGTCTGGTCATTGAACATTATCGCGAACTGATCCGGTATTTTGCCGACCATGACCCGACAACGCGGATCATGCTTGAAAAAATCCTTGCGGAAGAAGAAGACCACGCGACCGACATGCATGACCTGCTGGTCGCCCACGAAGGTCGGCCCTTCCTCGCATCCTGACGGCTTTCGCCGTCCCCTTTCCCCTTCGCCCGCCACTGCCTGACCCATGCGCATGCCCATCCTGCCCCGGACCTGACCGGGGCGGGTGGCATGGCCGCGCGCGGCGTCCTACCATATGGCGGCCAATCCATAGAACCGACTGAAAACGGAGAGTACCCCATGACCAAGCCGACAACCCATGACCTGTTCATTGGTGGCGAATGGTCCAAGGCTGATAACACCGAACGCGACACCATCCGCAATCCCGCAACGGGGGACGTGCTGGCCCATGTGGCCGTCGCGGGTGAAAGCGATGTAAAGCGTGCCCTGCAGACCGCACAGGACGCCTTTCCTGCATGGCGCGGCCTGATTGCGACCGACCGGGCGGATTACCTGTACCGACTGATTGAACTGATCCAGCGCGATACGGAAAAGCTGGCCCGCATCATCACCTCCGAAAACGGCAAACCGCTGAAGGAAGCCCGGATCGAGGTCAATTTCGCCATCCAGCTGATCCGCTTCGCCGCTGAAAACGTCCGACGGCTGGAAGGCAACATCATTCCCGGCAGCCGCCCGGGCGAGAAGATCCTGATCGAAAAGATCCCCCACGGCGTCGTGGCCGGAATTTCGGCATGGAACTTCCCGCTTGCCCTGACGGCGCGCAAGCTGGGTCCGGCGCTGGCTGCGGGCAATACCTTTGTCATCAAGCCGCATGAACTGACCCCGCTTTCAACCCTTGCGCTGGCGGAACTGTCGGTTGAGGCCGGTTTCCCGAAGGGCGTCTTCAATGTCGTCACCGGCGGCGGGGTGACCGTGGGCAATGCGCTGGTGACCAACCCGATCACCAGGCTGATCACCATGACGGGCAGCACGCCCGCAGGGCGCAAGATCATGGCTGCCGCATCCGAAGGGCTGAAGGAAGTCCGGCTGGAACTGGGGGGCAAGGCTCCGTTCATTGTCATGGAGGACGCGGATATCGATGCCGCCGTCAATGCTGCTGTTGCCGCGCGCTTCATGAACTGTGGCCAGGTCTGCACCGCCAATGAACGCACCTATGTCCACACGGCGGTCTATGACGAATTCCTCAAGCGCCTGCGCACGAAGGTCGAAGCCCTGAAAACCGGCAACCCGCTGGATGAAGACACCGATATGGGACCGAAGATCAGCGCGCAGGAACTCGAAAAGGTCGACGCCATGGTCCGCAAGGCCGTGGAACAGGGGGCGAAGGTCGAACTGGGTGGCAGGCGCCTGACAGGCGGGGCGTATGACAGGGGCAATTTCTATGCCCCCACGCTGCTGACCAACGTGAAGGGCGACATGGACATCGTGCAGAACGAAGTGTTCGGCCCCGTGCTGTCACTGATCCGCGTAAAGGACTTTGACGACGCCATTACGCAGGCCAACAACTCGCGCTACGGCCTGTCGGCCTACATGTTCACGCAGAACCTGAAGAACATCATGCGCATGACCAATGAACTCAACTTCGGTGAGATCTACGTCAATCGTGAAGGTGGCGAGGCAGCACAGGGCTTCCACCATGGCTATGGCGATAGCGGCATTGGCGGGGAAGACGGCCAGTACGGCCTCGAAGCCTATGTCGATACCAAGACCGTTTACCTGAACGCATAAAGACCGGCTTCTGACGACAGGGCGGCCCGACATCATGTCGGGCCGCCTTTTTTTTATCCCCTGTTCAGGATGACCGGACGAACCGGCCTGTGACGGCACCTGGAAACCGTTCTCTTTTGCCGACGTCAGGCCACTGCGCACCGATACGCATGCCAGCAGGAATCCAGCCTGGTCAGATCTGGCGCATCCACACCGTATCGACCGCGTGGCTCGGGCTTTTGTGCATGACCACGCGGGCACGTTCGCGCGTGGGCAGGATGTTCTGCCGCAGGTTGGGCAGGTTGATGCGCCGCCAGATGTCACGCGCCATGCGTTCCGCCTCATCCCGGGTCAGGTCGGCGCAGTGATGGAAGTAGGAGGTGGGCTTGCGGAACGCCGTCTGCTGCAGCGACAGGAAGCGTTTGACGTACCAGTCCTCGATCACCTGCGTATCCGCATCGAGATAGATGGAAAAATCAAAGAAGTCCGACGCCATGAACGGCTGTTCGGATACGGTCTGCAACACGTTCAGCCCTTCGAAGATCAGGATGTCGGGCTGGTCAATGACCTGATAGCGGTCCGGCACGATGTCATAGGCTTCGTGGGAATAGACCGGCACTTTCAGGTTGCGCTCGCCCGCCTTCAGCGCGGCAAGGAACGCAATCATGTGCCGCAGGTCGTAACTTTCGGGAAAGCCCTTGCGGTGCATGAGTTTGCGCCGTTCCAGTTCCCGCGTGGAATGCAGGAAACCATCCGTGGTGACCAGCGCCACGTTCGGATGGTCCGGCCAGCGCGCCAGAACGGCCTGCAGCAGGCGCGCAAACGTGCTTTTCCCCACCCCCACGCTGCCCGCAATGCCGATCACGAATGGCGTGGTCACGGCCGGGGCGCCGATAAAGGCGCTCTTGACCATGTTGTTCATGCTGCGCGTCGCCATGACATGCAGGTTGAGCAGGCGCGACAGCGGCAGGTAGATCTCGGTAATGTCTTCCAGCGAAACCGGCTCGTTATGCCCGCGCAGCGACGCGATGTCCGCCTCCCCCAGCGACTGGGGCACATTCGCACGCAACGCCGCCCATTCCGGTCGGGGAAAGATCAGATAAGGCTGCACCACGCCATGGGGTGGCTGCATGGCGGGAACGGGACGCGCGTCCAGCACACAGTTCTCCATGCCCTTGTCCTTTCTGCTGTGGCGCCTGCCCACTGGTGCAGGCCATCTGCCGCGTATCACCATCACCCATACCAATCCATACACCCGTCCCCCAAATTAGCGTGTGCAACGCCCACGGACCGGGACTTTCCCCCCATCCTGATAGAGACGTGATAATTGTGACACACTGTCCGCCACCGCATGGATGATATGGACAGGGCGCAGGGACCGACGTGCATCCCGTCCGCGCGCCATGCGTTACGATATGAACCCGGCCCGTGTGCCGACGCATGCCCGAAGGATATGGATACTGTAATGAACGACACCACCATCCATCCATTTTCCGCTACAGCCCGTACCACCATGGCCACGGACTGGACGGACGGCCGCGCGCGCACGACCCTGCGGGGCATACTGGACGCCGCCATCCGCAGCGCCATGCCCGATGTGGTTCTGGCGCGCTACCTGCCACCCCGGCCAAAGGGAAAATGCGTGGTGGTGGGCGCGGGAAAGGCGGCGGCGGCCATGGCCGCGGCACTGGAACAGGCATGGCCGGATGTGGACCTGACCGGGTGCGTGGTCACGCGCGACGGGCATATGGCCCCCACGCGCCGCATCCGCGTGCTGGAAGCCGCCCACCCTGTCCCCGACAGCCGCAGCGAGGCCGCCGCCCGCGCCATGATGTCCGAAGTCGCGGGACTGGGCCCGGATGACCTTGTCATCGCCCTGATTTCCGGCGGGGGATCGGCACTGCTGGAACTGCCCAAGGATGGCCTGACGCTGGATGACATCCGTGTGGTCAACCGCGCCCTGCTGCATTCGGGGGCCAGCATACGCGACATGAATGTCGTGCGTCGCCACCTGTCGGCCATCAAGGGCGGTGGCCTTGCGGCGGCAGCCAGCCCCGCACGCGTGGTCACGCTGGCCATAAGCGACGTACCAGGCGATGACCCGCTGACCATTGCCAGTGGCCCGACCGTGGCCGATCCCACCACCGCTGCCGATGCCCGGTCCATCATCGCGCATTACGGCATTACCGTGCCTGACGCGGTGCGGCGCGTGCTCATGCAGCCGCCGGTCAATGGCACCCTGTCGCCACGCAATCGCTACACCCTTGTTTCCACGCCATTCATGGCGTTGCAGGCCGCCGCCAGCGTCGCGCGCGAATACGGGCTGACGCCCCTGGTGCTGGGCGATGCGCTGGAAGGGGAAAGCCGGGATGCGGGCACGTTGATGGCGGGCATCGCCCTGTCCGCCCGCCAGCACGGCATGCCGGTGGCAGGGCCCGCCGTGCTGCTGTCAGGCGGCGAGACGACGGTGACCATCCGCCCCGACCAGCCCACGCCGGGACATGGCGGCCGCAACACGGAATTCCTGCTGTCCATGGCCAACGCCCTGCAGGGGCGCGAGGGGATATGGGCCATTGCTGCAGATAGCGACGGCATTGACGGGACCGAGGACGCGGCAGGCGCGATCATTACCCCCACCACCCTGTCCCGTGCCCGCGCACTGGGCTGTGACCCACGTGCGTACCTGCGCGCCCATGACAGCTACACCCTGTTCCAGCAGACGGGGGACCTGATCATGACCGGGCCGACCCTGACCAACGTGAACGACATCCGGGCGGTGCTGGTCGTTTAAAGGGATTTCAAAACCCTGAAAGCGTTCCTGATGACGCTTTTCGCAGAAAACTTCAAAGGACACCGCCTTTTGAAAAAAGGCGGCACCCAAAAACTTCCGCTGGTTTCCATATGCGTTTCAATGGCTGCCCTGCCCCTGCTTGCCGTAGCTGACCTGCGTATCGGGCACGACAAAGTGCTTGCCGTCATCACTGTCGGACCCGCTGTCATCATCGCCTGCCTGATTGGGGTCATAGCCTGACGAGATCATCTGCATCGCCGCTGCATCAGGCGGGGTGTGATAGGCTTCGGTGCCGGTTTCATCGGTGGGATCTGGTGGTCTGGGCAGGTGCCGCGCCAGCGGACGCAGGACATCACGGGCATGGGCGGCACTGTTGCGCGCGCCCCCATGGGAACCCAGGGGGGGCGGGGATTCATCCACATCGGCTGGATCATTATTGTCGTCGTGCCCCGCGCTACAGGCCGCAAGGCACGCCAGCAATCCGATCATTGCAAGACGCGGTTTCATGCCGGCTGCCCTCATCCCCCGTTTTTCAGTTTCCACGCCATGCGCCGATACGATAACGCACGGGTGGAAAACGATAGCCTGCCATAACGGGACAGGCCAAGGGGATCAATGTTCGGCGCCGTCCTCGTCCGGGCCGACCAGCATGGCTTCGGCCACCACGCCCGCCTGCTCACGCACGCGGCGTTCGATATCGGCGGCCATTTCCGGGTGATCCCGCAGGAACTGCTTGGCGTTTTCGCGCCCCTGCCCGATGCGCTGGCTATCGCAGGAGAACCATGCCCCCGATTTTTCAACAATGCCCGCCTTGACGCCAAGGTCGATCAGTTCCCCGACCTTGCTGATCCCTTCGCCATACATGATGTCGAATTCGACCTGGCGGAAGGGGGGGGCCATCTTGTTCTTGACCACCTTCACGCGCGTCTGGTTGCCCGTGACCTCGTCCTTGTCCTTGATCGAGCCGATCCGGCGGATGTCCATGCGCACGGACGCATAGAACTTCAGCGCATTGCCGCCCGTCGTTGTTTCGGGGCTGCCGAACATCACACCAATCTTGAGCCGGATCTGGTTGAGGAAGATCAGCATGGTGTTGGACCGCGAGACGGACCCCGTCAGCTTGCGCAGCGCCTGGCTCATCAGCCGCGCGTGCAGGCCCACATGGCTGTCGCCCATGTCGCCTTCCAGTTCCGCGCGCGGCACAAGGGCGGCCACGCTATCGACCACCAGCACGTCAACCGCGCCGGAACGGACCAATGTGTCGGCAATTTCCAGCGCCTGTTCACCCGCATCGGGCTGGCTGATCAGCAGGTTGTCGACATCCACCCCCAGCTTGCGGGCGTAACCGGGGTCGAGCGCGTGCTCGGCATCAATGAAGGCGCAGGTGCCTCCCTTGCGCTGGGCTTCCGCAATGGCATGGAGCGCCATGGTGGTCTTGCCCGAGCTTTCGGGGCCATAGATCTCGATAATACGGCCACGTGGCAGGCCGCCAATCCCCAGCGCGATGTCCAGACCCAGCGACCCGGTGGAAATCACATCCACCTGTTCGGTCGGGCGTTCGCCCATGCGCATGATCGATCCCTTGCCGAACGCGCGCTCGATCTGACTCAGGGCCCCTTCCAGGGCCTTGCTTTTGTCTATACCCGGAGCCTGTGCCATTGCTGCCTACCCTGACGTTTGAGAAGAAAAAACCAAGACCGGGCACCCTGCCCTGCGCCCCCTGCCGCAACAGGTGGCAGGTCATGCAGTGCAATATGGAACAAAACAGGACCATTTACAATGGCCCCATGCCCGCCCGCCCGGAATAATACCGCCCGGCAGGCCCGGACCCGTGGCCTAACGCGGCCCCATGGCCAGTCCCGCGCCACGCGGATCGGTCGCGGCGGTGCAGGTGCTGGCGTCACCCGGCAGGCCATGCGGGCAGGACACGGCATTGACCCGGCCCTGGGCCGTGACCGGATGGGCGTCGGGTGTCTGTCCCGCCATGATCTGGTGCATGGCAATGCCCACGGCGGCGGCGGCGTCATTCTGTCCCGAACCGGCAACAGCGGCACGGAAGGCGCGACCCTGGCTGGCGATGGCAGCCGTAAACAGCGGCAGCGGCAGGCGCGCGGGCGACGCCCCCAGCACGATGCCGGTATTGCCCGCCATGCGTCCGGTGCCAAACAGGTTGTCCATACTCAGGCTGCACGCCACGGCCATGCCCGAATGATCAACCACGGTGAACGAGGTGGACGCCGGAAGCGAAGGCAGCCCGCCGCCGCTTCCCCCGCCACTGTTGACGAATGCCTGCGCGCGCGCCGTCAGGTCGTCACCCGTACCCGAAGCGTGGCTGCCATTCTGCGCCCGCCATGCCGCGATGCTGGACTGCGCGCGCGTCGCCGCGTCGGACGATGACCCGGCACGGAACGCAACGGCGCTGCCCAGGCCACCATCGGCCGGCGGCGGCAGGAAGGCGATCTGCGTTTCTCCGCTGGTCAGGCTGATGGGCAGGCGTTCGGACGGAATGGCGCGACGCATGTCCGTCATCTGCAACCCGCCACCAGCGGCCTGGCTGCCTGCGACAAAGGACTGACCCAGCGCGCCATTATACAGGTCGCCCACGCCCATGCTGCGGATCTGGTCCAGCGCACCGGACAGATGGGTCTGGACCAGTGCATCGCCTTCCGCCAGCGCCTTGCCGTCCGAGCGGCTGAAAACCGCGCGGACGCCCGCATCAGCCAGCAGCGGCACCTGAACGGCGGCAAGGTCGCTGGCCAGCTGCCGGCTGACATTGATGCCGTTGGCCGCCAGCGCGATCGCATCAGGCACCAGTTCCGAAAACGCAGCCGACCCGTACTGCAGGTGCATGAGGTACAGCCCCCGCGCCAGCATCGGGACCGCGGCCGGACGGTCGGCATGCGGCATGTCGGGGGCTGCCACCGTGCCCGCGGCGGGCAGGAACATGAAGGCACGTCCGCCATTCTGGTCACCCGGACGATAGGCAAGGCACGCCCCGCCCGCCCCCAGCGATGCGCGCGACGGCAGCGTGACCGACAGCGCCAGCCCCATGGCCGTAGCCGCATCCGCCGCGTTGCCGCCGCGTTGCAGGATATCACGCCCCACCAGCGTCGCCTGCGGTTCGTCCGACGAAACCGTGCCGATCAGCGGTCCGGGCGACGGACCGAACATGTGCGAGACAAGCCGCATGGGCGAATAACGATGACCGGCGCACCCAGCAACCGAAATGGCCAGAACGGCCGAAAGCGCCGTACGCATGTACCGACGGGCAACAGGGGTGATCGAAGGCTCAGGCACGCAACGCTTCTCCAATGGGCAGTCGGCTTTGATAAACTCAACGGATTCCGCACGACCGCGCGATCATGGCAGACCCATCACGACTTAACGGCCTTACGGGCCGTCGGCAACAGGTCAGGCCGCCCTGTCCACCGCCAATGGCCCATTCCTTTCCCGTGCCCGATCATTTACAGACACATTATCCTGACATGATAACGGAGCAAACCCGTGACATTCATTTCCCCCCGCCGGCACCGTCCGCGCCTGCTGAATGCCCTGCTGGCCGCGGGGGCAATGATGACCGCGACAGCCGCCATGCCCGGCGCGGGCCACGCCGCCACCAACAGCAGTTTCACCCCCGCGCAGCGACAGGAAATCGTCGATATCATGCGCAATGCGCTGAAAACCGATCCGACCATCCTGTCCGATGCCATCGCGGCCCTGCGCAACAGCGCCAACGCGGCGCAGCAGAACGCGGCCCGCAATGCGCTGGATTCCCACCGTGCCGACCTGCTGACCCCGGCGGCAACCGACGCGATACTGGGCAATGCCACAGGCCATACCACGGTGGTGGAATTCTATGACCCGCGCTGCCCCTACTGCCGCAAGGTGCTGCCTGACCTTGACCGCCTGGTAAAGGAAGACGGGGATCTGCGGATTGTTGAAAAGGTCATTCCCGTTCTGGGACAGAGCAGCCTGATCGCATCGCAGGCGCTGGTGGCGGCATTCGTGCAGGGGGGGCAGGCAGCGTATTTCCGCATGCAGACGGCCATCATGAATGATTCCGTCACCCCCACCGCCGACCGGATGCGCACGCTGGCCACCCAGTCCGGACTGAATGCCGGCATGCTGGCCAGTGACATGAACAGCGCCAGGGTCACGTCCATCCTGCAGGCAAACATGGAACTTGCCCGCGCCATCGGGCTGGATGGCACGCCCACCTTTGTCTTCAACGCCCGCCAGATCATTCCGGGCGCCGTCAGCTATGATGACCTGAAAAAGGCCATCGCGCAGAGCCGCTGACCCCACGCGCCGCCAGCCGGGCCAGCCCGCGTCCGACCATGCCGGGCGCGGGCGGTGGCTCAGGCCATGGCGGCGACAGGCTGTGCTGCAAGATCGTTGATGCGCAGCAGGCGGGACAGGGCCGTCACCATGTCGTCCATCATCTCGTCCGTATGGAACGGCCCCGGCGTCAGGCGCAGGCGTTCGGTGCCGCGCGGCACGGTGGGATAGTTGATGGGGGTGGCGTAAATCCCGTAATCATTGAGCAGCCGGTCGCTCAGTTCCCGGCAACGCTGGGCGTCACCCACCGGGATCGGGACAATGTGGCTGGGCGTCATGGTGAAGGGAATGCCCGCCTTGCGCAGCTTGTCGCGGAAGGTATTGACGCGTTCGAACATGCGTTCACGCCGCCAGCCATCCCTGCGCACCAGCCGCACGCTGGCCAGCGCCGCCGCCACCACCGCAGGCGGCAGCGCCGTGGTGAAGATGAAGCCCGACGCCGCAAGGCGCAGGTATTCGACAATATCGCTGCGTGCGGTGATATAGCCGCCATGCACGCCAAACCCCTTGGCCAGCGTGCCTTCGATAATGTCCACCTGATCCGCCACGCCATCACGTTCGGACACGCCACCGCCCTGGTCGCCATACAGGCCCACGGCATGCACTTCATCCAGATAGGTCATGGCGCCATACTTACGCGCCAGTGCGCATGTCCCGGCGATGTCGGATATGTCGCCGTCCATGGAATACACGCTTTCAAACGCGATCAGCTTGGGCGCATCCCTGGGGGCGGCAGCCAGCTTGGCTTCCAGGTCCGCAAGGTCGTTGTGTTCGTAAATGACGGTGCTGGATCCGCGCGCGCCCTTGATGCCCGCGATCATGGAAGCATGGTTCAGCCGGTCGGAAAAGCAGATCCAGCCGGGCATGCTGCTCAGGATCGTCTGCAGGGTTGCCTGGTTGGAAACATAGCCGGAGACGAACAGCAGCCCCGCCTCCTTGCCGTGCAGGTCGGCCATTTCGGCTTCAAGCGCGGTATGGACCGGGCTGGTGCCCGCGATGTTGCGCGTGCCGCCGGCGCCGGCGCCATGTTCATGGATCGCCTGGATGGCGGCCTCGACCACCGCGGGATCGACACCCATGCCCAGATAGTCATTGGAGGACCAGACAACCACCTCCCGGTCCTGCGGGCAGGCGGGGGTTGACGGAGTGGCCTGTGTTTCCGGCTGGTCATACAGGGGATAACGCTCGGCCTGGCGTGCCAGTGGGGTGAACTGCCGGTAGCGACCCTGCGCGCGTATATTCTCCAGCGCCGTCCGGCAGAACCGGAAGAACGGATGCCCATCCACTTGATTACTGGACACTGCTGCTTTTCTCCATGCACGCCCCGGTCTGTTCACGGGGCCTTCATTCATTACGGTCACCATCGCGGATGACCCGTGCCGGGGGGATGATGTTCCCCTCACGCGGCGCTACCGCCGGGGGTTAACCGCCAGCGGACCACCCTTTATGGCATGATGGAGGCGGAGATTGCAAAAGCGCATTGAACTACTCCGCGTAAATGCAGACCTGCGTTGCGCTGTTCGCGGGCACGCTGCGGGCGTCCATTTCCGTCTGTCCCCCGCCCGCGCCTGCATCCATCACCGCCTGCAGGACAGGCTGGCCATCCGCATCCACCACCTTCGGCATGTCCGGCAGGCTGCCATCGGCGCGCTCGGGCACGCTGACCACAATGGTGAACAGCGCGTTGGGCTTGCGCGACAGGGCATCGGCCACGGCGGCGCGGACGGCGGGTTTCCACTGCGCTTCCGGCGTCCCGGCCACGATCGTGACCAGCGCGGGACGGTCCATGCCGGGCACCGGCGGCGGCGGGCGCTGCGGCAGCCGTGGCGGGTCGCCCGCGTGGCGGTTGAATGTTTTCTGGCTGACCAGCGTGCACCCGCCCAGCACCGGCAGGCAGGCTGCGGCGGCAAGGACGACACGGCGGACGGGGCACGGGAGCGGACGGAACATGGCCCCATACCGATACAGTATCCCCCCCGCGTGGCATAGTGGGACAATAGCGCAATATCGCGCGCAATATTGCCGCCGCCCGCGCAGCGCAGTAGTCATGCGGGACGGCTCCGACCGATCATTCCCCGACCCCAGGACGATGCCGATGCCAACAGACCAGGCCAGCATGACCCCGCCCGCCACGCCAGCCGTGGCCCCCAGCATGCCACAGCGGCTGACGACGGCCATCCACCATGCCATCGGCACCCATGAACCCAACCGCCGGTATGCCCCCCACGCCCGGGTCATGTCGTGTTTCTGCGCGGTGTTGTGGAGTCGTTTCCTGCGCTTCGATCCCGCCAGCCCGGAATGGCCGGACCGGGACCGCTTCGTGGTGTCCTCCCCCCGCTACCGTGTGCTGCCGCGCATCATGGCCGAACTGTCGGGGCAGGCGCCGCTGCCACCGCGCGTGGGCGACCACCCCGCCCCGCCGCATGACCGTCAGGCCTGCGGCCCCAGCGGGCAGGGGCTGGGGGCCGCGATCGGCATGGCGCTGGCGGAACAGACGCTGGCGGCACGGTTTGGGCGATCGCTGGTCAACCACCGGATATGGGGGCTGGGCTGCTGGACCGAACTGTCCACCGGCGTCGCGCTGGAAAGCGCGGCGCTCGCGGGCCAGATGGGACTGGACCGGGTTACGCTGGTCGTCGGCCTGTGGACAAGCGAGCGCGAAGCCGTGGACGCCATCCTGCCGCGCTACAGCGCATCGGGCTGGTCAGTGCGGAAGGTGGACGCCGACAGTCCCGAACAGATCGCGGCCGCCATCACGTCGTCACAGCGCACGCACAAGCCCTGTCTGATCGCATGCATCGCCTCGCCGGAAATTGACCCGCCGCCCCCCTTTGTCGATGATCCGGGCCTGTGGGCGGGGGCCGCCCGGCGCGGGGCCAGCGCGCGCCGCTCCTGGCTGCGCCGGCTGCTCAAGGACCGGCAGAAGGCCGAATTCGAACGCATGGCCCACAACCAGCGTCCCGCCTTCTGGCAGCCCGACTGGCAACGGTCATGGCGCGAACACGGCAGCGCCATCGCCCGTGTCGCACCCACGTTCGCAGCCCGGCGGGGACTCGAAACGCTACATGAACTCCTGCCGGAACTGACCTGCCTGCGCTCACGCCGGGGCATGCTGGCCGACCTGCCCACGAACCGCCGCAACGGTGGCGAGACGGACCTGTCATGCGGGACGCAGGTGCATGGCATGGCGGCCCTGCTCAATGGCATCGCCATGCATGACGGGCTGCTGGCGGCGGGCACATCGACCATCATCGCGGTGGACCGCATGCGTCCCGCCCTGCGCTATGCCGCCATGACGGACCTGCAGGTGATCTACCTGCTGACCGATGACGACCTGCTGAGCGGCGACGGCGCGGCAGGCGACCAGCCGGTGGAACAGCTGGCCAGCCTGCGCGCCATGCCCAACGTGGCGGTTTTCCGCCCCGCGGACCACCGCGAGACGATGGAATGCATGGAACTGGCGCTGCGGCGGACCAGCGGACCAAGCCTGCTGACACTGGAATCCGCCCCCGCGCTGGCGGCGGCGGGCGCCCCGGAACGCGAACAGCACGGGCTGACCAACCTGTGCGCGCGTGGCGGCTACGTCCTGGCGGAAGCCGAAGGGGCGCGGCAGGTCACGCTGGTCGCCACGGGGCACGAGGCGATACTGGCGCTGGCGGCACGCAAACTGTTGAAGGACGCAGGGGTTGCGGCGGCTGTCGTATCCCTTCCATGCTGGGAACTGTTCGCCGCGCAAAAAATGACGTATCGTGCCGCCGTGCTGGGAACGGCACCCCGGATCGGCATCGAAGCCGCGTCAGGGTTTGGATGGGAACGCTGGCTTGGAACAGACGGGCTGTTTGTTGGCATTGACGGGTTCGGGACGGTCGCCACCCCGGACCAGCCGGACAGCACGACTGACATCACGCCGGAACGGATCTGCCGCGACGCGCTGCGCCTGGTCCGTCCCCTGTCCGATACCCTGCCTGAACCGGCGGGCGGAAACGGCGCGCCGCCCGGGATGACATCGGTCGATGTCAGTGTGTGAAATGTCTGACCTTACGGAGAAAATAAGAAAATGGCTGTTAAAGTCGCAATAAACGGTTTCGGTCGCATTGGTCGCCTTGTGCTGCGTGGCATTATCGAAAGCGGGCGTACCGATGTCGTACCCGTCGCCATCAATGACCTCGGCAGCGTGGCAGACAACGCACACCTTCTGTCCTATGACAGCGTGCATGGCCGCTTCCCCGCCGATGTGAAGGTGGATGGCAACCAGATCATCATTACCGCCAATGGCCGCACCTACGACCCCATCACCGTCTCGGCCGAGGCCGACCCGACGAAGGTGCCGTTCCAGGGCGTGGATGTGGCGCTGGAATGCACCGGCCGCTTCACCGACAAGGAAAAGGCCGCCCAGCTGATCAAGGCGGGCGCGCGCAAGGTGATCGTGTCCGCCCCCGCGTCGGGCGTGGACGCCACCATCGTGTTCGGCGTGAACCAGGATGTGCTGACGCCGGACATGACCGTCATTTCCAACGCGTCGTGCACCACCAACTGCCTGGCCCCGGTGGCCAAGGTGCTGGATGACACGTTCGGCATCGAATGCGGCTACATGGTCACCATCCATTCCTACACCGGCGACCAGCGCACGGTGGACACCCTGCACAAGGACCTGCGCCGCGCACGCGGGGCGGCGCTGAACATGATCCCGACCTCCACCGGGGCCGCGCGCGCCGTGGGGCTGGTGCTGCCGCACCTCAAGGGCCGTCTGGACGGCACGGCGATTCGCGTGCCCACGCCCAATGTCTCGCTCGTCTCGCTCGACTTCGTGCCGAAGAAGGCCCCGGCCTCGGTCGATGAGGTGAACGAAGCACTGCGCAAGGCATCGGAATCCGGCCCGCTGAAGGGCATCCTCGCCTACAGCACCGCGCCGCTGGTCAGCACGGATTTCAATCACTCCCCCGCGTCATCCACGTTTGATGCGACCCAGACCGCCGTGATCGACGGTGGCAGGCTGGTGCGCATCTGCAGCTGGTATGACAATGAATGGGGCTTCTCCAACCGCATGGCCGACACGGCGGCCGTATTCGGGGCACTGTAATGGGGGCCACATCCTTCAAGACGCTGGATGACCTTGACGCCACTGGCAAGAAGGTCCTCCTGCGCGCCGATCTGAACGTTCCGGTCCGCAACGCCCAGATCACCGACGCCACGCGCATCCTGCGCCTGCTGCCCACCATTCAGGAACTGGCCCAGAAGGGCGCGAAGGTGATTGTCGTCAGTCACTTCGACCGCCCCAGGGGCAGGCCCGTGCCGGAAATGTCGCTTGGCCCGATCGCCGATGCGCTGGGGGATGCGCTGGGCCGCCCGGTGACCTTTGTCGATGACTGTATCGGCCCGAAGGCCCGGCAGGCGGTGGACGCCATGCACGATGGCGATGTCGTGGTACTGGAAAACACCCGCTTCTACCCCGGGGAGGAGCAGAACGACCCCGAGCTGGCGAAGGCGTTCGCGTCGCTGGCCGATTATTACGTCAATGACGCGTTTTCCGCGGCCCACCGCGCCCATGCCTCGACCGAAGGCGTGGCCCGCCTGCTGCCGTCCTTTGCCGGGCGGCTGATGGAAACGGAACTCAACGCGCTGAACATCGCGCTGGAAAACCCTGCCCGCCCGGTCGGGGCCATCGTGGGCGGGGCCAAGATTTCCACCAAGCTGGACCTGATCGGCAACCTGCTGGCAAAAGTGGACATGCTGATCATTGGTGGCGCCATGGCCAACACGTTCCTTGCGGCGCAGGGGGTGAACGTGGGCCGGTCGCTGCAGGAAGCGGAGATGCACGACACCGCGCGCGACATCCTTGCGAAAGCAAAGGAAAAGGGCTGCGAGATCGTGCTGCCGGTTGATGCCGTGACCGCCACCGATTTCCAGGCCAATGTCCCGACCCGCACCGTGCCCGTCAACGCCATTCCTGCTGATGCCATGATGCTGGATGTCGGACCGGAAACGGTGAAGCTGATCGAGCAGAAGATCGCGACGTTGAAGACGCTGGTCTGGAACGGCCCGCTGGGCGCGTTCGAGATCACGCCGTTCGATGCGGCAACCAACGCCGTGGCGCGCGATGTCGCCCGCCTGACCGATTCCGGCGCACTGAAAAGCATCGCGGGCGGTGGGGACACGGTTTCGGCACTGCGCCATGCGGGGGTGGAGAAACATATCTCCTATATTTCCAGCGCGGGCGGGGCTTTCCTTGAATGGATGGAAGGCAAGACGCTGCCGGGCATCATGGCGCTGGAAAACATCTTTGAACGTGCCATGCCGATCTGAGGGCAGGTCATAAAAGTTTCTGGATTTTCCAGACAGTCCTGAACTGAAACGAAAAAGGGGCCAGTCCGTAGGGTGGCCCCTTTTTTATGCCTGAACGGTCGTGCGGGATCAGCCCTGCTGGTGCGGGTGTTCCGCTTCGGGCGGGGGCGCTTCGGCATCTTCCGCCTGCCCTTCGGCGGGCGCATCGTCACGTTCAATGACCTTGATCGAGTCCCCGACCAGCCCTTTGGCAAATGCCTCGGCGGAGAAGGGACGCAGGTCATCGGCCTGTTCCCCCACGCCCACCAGATGCACCGGCAGGCCGAAGGCATCAGCCAGCGCCACCACGATCCCGCCGCGCGCCGACCCATCCAGCTTGGTCACGACCAGACCGGTCACGTTGACCAGTTCCTTGAACACGCGCACCTGCTCCACCGCGTTCTGACCGGTGGTGGCGTCCAGCACCAGCAGCACGGAATGGGGCGCGGTTTCGTCAAACTTGCGCATGACGCGGATAATCTTGGCCAGTTCCTCCATCAGCGCGCTCTTGTTATGCAGGCGGCCCGCAGTATCGACCAGCAGCAGGTCGGCCTGTTCCGCCGTAGCGCGCTTGAGCGCTTCGAACGCCAGACCCGCCGCATCGGCATTGGGCTTGCCAGAAATGACGGGCGCGCCCACGCGTTCGCCCCATACCTGCAACTGTTCGACGGCAGCGGCGCGAAAGGTATCGCCCGCCACCATCATCACCTTCTTGCCCTGCTCGCCATAAAACCGGGCCATCTTGCCAATGGTGGTGGTCTTGCCGGTGCCGTTGACGCCAACGACCAGCACCACGTGCGGTCTGTGCTTCGGGTCGGGTTCAAACGGAATGGCGACCGGCTGGAGGATGGTGGCGATTTCTTCCGCCAGCGCCTGACGCACCTCCTCATCCGTCACTTCCTTGCCGAATTTGGACCGGCGGAAGGACTCGATCACCTTTTCCGCCACACTCGGGCCAAGATCGGCGGAGATCAGCAGGTCTTCCAGATCCTCCAGCGCCTGATCATCCAGCTTGCGCCGGGTGAAGACGGCGCTCAGCCCGCCGCTGAGCTTCTGTGTGGAGCGCGACAGCCCCGCCTTGAGACGTGAGAAGAAACCAAGTGCCATATCAGAGAATTTCCGCAACCAGTCCGTTATCGTCAACCGCCACCGGCCGCACCGTTTCGATGCGCCCGGCCACGGACATCCCGCCATCCACCAGCCTTACCGGGGCAAATTCCTCGCTATGTCCCGAGGTGTCCGTTTCCATCAGCACCCGTAGCGTGCGGCCCATAAGCCGTTCGTGGAAATCACGCGCCGCCTGCGCGCCTGCCGCCCGCAGCCGGGCCGCGCGTTCTTTCCGCCCGGGCACGGCAATGGCGGGCATGCGGGCCGCAGGCGTGCCCGGGCGCTCACTATAGGGAAACACATGCAGGTAAGGCAGGGCGTGCATGCGCACGAAATCGAGCGTCTGTTCAAACAGGTCCTCATCCTCGGTCGGGAAACCGGCGATGATGTCCGCCCCGATGCCGATATCGGGCCGCAGCGCCCGCGCCCGCGCCACCACCGCGGCCGCATCCGCCGTCAGGTGCCGGCGCTTCATGCGCTTGAGGATGATGTCACTCCCCGCCTGCAGCGACAGGTGCAGGTAGGGCATGAAGCGCGGTTCGTGTTCCAGCAGCTTCCATATGTCCTCATCAATCTCCACCGGATCGACCGAGGACAGCCGCAGCCGCTCCAGCCCGGGCACAAGGGCCAGCAGCCTGCGGCATAGCTGCCCCAGCGCCGGCCTGCCCGGCAGGTCATCCCCCCATGAGGTAATGTCCACACCCGTCAGCACCACTTCGCGATACCCTGACTGCACAAGCGCGCGCACCTGTTCCACCACGGCGCCTACGGGCACCGAGCGCGACGGCCCCCGCCCGAAGGGAATGATGCAGAAGGTGCAGCGATGGTCACAGCCCTGCTGCACCTCCACGAACGCGCGGGTGCGGCCTGCGAATTCAGTGACCAGATGCGGCGCCGTCTCGCGCGCGGCCATGATGTCGGACACGGCATTGCCCTGCCCCATGGCCATCTCGCTCCAGCTTGCGGCATCCAGCTTTTCACGGTTGCCCAGCACGCGGGTCACGCCGGGCAGCGCCGCCCAGCGGTCGGGGTCGATCTGGGCAGCGCAGCCGGTGACCACGATCCGGGCGTCGGGCCGTTCGCGGTGGGCACGTCGCACCGCCTGCCGCGCCTGCCGTTCGGCCTCGCCCGTCACCGCGCAGGTGTTCACGATCACCACATTGTCCAGTCCGGCTGCGTGATTGCGCATCACCTCGCTTTCATACGTATTGAGGCGACAGCCGAAGGTCAGGATTTCCGGCTTCTTCATCGGGGGTAGTCTTCCGGGTTGAATGTGCCCCTGAAACTGGTTGTCGCAGGGCCGGTCATAAGGACATGGCCGTCGCTTTCACGCCATGTAATGGTCAGTTCGCCACCATCCATTTCCACCGTGCAGGTGCGTTCCACCAGCCCACGCCGCACGGCGTTGACCACGGCGGCGCACGCCCCCGACCCGCAGGCGCGTGTCAGGCCGCTGCCACGTTCCCACACGCGCAGGCGCATGGCATCGGGCGCCGTGACATGGGCAAAACCGATATTGGCGCGCTGGGGAAACAGCGGATGATGTTCCAGATCCGGTCCCGCCACGCATGGGTCCATGGCATCTGGCGTGGACAGGAAAAAGGTCGCATGCGGGTTGCCCATGGATACCGCCGCCGGATCCCCCGCAATGGGCAGGTGCAGCGTATCCGTTGCTTCCGCCAGCGGCACATCGGCCCAGCCCTGCGCGGGACAGCCCATGTCCACCGTCACCATGCCGGGGCTGACCACGCTGGCGCGCAGCACGCCCGCACGGGTCTGCAGGCCGATATTGGCCCGCCCCGTCTCCCGCGCCAGCAGGTCGGCGACACAGCGCGACGCATTGCCGCATGCACCCGATTCCGTGCCATCGGCGTTGAAGAACCGTACGAACACGTCCGCCCCCTCCGCGCAGGCAGGGCGCAGGGTCACGAACTGGTCGCAGCCAATGCCGGTATGCCGGTCACATAATGCAGCGATCCGGGCAGGTGTCAGGTCATGGCGGTGGACGCGTTCATCCACCACCACAAAGTCATTGCCCAACCCGTGCATCTTGAGAAAACCGGTCATCATCCGTCCTGTATAGAGGGAACCCGCCCATATGAAGGAGCGGGATGGCACCCCACGCGCGGCCTTGCAAGCCTGATCAGAGAAAACGCCCCGGCCTGCCGCGCTGCAGCACCTCGATCCTGTAGCCATCGGGGTCGGTCATGAAGAAAAACCGGCCCACGAACCGCTCCCCGCACGACATGTCCCTTATCGCCAGCGGCGACAGGCCCGCGGCCGTCAGCCGGGCATGTTCCGCATCCACATCCGCAACCGATACCGCCAGGTGGCCATACCCGTCCCCCAGGTCATAGGGGGTGGTACGGTCATGGTTGATGGTCAGTTCCAGTTCGAATGTCTGTTCGTCATTGGACAGGTAGATAAGGGTGAAGGTGTCAAAAACAAGCCGGTCGGCCACTTGCAGGCCAAAGGCCGTGTCATAGAATGCAAGGCTTGCGGCTTCATCACGCACGCGGATCATCGAATGGATCATACGGGCCATTCTGCTTTTCTCCTGTTCCCCACGGGGGCGCGCATGATAATACGCCCACCGCATATGGCGTTGTTACTTCCGTACTGTCTGGCACATTCATGAACGACCTGCACGGGTTTCACCCGCATTCCTTCACGGCGGCCTCGGCTGAGTCCGATACGCTCTTCTATTCCCGCAGGCCTGCAGGGCCCATGCTGGACCAGGGCGCGCTTACGGCCATTACCGCACTGTACCGTACGCTGCTGCCCGAAGATGGCAATATCCTTGATGTCATGGCCGGACCCGACAGCCACCTGCCACCCGACATGGAATTCGACAGCGTGATCGGCATCGGGGTCAATGCGCAGGCGCTGGACAGCAACCCGCGGCTGACCGACCGCGTGGTGAAGGACATGAACGAAACCCCCGACCTGCCGCTGGCCGATGAAAGCATGGACGCCGCCCTGCTGTGCGACGTGGTGCCCTACCTGCGCCAGCCCGTCGCCATCTTTCGTGAAATTGCCCGGGTGCTGCAGCCCGGCGGCCTGCTCATCATCACATTCGGGGACCGCTTCATTCCCCAGAAAGCCACGGCGCTGTGGCAGGCGCTGGATGATGAAGGGGACCGCCGCCGCATGCTGTCGGTGCTGCTGCAGCGTGCCGGTTTCGGCCCGGCGGACAACGGTAATGTCACCCCGGCGCCTGAAGACCTGTTCTGGCATGACGCCGTGCATGCCATGACGGCGCGCCGTCCTGACATTTTGTAACATTGGGCAAATAATACACCGCCCGCTTCAGGCGTATTATGGTGGGATGCACGGCGCGGGCCGCTGCGCTGTCACATATTAAAAGAAATTATCATTTACCCCTTCTTTTAGACATGTTTTGACATATATTATTCAAAAGCTAGTTTGGGGCCTCCTGACAATACATGCGGATTCCGTCCTTTTCCATAACCCGGCCAGCGCGTTTTGCGCGGGCGCTGATGGTATGTTCCGTTCTGGCCCCTCTTCCCGCATGGGCGGATGAAGATCCGGAATCGCTGGATATCATGGAGCGCCAGATGGAGCAGCTGCAGCAGCAGCAGATGGCGCTGCAGAAAAGCCTGCAGGCCATGCGCCAGCAGATCGTCCAGCATCGCGCCCAGATGGGCGGCACCGCCGCCCATGGCGGCCACCCGCTGACGGTTACGGGGTCGGGCGGGCATGTACGCGGCGGCTGGACCCCGGTGGAAGGACATGGCACCACCTCATCCCAGACGGCGGGGATCGAACCCATGGCGCACCCGCGCATCGGCGGCCATTCCGACCCGGTTTCCGAACTGGGCGACCAGCCGACCTATGAATCCGTGGTGGCGCACCGTGAGGAAGACCTGATTTCCCACATGGCCAACAACAATGTCGGCCCGCACAACCGCGAAACGGTAGGTGCGCAGTCCGCGGGCGCGCTGGGCAGCAAGGTGTTCCACCTTGGTCCCGTCTCCATCATCCTTGGCGGTTTCTTTGATGCGGCGGCGCTGGTGGAAAACCGGCAGGTTGCATCGGGCATCTTCAATTACTGGAACGCCATTCCCTTCCGCAACAGTTCGAATTTCCACACCACCAACTTCAATGGCGACGCGCGGTATTCGCGCTTCTCGCTCATGGCGCGGGGGCAGCTGAACCCGCACCTGACGGTGGCGGGGTTCGTGGAAACGGATTTTGGCGCCAGCGCAGAAACCACCAACCCGTATGAAAGCAATTCCTACGTGCCCCGGCTGCGGCAGGCGTACCTGACGCTGGATGATTCGCGCGCCAACATGCATTTCCTGATCGGTCAGGCCTGGACCATGCTGACGCCTGACCGCGTGGGTATCGTGCCACGACAGGAAAGCCTGCCGGAAACGATCGAATCCTCCATCCTCGCGGGCCAGACATGGTCGCGACAGTGGCAGCTGCGCGTGGTCAAGGATTTCATGCACCACCGTGTCTGGACAGGTTTCTCGATTGAAAACCCGGCTACCATCTATGATACGACCAATTTCCCCACTTCGGGAGATAACGGGGAATACGGCCTGCCCGGCAGCGGCAACTATGCCAAGGTCGGTTCGAACGGTGTAGGACTGACCAGCTCCACCACCAATTATTCCAACGAAATCGCCCCTGACGTCATCGGCAAGGTGGCGTGGGACCCGACATGGGGCCATTACGAAATCGAAGGACTGCTGCACTTCCCGCATGACCGTTCCGTCATCAACGGCGTAGGCGAAAACCATACCGCCATCGCATGGGGTGCTGGCGGGTCAATGATCCTGCCGGTCATTCCGCACAAGCTGGAAGTACGGCTGGCGGGACTGGCGGGCCGGGGCATTGGCCGCTACGGCTCGGTCCTGCTGCCTGACGCCACGCTGCGGGCCAATGGCGCGCCCGCCCTGCTGTCCAGCGCGCAGACAACCGCAGGCGTGATCGCACACCCGAACAAGGTGCTGGATGTCTATGGCTATTTCGGCATGCAGCGTTCGGGCCGCAGCTATTTTGATTCGGATGGCACGGCCTATGGCTATGGCAATCCCAATGCCAACAATACCGGGTGTGAGACCGAAGGTTCCACCGACTGCATCGCCAACATCCGTTCGGTGGAGGAATTCACCATCGGCGCATGGTACCGCTTCATCCACGGCCAGTACGGCACGGTGCAGGCGGGTACGCAGCTGGCCTATTCGCGCGTGCATACATGGGGCGGCATGGGTGGCGCGCCCACGACCAGCCTGAGCGAAATCTTCTTCGATTTCCGCTACCTGCCATTCCAGTAATCCCGCCCCTCCGGTGGCGGATATTGCGTCCGGCATGGAAAAGGAGGATGGTGGCCGGGATTGGGGATCAGGGAAAGGCCAGCGCTTATGTCAATCAGGTTACGGCACGTAGTTCTGCTGGGCGTATTATGCGCCCCTGTCGTGCCGGGTGTGGCGATGGCTGACGGTGGTCATGCCGGTGCGGGCAACGAAGACCCCGGGGAGGCATCGCAGCGCCATTTTTCCATGCACCAGCTGTCCAAGCGCCCGCCCCTGCCCCGGTTGCATATGGATTACAGCCAGTACCGCTTCATTCCGCCGGGCGATAAGGTAAAGGAACAGCCGGACGTAAACCGGCTGCTGTTCTGGACACCCACGGGGGAACCCGATGGCTATGCCGAAAAACGCGGCAACGCCATCCTGTATTATGACCGCACCGGCAAGGCCGTGCGCGTCGATACGAACCCCTACAACCGCTAGACCTGCCCTATTCGGACGGCCCCTGTGGGGCATACAGCCGATCCAGCATGACCGGGACCAGCAGGGCGGCTGCGGGACCGTCCTCCATGACGCGTCCATGGCGCAGCAGGATGGCCCGATCGAATATCCGGGCAGCCTGAACCGGGTCGTGGGTGGTGGCGACAACGGCGCGCCCCCGTTCCGCCAGTCGGCGCAACAGGGCGTACAACCGCTGTTTCTGTCCGTAATCCAGCCCTGTTTCCGGCTCGTCCAGGATCAGGATATGCCCGCCCTGCGCCAGCGCGCGCGCCAGCAGCACGGCCTGGCGTTCCCCACCCGACAGTTCGGTATAGGGGCGTGAGGCCAGATGTGTAATGGACAGTTCCGCCAGCGCATGCGCCACCGCATCGCGGTCCCTTTCGCGCAGGCGGGGGGCGAACGGTGCCTCCGCCAGTCGCCCCATGCCCACGATATCGCGCACGCTATAGGGAAACAGCGGCATGTGGCCCTGCGGCACGTAGGCAATGCGGCGGGCGACCTCACGCCGGGACCAGTGCGCCATGGGCTGTCCATCCAGCCAGACCTGCCCTGAATCCGGGCGCGCAAGCCCCAGCAGCAGGCGCAGCAACGTGGTCTTGCCCGCACCATTGGGGCCCAGAAGGGCCGTCATCTCGCCCGTGCGGATACCCAGCGAAACATCATGCAGCACCGCACGCTGACCACGGTGAAAACCCGCATGTTCCAGCCGCAGGACCGGCTGTCCCGCGCTCATGCCCGCCATCCGCGCCGCAGCAGCGGCAGCACCGCGACAAACACCAGCACCCCCAGCAGGTCGGCAATCAGGCCCACGGGAATTTCCTCCGCCGACAGGGTGCGCGCCAGGTCATCACATGCCAGCAGGAACATCCCCCCCACGCACGCGCTGACCGGCAGCACCCGCATGTTGCATGGCCCGACCAGCAGGCGCGCGACATGGGGGACCACCAGCCCGATCCAGCCGATCATGCCCGCCACCGCGACCGTCATGGCCGCCAGCACCGTGGCCCCGCCAATCACCCCGTATCGCAGCGCCATGACCGGAATGCCCAGCGTACGTGCCTCCTCATCCCCCATGGCAAGGCCATCGAGCATCCGCCCGCAGGCCGACAGCAGCACGATCCCCACCACAACCGGCCCCACCAGCACGCCCAGCGCCTGCGGCGTCACCTGTGTCAGGCTGCCCAGCAGCCAGAATACGATATCGGGCAACTGGTTCTGCGGGTCCGCCACGTATTTCAGCAATGACAGGAGCGCCGTAAACAGTGCCGAACTGATCAGCCCGCCAAATATCAGCATCAGCATGGATGCGGCATCGAACATCTGCGCCACGCCCACACCGAACGCCACCGCCGCCAGCCCCCCCAGAAAGGACAGGGCCGCCACGCCCGCATGTCCCATGCCCCATACAATACCCAGCGCGGCACCCGTACCCGCGCCCGCCAGCACGCCCAGCAGGCCGGGCGACACCAGCGGGTTACGGAACACCGCCTGATACGCTGCCCCTGCCACCGACAGCGCCGCCCCCACGCAGATCGCTCCCCCGATCCGGGGCAGGCGCGCACCGAACAGGACGGTATGCACCATGTCGCCATCTGGCGCGGTGCGCCCCACCGTCAGCAGGGCATGCAGCACCTGCCCCGGCTGCAGCGCAAACCGCCCGAAACAGGCCGACAGCACCGACAGCACCACCAGACCGGCAGCACACAGGCATCCGGCCACGCTACCGCGCAGGGTCACTGCGCCCTGTCCGCTACCGGCTGTGGTGGCTGGGCCGCAAGGATACGTCCGGCGTCATCCGCACTCAGGTCATAGTGAAAATAGGTGCGGTAGAATTCGCGTGTCAGGGTCGGCAGGTCCACATTGCCAAACCGGTCGGGATGCAGGGTTTTCGCAGCCCAGCTGATCTGCAGCGGCAGTTCGCTGCCGTAGCGGTCCCATGTGAAAACACCCGACGGATTGTTATGCACCCTACCCGCGCGCACCGCGCGCAGGCGCTGCCATATCCCGCCATTGGCCGCCGGGTCCAGCGTGCCGCAATCCGGGCCGAGGATGATGACATCCGGGTCCCACGCCGCCACCTGCTCAACCGAAACCGGCTTCATGTTCCCGCTTACGCCCTGTGCCGCGTTGCGGCCACCGGCAAGGGTGATCCATTCATCAACGATGCTGTCCGTCCCATCCACCTTCAGCGGATGCAGCGACTGGATATGCAGCACGCGCGGGCGCTGCGCATCCGTTATGCCGGACAGCCGGTCGCGCACGTCATTGACGGTCTGCCGCATCATGGTGCGGTAATGGGTGGCGGTTGCATGGGCCTGTTCCGTACCCAGGGCGGCTGCTGTCATGTCCACCACCCGCAGCAGGCCATCCACATCACGGAAAGAGGCGACAAGGGTTGGCACCCCTACCCCCCGGAATGACGCAATGGCGGCCGTGGCATCAGGCACGAAGACAAGGTCAACGTGGTCCTGCAGCAGGGTTTCGGCATTGACCTGCGGGCCGTTGACCGCGCGGGCCTGATACAGGGAAGGAAAGACTTTATACATCCATGGCCGCGCCTGCGGGCGATCCACGGTCATGACGATCTGCCTTGCACCGCCCAGCATCAGCACTAGTTCATTATGGGCGAACCACAGGTCGGCAATCCGCGCCGGGTGATCGGGCACGGACTGGGTCACGCCGGCCATGTCCGTCACGTCCCGCGCCATGGCGGGCGACAGGACGGACGCACCCGCCGCAACCATGCCCGCCAGTGTCCCGATGTTCAGCCTGCGTCTGCCCCATTTCACCGTGCTGTCCCCTCCTGATGGCCCAATGTATTATATCGAAACAGATATATACACGAACCACCGGGACATCATCAGCCCAAAAGGGACCGGGACCGCCACCCTGCCCCCGGACATGCCCGGAAAATGAAAGAAGCGTCCTGCAAAAAGCTTTACCAAAAACTGTCTTTAATTTTAAAGCGCCATCACGAGCTGACTTTTCAGACAGCTTCTTGCCAACTGGCTGTTTTTAAAAATTTCTAATCAGCATAGGTGCTGATATCGGGACATGAACAGACAAGGTTGCGGTCGCCATAGGCATTATCCAGCCGGTTGACGGGGGACCAGTATTTGCTGGCGGCCACCACCGCGCCGGGCAGGCAGGCCTGCGCACGATCATAGACATGGTCCCAGTCCGGGCCGGTCACGTCACGCACGGTATGCGGGGCATGCCGCAGGGGGCTGTCGTCGATCGTCAGTTCACCATTTTCGACCGCCGTGATTTCCGCGCGGATGGCAATCATCGCATTGCAGAAACGATCCAGTTCGGCCCGGCTTTCGGATTCGGTCGGTTCGATCATGAACGTGCCCGCCACAGGAAAACTGACGGTGGGGGCATGGAACCCATGGTCGATCAGGCGCTTGGCAATATCATCCACCGTCACGCCGACCTTATCCTTGAGCGGACGCAGGTCGATGATGCATTCATGCGCCACCCGCCCGTTCGCCCCACGATACAGCACCGGGTAATGGTCCGACAGGCGGGCCGCGATGTAGTTGGAGTTCAAGATCGCGACCTCGGTCGCGCGTTTCAGCCCCGCATCCCCCATCATGACCATGTACATCCATGAAATGGGCAGCACATCGGCGGACCCGAAGGGCGCGGCCGAAATGGCGTTGGCCTCGCCCTTCTGCGGCGCACCCGGCAGGTAGGGGGCAAGATGCGCGCCCACCCCGATCGGTCCCATGCCCGGACCACCGCCGCCATGCGGAATGCAGAATGTCTTGTGCAGGTTGAAATGGCTGACATCTCCGCCATATGCGCCCGGCTGCGCCAGTCCTACCTGCGCGTTCAGGTTCGCGCCATCGACATAGACCTGCCCGCCCGCCGCATGCACCAGCGCACAGATCTCGCGCACGTTGTCTTCAAACACGCCATGGGTGGAGGGATAGGTAATCATGATCGCGGCCAGATGGTCGGCATGCTGCGCGATCCTTGCCTTCAGGTCGTCGATATCGACATTCCCCTGCGGGTCACACGCCACCACCACAATGCGCATGCCCGCCATCTGGGCCGATGCCGGGTTGGTACCGTGCGCCGATGCCGGGATCAAACACACGTCACGCCCCGCGTCGCCGCGTGCATGGTGGTAGCCGCGAATGGCCATAAGCCCCGCGAATTCCCCCTGCGCACCGGAATTGGGCTGGAGCGAGACGGCGCTGTAGCCGCTGATCTGGCACAGCATCCGTTCAAGGTCGGCAAACAGGCGGGCATAACCGCGCATCTGATCCGCGGGCGCAAAGGGATGGATGTCGCAGAATTCCGGCCATGTGATCGGCAGCATTTCCGCCGTGGCGTTCAGCTTCATCGTGCATGACCCCAGCGGGATCATGGAACGGTCCAGCGCCAGATCACGGTCGGCCAGGCGGCGCAGGTAGCGCAGCATGTCCGTTTCCGACCGGCAGGCCGAGAAAATGGGCCGGGTCAGCGGCTGCCCCGCACGGGCAAGGCCCGTGGGGATGGCGCCTGCGACATCGGTCAGGCCGGCCTCGACCCGTGCCGCCGCTGCCGCATCGCCACAGACGCTGGCCCAGACCGCGCGCACCGTGTCCGGCGTGGTGGTTTCATCCAGGCTTATGCCCACATGCGTCGCATCCACGCGACGCAGGTTCATGCCTGCATCCAGCGCACGCGCCATGACGGCATCCGTATTCGTGCCGGTTTCAACCGTAACCGTATCAAAGAACGCCGTCGTTTCCACTGTCGCACCCAGCGCGCGCAGCCCCGCAGCCATGACCGATGTCAGCCGGTGGATGCGCGTGGCAATGGCCTTCAGCCCCTCCGGGCCATGATACAGCGCATACATGGAGGACACGATGGCGGGCAGCGCCTGGGCTGTGCAGATGTTCGATGTCGCCTTTTCGCGGCGGATATGCTGCTCACGCGTCTGTAGCGCCAGACGGTAGGCGGGATTGCCGCGCGAATCGATGGACACGCCCACGATCCGCCCCGGAATGTTGCGGCGGAAGGAATCGCGCGTCGCCATATAGGCCGCATGCGGGCCACCGGCCCCCATGGGCATGCCGTAGCGCTGCATGGACCCGACCGCAATGTCCGCCCCCAGCGCGCCGGGGCTTTCCAGCAGCATGAGCGCCATGGGGTCCGCCACCATGGTCGCGATGGCGCCCGTCGCATGCAGGCCTTCAATCCATGCGCGCGGGTCACGGATTTCTCCCGATGATCCCGGATACTGGAACAGCGCGCCAAATACCGCCTGCGGGTCCAGATCGGTGGCGGGGTCACCCACCACGACCTGCCAGCCCATGGGTTCGGCGCGGGTGCGCACGACCGCGATGGTCTGCGGGTGGCAGTCTGCATCGACAAAGAAGGCATTGGCCCTGGTCCTGGCCACGCGCCGGGCCATGGCCATGGCTTCGGCCGCCGCCGTCGCTTCATCCAGCAGCGAGGCATTGGCCACGTCCAGCCCGGTCAGTTCGATCACCAGTGTCTGGAAGTTCAGCAGCGCTTCCAGCCGTCCCTGGCTGATTTCAGGCTGGTACGGGGTATAGGCGGTGTACCAGGCCGGGTTTTCCAGCACGTTGCGCTGGATCACGCCGGGCAGGATGGTGTTGTAATATCCCTGCCCGATCAGCGATGTCAGAACCCGGTTTTCCGCCGCGATGGCACGCAGGCGGGCCAGCGCGACATGTTCGGGCAGGCCCGCGCCAAGGCCCATGACGCCCGACAGGCGGATATTGCCCGGCACTGTCTGCGCCATGAGTGTATCGAGGCTGTCCGCCCCCACCACGCGCAGCATGTCCGCCACGTCATGCGCGTCCGGCCCGACATGGCGGGCACAGAACGCACCGGCATCATCACCCGGATCATGCCACAGGGAAGAAGAACCAAGGGGGGAAGACGTCACGGCCTGCATACTCCGAAAAGAAAGGGACGGTCAGGAAAATCAGCCAACCAGCGCGGTATAGGTGGCCCTGTCCATCAGGCCCTCAAGCTGGGAGGCATCCGCAATGGTCATGCGCACGATCCAGCCTTCGCCTTCGGGGTCGCGGTTGACCAGGGCGGCGTCATCCGTCAGCGCGTCGTTGAACGCCAGCACATCCCCCGTTACCGGCGCATAGATGTCGGACGCCGCCTTGACCGATTCCACCACGGCCACACTGTCACCCTGCTCCACCGTGGTGCCGGGGTCGCGGGCTTCGGCAAAGACCAGTTCGCCCAGTTCGTTCGCCGCATGGGCCGTAATGCCGACAACCGCGACATTGCCCTCGACACGCAGCCATTCATGTTCCTTGGTGTAATAAACGGTCATATCCGTGCTCCATCATTTTGAAATACGTTTGAAAAACGGGGAAAATCCTAGCGTCTGAAGGTCGGCGCCACGAAGGGCATCGCCGTTACCGTGACCGGCAGCAGCCGGCCACGCACGCTGGCGAACAGGGGCGTGCCGGTCGCTGCATGATCTGCCGCCACGTACCCCATGGCGACGGGACCACCCACGCTGGGGCCAAACGCGCCCGACGTGACGCGGCCTGCCGGTTGCGTGCCCGCTTCATCCGCAAACAGTTCGGCCCCGCCACGCACCGGCGCGCGGCCATGCGCGCGCAGGCCCACGCGACGGCGCGTGGCGCCACTGGCCAGCTGATCCGCCACGATCGCAGCCCCGGGATAGCCGCCCGCACGCGCGCCGCCGGGCCTGCGGCTTTTCTGGATGGACCATTCAAGCGCTGCCTCGACCGGGGTGGTGGTCAGGTCGATATCGGACCCATACAGGCATAATCCGGCTTCCAGCCGCAGACTGTCGCGCGCGCCAAGCCCTGCGGGCGCGACATCGGGGTGGGCCAGCAGGGCGCGGGCCACGGTAACGGCGCCACTGGCCGCCATGCCGATCTCAAATCCGTCCTCACCGGTATAGCCGGACCGTGAGACGATGCAGGCCACCCCCGCCAGATCCAGTTCCGCCACATCCATGAAGCGCATGCCGGCGGCCCGGGGGTTCAGGGCCGCGAGGGCAGCCTCCGCCGCAGGCCCCTGCACCGCGATCAGGGCGCGATCGGACAGCATGTCCACGTCACAGGTCGCAGCCAGCGCATCGCGCACATGCGCGAAATCGGCATCCTTACACGCCGCATTGACCACCAGCAGCAGCCAGTCGCCCATATTGGCGACCATCAGGTCATCGCTTATGCCGCCATCCGCCGTGGTGAACAGGGCATAACGCTGCCGTCCGGGTTTCAGGCTGGCAATATCGGCGGGCACCAGCGCCTCCAGCGCATGGGCGGCGTCCGCAGGCTGGCCGGATCTGGCACGCAGACGCACCTGCCCCATGTGCGAAACATCGAACAGTCCCGCCTTCGCGCGGGTATGCAGATGTTCTGCCATGACCCCGGCGGGATACTGCACCGGCATATCATAGCCTGCGAACGGCACCATCCGGGCGCCAAGTTCAAGATGAAGGTTGTAAAGCGGCGTGCGCAGCAGGGGCGGGGTCATGCGGGCTGGGCCTTGTTCAGGTCCGCATGCACGCACGCAGCCCCACATGCATGGCATGCGGGCGACAGGGCACGATACGCGCCAGCGGAACGGGGAATGGGAAACGGGGGCAAAAAGGCAACGGACAGCGTGGACATGCGGGACTCCTGTCGAATCCTGTTGGATTCCAAGTGCCCCTTCTGTCGCATGTGCCTGAGATCGCTATCCCGTCGGCGGGCATCCGGGTTGCGGATACCTCTTTCCAGAAGTCTTGGCCGACCGGTCCTTTGGCCTGAGAGTTTCCGGGGCGGTTGCTCCTTCGGCGCTGGCGTGCAGCCAGTCTCTCCCGTGTCGACAAGCTGACTTGACATGACCGGATGCGCCAAGTCAATCCATGAAAACCATGCTGGCTTACCGGATGCCCGGAAGCACGTCCGGCACCCATTCCGTTGTGGAACGGCAGCTTAGACAAGGATTGATTCCCATGCCCTCACGCCCCCTTACCATCGTGGCCGAATTCCGCATTCCTGCTGAAAACCGCGCGCGTTTTCTGGAATTGTGCGCCTATGACAGCGAACGTTCGGTGGCCGATGAAGACGGCTGCCAGCGCTTCGAGGCCGTCAGTCCGCTGGACGACGCCCAGACGATCATCCTGGTTGAAGTGTACGATAACGAGGCCGCGTTCGAGACCCACCTCACCACGCCTCACTTCAAGGTGTTCGATGCAGGGGTAAAGGAACTGGGCGCCCAGTTGATCAGCCTGCGCAAGACCGTGCGCGTGGCCCCCGCGGCCTGATGACGGCAGACAGCAGAAAGGCCGGGGAACATGATGTTCCCCGGCCTTTTTTATACGACATCGGAAGCCTGCCCCGGCACACCCCGCACATGTCAGGGATGTGCCAGAAAGGGCTTTATGTTCCGGCCCGCCCGTCGCGGGGTCAGCGCGGCAGGTTCTGCGCGATATAGGGCGGCAGGGTAAAGGACGCGACGTGCATTTCCGGCGTCCAGTACCGCGTGCCCGCAATACCCGCCTTCTGCGCGCGCGCGCGGATCACATCGACCGGCTGCTGGCCCGGCACGCGGCCCTTGGCGGCGACACCCAGCGTCATGAACCCGCCGACATAGGTCGGAACGGCGGCGACATAGGCCGAAACATGGTCAAAGAACTGCGCACGCCGTGCGCTGGTGTCACGCAGTTCATCCGCCTGCATGAACGGCACGCCGCACTGGTTCACGATAATGCCGTTCGCCGTCAGGATGCGCGCGCAGTGTTTGTAGAACGAATCGGTAAACAGCACTTCGCCCACGCCAATCGGGTCGGTGCTGTCCACGATGATGACATCGAACGACCCATCCGCCGCGTTGGTCACGTATTCGATCCCGTCGCCCACGATCACGTCGGCACGCGGGTCGTTCCAGGCATTCCCCGCGATGGAGGGCAGGAATTCCTTCGACAGCGCGATCACATCCCCGTCGATTTCGACCATCACGGCCTTTTCCACGGTGCCATGTTCCAGCACGCGCCGCAGCACGCCGCCATCGCCCGCGCCAATGATCAGCACGCGCTTCGCATCGCCATGCTCCAGCAGGGGCACATGGGTCAGCATTTCCTGATAGACGAATTCATCGCGTTCCGTGATCTGGACCACGCCATCAAGCATCAGCACGCGACCGAGATCGACGTTCTCGAACACGGCGATATCCTGAAACGCGCTTTTCTTGCGCGCCAGCATCCGGTCCACACGCAGTTCCTGCCGCCAGCCTTCGTACAGACCTTCGCTGATCCACTCACGGGACATTGCGATCCCCCTTTTCCGTCCTAATCAATGCACATGAAAAAGCGCGGGCCGGAAATCAATCCGGCCCGGCACTTCTGTTTTTTTTCGTGAAAGATGCCCCGGGGCATGAACCCGCACGCCCCGGCCACAGCCGGTTAAAGCTGCACGCGCCCGCGACGCTGTTCATCCACCTCGATACGACCGGCCTGGAACAGACGCTGCATGACGGGGATCGCAAGATGCGGATCACACGCCCCACACATGAAAATATCCACGGCGGCAAAGTTCCGCTCGGGCCATGTATGGATCGAGATATGGCTTTCCGCCAGCACGACCACACCCGACACGCCGCCATTGGGCGTGAAGTGGTGGAAGTGACTGTGCAGGATCGTCGCCCCGGCCGTTACTGCGGCTTCGCACAGGGTACGGTCGATCTGCTCGGGATCATCAAGATTCCGGGCGTCCCAAAGATCGACAAGAAGATGCGTTCCCGCAAACTTCATCCCGTCTTTTTCGACGAAGTAATCTTTCCGGTCGTCCTCGGACGAAAACGGCGCTGAAGAGATCTGGTTATCGCTCGGGTGTTCCGAGACCATCCCCAGTTGAGCAAGTGCGTTCATCACGTACCCCCAAACCAGTAGACAGCCTGTTGGGCAAGATTGCCCCCTTGGGCCAAGAGAGGCGCTGATAGGGCCTGCGGGCCTTGTGTTGCAAGTGTTTTTCGCAGCCTGCGAAAAGTTTTTTGCATGCCCTTCGGCCCCATCCGCGCAAAGTCGCGTCTATTTTGCCGCTTTCCGCTTCGCTTTCGCCGGTTTCCTACTGTTTTTGGAACTGTCCGGCCCTTTGGCCACTGTGGCTTTTTTGCCGCGTGCCCTGCCCTTGCCCGCAGGCTTTTCCGCCGGTTCGGGAACCGGCACCAGCGGCCTGTGTTCCAGCAGCGGACGCAGGAATCGGCCCGTATGGCTGTCGGGGCTGGCGGCCACCTGTTCAGGCGTGCCACAGGCCACGATCCGGCCACCACCGTCACCGCCTTCCGGCCCCATGTCGATCACCCAGTCGGCGGTCTTGATGACCTCCAGGTTGTGCTCGATCACCACGACGGTGTTGCCCTGGTCCACCAGCGCGTGCAGCACCTCCAGCAGCTTGCGCACGTCTTCGGTGTGCAGCCCGGTAGTGGGCTCATCAAGGATGTAAAGCGTGCGGCCCGTAGCCCGGCGCGCCAGTTCCTTGGACAGCTTCACGCGCTGCGCCTCGCCCCCCGACAGGGTGGTGGCCTGCTGGCCCAGGGCGACATAGCCCAGCCCCACCTTCTGCAATATGGCCAGCCGGTCGCGGATGCGCGGCACGGCGGAAAAATAGGGCAGCGCCTCATCCACCGACATGGCCAGCACGTCGGCAATCGACTTGCCCCGGAACTTCACGTCCAGCGTTTCGCGGTTGTAGCGGGCCCCCTTGCAGGTGTCGCAGGTCACGAACACGTCAGGCAGGAAGTGCATCTCGATCTTCAGCACACCGTCGCCCTGACACGCCTCGCACCGGCCGCCCTTGACGTTGAAGGAAAAGCGTCCGGGCTTGTACCCCCGCGCCTTGCTTTCAGGCAGTTCGGCAAACCAGTCGCGGATGGGGCCGAACAGGTCGGTATAGGTCGCCGGGTTGGAACGCGGCGTGCGACCGATGGGCGACTGGTCAATGTCGATGATCTTGTCAAGCTGGTCCAGCCCGTCAATCGCCGCATAGGGGGCCGGGTTCTGGCCCGATCCCATAAGCCTGCGTGACAGGGCCCTGTACAGCGTGTCGATCACCAGCGTGGACTTGCCGCCGCCCGATACCCCGGTCACACAGGTGAACGTGCCCAGCGGGAATCGGGCCGTCACATCCTTCAGGTTGTTGCCCGTCGCCCCACGCAGCACCAGTTCGCGCTTCGGGTCGATCTTCCGGCGTTTTTGCGGCACGGGAATGCATTTACGTCCCGACAGGTAGGCGCCCGTCAGGCTGTCGGGATTTTCGGCCACTTCCTGCGGCGTGCCCGCGGCCACGACCGTGCCGCCATTCACGCCCGCGCCCGGCCCCATGTCGATCAGCCAGTCGGCCGCGCGGATCGCATCCTCGTCATGCTCGACCACGATCAGGGTGTTGCCCAGCTTCTTCAGCCGGTCCAGCGTGCCCAGCAGGCGTTCATTGTCGCGCTGGTGCAGCCCGATGGAGGGTTCGTCAAGCACGTACAGCACGCCCGTCAGCCCCGACCCGATCTGGCTGGCCAGCCGGATGCGCTGGCTTTCGCCACCCGACAGCGTGGCCGACCCACGTGAAAGCGTCAGGTAATCCAGCCCCACATCATCAAGGAAACGCAGGCGGTCGAGGATTTCACGCAGGATGCGATGGGCGATTTCGGCACGCTGCGGCGTAAGCGTCGCCTCCACCGTGCCGAACCAGTCCAGCGCCCTGCGGATGGGCATGTCGGATGCCTGCGCAATGTTCAGCCCCGCCACCTTCACCGACAGCGCTTCAGGCCGCAGGCGCGCGCCATCGCACACATGGCACGGCTTTTCGGACTGGTAGCGCGACAGTTCCTCGCGCACCCACACGCTGTCGGTTTCCGCCATGCGGCGGCGCAGGTTCCTGACCACGCCCTCGAACGGCTTGGTCAGGCTGTAGGCGCGGCGGTCATCGCGGTAGGTGAACTCGATCGGGTCCTTTCCCCCTTCCAGGATCACGTCGCGCACGCCTTCGGGCAGGTCTTCCCACGGCGTGTCCATCGACACACCGTAATGCTTCGCGATGGCGGCCAGCGTCTGGGTGTAATACGGGCTCTGGCTGTTGCGCCACGGGGCGATGGCCCCATCCGCCAGCGAGAGCGATTCGTCCGGCACGATCAGGCGGGGATCGAAAAATGTTTCCTGCCCGATGCCATCGCACGCCGGGCACGCGCCCTGCGGCGCGTTGAAGGAAAACAGGCGGGGTTCCACCTCTTCCAGCGTAAAGCCGCTGACCGGACAGGCGAAGCGCGAGGAAAAGACCGTGCGCGGGGCGTCCTCGCCTTCCGGGGCGTTCTTCACCACCTCTTCCGCATAGACCAGCCCGTCGGACAGGCCGAGCGCTGTCTCGAAACTGTCTGCAAGGCGGCTTTCGATGCCTTCCTTGACCACGATGCGGTCCACCACCGCCTCGACCGTATGGCGCAGGCGGCGGTTGAGTTCGGGCACCTCGTCAATAGTATACAGCGTGCCGTCCACCTTCACGCGGGTGAAGCCCTTGCGCTGCAGTTCGGCCAGCTCCTTTTTGCATTCCCCCTTGCGGTCGCGCAGCACCGGGGCAAGCAGCATGAGGCGCGTGCCCTCGGGCATGGCCATGACGCGATCGACCATCTGGCTGATCGTCTGCGCCTCGATCGGCAGGCCGGTGGCGGGGGAATACGGCACGCCCGCGCGCGCCCACAGCAGGCGCATGTAATCATGCACCTCGGTCACGGTGCCGACGGTGGAGCGGGGATTCTTCGATGTCGTCTTCTGTTCGATGGAAATCGCAGGCGACAGCCCCTCGATCGAATCGACGTCGGGCTTTCCCATCAGTTCCAGGAACTGCCGCGCATAGGCCGACAGGCTTTCCACATACCGCCGCTGCCCTTCGGCATAGATGGTGTCAAACGCCAGCGACGACTTGCCCGACCCCGACAGGCCGGTCATGACCGTCAGCGCGTCGCGCGGTATGTCGATATCGACATTTTTCAGGTTATGTGCCCGTGCCCCGCGCACACGGATGGATTGCGGGCTGACATGCTGTGCCGCCGGAACCTGTTCCGGACGCGAAGAAACGCTCATGAACTCTCCCTGTTCCGTTCCCGTGCGGGAAAGCGGATACCGGCCGCCATTTCGGGCCACACCATATCTGGTCCTGACGGTCCATTCCGACAAGGGCCACACCATGGCGACCCGGACAACGCGGCGCGCATCCGCCCCATCTGGCGACCTGCCCCGGAGTTGATGGCGACATCGTGCGCACACTCGCATTTTGCGCGGCCATCCGGTAAGATCGCCGCATCTATTGCGCCACTGTCGCCTTACGGCGATGTGTGGCCGCAGCCGGTGGCGGTTCAGCCTCTGCCGGTCCCATACTCGAACTGCAGCAGGACAGCATATGGCGGGCAGCGTCAACAAGGTCATTCTGGTGGGCAATCTGGGCAAGGACCCCGAAGTCCGCACCAGCCAGAGCGGGGCGAAGATCGTCTCGCTGACATTGGCCACAAGCGATACATGGAATGACCGCGCGTCGGGCGAACGGCGCGAACGCACGGAATGGCACCGTGTCGTCATCTTCAACGAACGCATTGGCGACGTGGCCGAACGTTTCCTGCGCAAGGGCCGCAAGGTCTATCTGGAAGGTTCGCTGCAGACCCGCAAATGGACGGACCAGAGCGGCCAGGACCGGTACACGACCGAAGTGGTGGTGGACCGCTTCCGTGGCGACCTCGTGCTGCTGGACAGCAACCGTGGCGGTGACGCCGGTGGTGGCGACGACATGGGCGGTGGTTATGGCGGTGGCGGCTACAGCGCGCCCGCGCGCCAGCAGCCCCAGCGCACCGAACGCCCCGCCACGGGCGGCGGTGGCAGCGGCGGCGGCTGGGATGCGCCCGCCGGCGGCAGCGACCTGGATGACGAAATCCCGTTCTAGCGCTGTCCCGTCCCCCGCGTGGCGCTTCGCTGCGGGGGATGGTCCATGCTATATATCACGCAGGGACATGATGGCCGCGACCTGCGCCATGCCTGCCTTCCGTTCCACCCGCGTGCCTGCACGGCCACGGGGGTGGATAACCCTGACATGACGGAACTGCCTTGACCGAGATACCCGACGATCCCCTGCCCCCGTCCGACATGCTGCCGGTCACGATCGAGGAGGAAATGCGCTCCTCCTACCTGGCATACGCGATGTCCGTCATTGTCAGCCGCGCCCTGCCGGACGTGCGCGACGGGCTGAAGCCGGTGCATCGCCGCATCCTGTATTCCATGCGCGAAAGCGGGTTCACCCACGACAAGCCCTATCGCAAATCGGCCCGCGCGGTCGGTGACGTGATGGGTAAATACCACCCGCATGGCGACTCCTCCATCTATGACGCCATGGTGCGCATGGCGCAGTCGTGGTCGATGCGGGTGAAACTGATCGACGGGCAGGGCAATTTCGGGTCGGTGGACGGGGATTCGCCCGCCGCCATGCGATATACCGAAGCGCGCCTGGCCAAGGCCGCGTCCTTCCTGCTGGATGACATCGACCGCGATACCGTCGATTTCCAGCCCAACTATGACGAAAGCGAGCAGGAACCCCAGATCCTGCCTGCCGCCTTCCCCAACCTGCTGGTCAATGGCGCGTCCGGCATCGCGGTGGGCATGGCGACCAACATCCCGCCGCACAACCCCGGCGAGATCATTGACGCGACCCTGGCCCTGATCGAACGCCCGGACATGACGCTGGATGACCTGCTGGACTACGTGCCGGGGCCGGATTTCCCCACTGGCGGCACCATTCTGGGCCGCGCGGGCATCCGCAGCGCGTTCGAGACGGGTCGCGGGTCGGTCATCATCCGTGCCAGGGCCGGGATCGAGGAAATCCGCAAGGACCGCCGCGCCATCATCGTGACCGAAATCCCCTATCAGGTGAACAAGGCCACGCTGCAGGAACGCATTGCCGACCTGGTGCGCACCAAGCAGGTCGAGGGCATTTCCGACATCCGTGACGAAAGCGACCGTTCGGGCATGCGCATCGTCATCGAGATCAAGCGCGAGGCGACGCCGGAGGTGGTGCTGAACCAGCTCTACCGCTTCACGCAGCTCCAGACCTCGTTCGGCGTGAACATGCTGGCCCTTGATGGTGGCCAGCCGCGCCTGATGGGGCTGAAGGACGTGCTGGAAGCGTTCATCCGCTTCCGCGAGGACGTGATCCTGCGCCGCGCACGCTTTGACCTGAACAAGGCGCGTGACCGGGGCCACCTGCTGGTCGGCCTTGTGATTGCCGTGGCCAATATCGATGCGGTGATCGCGCTGATCCGCGCCGCCCCCGACACGGCGGCCGCGCGCGCGGCACTCATGGCGCGCGCATGGGACGCGGCCGATGTCGCCCCGCTGCTGGAACTGATCCATGACGAGGGCAATGTCATCATTGATGGCAGGGTCCACCTGACGGAAGCGCAGGCGCGCGGCATCCTTGAACTGCGCCTGCAGCGCCTGACCGGGCTGGAACGCGACAAGATCCAGCAGGAACTGTCCGAAGTGGCGGTCAGGATCAACGACCTGCTGGACATCATCGCCAGCCGCCCGCGCCGCATGGAGGTCATGCGCAATGAACTGACCACCATCCGCGCCGAACTGGCCACCCCGCGCGCCACCGACATTGCCGATTACGCCGGCGACCAGACCGATGAAAGCCTGATCGAGCCGGGACAGATGGTGGTCACCATCACGCGCGAAGGCTTCATCAAGCGCACGCCGCTGGACGTATTCCGCGCGCAGAACCGTGGCGGCCGTGGCCGGACGGCCGCGGGACGGCGGGGTGACGACATCATCGTGCGGTCGTTCAACGCGCATACGCACCAGTGGGTGCTGTTCTTCTCCTCCGGCGGCAAGGCGTACCGCGAAAAGGTCTGGCGTCTGCCCGAAGCCAGCCCCACCGCCAAGGGGCGCGCGCTGGTCAACCTGCTGCCCGACCTTGGCAGCGACACGATCACCGCCGTCCTGCCGCTGCCGCAGGACGAGGATCTGTGGGAAAACCTGCATCTTGTCTTCGCCACGGCATCGGGCAGCGTACGCCGCAACCGGCTGAGCGATTTCCGCAACATCCGCTCGTCGGGCCTGATCGCCATGAAGCTGGATGAGGATGACCGCCTGATCGGCGTCGCTACATGCCGCGAGGGACAGGACGTGTTCCTTGGCACCCGCAACGCGCGCTGCATCCGCTTCCAGATTACCGATGACACGCTGCGCGTCTTTGCCGGTCGCGGCAGTTCGGGCGTGCGGGGCATCAGGCTGGCCGAAGGCGACAGCGTGAACAGCCTGTGCGTGCTCAACCATGTCGAGGCCACGGTGGAAGAACGCGCCGCCTACCTGCGCATGGCCAATGCCCGCCGCCGCGCCGAAGCCGCGCAGGACGGCGAGGACGCGGAGGAAATCACGGCAGCCGATGATGGCGACACCCCGACCGACGACCTGCCACTGACCCCCGAACGCTTTGCCGAGCTTGAAGCGGCTGAGGAAGTGCTGCTGATCGTCAGCAACGCGGGTTATGGCCGCCGGTCCTCGGCCTATGACTACCGTGTCAGCGGGCGTGGGGGGCAGGGCATCAACAACATGACCTTCTCCGCCAACAAGCGCGGCAACGCCGTCGTGGCGACGCTGCCAGTGCTGGCGGACACGGACATCATGCTGGTGACCGATGCGGGCCGCCTGATCCGCCTGCCCATCAATCAGGTGCGCATCATGTCGCGACAGGCCAGTGGCGTGACCCTGTTCCGCCTGAACGATACGGAAGAAGTCACCAGTGTCTTCCCGGTCATGGATGACGGGGATGAAGGCGAGGATGCGGAGGACGGCGACGCCACCGCAACCGACGCCACGCATGGCAGCGACGCAGGCCATGATGACTGAGGCCACAACCCTGCGCACGGGGTTCTACCCCGGCACGTTCGATCCCGTGACCAGTGGCCACATGGATATTATCGAACGTGCGGCGGGGCTGGTGGACCGGCTGGTGATCGGGGTTGCGGAGAACCGCGACAAGCACCCTCTCCTCCCGCTGGAAGAACGGCTTGTATGTCTGCGCACCGATATTGAACCGCTGAATGCCGGGCGCGCCATTCCCATTACCGTGGTCGGCTTTACCGGGCTGGTGGTACATGCGGCCCGTACGCATGGGGCGCATGCAATCATTCGCGGGCTGCGGGCGGTTGCAGATTTTGAATACGAGAACCAGATGTTTGGTATGAACCAGCATATGGCACCGGACATTGATGCGCTGTTCCTGATGGCGCGGGAGGGGCACCAGTACATCTCCTCCCGGCTGGTCAAGGAAATCGCCCGGCTGGATGGGGACATTTCCGGTTTTGTCCCCCCCTTTACCCGCAGGCACATCCTGAGCCGCCTGCGTGGCTGATGGACCGGGGCCGCATGGATCGGTCCCGTTCTTCCCACCCTTTACTTTACGAAACGGATCACAATGTCTGCTACCGAAAACAAGTCCGACCTGATCAACATGGATCTCAAGACAGGACGGGTGGTGATCCGCCTGCGTCCCGATATTGCCCCGCTCGCGGCCGAGCGTATCCGCACGCTGGCGGCGGAAGGGTTTTACGACAATACCCCCTTCCACCGCGTGATCCACGGCTTCATGGCGCAGGGCGGTGATCCGACGGGCACCGGCACGTCGGGCAGCAAGCTGCCGGACCTGAAGGCCGAATTCACCAACAAGGCCAAGTTCGAACGCGGCACGGTCGGCATGGCGCGCACCATGAACCCCGACAGCGCGAACAGCCAGTTCTTCATCATGTTCGAACCTTCCCCGCACCTTGATGGCCAGTACACCATCGTGGGCCAGGTGATCGAAGGCATGGACCACATCGACCAGATCAAGCGCGGCGCGGGCCAGAGCGGCATGGTTCAGGAACCCGACCGCATCATCAAGATGCGCCCGGCCGACGCCGAAGCCTGATCGGCCCTCATGACCGGACAGACGCCCCTTCGGCGGCCTGCCCGGTCAATCAACGGCCTGCAACCGGCTGCCTGCCTTTACAAAGGCAGGCAGTCGGCACGACGGCGTGTTTTGCTGGCCTGATCGGGCCATGCACAGGTTGACACCCCCGCCGGGGATGTTTAGAGACCTGCCCAAGGCGTCACATCACGGGTTTTTCCCTGTTGCTGACCCCTTCATACAGGTGATGTGAGCCGGTAGCTCAGTCGGTAGAGCATTCGACTTTTAATCGAATGGTCGTGGGTTCGAACCCCACCCGGCTCACCATTCCCTGCCCCTTTTTTCATACAATGCTGCCATTCCCCCTGTGGGGTCATGCCTTCTGTCCGGGCGTCGGGTGCCGGGACGGGTGCGTTCGCGCGCGGGTGTGCGAACCGGGGGCATCCCCATTCCAACTTATTGAAATAAAATAGTTTGTGCCCCGCCTGTGTGATGGATGCCATGGGGAAACCGCAGCCTGAATCCAGCCTGCCATAAGGGATAACGGGAACCTGCAATCCATGCAGCAGGTTTATGAATGTTCGATTTAATAATTAAGTTATCTATTTGTGATTAATTTTATAATTTTATGTCTTGCACTAGGTCTATTTTTTCAAATAAATGACCCTTTGCCATGCGGTTACAGGATATTCGCACATTCCGGCCGCTTTTAAACCCGCTATCGTTGCCGGTGCAATGGATGGCGAACGCGCCCGCCCCGCATGTATGGGCAGGCTTACCAATGTCTGTGAGAGTCCATGACCCTGCATCCCGTCCTGACCGCCGTGACCGAACGGGTCATTTCCCGTTCGGCCCGCACCCGCAAGGCGTATCTGGAACTGATCGCGCGTGAGCGTGAAAACGGCATCAGCCGCCCCCGTCTGGCCTGCGGCAACCTGGCCCATGCCATCGCGGCATCCGGGGATGACAAGGCGGGCCTGCGCTCGGCACGCGGCATGAATATCGGGATCATCACGTCCTACAACGACATGCTGTCCGCCCATCAGCCCTATGGCCGATACCCGGATCAGATCAAGCTGTTCGCGCGCGAAGCGGGCGGCACGGCACAGGTGGCAGGGGCAACGCCCGCCATGTGCGACGGCGTGACGCAGGGTCAGCCGGGCATGGAAATTTCCCTGTTCAGCCGGGACGTGATCGCCATGTCCACGGCGGTGGGGCTGAGCCACGGCATGTACGAAGGGGTCGCGATGCTGGGCATCTGCGACAAGATCGTGCCCGGCCTGCTGATCGGCGCCCTGCGCTTTGGCCACCTGCCCGCCATCCTGATCCCGTCTGGCCCGATGCCCTCAGGCCTGCCCAATAGCGAGAAGCAGCGCATCCGCCAGCTTTATGCCGAAGGCAAGGTGGGCAAGGACCGCCTGATGGATGCGGAATCCGATTCCTACCATGCGGCGGGCACCTGCACCTTCTATGGCACGGCCAACACCAACCAGATGCTGATGGAAGTGATGGGGCTGCACCTGCCCGGCTCCTCTTTCGTGCCGCCCAATACAAAGCTGCGGCAGGAACTGACACGCGCCGCCATTCACCGGCTGAGCGAGATCGGCGCGCGCGGCGATGATTACCGTCCGCTGGGCCTGTGCGTGGATGAACGCGCCATCGTCAACGCCGCCGTGGGCCTGCTGGCCACGGGCGGCTCCACCAACCTGGCCATCCACCTGCCCGCCATGGCGCGGGCGGCGGGGATCGTGATCGACTGGAACGACCTGGACCAGCTGTCCTCCATCGTGCCGCAGTTGACCCGTGTCTATCCCAACGGGTCCGAGGACGTGAACGCCTTCCACGCGGTGGGCGGCATGCCCAGCCTGATCGGCTCGCTGCTGGATGCGGGGCTGCTGCATCCCGACATCATGACCGTGGCGCGTGGCGGCTTTGCCGAATACCGCAAAAAGCCCTGCATGCATGATGACGCGCTGGCATGGGAGGACGCCGGCCCGTCCACCGATGACACCATCCTGCGCCCGCCCGCCAACCCCTTCCGTGCCGATGGCGGCATGAAGGTGATGGAGGGCAACCTGGGACGCGGCATTTACAAGACCAGTTCCGTCGCCCCCGAACGCTGGACGATCGAGGCCCCGGCCGCCGTGTTCGACCATCAGGAAGACGTGCTGAAAGCCTTCCGAGATGGCAAGCTGGACCGTGACGTAGTGGTTGTCGTGCGCTTTCAGGGGCCGGCCGCCAATGGCATGCCCGAACTGCACAAGCTGACGCCCACGCTGGCAGTGCTGCAGGACCGGGGGCACAAGGTGGCCCTGGTGACCGACGGTCGCATGTCGGGCGCCAGCGGCAAGGTGCCCGCCGCCATCCATATCGGCCCCGAAGCCTATGTCGGCGGGCCGCTGTCGCTGCTGCGCGATGGGGATGTCGTGCGTGTATGCGCCCGGACGGGCAGCGTCGAGACGCTGGTTTCAGCCACCGAACTGGCGAACCGTACCCCTTCCCGCCCGCCCGCGCCGCAGTTCGGCACGGGGCGCGAGCTGTTCGCGCTCATGCGCGGGAACGTGGACATGCCCGAACAGGGGGCATCGGCCATCCTTGCCTCCATGGACCACATGGCGGCACACGAAGACGCCTGACCCCGGCGCATGCGCCACGAACCGTTGTAAAAAAGGAAGGCTGACATGGCCCGCATTGAAGACATCATGACCCTTGCTCCGGTTATCCCGGTGCTGGTCATTCACGATCCCGCCCATGCCCGCCCGGTAGCCGAAGCCCTTGTGGCCGGTGGCCTGCGCGCGCTGGAAGTCACCCTGCGCACCGAATGCGCGCTGGAGGTCATTGCCGAAATGTCCAAAGTGGAAGGCGCCGTGGTCGGCGCTGGCACCGTGCTGAACGGCGATGACCTGAAAAGTTCGGTTGACGCGGGCGCGCGCTTTATCGTCAGCCCCGGCCTGACCGCCAATGTGGCCCATGCCGCGAATGCGTGCGAGGTGCCGCTGCTGCCCGGCACGGCCAATGCCAGTGACATCATGCGCGGGCTGGATCTCGGTCTGACGCATTTCAAGTTCTTCCCGGCCACCGCCGCGGGCGGCATTCCGGCGCTGAAGGCCCTGTCCGCCCCGTTCGGTCAGGCACGTTTCTGCCCCACCGGCGGCATCAAGGCCGATACGGCGGCAGACTGGCTGGGCCTGCCGTCCGTCCTGTGCGTGGGCGGGTCATGGCTGGTGCCCGCAGGCACGCCGGATGTCGCGGCCATTACGGCCCGCGCGAAGCAGGCTGCATCCCTCAGGGCCTGACGCCCCCATATACCCGGTGGGCCAGCCTCGCCGGGACTGCAGGCAGATGATGAAAGTTTTTGGTGAAGCTTTTTGCAGGAAGCTTCAAAAGAATGCCGCCTTTGTGAAACAGAGGCGGCACCCAAAGACTTTCATGCCCGCTCAATATTCAACACTGGATTGCCGGTTACCCTACCCGCCGGAATGTCAGGTTGTACCGGCACGGTCCCGTCACGGCATGATCGCCAGCCCGCAGGATGGCCACACCGTGGAAGACAAGCCGCGACGGCCCGCCCCACACCACCACATCCCCATGCCGTAGCGGCACACGACGCAGCGGGTCCGACCGTCGCTGCCCACCCCACTGGAATATTGCAGGCAGGCCAAAGGAAACCGACACCACCGGCGCGTCCAGCCGCTCGTCCCGGTCCTGATGCAGCCCCATGCGGGCACCAGGACGGTAGCCGTTGATCAGACAGACATCGGGCACGAATCCTTCATACCCCGCCTGTCGCGCCGCTTCGGTGGCGAAATCCCGCCAGGCCTCCGGCATGGCGGGCCATGGCCTGCCGGTTTCCGGATCCCGGGCGACATAACGATAGCCGCGCGCGTCACTCCACCACCCGCCTGCCCCGCATGCAGTCATGGCCACCGACATCCGTCCCCCGCCGGGTGTCGCCATGCGGCGGAATGGCATGGCCCGCGCAATGGCCCTGATCCCGGCGATCATGTCGGCCGCGTGGCCCACGGCATGGCCACGCAGTATATACGCCCCCGTATCCAGCACGTCCGGCAACTGCGCGCGTGCAGGCGGGTCGAGCATGAATTCGTGCTGCGTCATGGCGCCATCCCTTCCCCCAAATGAAAAAGGGGCACCCATGACGGGCGCCCCTTTCCCTGACAGGCCACGGGACCGATCAGAAGCTGTTATCGTCGCCCGCGTCGAAACCGCCGCCGTCGAAGCCACCGCCATCGTCACCACCACCGGCGTCAAAGCCGGAATCGGCGCTGGCGCCACCACCGGCGAATGGATCGGCGCCAGCGGCGGGTGCTGCGCTGTCACCGTAGTAGTTGTTGATCGTCTCGCTTCCCGGCTGCGGCATGCCACTGGCGAATCCACCCGCGTCATGATGCCCGCTGAACAGGCCCGTCAGCGCGTTGCCCATCATCATGCCACCAGCGACACCCGCCGCCGTGGTCAGGGCCGAGCCAAGGAACCCCGAACCGCGCGCGGGGAACATGCCCGGCTGCATGCCCGGCGGATAGACCGGCTGCGGCGGCGGAGCGGACGGTGCGGCCCCACCCCAGCCCGGCGGGGGCGCGGCCTGCGCGCGCTGCTGACCACCACCGAACATGCCGCTGAGGAACCCGCCACCCGACGCTGCCGGACGGGACTGCTGCTGCTGAAGCTGCTGGATCTGCTGCTGCGCCTGCTGCACCTGCCACTGAAGCTGGCGAATCTGGTTCTGCGCTTCCGCCAGGGCCGCTTCCTGCACCACGGCGGTCTGGGTGATGCGGTAGCGGGCTTCAGGATATTTCTGGAACATCTCCCCGATATACTGGTCGGCCTGCGGGTCGATTGGCGGAAGGGCATTGGCCGTCTGCGGCACGCTGCCGGGGGCATTGCCCCCGACACGGGCAAAAAACTGTGTGATCAGTTGACGTTCCTGGTCATTCATCCTGTCTGTCCTGCCTTGGGCTGGGGATAGCGTTTCCCTGCCGATGTGGTTTGTCCGGGCGCAATAAGCAAGGGCGGATCGGGCCATGCATGGCCGATCCGGCCCCAGGGCACGCCCTACCTTCCGGTCGGGGCCGCATAACGGTATGCTGTCCGGCGATTTTGCGCCAGATGGTGCATACCTGTCCCCGTTTTGCGGAGCATCTTGTTCATGGACCCGGCCCCCGTGCCCCGATCACCCACATCCTCCCGCCCGCTGTCGTTTCAGGGGCTGATCCTGAAACTGCACCAGTTCTGGTCCGATCAGGGCTGCGCCATCCTCCAGCCCTATGACACGGAAGTGGGCGCGGGCACGCTGTCGCCGCACACCACGCTGCGCGCGCTGGGATCGAAGCCGTGGAAAGCGGCCTATGTCCAGCCCTGCCGCCGCCCGTCCGATGGCCGCTATGGCGAAAACCCGAATCGGCTGCAGCACTATTACCAGTATCAGGTACTGCTCAAGCCCACGCCGGAAGACAGCCAGAAGCTGTTGCTGGACAGCTACCGCGCCATCGGCATCGACCCGCTGGAACACGACATCCGCTTTGTCGAAGATGACTGGGAAAACCCCACCATCGGCGCATGGGGCCTTGGGTGGGAAGTCTGGTGCGACGGGATGGAGGTGACGCAGTTCACCTATTTCCAGCAGGTGGGCGGCATTCCCACCGTCATGCCCTCGACCGAACTGACCTACGGGCTGGAACGCCTGGCGATGTACGTGCAGGGAATCGAGAATGTCTATGACCTCGATTTCAACGGTCAGGGCCTGAAATATGGCGACGTGTTCCTGCGCGCGGAACAGGACTATTCCCGCCACAACTTCGAGGTGGCGGATGTGGAGATGCTGCACCGCCACTTCATTGATGCCGAGCGCGAATCCACCGCCCTTGCCGAAGCCGGCCTGGCCCAGCCCGCCTATGACCAGTGCCTGAAGGCCAGCCACCTGTTCAACCTGCTCGACGCACGCGGCGTGATCAGCGTCAGCGAGCGCGCATCCTATATCGGCCGCGTACGCACGCTGGCCAAACGCTGCTGCGAAGCGTGGCTGGCGGGCGAGGAATAAAAGAACATGCCCGAACTTCTTATCGAACTCTTTTCCGAGGAAATCCCCGCCCGCATGCAGGCGCGCGGGGCGCAGGACCTTGAACGCCTGGTATGCGAGGCACTTGCCCCGCTGAACCCGCGCGACGCCACGGCATTTGCAGGCCCGCGCCGCATCGCGCTGTCGCTGACGGTGGATGCCACGGTGCCCGGCGGCACGGTGAATGAACGCGGCCCGCGTGAAAGTGCCCCGGAAAAGGCACTGGCCGGCTTCATGCGCAAGCATGGGGTGGAACGTGACGCGCTGGTGGCCGAAAACGGCTTCTGGGTGCTGCACCGCGATATTCCCGCCATTCCCGCAGCACAGCAGATCGCCGCTGTCCTGCCCGGCCTGCTGCGCCGCTTTCCGTGGCCCAAATCCATGCGCTGGGGTGTTGGCAGCGCCTTTACATGGGTGCGTCCGCTGCGCCGGATCGTATGCATCCTTGATGGCGCGGTCGTGGACTTCACGCTGGCGGAAGGCGAGGATAACGGCCACGGCCTGAAGGCTGGCAACCTGACCGAAGGCCACCGCTTCACCGCCCCCGGCGCGTTTACGGTCGCCAGCACGAAGGAATGGCTGGATGGCCTGCGCGCCCACCAGGTCGAACCCGACGCTGCCACACGCCGCACCACCATTGCCGAGGGGGTGGCCAGCCTTGCGGCCGAGGAAGGGCTGAGCGTCGTGGCCGATCCCGGCCTGATTGACGAAGTGGCGGGACTGACCGAATGGCCGGTGCCGTTCCTTGGCCAGATCGACGACGAATTCATGACCCTGCCGCCCGAAGTGATGCAGGTGTCCATGCGCGTGAACCAGCGGTATTTCGCGCTGCGCAATGCCGATGGCTCGGCCGCGCCCCGCTTTGCCTTTGTCGCCAACCTGCTGCCCCGTGACGGCGGTGCGCTGACCATTGCGGGCAATGAACGCGTGCTGCGCGCCCGCTTTGCCGATGCCCGCCATTTCTGGGACCTTGACCGTGCCCGCACGCTGGAAAGCCGCGTGCCCGCGCTGGACAGGATCGTGTTCCATGCATCACTTGGCAGCCAGAGCGTGCGCGTGCAGCGCATTGTCCGCCTTGCCGGCCTGCTGGCCCCGCTGACGGGTGCGGATAAGGCACAGGCCGAACGCGCGGCCCTGCTGTGCAAGGCGGACCTGACCACCGGCATGGTGGGCGAATTCCCTGAACTTCAGGGCATCATGGGGGCCTATTACGCCCGACATGATGGCGAGCCGGATGCGGTGGCCAACGCCATTGGCGCGCATTACATGCCCCGTGGCCCGCATGATGACGTACCCCATGCCCCGGTTTCGGTCACGGTGGCGCTGGCGGACAAGATCGACATGCTGGTCGCCTTCTTCGCCGTGGGTGAAAAGCCGGGGGGGTCAGGCGATCCGTACGCCCTGCGTCGCGCAGCCCTTGGGGTTATCCGCATCATCCGCGAAAACGGGCTGCGGCTGGATCTGGCCAGGGTGTTCTGGGAAGCGGCACAGGGCCTGCCCGAAGCCCTGCGTCTTGCCCCCGACCTGGACGTGCTGCCGGAATTCGTGGCCGACCGCCTGCGCGTACAGTTGCGTGGCGAAGGCGCGCGGCATGACATTCTGGCCGCCGTATCGGTTGGCAATACGGATACGGACATCGTGCGCCTGCTGGCGCGTGCGAAGGCCATTGCCGACATGCTGGAGACCGAGGACGGGCGCAACATGCTGGCGGCGACCAAGCGCGCGGCCAACATCCTGCGTATCGAGGACCGCAAGGACGGCCCGCATGAAGGCACGCCCAACCCCGCGCTGTATACCCAGCCCGAAGAAAAGGCGCTGGCCGACCAGCTTCACAACACCATTCCTGTCGTCGGGCAGGCCATCACACAGGAACGCTACGAAGACGCAATGCGTGACGTGGCCGCCCTGCGTCCCGCCCTTGACCAGTTCTTTGACAAGGTCACGGTGAACGATACCGATCCCGCCGTGCGCGCCAACCGCCTGCGGCTTCTGTCGGAACTGCGCCGCATGACGGTGCTGATCGCCGATTTCAGCCAGATCGAAGGCTGAACAGACTGCTGATAAAAGTTTTTGGGTGCCGCCTTTTTTCAAAAAGGCGGCATTCTTTTGCAGCTTTTTGAAAAAAGCTTCACCAAAAAACTTCTGAAATATCCCGGTCCTGTCCGTAGGTCTCAGGCCAGATACACCAGCCGCGCAGGCCGCGCACCATGCAGCACGACCACCGCGTTCTGCCGGAACAGCCGTGCAAGACGCAACCCGCGCGCCAGCGGCACCTGCACCGCATATAATGGTTCGGACCACCGGCCCAGCCGCCCTTCCCCCAATGCGTGGGGCACATCGCGCAGGTACTGCGCCAGCGCATGCATCATCCGTCGGTTCCAGCCATCCGCATACAGCCTGCCACCGGGGTTGCATGCGCTCAGCAGCACGATATCCTCTTTTGGCGCCTGACCGCACCAGCGCGGCCTGTGCCCAATGCGAACGACCGGCAGGCCGGACACGTGGTAGGTACTCAGCCGATAGGCACGGTGCACGGCGGCTGTCGGGGGAAGGATGCCTGCCATCAGTCCTTCTTGTCCGCCGTTTCGCCAAAGGTGTCGTTCCGGTGCACCCAGGCGGACATGAGCAGCCCGAAACCGAACATGACCATGAGCATGGCCGACCCGCCATAAGAGATCAGCGGCAGCGGCACGCCACCCACCGGGATCGCCCCCATCACCATGGACAGGTTGACTGCGCAGTAGAGAAAGAAATTGACCGAAATGCCCAGCCCCAGCAGCCGCCCGAACTGGTTGCGGCTGCGCATGGAAATCAGCATGCCGCCAAAGACCAGCAGCAGCAGCATGCCGATAACGGTAACGCCGCCGACATAGCCCCATTCCTCGGCAATCATGGTGAAGATGAAGTCGGTCTGCTTTTCAGGCAGGAAGTTCAGCTGCCCCTGCGTGCCATGCAGGTACCCCTGCCCCCACATGCCCCCCGACCCCAGCGCAATCTTGGACTGGATGATATTGTAGCCCGCCCCCAGCGGATCGCTTTCAGGGTGCAGGAAGGTCGTGACCCGCGCCTTCTGGTAATCATGCAGGTGGCCATAGGCAATTTTGGCCAGAAACGGCATGGGCAGGATCAGCAGCGCGATCTGCCACAGCCGCATGCCGGCGGCGAAGAACATGCTGGCCCCCACCGTGCCGATAATGACGGCGGTGCCAAGGTTGGGTTCCTTGAGCACAAGGGCAACCGGCACAAGCACCATAAGGGCGGGTGGCACCAGCAGCAGCGGATTGCCCATGCGGCGGTAACTGATCTTGTGAAACCACGCCGCCAGCATCAAGACGAGGGCAATCTTCGCCAGTTCCGATGGCTGTACCTGCAGGCCACCCAGCATGAGCCATCGCTCCGCCCCCTTGCCCACGTGCCCCATGCGCAGCACGGCCACAAGCAGGATGAGGGAAAATATGTAAAGCGGCCACGCCATGCGTACCAGAATGGCCGGACTCATCAATGAAATGCCCAGCATCATGACCACGCCAAAACAGAAGCGGATGGACTGTGGCCCCGCGAACGGCCGCGACGTGCCGCCACCCGCGGAATAAAGCGCCCCATATCCCACGACCGCCAGCGCACAGATCAACAGCACATACAGCCAGTTGACCTGCCACAGCTTGGTCAGGATCTGGAAATTGGGTTCGGCACGCAGAAGGCGCTTCTGGAATTTCATTCCATTCTCCACATCTGGCACGGCAATGGCATGGCTGACCCCAAAGGGTGCCCGTGGGCGGGGTCAGTCCACCTCGGCCTGTGCCACTTCCTGTCCCGGTGGTTCACGGTGGTTGACCGGATCGCGGCGCAGGGTATCGGTCATGATATCACGCGCAAGGGGGGCAGCGACATCAGCGCCCGCATTGCCATGCTCGATCACCACCGCCGTGGCGTAACGCGGCGCGTCATACGGGGCATAGCAGATGAACAGCGCATGGGGGCGGTACTCCCATGGCAGGTTGGCGGAATTGAAGTGGCCGCTTTCACGCATTGCGCGCGAAACACGGCGCACCTGTGCCGACCCGGTCTTGCCCGCCATCTGCACGCCCGGAATATCCAGCCGGGCCTTGGGCGCCGTGCCCCCTTCCTCGTTCACCACCGCGTACATGCCCGCGCGGATGTCCTGAAAGAAATGGTCCGGCATATCCATGCCCGATGCATGGCCAAGATCGGCCAGCGCCGCCGTGCGTCCCGCAATGGACCGGATCAGGTGCGGCTGCACGTCCCGCCCCGTTGCAATGCGCGAGGCATAGGTCGCAAGCTGCAACGGCGTGACCTGCACGAATCCCTGCCCGATGCCACTGACAATGGTATCGCCACCATTCCAGTGGTGTCCATGCTTGCGCCGCCATGTCGGCGTGGGGATCAGGCCCTGACGCACATGGGGCAGTTCGATGTCCGGCAGTTTCGCACCCAGCCCGAACAGTTCGGACGTGGCCGCGATCGCATCCATTCCCGTCCGGCGGGCGACTTCGTAAAAGAAGACGTCGCAGGAATACTTGAGCCCCTGGCGCAGGTTGATCGACCCGTGCCCATAGCGCGACCAGCAGTGGAACCGCGTGCCGCCCACGTCAATGTAACCGGGGCAGCTGATCCGGTCGGACGGTGACAGCGTGCCCGCGCGCAGCGCCGCCATGGCCACGGCGGGCTTGAAGGTGGAACCGGGGGGATACAGCCCCGACACCGCCTTGTTGATCAGCGGGGTCTGGCTGTTGTTGGTCCATTCGATCCACTGGGCCTGGCTTACGCCACTGTCAAACAGGGAGGGATCAAAGGACGGGTTGCTGACCATGGCCAGCACCTCGCCATTCCGGCAGTCCATCACCACGGCGCTGGCCGACTGGTCGGCAATGCGGCCCAGCACCTGCTGCTGCAGGCCGCTGTCGATCGTCAGCGCGATCTCGTCACCCGCCAGCCCTTCATCACGGTCGAGTTCGGCCATGACGCGGCCAACGGCGTTGACCTCCATCTCGACGGAGCCAACCTGACCGCGCAGGCTGCTGTCCTGCGTCTGCTCGATCCCTGAACGGCCGACACGCATGCCCGGCAGCGCAAGCTCGGCATTATGCACGACGTCCTTTTCGGCGGGCGGGGCGACATATCCCACCACATGCGCCAGCAGCGGGCCAAAAGGATAGACGCGCGTGGTGCCCACGTCGATCAGCACGCCGGGCAGCGAGGGCATGTTCAGTTCCAGCCGCGCCATGTCATCCCATGACAGGAAGTCACGCAGCATGATCGGGATGAACCGCCGCTTGTGGCGCAATTCGTGTTCGATACGCGTCAGGTCACGCGGCTCCAGCGGCACAAGCTGGGCGAAGCGTTCCAGCGTGCCGGGAATATCGGTGGTTTCTTCCGCCAGCAGCAGCGCGCGCCAGTTGATGCGGTTGGACGCGACCGCAATGCCGAACCGGTCCGTAATCCGCCCGCGCGGCGGCGCGAAGAAGCGTTTGCTCAGGCGGTTGTTTTCCGCAAGCTTCGCATAATGACTGCCATTGAGAACCTGAAGCCCGTACAGACGTTCCCCCAATGCACCCAGCACCGCGCCCTGCGCTGCCATAAGCAGAAGGGCACGGCGGGTGAATACGCCACGGGAAGGATTCTTGCCTTCCTCGGGACGGGACATGAGCCGGTTGCCGGATTTCTTCTTACGAAACTTCATTCATTTATCCGGCGCGGGCGCACTATCGCATCCGCTTCAGGAAGGGTCCGCGTTATTGACGACAAAACGGTAGGTCCAGACAAACCCTGTATACAGGACAGGAAAACTGCCGATGGCCAGGACTGTCTCGAAAACAAAGGGCAGAAACTCCACAATATGCAATGCCAGTGCGGAACACAGCACCCATTGTAGCGCCGTAACGCCCACCATCACCACGCCAAACACAAACCAAAGTACAAAAAAATTGACCCGTGCCAGCGTATAGCGTCCCGACAGCGCAACCCCGTGCACGATCAGCATCATCAGCAGCATGACCCCGGCAGGCCCGAAGCTGAGGATATCCGCCCATATTCCCAGCACGAACACCGCAAGCGACGGCATGAAGGCGGGAACAAAGACCGACCACAGGAAAATGGTGGCCATGATGATGGCCGGCATCAGTTCCACCTGCCCCGGCAGGTTCAGCGGGGCCGACAGCACCAGCGTCACGAAAAACACGAACAGGCACGGTATGCTGCTGCGCACGCCGTTGTCGATCAGGTAACCCAGCCCCGAACGCGGGTGGATGCCAGGCCGGATGGGGGGCGGCGTGAAGTTTTTCATCCATGCAGTCCCTGATCAGGGTGAGACTGGAACTGTGACGGCAGGGACAGCGTGCGCCCCACGGACGGCAGCGGCACGCGCCCCGGCGCATCTGGCGGGGATACGCTGTCCTCATAATCGAATATCCGCAGGATATCGACATGGTCCAGCGCGGCGGCCGGCACCACAACCGGCTGTCCCGGACGCAGGTAATGCACGTGCCCCACCGGCAGGCCGGCGGGCAGGCTTTCGATTTCCCCGTTGGTCACGACACGCTCGCCCTCGATCGGGGCATTGTCCTGCGGATAGAAGATGATGCGCGGCAGGGCGGTATTGTCGCCCGCCATGATCGCCGCCGCGTGGCTGGATTCCAGCGTGACCGGCAGGCGGCTGGACGAATCGGTAATCAGCAGCACCCGCACCGACCGCTTGCCCACTTCGGTGACCCGGCCCACCAGCCCCGATCCGTCCAGTGCAATCCCGCCCTTGCGAACCGCGGTATCGGGATTGATCGCCAGCAGCACGGCGCGCGCGTACAGCCCGCTGGTATCACGCACCACGCGCCCGGTGACAAAGGCAGGCGCGTTATCGGGAATCCAGTGCAGGTTTGATTTCAGCGCGGCATTTTCATCCGCCAGCGCCGCCGCCACGTCATACCAGTGGCGCAGCGACACGTTTTCGGCGCGCAGGCGGATATTCTCGGCTTCAAGGTTGCGGATGTCCTGCAGGTTACCCGACAGCCAGCGCAGCTTCGCCTGCGGCCACGCCACCAGCCCATAGGCCGGAGCCAGCAGGTCCGCCGTCTGCATCCGCAGTTTTTCAATAAGCGGTCGATCCGCCTTGCCCAGCAGGATCACCCCGCAGGCCACAAGGATCAGCGCAGGCAGCACCAGCTTGCCAAGCGCCTGACGGAACTGGATGGAAACAGGCATCAGCCCACCCTTCCACGCGCAACGGTTACGTCACGCCTGCCGGGTCGTCCACTACTGCCTGATCGCCGGACCTGCATCGTCCTGCGTCTCCCCCATCAGCACGCTGCCCTCCATCCGCAGCAGGCAGCGCACCTGTCCCGTTCGTCAGTACATACTTGTCAGTACATTGCGCAGACGCTTCATTTCCTCCAGCGCGCGCCCCGTGCCCATCGCCACACAGGACAGCGCGTCCTCACCCACCGTAACCGGCAGGCCGGTTTCACGCCGCAGCACTTCGTCCAGACGGTACAGCAGCGCGCCACCACCCGTCAGGACAATGCCCTTGTCCACAATATCGGCAGCCAGTTCCGGTGGCGTATTTTCAAGCGCGGTGGTCACCGCGTCAAGAATCTGGCTGACCGGCTCGGCCAGGCTATCGGCAATCTGCGCCTGCGACACCACGACTTCACGCGGGACGCCGTTGATCAGGTCGCGCCCCTTGACCTCGCGCCACGGGCCCGGATCATCCGGGTCATCAGGCGGCATGGCGGAGCCGAGATGGATCTTGATCTGCTCGGCCGAGCTTTCACCAATCAACAGGTTATGGTTGCGCCGGATGTAGGAGATGATCGCCTCATCCATCTTGTCGCCCCCCACCCGCACGGACCGGGCGTACACGATGCCGCCGAGCGAGATCACGGCCACTTCCGTCGTGCCGCCGCCGATATCCACGATCATGCTGCCCGAAGGTTCGGTCACGGGCAGGCCCGCGCCGATGGCGGCAGCCATGGGTTCCTCGATCAGGAACACCTTGCGCGCGCCTGCGCTTTCAGCGCTTTCCTGAATCGCGCGGCGTTCCACCGCGGTCGAGCCGGAGGGCACGCACACGATGATGAGCGGGCTGGCGAACATGCGGCGGTTATGCACCTTGCGGATGAAATGCTTGATCATTTCTTCCGCAACTTCAAAATCCGCGATCACGCCATCACGCAGCGGGCGGATGGCCGTGATGTTGCCGGGGGTACGGCCAACCATCTGCTTGGCTTCCTCACCGACTGCAAGAACCTGCTTCTTGCCCCGTACCTCTGCCAGCGCGACGACCGACGGTTCATTCAGGACGATACCCCGCCCCTTGACGTAAACCAGCGTATTCGCCGTGCCGAGGTCGATCGCCATGTCAGCGGAAAGCAGACCCAGTACACGAGCAAACATCCAGAACTCCCGACAACAACACCAGACAGGACTGTCCCACATCCCGACCGGCAATGCATGCCCTCACGGCATACCTGCGTAACGTCGAAAACCGTCTGGATCAGGTTGAGGGATTACCGGCGCAGACAGGGAGGGGCAAGAGGCCAGACAATTTTAATTTGTTAAAATCTTCACACTTTGGACGATTGTTACAAAATGCCCCGCTTTCGTCATGGCCAAACCACATGGGCCATACCATTTTGTAGCCTCAGGCGGCAGGGATGTCATTGTGCCATCCATGTCCGCAATACCGGAAAGACGTACATGAAAATTACATTTCCCCGCATGACCATCCGCCCGACGGCGCTCCTTGCCGCGGGGCTGTGCCTTGGTCTTGGCGCGTGCGAGGACACCCGTGACCCCGGCCAGCGCGCCATTGGCGGCGGCCTGCTGGGCGCAGGCGGTGGCGCGCTGATCGGTGGCCTGGCCGGTGGCGGGCGCGGGGCCGCCATCGGCGCGCTGGCGGGT
>NZ_BANF01000022.1:0-2500 GCF_000964425.1 Komagataeibacter intermedius TF2 | reverse complement strand
ACGGCGTACCTTTTGTATAATGGGTCAGCGAGTTTCTGTTTGCAGCAAGCTTAAGCCGTTAGGTGTAGGCGCAGCGAAAGCGAGTCTGAATAGGGCGACGAGTTGCTGGCAGAAGACCCGAAACCGAGTGATCTAGCCATGGCCAGGCTGAAGGTGCGGTAACACGCACTGGAGGGCCGAACCCACGCCTGTTGAAAAAGTCGGGGATGAGCTGTGGCTAGGGGTGAAAGGCCAATCAAACTCGGAAATAGCTGGTTCTCCGCGAAATCTATTGAGGTAGACCGTCTGGTATTACCCCGGGGGGTAGAGCACTGGATGGGCTAGGGGGGCCCAAAGCCTTACCAAACCTAACCAAACTCCGAATACCCGGAAGTATGAGCCAGGCAGACAGACAGTGGGTGCTAAGGTCCATTGTCGAGAGGGAAACAGCCCAGACCACCAGCTAAGGCCCCCAAATCGTGGCTAAGTGGGAAAGGATGTGGGGATTCCAAAACAACCAGGAGGTTGGCTTAGAAGCAGCCATCCTTTAAAGAAAGCGTAATAGCTCACTGGTCTAATAGAAACCCTGCGCCGAAAATGTAACGGGGCTCAAGCCACGTGCCGAAGCTGTGGGTGCATTCTTTGAATGCGCGGTAGCGGAGCGTTCCGTAGGTCTGTGAAGGAGACGGGGTGACCCTCTCTGGAGATATCGGAAGTGCGAATGCTGACATGAGTAGCGACAAACAGTGCGAGAAACACTGTCGCCGAAAGTCCAAGGGTTCCTGCGCAAGGTTAATCCGCGCAGGGTGAGCCGGCCCCTAAGGCGAGGGCGAAAGCCGTAGTCGATGGAAACCGGGCAAATATTCCCGGGCCTGCCAGAAGTGACGAATACAATATGTTGTCGGGTCTTATCGGATTGATCCGGCTTTTGGAGTATTCCAGGAAATAGCTCTGGCATATAGACCGTACCCGAAACCGACACAGGTGGACTGGTAGAGAATACCAAGGCGCTTGAGAGAACGATGCTGAAGGAACTAGGCAAATTACTTGCGTAACTTCGGGATAAGCAAGACCCGTCAGTGGGCAACCATTGGCGGGTGGCACAGACCAGGGGGTAGCGACTGTTTAGTAAAAACACAGGGCTGTGCGAAGTCGAGAGACGACGTATACGGCCTGACGCCTGCCCGGTGCCGGAAGGTTAAGAGGAGGTGTGCAAGCACCGAATTGAAGCCCCGGTAAACGGCGGCCGTAACTATAACGGTCCTAAGGTAGCGAAATTCCTTGTCGGGTAAGTTCCGACCTGCACGAATGGCGTAACGACTTCCCCGCTGTCTCCAGCATCGGCTCAGCGAAATTGAATTCCCCGTGAAGATGCGGGGTACCCGCGGTCAGACGGAAAGACCCTATGAACCTTTACTGCAGCTTTGCAGTGGCATCAGAGACATTCTGTGTAGGATAGGTGGGAGGCTTTGAAACCGGGGCGCCAGTTCCGGTGGAGCCATCCTTGAAATACCACCCTGACTGTTTCTGATGTCTAACCGAGGCCTGTTAGCCAGGTCCGGGACCCTGCATGGTGGGCAGTTTGACTGGGGCGGTCGCCTCCCAAAGTGTAACGGAGGCGCGCGATGGTGGGCTCAGGTCGGTCGGAAACCGACTGTCGAGTGCAATGGCATAAGCCCGCCTGACTGTGAGAGTGACAGCTCGATCAGAGACGAAAGTCGGCCATAGTGATCCGGTGGTCCCGCGTGGAAGGGCCATCGCTCAACGGATAAAAGGTACTCTAGGGATAACAGGCTGATCTCCCCCAAGAGTCCACATCGACGGGGAGGTTTGGCACCTCGATGTCGGCTCATCACATCCTGGGGCTGGAGCAGGTCCCAAGGGTTCGGCTGTTCGCCGATTAAAGTGGTACGTGAGCTGGGTTTAGAACGTCGTGAGACAGTTCGGTCCCTATCTGCCGTGGGTGTTGGAGACTTGAGAGGATTTGTCCCTAGTACGAGAGGACCGGGATGAACATACCTCTGGTGCACCGGTTGTCGCGCCAGCGGCACAGCCGGGTAGCTAAGTGTGGACGGGATAACCGCTGAAAGCATCTAAGCGGGAAACCCACCTCAAAACAAGGTCTCCCCGAGGGCCGTGATAGACCATCACGTCAATAGGCCAGGTGTGGAAGCGCAGCAATGCGTGCAGCTAACTGGTCCTAATCGCCCAACAGGCTCATTCCATAGCCCCCTCAAAAGGGCAACACACATGCACAGCAGTCATCCACTCTTCAACATACTTGACACCACCAACCCATCACATCCTCTCAGCCCCTTGCAAGGGATGACTGGATGACCTGGTGGCCATGGCGGGGAATGATCCACCCGATCCCATCCCGAACTCGGCCGTGAAAACCCCCAGCGCCCATGATACTGTGCCTTAAGGCACGGGAAAGTCGGTCGCCGCCAGGTCTTCCAGTCACCCCTCACCACCGCGGGGTGGAGCAGCCCGGTAGCTCGTCAGGCTCATAACCTGAAGG
>NZ_BANF01000023.1 GCF_000964425.1 Komagataeibacter intermedius TF2 | reverse complement strand
GGTTATCGATTTGCGCCCAGGATACGGGATCTGAAAGAGCGGAAACTTCACCTCTTCCCGGGACAACACCCGGGCGAACTTCTGGGTGGGATGGCCGGTGACCTGATCAATACCAACCATATTGTGGAACACTGGGACGATCTGCTGCGTCTCGTTACATCCATTCGGAGTGGAACCGTGACGGCTTCGGCTATGCTGCGGAAGCTCGGATCTTATCCCCGTCAGAATGGTCTGGCTGTTGCCTTGCGTGAAGTTGGCCGGATCGAGCGGTCGGTTTTCATGCTCGACTGGATACAGGATCTGGATTTGCGCAGGCGAACCCAGGCAGGGCTCAACAAGGGAGAAGCCCGGAATGCGCTGGCTCGGGCGCTCTTCTTCAACCAGCTTGGTGAACTGCGGGATCGGCGTTTTGAAAATCAGGCTTATCGGGCGTCAGGTTTAAACCTGCTGGTGGCAGCGGTTATCCTATGGAATACGCGCTATCTTCAGTCCGCCATCACGACGCTCGGCATTTCCGATGACCTGGCGCGGCATATTGCACCCCTCGGTTGGGAGCATATTTCTCTGACAGGCGACTATCGCTGGAATGTCGATGAACAACCGGACGTCGGCGCGTTACGATCGCTTCGGGTGCCTGCATCCCTGCTTGTCGCTTGAACCCCAATGCTGGCGGTTCTGTAGGTGTTCACCCTAAGCGTACGTAAAATACACTTTCGTGTCGTGACCCCTTACTGGTAATCTTCAGCGCGGGAATGAGAAATCGTTCCCGCGTTCTGTTTCCGTCTGGATTTTCAGGCCAGTTTGGATCTGCGCTTCCGTTTTCAGCTTGGTGCGGGATTTCGTCTCTTCCCTCAAATACCCCAATCCGACCTGATGATTGCAAAGTACGCAGTCAATGACTACAATGCTGTCATTGCCTAATGGAGGTTCCCGTGGCCGTCATGACCATCCGCAATATCGACGACAGTCTCAAGCAGCGGCTTCGTCTGCGCGCAGCACAGCATGGGCGTTCCATGGAGGAAGAGGTGCGCGATATCCTGCGCTCGGCTCTTTCCGCTGAAGTCTCTCAGGGGGTAGATGCCGGTCAGGCCATTCACCAGCGTTTTGCCAGGCTGGGCGGGGTAGACCTGCCTGCCGTGTCCCGTGAGGCCATCAGGGACGTGGATTTCGGAGTGTGATCGTTCTCGACACCAACATCCTCTCCGAACTGATGCGCTCCGGGCCTGACGGGGCGGTGCTGGCCTGGATGTCCCGTCAATCCATGATGACCCTCTTCATCACGGCCATTACCCAGGCCGAGATCCTGTATGGGCTGGCACTGCTGCCGGAAGGACGACGACGGGATCTGCTGATCGCGGCCGCCCGTGCCATGTTCGAAGAGGATTTCTCCGGCCGTATCCTGCCTTTCGACGGAGAGGCAGCTCGTGTTTATGCTGAGATCGCCTCCCGACGCCGGCACGCCGGAGAACCCATCAGTCAGTTTGATGCACAGATCGCGGCCATCGCGCAGTCCCGTGGCGCATCCCTTGCGACACGGAATATACGCGATTTCCTCAACTGCGGTATCACCCTCATCAATCCGTGGGACGAGGCGTAGGGAGGGCGTCAATGGCGGCTTGAATCCGGGCCAGATCGGCGTCCAGAAGAGCAAGGACCTGATCGGCCGGGACTGCGGGTTTCATGCTGTTGCGTGCCTTGCGGATTGCATCCCTTTTGGCAGCCCGTTCGTCGGAAAGGTCCGTCATGGTCATGTCTTCATCGCCTCGTGTTTCGTGGCAGCGACAGGAGCAGAAATCCGCCATGCGTAATCGCAGACATTATCCAGTAATTCTTCTCGTTGTGTCTGACTGTAAGCCATAACGAAATCAGCGACGATTTTTTCTGGCACACCTTCCTGTAGAAGATTGGCAGCCGTTTCCGCTATTTCCAGATTGATCGCCTCATTGAGCAAGACCAGAGCGTCCGTATCGGTCACACGCTTTGCTGCCCGTGAAACAAACCGGGCATTCAGATTCCACATCCATTGATGGCGATTGATCTTATCAGAAAACCATTCTGGAGAAGGGTATTCTGGAGCCATTAGGTATCCTCTTGAAGTGTCTGTGGTGGTCAGTTTCCAGGCCGTAAAATTGTTCTGTGGCCGAGATTACAGTCTGTCCGTTTTGGATGATCGTGTTTTGTCGTCAGCCTTGTTCCCGGTCCCTGTCGAAGGCATGAAGCCCCGCGCGTCTCCAGCGCGTTTTCAGATCAACCGGAGTGGTATCATTGCCGCCCTGAAGCTGCGCCGCAATGTCCAGGAAGGCCCCGAGCAGGGTGGCGCGGTCATCATCGGTCAGATCGACCAGTCCCGCCTTCTGGACCAGGCCGCCCAGTTCGATCAGATGATGGGTGCGTTCCCGTCGCGCCTTCGCCCAGTCGCGCATGTCGGTGCGTGCCTTTCGTGCCTGATGGCGATGGATCAGGGCTTCCTGCTTCCTGATCCGTCTTTCAAGCGCCAGAAGCTCCGTTCTGATCGTTTCCGGTTCCTTTCCGGCCGCCCTTTTTTGCGCCAGCCTGAAAGAACGCCGTCCCCCGTTCGGTCCACCTCGCGACGGCTTCTGGTTTGCCGTCCGCCTGTTCGACAGCCGCAAGCAGCACCCCGGCCAGCGCCTCGATCGACAGGGTATCGGCTCCCGTCGCCTCGACCAGTTCGCCGAGCTGGAGGGTCCGTTGCGCCTTAAGCTGTTTTGCCTTTTCCTGAAGCGCCTTCAGTTCCGCATCAATGTCCCGTGGCCTGCGCATTTTCCGCCCTCTGTCCTGCTGGTCTGTGGCATACTCTACCACGCAGGCGAGAACCGCGTCACTCATCCAGAGCAATCAACCCTTGTGGCGCAGTAAAATGTGAGTGCGCGCTTATACGTCACTTCGTGACGTGCGCTTAAGTGGTGTGATAGGATCGCACTCATGGCGATCTATCACCTGCATGCAAAGGTCATCAGCCGCGCCACCGGCCGGAGCGCCGTGGCGGCGGCGGCCTATCGCGCGGCATCCCGCCTGCATGACGTGCGGCTGGATCGCGACCATGACTTTTCCAACAAGAGCGGCGTGGTGCATTCCGAGATCCTGTTGCCCGATGGCGCGCCGGAACGGTTTCTTGATCGTGCGACCCTATGGAACGAGGTCGAGGCGATCGAGAAGCGCAGGGATGCCCAGCTTGCCCGCGAGGTGGAGTTTTCAATCCCGCGTGAAATGACCCAGGCGCAGGGGATCGCGCTGGCACGGGATTTTGTGCGGGAGCAGTTCGTGGAACGCGGCATGGTGGCCGATCTCAATGTGCATTGGGATATTGGCGAAGATGGACAGGCGAAGCCCCATGCGCATGTGATGCTGTCCACGCGGCGGATCGAAGTCAGAACCGGAGAGGCTGTGCATGGAAGACGAAACGGAATCCCGCATCCTGAACGAGGCGGCGGGGGCGCATACGACATCACGCCGGATCCTGGACCTGATGGAGCAGAAAGGGGAGGACGATCCACTCAAGCTCATGATCCGTCTGCTGACGGAAATTCGGGAGACGCAGCGCGGCATCCTGCTGAAGCTCTCGACGCTGGAGAAGCGCTTGCAGCGGCTGGAAGAACAGCGCGACTGATTGCTGCGGCACGGTTGCGGCATGAAGGCCTGGGGCTGGCGCAGGATCAGCCTTCCATCGGGTTCGGTGCGAAAGAGCGTTCATGGAATGACAGGGATCTGCTGCTGACGTGGCGGGAGCGGTGGGCGTCGCTCGCCAATGAACGGCTGGCCGAGCTGGACCTGGATGTGCGGATCGACCATCGGTCGTTCGCCGCACAGGGGATCGACCTTGAGCCACAGAACAAGATCGGTCCGGCCGGGATGCGCCGGGAAGAGCGGGGCGAGGACGCGGAGCGGGTTGCCGATCATCTGGAGATCGCGCGGTGCAATGGCGAAAGGTTGCTGGCCGAGCCGCATGTGGCGCTGGAGGCGCTGACGCGACAGCAGAGCACGTTTACCCGGCGGGACCTGGCGCGGTTCGTGGACCGGCATACGGCAGACGCAGAACAGTTCAGTGCTGTCATGGTTCGGGTGGAGGCGTGTCCAGAGTTGGTCGCGCTCGGGAAAGATGGTCATGGGCGGGAACGGTTCTCCACACGGGAGATGATCGGGGTCGAGCAGCGTCTGGAAGAGGCATCGCTCGCGATGGGGCAGTCCCAGGGGCATGTGGTGCCGCTGGCGGTGCGTCGGGCGGCGATGGCGCGGGACGGGCTTGGGGACGAGCAGGCGCTGGCGGTGGGCGAGGTCACGAAGTCCCGCGACCTGTCCGTGGTGGTCGGGTATGCCGGGACGGGGAAGAGCACCATGCTGGGTGTCGCCCGCGCGGCATGGGAAGAGGCCGGGTATCGGGTACGCGGGGCGGCGCTGTCGGGGATCGCGGCGGAAGGTCTGGAAGCGGGGTCCGGGATCGAGAGCCGGACGCTGGCCTCCCTGGAGCGTGCGTGGGAACGTGGGTTCGACCTGCTGGAGCGCGGGGACGTGCTGGTGGTGGACGAGGCCGGCATGGTGGGGTCACGGCAGATGGAGCGGGTGCTGTCGGCCGCGCGCGGTGTCGGGGCAAAGGTGGTGCTGGTAGGTGATCCCGAGCAGTTGCAGGCGATCGAGGCCGGCGGTGCGTTCCGGGCGGTGGCCGAGCGGGTCGGGTCGGTGGAAATCACGACCGTGCGCCGGCAGCGTGAAGGCTGGCAGCAGGTGGCCACGAAGGAGCTGGCGACCGGGCGGACGGATGAGGCGCTGGGGCGCTATGAGGCGGCCGGCCTGGTGCGCGGGCATGACACGCTGGAAGAGGCGCGGGCCGGGATGGTGGCCGGGTGGGATGAAGCCCGTCAGGCCGCGCCAGAGGACAGCCAGATCATGCTGGCGCACCGGCGTGTCGATGTGCGGGCGCTGAACGAGGCGGCGCGGGAGATCCGGCGGGACGCGGGTGAGCTGGGTGACGACGTGCTGGTGCCGACCGCCCAGGGCGAGCGGGTGTTCGCGGACGGGGAGCGTGTCTACTTCCTGCGCAATGACCGGGAGCTGGGGGTAAAGAACGGTACGCTGGGGATGGTGCGGGGCATCACGGGGTCGGTCGAGGCCGGGGATCTCGTGCTGTCGGTGCAGCTCGACGGGCCGGGTGGGACCGGGCGTGGCCGGGTCGTGTCCGTGTCGGTGGCGGATTATGACGCGCTGGATCATGGCTATGCGGCCACCATCCACAAATCGCAGGGTGTGACGGTGGACCGGGCGCATGTGCTGGCGACGGGGAGCATGGACCGGCACGGGGCCTATGTGGCGCTGTCGCGGCACCGGGAGAGCGTGTCCGTTCATTGGGGCCGGGATGATGTGGGCGACCTTGACGGGCTGGTGAAGCGGTTGTCGCGCGAGCGGCTGAAGGATACCACGCTGGATTACCCGCATGTCCGGGATCAGGATATCGGATTTGCGCGGCGGCGCGGGCTGCATGTCCCCGAGAGCGAGATCGTGGTGGGGCGCAGCGAGACGGCCTCTGGCCCCCAGAAGGACAGGCAGGCCGAAGCTGTCCATACGCCAGATCCGGCACTGGCGCAGCGGAAACGCGGGATGTTCGACGGGCTGGACCTGTCCGTGCGGGGGCGTGGCCAGACGGCGGAAAAAGACGTGTCGGCCGGGGTGGATGCCGGGGCCGGGAAGGGGGAAAGTGGGGTTGAGCGTGAGGCTCCCGCCTCTCCCTTTGCCGGGTTGCGGCTGCCGCGCGTGCAGCGCGCGCAGGTGCCGGCCGGGCTGGGCGGGTTTGTGCCGGGTGGTGATCCGCTCCACCAGGCGGTGGAGCAGTATGCGCGGGCGGTGCGGGATATCGGGCGCATGGTGGAGCAGGACCTGCCGGTGCTGGAGCACCAGAAGAAGGCATGGCTTGACGCCAGCACGGCCCTGGAACGGCTACGGCCCGGGGCGGTGATCGCTCTGGAAACCGCCGTGAAGCATGAGCCGGAGATCCGGCAGGCCCTGTACGGGCTGGAAGGGCCGGCACGGGCGCGCAGGCTGGTCGAGGGGCTGGAACACGAGGACAAGGTGCGGCATTCCCCCGAGTTGCGGGCGGCGCGGTTCGTGAAGGCGTGGGACGGGCTGAGCCGCGAGCAGCAGGGTGTGGCGCTCAGGGAGCTGAAGCGGGACGCGCAGCTTGAGTCCCTCCTGCGGCGGAAGGGGCACGAACTGGGCGTCCGGAAGGGATCGACGCTCGATCATGGATTGCAGCCGCAGCGCACGCGCTCCCTGTCGCGCTCCAGGGGGCGGGATATGGATATGGGGATGTAATCTGCTTGAGACGGGTGATGTTAATGTGTATGATTTGTGAAGGAGATACACATCATGCGAACCAACATCATTATTGATGATACCCTCATGACAGATGCGCTGAAGGCGTCTGGCGTCAAAACCAAGAAGGAAGCGGTCGAACTCGGGTTGCGGACGCTGATCAAGCTGAAGCAGCAGCGGGAACTCCGCACCTTGCGGGGAAAGCTCGACTGGCAGGGTGATCTTGATGCCATGCGCTCCGACGCATGATTTTGGTCGATTCATCGGTCTGGATCGATTTTTTTCGGGGGAATACGACCCCACAGGTTGATCTTCTTGACCAGATGCTGGGGGAAGATCTGGTCAGCATTGGCGATCTGATGATGACCGAGGTCCTGCAGGGTTTCTCAAACGAACGGGATTTCAATCAGGCACAGAGGATGCTGGGTGCCCTGGACCTGGTTGAAATCGGTGGTCGCGATGTGATGGTCGAGGCGGCGCGGTATTTCCGTTATCTACGCGGTCGGGGCATTACGATCCGGAAAACCATTGATACCCTGATTGCGACCCGGTGCATCGTGAGCGGTCATCGCCTGCTCTACAGTGACCGGGACTTTGATCCGTTCGTGGACCATCTGGGGCTGGAACGGGCTGCCTGATCGGGGGGGCAGGCTACCGGGGGAGGTATGTTGTGCAGGAAAAAGAACAAGCCGTTTGTCAGGAGACAGCGCATCTACTGAGTAGTCCGCGTAATGCGGAAAGATTGCGACGGACTATTCAGAACGCGGCTTCAGACAGTCGGCCAAACAGGCTTACGCTCCTGGCAATGGAAGAAGGGTGAAGGCGGCTGCTTTTCGGGAAGCAGGAAAGGGCCGGAACGCAAGAGGCTGGCCAGGATGATGATCGTCTGGACGTGCCGGAAAACTGAATCTGGATAAGGGGATGGTTCCATCATGAGCGAGACGGATCCGGCAGCCCGTGCCTTTGAGGATCTGTGCGCCGAAATGACGGTGCTCCGGCGCAGCGTGGAAGCGCTGCCCCAGGCATGGCGGGATAACCGACCGCCTGATTACACGCCGGACCTGGCCAGACTGGTCAAGGCCCTGAACGACGTGGGCGCGCGCATGAAGGCGATCGAGGCCAGTCCGACGCTGAAGATGACGCCGCAGGCCTATGGGCAGGGGGTACGCCAGGCGGGGCTTTCCGTCAGTCAGGACATGCAGGCCGCCTTTCATACCGCGATCCGTGCGGTTCAGGTGGAGCGGCAGCAACTGACCGATATTGTCGGGCAGGCGCGCACCCGGGACCAGCAGAGCTGGTGGGTGCTGAAGGTCGGGCTGGCCTGTCTGGCTGTCGGGATCGGGTTCTCGCCTATCCTGACCTACCTCCTGCCGTCATCACTGGGGACGCGGGTGGCCTCCTTTATCGTGGGCGGACAGGATCGGTGGGAATCTGGTGCGTTGATGATGGAGGCCGACAATCCCGAAAGCCTGCGGCATATGGTCTGGGCCAACCGGCTAGTGGGCGCCAGTCAGGACCGGATCGCCGCCTGCCAGAAAAGGGCCAACGAGACGAAGGTGGACCAGCCCTGTGTCATGACTATTCGGTCGGGTGGGTCGTAGGACGAACATGGTCCAGACAGCCGTATTTGACAGACCAATCGTTTTACGACCTGACAGCCTTCCTGATCACGACCCATAGACATACTCGGAACCGACATTACGCCTACCCATAAATACCTGGTCTTCATACACCATTGCACCGCTGGTGCAGGTCGCTTCTGGCTGCGCTGTTGGGTAGGTATGAAGTAGGTCTCCTGCTCAGTCAGGTGATGAGGCAAACAGATAAGAGCTAAATTGACATACGGAATCCTTGAAGTTACAAAAATGCAAAGTGCTGCACTTTGCGGCGAAATGAGGAAAACCGTGTCATCGAAGAACCGGATCACAGTCAATCTGTCTGAAGATGAATATGCTGCTTTCGATCAGATTGCCGCTCGTTCGAAGGTATCGAAGGCATGGTTAGGCCGTCATGCGATCAGTTTATTGATTGAGCGTATAGAAGGGGATGAACAGCAATCGCCCCTTCCCCTGACTGTCTTGAAGCGTAGAGGACGCCAATGAAACCGCGTCATAATATGACCGTCATGGATCTTTTTTGTGGGGCTGGCGGATTGTCGGAAGGCTTCCGGCAGGCGGGTTTTCATGTCTTGGCAGGTCAGGATTATGATGATCGGGCGGGGGAAACCTTCGCGGCAACCCATTCAGAAGCGAAATTCATTGGTGGGCCGATTCAGAATGTTACCGCACAGAAATTGCTGAAGGCTGCGGGCGTAAAGAAGGGGGAGATCGATGTGATGGTTGGCGGTCCCCCATGCCAAGGATATTCTGTTTATAACCATCAACGTGGCATCAATGATCCGCGTGCGGGTCTGTTTCGTGAATATCTTCGGATTGTGGAAGGTATCCAACCTCGCTGGTTAGTAATGGAAAATGTCACTGGGATCATGTCAATTGCTGGCGGTGGCATTGTGCATGAGATTTTTGAAGGCATGAAAAGCCTTGGTTATCGTGTTGATATGAAAGTGTTGCGTGCGGAAGAATATGGGGTACCGCAGGAACGGAGACGAGTATTTTTTATTGCGACGCGCACTGATGCACCAATTCTGTTTCCTGAACCTACGCATGGGCCTGGGTTAAGGCCTTTTGTAAATATTTGGGATGCTATCTCCGATCTTCCAAAGTTAGAGAATGGAGATCGTGCAGAACCAAGACCATATAGGACACGTCCACAGAATAGCTATCAAGCCTTATTGCGTGGTGACTGTACCATTGTGCAGAATCATTCGGCGTCCAGACTATCGAATATTAACGTGGAGCGGATGCGTCATATCCCAGCTGGTGGATCATGGCGAGATATACCGATTGATCTTTTGCCGGCTGGTATGAAGCTGGCTAAGCGCAGCGATCATACCAAACGTTATGGAAGGCCAAGAAAAACGGATCTTTCCTGTACAGTATTGACCAAATGCGATGTGCATTGGGGTGCCTATATTCATCCCGTACAAGACCGATCATTCACAGTCCGTGAAGCTGCACGGCTGCAATCCTTTCCTGATTTGTTTACATTTAAAGGTAATATTACAGAGCAATTTGTACAGGTCGGCAATGCGGTTCCGCCCCTCTTGGGGAAAAGTGTAGCTGAAGCTCTTCTTATTGCAGACACTACGGAAATGGCTTCTAAACAAATGAAAATAAATTCACGCAAGGAACTTTCGATTGCCGTTTGAACCTGAGACGATTGTTGGAGAGGTATTGGGCCGGCGTGCGGTAAAGGGCATTGATCCTACTCATACTGATTTTGAATGTCCCTATATCCAGTCTCGATGTCCAAAACGTAGCACGCAGTTACCTAATGAACCGTATCCTGTTTGTAGTCTCTGGAAGCCTGCATCGCGTAAATCAATGCAGGGACCGGAGTTAATATTCGTTTGTCCTAAACGCTTCTATGCGGTCGATTTTTTGAAAGAGGTTATTGATCATTGCTGGCCAGGCGATAAACCGCATAACCCGCAGATTGCACGTGAAGTCAAGATGGAGGGTTTTGGCAATGTTGATTTTGTTATCGCAGATGTAAAGAAAGATAATAAAATTGAACAGTTCTTATCCGTTGAGCTTCAAGCGATCGATATTACAGGGTCAGTATTTCCTGCCTATCGAGCTTTACGGATTGGTGAAGATTTGGAAAAGAAGCCTACATATGGATTTAACTGGGATAACGTTTATAAACGTTATATCACCCAGCTTATCCGTAAGGGATATTTTCATCATCATTGGAAATCAAAGATCGTCGCAGTTATCCCTGAACAAGTTTATCAGTACATTTTAGGCCGTGCGGGCTTTATGAGAACAACAGAGGTTAAGAAAGATCCTCAGGTTAACATCATCTTTATGACTTATCGCTTGGAGAAAGATCATGACAAAGTAGGAGAATACAAGCCTGTTCTTGTGAATGTTGAAGGTACTAGTCACACTAACTTGCAAAATGCCATCATGTATAAAGATCCGCCACAGCGGTCAGCTTTTATCGACCAAATAAAAAGCTCCTTAGCGCGTGGTGCAGTGAAAATTTCTGATCTTATTTCGGCTGGAGAGATTTCCAGCGTAGAATATGATGATGATTAAAAATAATATATTTAATATATTTTTTATAAATCATGTCATTATTTACTCATATCGACTGTACGCTTGTCACCATATGTTCTTGAAGGATTGAATACTCTTCTGAATAAATGTTTAAATTCTCTCCAATTTTCAGAGGCTTGCATAAGGCCGACAACTTTCGATACATGTTTTTCTAAGTGTGGATTGCCAATATCTTCTGTTAAGAATTGGTGATGTTTAAATCTTCGTCTTTTTGTGTTTGGATCTACAGGATTATATGATCGGATTTCTTCTGCAACCCCTTTTGGAAGACGATCATATACTAAAGCATTAGTAAGTTTTCCAACATAACTTGGCTTTGATTTGCTGGAAGGATCGAGCGTCCAGCCGAGAAGTCTGTACATCTCTTGATAGAACTCGAGTGGAAATCGTTGTGTCCAAGGAAGCCATTCTTTAGAAATATAAGCTTCTAGAATGCTACGAAGAGCCGTTCTATCACGTATCTCTTGGTATCCAGTGGCTTCATCAACAAGTGCTATAATGCCAACACGGGCCAGACCACGCATCAATATTTCAGAACGTTGAGCAATACCTAATTGTTGTTTTTGTAATACTCCAGCCTCGCGAGCTGATAATATTGCTTCGCATAGTTCAACTAAAACTTGGGCATTATATCCATATGCTTTCGATCCTGTCGGTGTAAGGAAAACAATTGGATTTGATATCTGTTTTTGTAAATCATCCGATACATAAGGGTGAATACGATCACGAGATATAAAAAGTTCAAATCTATTGAGACCAGGGATTTCAGAACCACCTCGCGCCATCGAAAGGCCGTCTGACATGCCAGAAACAGTTAATACTCTACGTTCATCATCAAGGACATAAGCAGGTATTGCGACCTCTCCGATTTGGAGCGGTTTCTCATTAGAACCACAAACGGCTTTAGGAAGATTTTGTCTCTCTGGATCTGCTTTGGCCCATCGAGCTTGCGCTCCAGCCCTCGCAATGGCTTTACGGGCTGAGGGAGACAGTATTTTGGCGCGCGTAAGGCCACCCTTTTTTTGAGAATCGTTCATCATCGCCTCAATGCTTGCTCACTAAGCATCGCCTAAATATGCTTGGTTAGCAAGCATAAAGTTTTATCCCTGATAATGGCATTTATCAAAAGTAGGATGGCAGCTTACGCCTCATCTCGGTCGTTTGGACCACAAGGTTGTTTGCCAAATAGCGGACATCAGCGCTTCAAAGCCTCGTTGCAGAGATTGTCTGGATCTCACTGATTGCACCTATTGAATGATCCCAAGACACAGACAGGCAACCCATGGACGTTATGGTGAAAATTTCAGCAATACGGAATTGTGATCGGATCATATGACAAGCACGTTCCTTATATCCCTTACATACTGCCCCATAGTATGAAAAGGATACTCAAGGGTAGTATATTCGGGAGTAAGCGTTCGTGCCGCACACACCGGCTGAGAAAAAGCGCGTTCTGACCCGCGTGCGCCGTATTCGCGG
>NZ_BANF01000024.1 GCF_000964425.1 Komagataeibacter intermedius TF2 | reverse complement strand
CAACCGTGGGCCAGGTCAGATACACAGACTTCAGGACACTCCCGCACCACCGCCTTCCGCCTGACGGGCATGGGCAACGAAAACAATGTTGTTGGTCGCGATTACATCTATTCCCACCGCTGGGGGATCGCGCCGTCCATCGCCTTTGGCCTGGGCAAGAAAGTGTCGTTCGTGCTGGAATATTTCCACCAGAACGATAACCGCATTCCCGATTACGGCGTGCCGGTGGTCTATTCATCCGCCAACGCCATTGGCCGTCCCGTGACCGAATACGGCGTCAAGCGCACCAACTGGTATGGCACCACCTATGATCAGGACGATTCAAGCACGGACATGATCACCGGTCGCCTGACGGCCAAGGTCAACCCGATCCTGACACTATATAATGACATGCGTGGCGGTATCTTCCACCGCTATTTCTCCGCATCACAGGAAGCATGTTCGAACTTCAGCAGCGGCGCGACCCTGACGAACAACACGTTCAATGGCGTATCCCCATCGTCCACCTGTCAGTCCGACTTCTTTTCATCCAACCCTGCTGCAGCCCAGGTGGCGCGTAATGGCGGGGTGGGCGGTCCCGAACCCTACCGGCAGAGCGACTGGTCCATACAGGATGTGTTTTCCGGTGTCGCGCACCTTAAGACCGGACGGATCCGGCACGAGATCATTGGCGGCTTCGACATTGAATACGTTACCGATCACCGCCAGAACTACGCCTATGGCTCCAACCGGCCCGGCACCAGCCTGCTTGACCCCTCGCCCGCCGTGCCTGGCCTGACGCTGGGGGACTGCAACCAGTATCCCAACCGGCTGGTCAATATCGGCAATGGCGTGGGTCGCAAGTGCTACAAGAACAGCGACGCGCTGGATGTCGGCTTCTTCCTGTCGGATCAGATCTGGCTGACGAATTACCTGTCGGTCAAGGCGGGTTTCCGCTGGGATAACTGGAACAGCCACTACAGCGCCACCGGCGGCAGCACCGCCACCCCGGATGTGCATTACGGACAGAACGAAACCACCATCAACCCGTCCGTCAGCATCATGTACACCCCGCGCAGCAACCTTATGGTGTATTTCAACTGGTCTGAATCCACCACGCCGCTGAGCATGTACGTCACCAACAGCTCGGAACCCCTGAATTCCAAAAGCGCGACCGCATCCCCCGAACGCAGCAGGCTGTATGAAGTCGGTGCGAAATACAGCGCCTTCCATGACCGCATCGGATTCACGGCAGCCCTGTTCCGGCTGGAAAAGAACAATTCCATCCAGACCGACCCCTCCACGGGCGACATCAGCGCGACCAGCGACCAGGAACGCAACCAGGGGCTTGAACTCAGCGCATCGGGCACGCTGTTGCGCAACTGGATGTTCTACGGCACCTACGCGCTGTATGATCCCACCATTACCAAGGCCGGTTCCACCACGTCCAAGCAGGGCGGGCAGATCCAGTACGTACCCCATAACCAGGCCACGGCATGGACCAGCTATGAAATCGCCCCGCGCAAGCCGTGGAACATGACCATTGGCGGTGGCATTACATGGCGGCAGGGCGTGTGGCTGGATCAGGCCAACACCGCGCGCGTGCCGGCCACGGTGGAATTCGACGCCATGGTGTCACACCATTTCGCCGACCACTGGAAAGTGGCGATGAACGCCTATAACCTTGATAACCGGCTGAATTACGGCAGCCTGTTTTCAAACCGGGTGACGCCGTCCATCGGGCGCTCGTTCCTGTTCAACATCTCGGCCCAGTACTGATCCACATCCATCATACCACCAAGGTTCCGCCATGCTGCTGCACATTCCCGCCCTGCTGAGCGCCGATGAACTGGCCCACTGTCGCGAAACACTGAAAAACGCGCAGTGGACCGACGGACGCGAGACGGCGGGCCTGCAGTCAGCCAAGGCCAAGAACAACCTGCAGCTGCCCCGGGATTCGGAAGCCTGCCGTGAACTGGGGCAGGTCGTGCTGCGCGCGCTGGGCCGCAACGCCCTGTTCAACAGCGCGGTGCTGCCCTACCGGGTCAGCCCGCCGCTGTTCAACCGCTATGAAAACGGCATGAACTTTGGCGCGCATGTGGACAATGCCATCCGGGGCATCGTGGCGGGCGACATCCATACGCGCATCCGCACGGATGTGTCCTCCACGCTGTTTTTTTCGGATCCCGACGAATATGACGGCGGTGAACTGACCATGCATGCCAATGGCAACGAACAGGCCATAAAGCTGCCGGCAGGCGACATGGTGCTGTATCCCACCACCGTGCTGCACAGTGTCACGCCGGTCACGCGCGGCAGCAGGCTGGCGGCCTTTTTCTGGTCCCAGTCGATGATTGCCGAGGAAAGCCGCAGGCAGATCATGTTTGACCTGGACATGCAGGTGACATCCCTGCGTGAACGGCTGGGGGACGCCGATCCCGCCGTGCTGTCGCTGACCAATATTTACCACAACATGATGCGCCAGTGGTGCCTGCTGTAGCCGGTTATCAGGCGGCCCACAGGAAATATTTCCGCTTTTTAAAATATTTTCCGTGCTATTTGCATGCATCCTCTGTATAGGATGTTCCACGGCTGGACTTTTCAGCTACGGACAAGATTTCAAATGCAGCCTCGCTAAGCGGCCTTCTGGCATCCCCGATATAACGAAAAGTCTCGATTCCGCGCATGTTCGCGTGGAGGTGCCGGTTACGCAAGGAGGCCAAGACATGGCCGCAGGAACAGTTAAATGGTTCAACGCCCAGAAGGGCTTTGGATTTATCCAGCCTGATGATGGAAGCGCTGACGCTTTCGTTCACATCTCTGCAGTCGAGCAGGCTGGCCAGCAGACACTGAACGAGGGACAGGCTGTGACCTACGACCTCGAACGGGGCCGCAACGGCAAGTCTTCTGCAGTCAATCTGAAGATTGGCTGATAATCTCGGCAGGAACTCCGGTTCCTGCCGTTTTTATTTCTACTCTCTTTTACAGCCAGACAGCATGTTCCGGTTTCTCATACTGTCACTGGCCTGCCTGCCACTGCACCATGCCATGGCGCAGATGCCCGGTGCGGTCCCCGGCGGCTGGAATGGCAGCGTGGCCCTGCCGCATGCGCCCATGGCCCCATCGGTCCTGTCCATGCCAGCAGCCCCTCCGCTGGCGCATTTCGCCCCGCTGCATGCCTCCGGCACATCCGTTCCGTCATCACCCTACCGCGAACAGGTCCCCGGTCCCGCTGACCTGAACGCGACGCAACCTGCCGCCCCCATGCCCGGCAGCCCCGCACGACAGGACTGGACGGCCTTCCGGCGCGCCGAACAGCAGGCATTGCGGAACACGCACTCCCCCGCCGCGCCATGACAGGCGGTTGCACACACCGACCATACGCCATCCCGCAGGTCATCAGGACACTGGTGGGCAGACCTTTCAGTTGACCGCGAAGATGTCGCGCATGTCCATCTGGCTGGCAATTTCCCATACCCGCGTCATCAGCGCCGTTGGCAGGGACTGCGTCAGGCGCACCAGCCCCACTTCTGGCGCACCACATGGACCGAGGGGACGAATCTGCAGGCGGCTATGGCCGATATGGGTCGGCAGCGCCGCAACCGGCAATATGCTGGCCAGTCGCCCCGCCAGCAGTTCACCATACAGCACTTCGGGTGAATTGGTTTCCAGCACCACGATCGGGCTGACCCCTGCCCCCCGGAACGCGGCATCCACGATCTGGCGCGTACGCATTTCCGGACTGAACAGGCACAGGGGCAGGTCGGCCAGTGTCGCCCAGTCGCGCCGTCCCGTCGGCAGGACCAGGGGTTCCGCCGCCGCCAGCACATGCTGTTCGGTAAACAGGGGAAGCATATCAAAAGGCGCATCCGCAGGGATCTGGTCCAGATAGACCAGCCCGAGGTCAAGCTGCTGCTGGCGCAGACGGTGAATGGTATCAGCACATGAACCGATACGCACCTGCAGATGCAGCCCCGGGATGGCGGTCCGGAAACTTTCCAGCAGCAGCGGAATGCCCTGCATCCCCGACGGTATGACCCCAATGGACAGCGTGCCCCCGGCCACGGCCTGCGCAAAGGCCGCTTCCTGCCGCAATCCGTCCAGCGCGGCCAGCGTCTGGCGCGCCCATGCCAGCACCCGCCGCCCTTCGTCCGTCAGGCCATTGAAACGCCGGGTCCGACGGATGATGGTAATTCCCAGTTCAGCTTCAAGCTGGCGTATCGCCGCCGAAAGCGCGGGCTGGGATACGCCGCAGCTTTCCGCCGCCCGCGAGAAATGCTGATAGCGGTCAAGGGCTATCAGATAGGTCAACTGCCGCAGAAACACGCCACATCCGTCCTGACAAGAAACGTCACATATTACCGGACAATCCCGCCATTCGCCAGAGACCCCGTCCCGCACCCCATATGCGCGATCGCGGCGCGCACGGCAGCTCCGGCCTGACCGAACGGCAGCCCGCCTGCAGGGCCGTCAAGGCAGGCATGCCCGGTGCCATGCCGGCCCGAGGGCATGATCGCTCGCGAAAAAATGGTGGGGAAAATGTGGCGGGCCGGGCGTACACATGAATGCTGCCGTGACGTTATGCGCATGGAACCGGCTGGACAGGGCTGACCCGACTGCCCCGCGTGGGATACAGGGGCCAGATATTCGCATCCTTGTGCCATTGACGGCATCCGATGTGATCATTGATGAAGGGAAGACTATTCTCCGGGCAGGTTCCGGCAAAATCCCGAACCCGTCCCGGCCATTCGCCCCAGTACCGGAGACCGTACATGCCCGTACATCTTTCCAACACATCCCTGTTCCGCAAGGATGCGTTCATTAACGGCACATGGTGCCCTGCGGCGGATGGCGCGCGCCGCGCCGTGCATGATCCGGCGACCGGCCTGCTGGTGGCGGACGTAGCCGAATGCGGGCCGCAGGACGTGACCCACGCCATTACGGCCGCCCTCGCGGCGCAGGCGGAATGGCGCAACCGCACCGGCGCGCAGCGACAGGTCATCCTGACGCGCTGGCATGAACTGATCATGGACAATGTTGACGACCTCGCCACCATGATCATTACCGAACAGGGCAAGCCCCGTGCCGAAGCCGCGGGCGAAATCCGGTATGCTGCAAGCTTCCTGCTGTGGTTCGCGGCCGAGGCCATGCGCACTTATGGCGACATCATTCCCCCCACCAACCCGGCCACGCGGCTGAGCGTCATCCGCCAGCCCGTGGGCGTGTGCGCGGCGATCACGCCGTGGAATTTCCCCGCCGCCATGATCACCCGCAAGGCCGGACCCGCGCTGGCCGCGGGCTGCGCCATGATCGTCAAGCCGTCGGAGGACACACCGCTTACGGCACTTGCGCTGGCGGAACTTGCCCGGCAGGCGGGCGTGCCTGCGGGCCTTTTGCAGGTCCTGCCGGGGGATGGCGTGACACTGGGCAGGGCGCTGTGCGCCAGCCCCGCCATCCGCAAGCTGTCCTTTACGGGGTCCACGCAGGTGGGGCGCATCCTCATGGCGCAGTCGGCCCCCACGCTCAAGCGCCTTTCGCTGGAACTGGGCGGCAATGCCCCCTTCATCGTATTTGACGATGCCCATATCGAACAGGCGATCAAAAGCGCGGTCGCCGCCAAATACCGCAATGCCGGACAGACCTGCGTCTGCGCCAACCGCTTCCTGGTGCAGGACGGGATCTATGACGAATTCGCCACCCGCTTTGCCCGCGTGGTGAACAAGCTGCCGGTGGGGCCGGGCAGCGACCCCAGTTCCGCCATTGGGCCGCTGATCAGCACAAAGGCGCGCGACAAGGTGGAGGAACACGTGCGCGACGCGCTGGCACATGGCGCGACCGTGCTGTGCGGCGGCGCGCGCGACGATGCGGGCGACCTGTTCTACCGGCCCACCGTCCTGCGTGACGCAACACCCGCCATGCGCATCGCGCGGGAGGAAACGTTCGGCCCCGTGGCCCCGCTGTTCCGCTTCCATACGGAAGCCGAGGCCATCGCCATGGCCAATGACACGGAATACGGCCTTGCCGCCTATTTCTTCACCCGCGACCATGCCCGCGCCCATCGCGTGGCCGAAGCACTGGAATACGGCATGGTCGGCCATAACACCGGCCTGATTTCCAACGAGGTCGCCCCCTTTGGCGGCATCAAGCAGTCCGGCATGGGCCGCGAGGGATCACGCTATGGCATGGATGAATACATGGAAATGAAGTATATCTGCACGGACATCACCGACCATACGGCATGACCGGCAGCCGCCCCGTTCCACGCGCCGGGGCGCATTTACATCCGCTTTCAATGGACTACGATGGCGACATGGACGAATTCCGCTTCCTTCATGCCGCCGACCTCCATCTGGACAGCCCGCTGCTGGGGCTGACGCAGAAATCGGGGGAGTACGCCCGCCTGATCGCCGATGCCTCACGCCGCGCCTTCAGCGACATGGTCGATCTGGCCATCCAGACCGAATGCCGCTTTGTCGTGCTGGCGGGCGATGTATTTGACGGTGACCTGCGCGATACGCAGTGCGGGCTGTTCTTCATCAACGGCATGGCGCGGCTGCAGCAGGCGGGCATCCGCGTTTTCATGATCCTTGGCAATCATGATGCCGAAAACCGCTTTGCCCGCCACCTGCACATAACGGACAACGTACACCTGTTCGCCTCCAGCAGGGCCGAAACCTGCATCATGGAAGATCTGGGCGTTGCCGTGCATGGCCGCAGCTTTGGCCGCCGGGACGTTACGGACAATATCGCACGGAAATATCCTGTCCCCGTACCGGGCCTGTTCAACATCGGCATCCTGCATACCGCCTGTCAGGGGCGGGAGGGGCATGAAACCTATGCCCCCTGCACCGTGGAACAGCTGGTCAACCATGGCTACCAGTACTGGGCGCTGGGGCATGTCCATAACCGGGAAATCCTGCATGAAAACCCGTACGTGGTGTACGCGGGCAACCTGCAGGGACGCCATGCGCGCGAAGCCGGACCAAAAGGGGCGTCACTGGTCACGGTGCGTGGCGAGCGGGTCCTGTCGGTAGACCATCAGGTGCTGGACGCCGTGCGCTGGGCCAGCGAAATGGTGGACCTGACAGACGCCACGACCCCCGCCGACATGACCGACCGTATCCGCGATGCCGGGCGATCCCTTGTGGCGCAGGCGCAGGGGCGGCCCATTGCCCTGCGGCTGGAACTGGTGGGGGCAACGGCGCTGCATGCCCACCTGATCCGCGGCACGCATGACGCGCAACTGGAAATCGAGACCATACTGGCCAGCCTGTCCGATGAGATATGGCTCGAACGCCTGAAAATCCATACCCGCCCGCCACCCCGCCCTGCCGTGCTGGACCCGTCCACCGGCGGCCGGATCGCCGCCGACATACAGCAGGCCGCAACGCCGGATGTGCTGCGGGCGGAACTGTCCGATATCCTGACCGCGATCATGGACCGCATGCCCGCCCATGCCCGCACGGAAGAAATGCGCGAAACGATCCTGAATGACGTGCCGGGCCGGGCAATCGACCTCGCCCTGTCGCTGGTGGACAATCCGGAAGGGCATGACAATGCGAATCAGTGAATTCCGCATTGTCAAATACGGCGCCATTGCCGACCTTGACCTGAATTTTGGCGATGGCCACGGGCTGCATGTCATCCATGGTCCCAACGAGGCAGGCAAGAGCACCTGCCTGTCCGCGCTGTCGGATTTCCTGTTTGGCGTCCCGAACCTGTCGCCTGCGGGGGCGGTGTTTGGCAACGACCAGATCCGGCTGGACGCCCGCCTGCGACTGGATGATGGGCAGGCCCTGGACCTGAGCCGCCGCAAGGGCCGCCGGAATACCCTGCTGGCCCCCAATGGCAAGGCTGTGGCCGACAGCATGCTGTCGCACCCGCTGGGGGCCATGACGCGCGAACGCTTTGCCGCGCTGTTCGGGCTGAATGACGAAACCCTGCGTTCGGGCGGAACGGAACTGCTGAAGGCAAACGGGGATATTGGCCGCCTGATCGTGGAGGCAGGCGGCGGCCTGCGCGCGCTGGTGGAACGGCTGGAGGAAATCGACGCGCGGCGCAATGCCCTGTTCGCGCCCCGCCGGTCGGCGGAACGTGCGTTCTACAGGGCGCTGGATGCCTTTAACGCGGCAAAGGACAGCCTGAAGGACGCCTCGCTCGGGCATGACGCCTATACCGAACATTGCCGCCTGCGTGATGAAGCCCGCCAGAGCAAGACCGACATAAGCCGCGAACAGGACGACCTGCGCCGCCTGCAGGCCCGTCATGAACGGCTGGAAAAGGCAGCGCCCCTGCTGGGTGAGATCAACCGGCTGCAGGCGGAACTGTCGGCACTGGCTGACCTTGCCGCCCTGCCCGTCGGCATGGGCGCCACGATCACCACGACGCTGGAAACATATGATCACGCCAGGGCCCACCATGACGCCATGGTGGCGCAGGCCGCTCAATTACGACAACAGACGACGCCGTCTCCCGCACAGGTCAGCCTTCAGGACCTGCGCGATCCCGTCATGCAGGCCATCCGCCTTGGGCACGACGTCCGCCAGCACCGTGCGCTGAAACCGGCGCAGGATGAAAAATGGCGTAGCATAAACGACAGCCTGGCCAGCCTGCGCCGCAGGCTGGGCAAGGGCGCGGATGCCGACCTGCGGCAGTTCATGCCGGACCGCGCGGTGCTGGACAGCATCCGCGTGCTGGTGGACACGCAGGCGCGCTGGCGCATCCAGCACGACAATCTGGAACAGCAGATGCGCCAGACAGACCTGGCCATTGCGCAGAAGCAGCACCGCATGGCCAGCCTGCATGCAGCGGGCCAGCACGTGGCGCTGCATGAAGAGACCGCGCCCTTCGCCGCCCTGCCCATGGACATGAAACGGCTGGCCATGCGCGCGGCGGCAGTGGAACAGCGCCAGGCCAGCCTTGCTGCACAGGCGCAGGCACTGGGTGGCGACACGGTGGACCACCTGCGCCACCAGCCCTGCCCCGACCCGGACAGCGTACGCGCCGCCATGGACCGCCAGCATAAACTGCGCATCGAACACGACCGGCTGGCTGGCACGCTGGCAGTCGAACGCGAACGCCTGACCAGCCTGCAATCCGAACTGGCGCGGCTGGAACAGGCAGGCAGCACGCTTACGCCCGACATGGTGGCAAACGCGCGCGCACGGCGCGATGCGCTGTGGCAGGACATCCGCGCCACCTACCTGCACCCTGACCCGGACACGCCCGCCTCCACGCGCCTGAGCCACGCCGTGGCGCTGGACGCCGCCATGGAACAGGTGGACACCCTGTCCACACAGCTGATGGCGCAGGCCGACCGTATCGCCCGGATCGAGGGACTACGCCACGATATCAGCCACTGCATGGACAGGATCACCTTCCATGACCATGGCCGGGCGGAGGTGGAAAACCGGATGACCTGCCAGTGGCAGGAATTCATGGCCCCCTTTCCCGCCCTGCACGCCCGTGCCGCAACGCCCGAGGCCCTGCTGGCCTTCGTGCAGCAGCGCACGCAGCTGCTGGCGGATGCCCAACAGGTCGCAGCCGAACAGGCGGCGCTGGTGGAAGAACGCATCCGTCCGGACGCAATGCGGGACAGGCTGCACCGGCTGGCCCGCCGGCTGGGGATCGACCCCGCGCCGGACCTGTCCGCGTGTGTGGAAGCCGTCAGCACTGCCGCGCGCATGCATATCAGCGGACATGAAGAATACAGCAGGCTACAGCGCGAACGCGATGACCTGCTGCCGCTACAGCAGCAGTTGCGCCAGCAGGCGGCAGCCCTGACCACGGCACAGCAGGAATGGCAACAGAACTGGGCCGCCGCCATGCAGGCCATTGGCCTTGGCCCTGATGCCCTGCCCGATGTCGCACACGATCTTGCCACCGAATGGGCCGCTGCCCCTGCACAGATCGAGCGTCTGGACGAACTGCGTGACGCCCGCGCGCAGGCACACGCCGCCGGACATGCACTGACGCAGGCTGTCGATGCCATCCGTCCCCGCCTGCCCCTTGCCCTGCCGCAGGACAGCGTGGCGGCGGCCGGGGAACTGGAGCAGCACTGGCAGGCGGCGGAAAAGGCGCGACACCAGCGCGAAGCCCTGCTGCCCGCACTGGCCACAGCCAGTCAGGGCGTAACCGATAGCGAAGCCAGCCTGTTGCACGCCCGCACGACCATCGAGGCGCTGCTGACCCGCACATCTGCCGACAGCGTGGACGCCCTGCGTGCGCTGGCAGCACGTCTGGACCAGCGTGACCGGCTGATCGGGGAGCATGCGCAGGTACGCGATACCCTGTCCCGCATGACCGACGGGCAGTCCCCCGCCGAAGTGGAACATGCCCTTGACGGGCGCGACGTGCCGGAACTGAAGGCGGAAGCGGCACGGATTCATGACCGGCTGGCCGAACTGCAGCGCCTGCGTGATAACGCGGTCCGCGCCGAACAGCATGAAGACATGGCGCTGCGTGCGTTTGAACATAATACGGATGCGACACAGGCCGCGGCACGGCGCGAGGCCGCCATTACCAGCCTGCACCGGATTGTGGAGGAATATGCCGAACTGAGCCTGGCCCGCAAGCTGATCGCCGATGCCATTGCCCGCGTCCGGACGGCGGAACAGGACCCGCTGGTCACCCGTGCGGGGCAGTTCCTGTCCCTTGCGACCCTGGGCGCGTTCAGCGGCATAAGAACGGAACTCGACCCCGATGGCGAACCCGTGGTGCAGGGCGTGCGCCATGATGGCAGCACGGTGCCGGTCGCGGCGATGAGCGCGGGTACGCGCGACCAGCTTTTCCTCGCCTTCCGGCTGGCCAGCGTGGAAACCTACTGCAAATCCGCCGAATCCCTGCCCTTCATCGCCGATGACCTGCTGGTCCAGTTCGATGATGCCCGCAGCCTGAGCACCCTGCGGGTACTGGCGGATTTCGCCCGCACCACGCAGGTGCTGCTGTTCACCCACCATGACAGCATACGCGACATGACGCGTACCCTGCGGGCGGAAATGTGTGACAGGGATGTTGCGGTCAACCTGCTGGAACTGCCCCGTTCACCCGTTGCCGTAACAGGGAACTGATATGGAAAACGGGGTGGCCGATAACAGGCCATTAATGAAAAAATAATGACAGTTTCCGGGTGCCGCCTTCTTTTAAAAAGGCGGCATTTCCCAGAAATCTTCCGGGAAAAGTTTTCCTGAAAACATCTTTGTGCTGCGCAGGCCATTTCGGCAGGCAGGCATTTTACCAGTTCTGCGGTCCCTGCATCATCTGCCTGCGCTGCTGGTCCTGCTGCTGCTGCATCTGCATATGCTGCTGGCGCAACTGTTCATCCTGCTGGCGGAACTGCTGTTGCATCTGTTGCATCTGCTGCTGTTGCTGCATGCGGAACTGCTCACGCTGGCGGGCAATCTGTTCACGACCACCGGGCTGGTTGCCCATCTGGCGTTCCTGCTGGTCCAGCTGCATCTGCTGCTGGCGGAACTGCTGCTGCATCTGTTGCATCTGCTGGTCGCGCTGCATGTTCATCTGCTGTTCCTGCTGGTGCTGCTGCATGTCCTGTTGCCGGAACTGCTGCTGCATCTGCTGCGCCTGCTGGTCACGCTGCATGTTCATCTGCTGTTCCTGCTGGCGCTGCTGCATCTGCTGTTGCTGGAACTGCTGCATCTGCTGGGCGCGCTGCTGCGCCTGCTGCATGTCCGGCTGGGCCTGCGCGCCCACCGTCATGATGGTCGCGCCCAGCAGCGCTGCGCACAGATACCCCGCGCCGGTCCTGATGGTGGATGCCATGATGGTTCTCCCGTGTATGGATACCATCCTTCCTACAGGATCAGGGCAGGTAATCCAGCCCGATGTCCATGACGCGCACGGTATGGGTCAGCCAGCCAAGGGAAATCAGGTCCACCCCCGCCTGCGCCACGGCCGTGACCGTGTGGGGCGTGATACCGCCCGAGGCTTCGGTCAGGGCACGGCCATCGACAGTCCGCACGGCCTCGCGCAGCATGTCGGGGGGCATGTTATCCAGCAGGAAGACATCAACGCCGCCTGTCTCCAGCCCTTCGCGCAGCTGCGCCAGCGTATCGACCTCCAGTTCAATGCGCACCAGATGCCCCGCGGCCCGGCGCGCCCGTTCCACCGCAGCCGTAATCCCGCCGGCAAAGGCGATATGGTTGTCCTTGATCAGGATGGCGTCATCCAGACCAAAACGGTGGTTGCTGCCCCCACCGGCCCGGACCGCATATTTCTGGATCGCCCGCAGGCCGGGCATGGTCTTGCGCGTGCAGGTGATGCTGGCGCGATAGGGACGGACCAGTTCAACCAGTTGCGCCGTAGCCGTCGCGATCCCGCTGAGATGCGACAGGAAATTAAGGCCCACGCGCTCTCCCGACAGGATGCCACGCGCTGGGCCGCGCACCGTGGCAAGACGGGCGCCACGTGTTACCGCGTCACCATCGCGCACATGGGGTTCGAACACGATGCGCGGGTCCATAAGCGCAAAGGACAGCCGCGCCATGTCCAGACCGGCAATCACCCCGTCCTGCCGCGCGGCCAGCATGGCGCAGACGCCAGCATCCCCATCCACGATCACGGCATCGGTCGTAAGGTCGCCCGCGCGGCCCAGATCCTCCAGCAGCCCCGCACGTACGAGCGGTTCCAGCATGATGTCAGGCAGGGGATGGATCATGGGGCATGTCTTTCATTCATGGATGGGGCGGCGGGTACGGGCGCATCATGCAGATCCGCCAGCCGGGCCTGCAGGTCCGCCAGCCGGAAGCGCGACGGCGTGGCGGTCGCCATGGTATGGGGATCATCACTGCGGAAATGACCGCCCCGGCTTTCACGGCGCAGACTGGCGGCCAGAAGGATCGCGGCACTGACCAGCCCGACATCCGTGCCCATGAAGGGCATGATCTGTTTCAGGCCCGAACGCAGACTGTCACCCGTGCGGATCACCCCGGCATGATGGCTCATGATCCGGCGCAGGGCTGCCGGTGGGGGAAATGCGGCCAGGTCATGCGGCAGGCGGGCGATATCAGGCACCGGAACGCGGGACGCCATGCAGCCATCAAGTTCGTGGCCGATCCATGTGCCGAACGCCACGGCTTCCAGCAGGGAATTGCTGGCCAGCCGGTTGGCGCCATGCAGGCCGGTGCATGCGACTTCCCCCGCTGCCCACAGGCCCGTGACACCGGTCCGCCCCCGGTGATCCACCATGATTCCTCCCATATGGTAATGGGCGGCAGGACGGACGGGGATCGGCTGCGTTACGGGATCGACGCCATGGGCCATGCATAACGCATATATGGCAGGAAAATGCCGGGGAAAGGCCGCGCCCACAGCCGCGCGGGTGTCAAGGTACACGCTGTGCCCGGCCATCATGTGACGCCAGACTGCACGCGATACGCTGTCGCGCGTGGCGAGTTCACTGGTAAAACGTTCGCCCGTTTCATCAACCAGGGCCGCACCTTCGCCCCGCACGGCCTCGCTGACCAGACACAGGCGCTGCCCTTCCGGCCCGGCGGACAGGGCGGTCGGGTGAAACTGCACGAATTCCATGTTGCCCAGCACCGCGCCCGCGCGCGCGGCCATGGCAAGGCCACCGCCAGTGGCCCCGGCGGGATTGGTGGTATCGGCAAACAGGCCGCCTGTCCCGCCCGTGGCCAGCACGACGGCCGGGGTGGACAGCGTGAGCGTGCGCCCGCCAATGTCCAGCACGCAGCCCGACACCGCGCCATCATGCACCAGCAGGTCATGCGCATGGGCCCGTTCCACTACCGTGATGCGCGGGGTCTGCCGCACGCGGGCGATCAGCGCGCGCATGATGGCGGCCCCCGTCGCATCTTCCCCCGCATGGACGATGCGCCGCCGCCCATGGGCGGCCTCCAGCCCCAGTTGCAGGCTGCCATCCGCATGCCTGTCCCACCGCACACCAAGCCCGGCCAGCTGTTCAACCGCCACCGGCGCGTACGCTGTCACACGGTCGACCACCGCAGCAGTACATAATCCCGCCCCCGCCGCCAGCGTATCCGCGGCATGCAGCGCGGGCGTGTCATCCGCCCCCACGGCCGCGGCCATTCCCCCCTGCGCCAGCATGCTGGCGGCAGCGGGCGGCCGCATGTCATCCAGCCGCCCCGCGCATGCCAGCACGCATGGCCGCGTGGTGGACAGTGCGGTCATGATACCCGCCAGTCCCCCGCCGACGATCAGCGGCTGCCCGGCAAGCCTGTCCGGCGACGGCAGGGTGGTCATATCGCCAGCATGCGTTCAACGGCGCGGCGGCCACGGCTGGCCAGTTCCGGGTCCAGCGTGACTTCATGCGTCATGGTTTCCAGCGCGCGGCGGATATTGGACAGGGTAATGCGCTTCATGTGCGGGCACATGTTGCATGGACGCACGAATTCGGTCTGGGGATACTGCACCGCGAGGTTGTCGCTCATGGAACATTCGGTCACCAGCAGGATACGGCTGCCGGTATGCCCGCGCACGAAATCACCCATCATGGCGGTGGACCCGCTGAAATCGGATGCCGCCACCACGTCGGGCGGACATTCGGGGTGGGCAAGGACCACAAGCCCCGGATGGTCGGCGCGCATACGCTCGATTTCCTGTGGGGTGAAGCGTTCATGCACCTCGCAATGGCCTGCCCATGTAATCATCTTGATGCCGGTCTCGGCTTCGATGTTGCGGGCAAGGAATTCGTCAGGGATCATGATGACACGGTCGGTGCCAAGGCTTTCCACCACCCGCTTCGCATTGCCCGATGTACAGCAGATATCGCTTTCGGCCTTCACCTCGGCCGAGGTGTTGACATAGGTGACAACCGGCACGCCGGGATGGCGTTCACGCAGCAGGCGCACGTCCCGCCCGGTAATGGAATCAGCCAGCGAACAGCCCGCATGAAGGTCCGGGATCAGCACGGTGCTGTGCGGGTTCAGCATCTTGGCCGTTTCCGCCATGAAATGGACGCCCGCCATGACGATCACGTCCGCATCCGTTTCCTGTGCCTCCCGCGCCAGGGCAAGGCTGTCGCCACGGATGTCGGCCACGCAGTGAAATATCTCGGGCGTCTGGTAGTTATGCGCGAGGATGACGGCGTTGCGTTCGCGCTTGAGTGTTTCGATCGCGCGGATGTCCTCGACAAACGTCTCCCATTCCATTTCGGGGACCAGATGCCGCACGCGGTCATACAGCCCGTCTGTTCCGCCACGCGGCGTAATCTGGTTCATGCCTGTTCTCCCTTCGGCCCCATTCTGCCGCGCCGCTTATGCTCATATTGAGTATAAGTCAGGCAGCAGGGGTCGCCCGCACAGTTCCAGAGGGAAACAAGCCTCTTGTCAATCAGGTTTTTCGTGAGGTCCCGCTTTTCCCCTCAGGGCTGGACCAGTGGAATCTTGGTCCCGACGAATTGCCGCGCCTGCCTGACTTCCCCGCAGAAGCGGTAAAGGCGGGCGGGACGGCCACCGGTATTTTCCTCAATTCCACCTGTTTCTTCAACCAATTGCTGCTGCATGATCAGGCGGCGGAAATTCTGTTTATGAATATGGACACCCGACAGGCTTTCCATCACGCGCTGTAATTGCAGCAGCGTGAATTCCTCCGGCATCAGTTCAAACACGACCGGGCGGTAACGTATCTTTGCACGTAACCGCGCCATGCCGGTGGCCAGTATGCGCCGGTGGTCGTGGTGCATGGCCCGCCCCGGCACGGTGCTTTCGGGCGCGCAGCCCGCTTCCGCCACCAGCCCGGCTTCATACAGCAGTTCATAGCGTTGCAGCACCAGTTCGTCATTCCACGCCACCATGTCGCCAATGGCGAACAGGGTGACACAGCGCTGCCACTGCCGCACGCGCATGGCGGCATTGTCCATGCCCGCCACCCATTTGCATAACAGGCGTTCAATAATGGTCAGGCAGTCCCGTCCTGCATCCGTCTTGCAGTTTTCCCACGGAAAATAGTCATACCAGTCCCGCCATCCTGTTTCCCCCGCGTGGCTGCGGGTCAGCGCCAGATAGGAAATGGCGATCATCCTGCCCTGTTCCGCGCCCAGCAGGCGGTCATGATCGGCAAAGGTGTACAGCTGCTCCACATGCCCGATGGGGTGACCGGTCTGGCGTTCCACCCATGCCCTGACGCCTGCCTGCAGGGACCGGTGGGTACTTTCCAGCGGGCCGGACGGCAGCAGCCTGCCGTGGTCGATTGTCATGACCTGCGGCACGTCATCCCGCACGGCCGTCAGGACAGCAATCAGTTCGATCAGCATCTGGGTTGTCATGTCGGAACATGCATATCATGCCGCCCGCTGGTCTGGGGAGTGAATTCCCCTTCCCGTCCCGCAGGCCGCAGGCATGGCGACGATGGGGATCTGGAAAAAAACCACTGCATGATTATGGAATGCGCTGCCGTGTCCCTATGCCACGATGCGTAATTTCATTACAGTTTCCGTCTTTGGCACCGGGGCCATGATACGCCTCCGGCGCCCGTATCAGCCGGGCAGGATGGCATGACAGCATCCTGCCATTATCACAGGACCGGGTCAGACAGGCATGCATGATCACGACAGACGGGACAACGACACCGGAATTGTGCCCGCCATTTCCCTTCCCGTGCTGCTGGCTGGCATTGTCCTGCCGTTCTGTCTGGTGATCGGGGGCTGTCTGGCGCTTCAGGCATTCCGGATGGCATTATTCGGCATCCCGCTTGAAATGATCTGGATGTTCGCCTGTTTCATTCTGGTGCCGGCATGCCTGACCGTATGCTGGAACATGTCACCACCTGGTCCAGACGGAAAGCAGGTAAAATAAGGCATGGAAGTTTCCATATTTCTGGCCGTCATTACGGCTTCCGTGCTGATCGCCATCTATTCACGGTATCGCCACGCCGCGCGCAATACACGGGATTTCTTTGTGGCGTCGGGTCAGTTCGGGGCCGTGCTCGTCTTTTTCCTGACCATCGGGGAGACATACAGCATTGGCAGCGTCCTGGGCTTTCCCGCCGGGATCTATACGCAGGGCAGCGGGTTCGGACTGTGGTTTCTGGGGTATATCCTGCTGTCCTATCCGGTGGGGTATTTCCTGAACCCGCGCGTATGGGCGCTGGGCCAGAAATATGCCTGTGTGACGATTGCCGATATTTTCCGCAACCATTACGCCAGCCGCGTTCTGGAAATCCTGATCGTTCTGAATACTACGCTATTTCTTCTTCCTTTTGGTGAAATGCAGTTTGCGGGCCTTATGGTGGTGGTCCGCAATCTGGGCTGGCATGTGTCGGGCATGATGATGACGGGGGCATCGGCGTTACTGACTCTGGCGTGGATCGTGCTGTCGGGCATACGCGCGCCGGCCTATGTTTCCATCCTGAAGGATGTGCTGATGGTGGTGGCGATCGTGCTGGGGGGATATGCGGCCTTACATGCCATGCACTGGCCTGCGGCACTGCCACCCCTGTCCCGTCCCGCCGGGGGTGTTCATGGGTTACCGGGCGGCAACGCCTTCATCGTCTCGACCATTATCCTGCAATCGATCGGGTTATGTATCGCGCCACAGACGGTTGCCTTCCTGTTCAGCGCCCGGTCGCCCCGGACCGTGCAGAAAAACCAGATTTTCATGCCGCTTTACATGCTCATGTTCCCGTTCCTGTTCATGATGGCGCTGTATGTGCGGACAGCGGGCATGACACCTGCATCGCCCAATGATGTGTTCATGGTTGCGGTCTGCGCCACCCTGCCCCATTGGGCACGTGGTCTGGTGGCGGGGGGATGCGCGCTGTCGGCGCTGGTGATACTGGCGGGGATCTGCCTGGCGCTGGGGCCACTGGTTTCACGCAACCTGATGCCCGGCCATTCGGACCGCACCCAGAAAACCGGGGCACAGGTCACCATTGCCATTTACCTGCTGGTTTCGGTTCTGGGGGGCGCATCACTGTCCGGGCTGATGGTCATGCTGAACAACCTGTATTATATCGGTGTCACCCAGCTTGCGCCGGGCATTATCGTCGCCATCCTCAACCGCAGGGTGTCGGCCATGCCCATTATTGCCGGGCTGTTATGTGGCGACCTGATCGGAATCAGCCTGTTTTTCCTGCATGTCATGCCTGCGGGACTGAATCCCGGCATGATCGGGTTGACAGTCAATGCGCTGATCGTATGGGGTGGCATGGTCCGGACATCCGCGCAGGCAACCTGACGCCATCCCGCGACCACGTCGTTCTTTAATGGAAACTTTCAGTGAGCTTGTCGGATATGTCGGATATTTCGTAAGCCGACATTTCAGACAGTCCTTTATACCGCAATACGCAGGGGACGATCAGGAATATCAATCCGTATGGGCGTATGACCCCGGGCGTCCCCGTCACTCTGGACGAGCATATGGCAGGGATCCCTGATTTCAACCGTTTCCGCCGTCAGTATCCTGACATCGTGCTGCCGTGACAGGGTCCCGCGCAGCAGGGCCAGGCCATAGCGGATGCTGCCGGCAATCCCCGCTGCGCCAAACAGGACAACCGACAGCTTTCTGGATGTCTGCTGTGTCCGTGGCGTCAGGACATATTTCCCGGCATACAACGCCCCCTTCGACACGATAACCGACGCCGCCTGATAGGGAACGCCATCAACCGATACGGTAATGGGGGCGAACGTGTATTTCCACAACGAACCCAGCGTTGCCATGACATAGGCCGCGCGCCCCACCAGTTTTTTCAGTCGTGCTGACACAACATGGACCACATGTGCGTCAAGGCCAATCCCGACCATCTGCACAAACAGGCATTCCCCCGTGGAGGACCGCAGCCGCCCCGGCCAGACGATGGTGCAGGCACCGCTGGCGATCATGCGCGCGTTCCTCGCGTCATCAAACGGCACATGCAGTTCACGCGCCAGGACATTTGCCGTGCCGACGGGCAGTATGCCCAATATGATATCGGAACCGGCCATGCCTTCGGCCACTTCGGCCACGGTGCCATCCCCGCCCGCGGCGATGATATGGCTGCAGGTCCGTTCCACCACCGCCCGACGCGCCAGATCCGTTGCGTGTCCCTTATGCAGGGTTGATACGATGTCCGCCTGCATGCCCGCATGCTGCAACTGCCGCACAAAGCGCACCACACGCCCGATGCGCCGACGCCCGGCGGTCGGGTTCAGGATAACGGTCACTTTCGTGTTCGGGTCGGGCATGGAACGTGTCTTCGTGGAATTCATGCGCCCTGTCAAAAAAAACAAAGATACGATCCGGGCCGCCCCATGCTGTCGCCACACGAACGCCGCGATCCGGTCATATCCCTGTAAAACAGACATTTTATGCCCGCACGCCTGACATCTCGCCCCTTTACATAACAGGTGCGTTCCTGTCCTATGTTCACGATGAAACTGAAACGATATCAGCCCGCATCCCATACCTGTCCCCGGCGTGCCTGATGCCTCCATCCTGTTTGCCCGCGCCTGCCCGTCACCGGGATGCAGGATCGCCGGTTCCGCCGCCATCACGGTGGCATGCGATCCGCACCTCCGCTGAAATCATTCTTTCCCGTCATTCAGGAAACCCCATACGGCATGTCTGACACGACTGGTACCCACCAGCCGCCTTCCCGACCTGCTGCAAGGCTGAAGCAGCGGCATATCATCATGATCGCGCTTGGGGGCGCCATCGGAGCCGGACTGTTCGTGGGCAGCAGCGCGGCCATTGCCGCAGCAGGACCTGCCGTACTACTGGCCTTTGTCGCGGTCGGGCTTGTGGTCATGCTGGTCATGCGCATGCTGGGCGAAATGGTGACCGCCAGCCCCGGCAAGGGATCGTTCGTGGCCTATGTCCGCCTGGCCCATGGCGACGGGGCCGCCTTTACCACGGGGTGGCTGTACTGGTTTTTCTGGCTGGTGGCGCTGGGCAGCGAGGCCATTGCCGGGGCCATCCTGCTGCATGACTGGATCAGCCTGCCGGTCTGGCTTCTTGCCATGGCGCTGATCGTGGCGCTGAACCTGATCAATCTGGCAGCGGTCCATATATTCGGGGAATGTGAGTTCTGGCTGTCGCTGGTGAAGGTCATCAGCATCGTGCTGTTCATCATGGCGGGCGCGCTGTATGTCGCCCATGTCTTCGGACCCGGCGTCCCGTTCCCGCGCAATGTTCTGGGCCATGGCGGCCTGTTCCCGCATGGGGCGGCGGCCGTAATTTCCATCATCCCCACCGTCCTGTTTACCATGATCGGGTCGGAAATCGCGACGGTGGCGGCAGGCGAGTCCGCGGAACCGGCACGCAATGTAGCCCATGTCACCCGCAGCCTGGGCACGCGCATCGTACTGTTCTACAGCCTGTCCATCGCGCTGATCCTGATGATCGTGCCATGGTCGGACATCGTTCCAGGCCATTCCCCCTTTGTCACGGCCATGCAGGCCATGGGCATTCCGGGGGCGGGGGCGTGCATGCGGATCGTGGTGCTGACGGCGGTACTGTCATGCATGAATTCCAGCCTGTACATTACATCGCGTATCCTGGCCGAACTGGCCCGGCATGGTGATGCGCCCGCCCTGCTGCACCATTACGGGCGACAGCATACGCCGGTCAACGCCATCATGGCCAATTCACTGGCCGGGGCCGTGGTGGCGTTTGCCTCCATCCTTGCACCGGGCACGGTATTCGCCTTCCTGCTCAGTTGCAGTGGCGGGGTGATCCTGCTGGTCTATTCGCTGATTGTCACATCCTACATGGTCCTGCGCCGCCGGGCCGCCAATACGGAACAGGCTGCCTGTTTCCGGCTGCCTTTCTTCCCGGCGGTCAACCTCCTGACACTGGGAGGGGTCATGGTCATTTTCGTGGCCATGCTGCTCAATGCATCACAGCGCATGACCGCCATGGCCAGCCTTGGCACAACCCTGTTCTTTATCATGATCCATGTCGTGCGCGGCAGGATGCGCCCGAAAGCATAGCGCCGCCATTTTCCAATAAAGCCGACGTTTTCCTGAAGCGTTCAAAAAAAGCTTCACCAGAAACTTCCTGTAATCTGACGGCGGCCCTTTGTCCCCGTTCCGTTATTCAGACCCCACGCGCCTGCGGCAGGATGTCAAACAGGGTTTCCTTAGGCCGGCAGGGACGCGCCGCCTGATCGGTCATGACCACCGGGCGGTTGAGCAGTTCCGGGTGGGCCGCAATGGCATCAAGCAGTTCCCCGTCAGTCAGCGCCGGGTCATCCAGCCCCAGTTCCGCATACGGCGTGCCGCGCTGGCGCAGCAGGTCGCGCACCGACACCACAAGACGGCTGGCCAGCACATCCAGATCGGCACGGGTTGGCGGTGTCTTCAGGTATTCCACCACGACCGGCTCGATCCCGGCGGCGCGGATCATGGCCAGCACATTGCGTGATGTGCCACACGCACGGTTATGGTACAGGGTGACGGTCATGACGCGGTTTTTTCCCATATGATCAGACAGAGGAAACGCACTATAAGCACGTTCCCTTCCCGATTGCAGCCCGGCCTGCGCCGTGTGGCCTGACAGGGTGCATTGGCGGGGAATTTCCGCTATGACCGCACAGGCGGCCTGCCCGGAATGCCGGAACGGCCTGTTTACTGACGGGCTTTCGTCAGCGATCCCTTTTGAAGCGCATGGTTGCCATTGTGACAGATCCCACCCCTTCCGTTGTTCCGCCCACGCAGGATCAGCTACCCGTCTGCGTGGCGGCACTGTACCATTTCACGCCATTTGCAGATTGTGCCGCCGTGCGCGCAAAGCTGCTGGATGCCTGCCACGCACTGGATATACGGGGTATCCTGCTGGTGGCGCGCGAAGGCATAAACGGCACCATTGCCGGAACGGATAACGCGATTGCCCGCATCCTTGACATCATCCGCGCCCTGCCCGGCTGCGCGGATCTGGACGTCAAGTTTTCCCGTGCGCCCGCCCTGCCCTTCCACCGCATGAAAGTGCGCATAAAGCGTGAAATCGTGACCATGGGCGTGGAAGGACTGGATCCCCGCCGCGATGTTGGCCACTACGTGGCACCCGATGAATGGAACACCCTGATTTCCGATCCCGATACCATCGTGATCGACACGCGCAATGATTACGAGGTCGCAATCGGCACCTTCCGCGGCGCCATTGATCCGGGCACCCGCACGTTCCGCGAATTCCCGCAATGGTTCCGCGACCGGCGGCGCGACCTGCTGGAACAGGGGCGCAAGCCTAAAATCGCGATGTTCTGCACTGGCGGCATACGCTGTGAAAAGGCAACAGCCTTTGTCCGTGCCGAAGGGATCGAGGATGTGTTCCACCTGCAGGGCGGCATCCTGAAATATCTGGAAACCGTGCCAGAGGATGAAAGCCTGTGGGATGGGGAATGCTTCGTATTCGACCAGCGCGTCAGCGTGGGCCATGGGCTGAAACCCGGCACATTCGACATATGCCATGCCTGCCGTACGCCCCTGAGCGAAGCTGACCGCGCCAGCCCGCATTATGTGGAAGGGGTCAGTTGCCCCCATTGCGCCGACCAGCGCACCGAAGCCCAGCGCAGGCGATATGCGGAACGTGAGCGCCAGATCCAGCTGGCGGCGCGGCAGGGCACGCGCCATCTGGGCCTGCCCCTGCCCGGCACGCGGCATGACACCCCGCCTGGTGACGACACGAACGCATAAGCCCGAAGCATTGCGCCGGACGGCTGACCCATCTTTCCCCCGGCGGGGGGATCTGGGGGCAGTCCCCCGGTTATGGATCAGGCATGTTCATGGGTCGTTTCCATTGAATATATCGTAAGATAGTATATATCTTACGATATGACTGACGATCATATGTCTGACCGTCCGACCCATTCCGGCCCCGATTCCCGCAGGCATGGCGGGCGAGGGCATGGTTCCGGTCGGCGGTCGCGTGGCGGGTTCGAACGTGGTCTGGGTCGGGGCGACTTCCCGACAGGGCGCAAGCTTGGTTCGGAAGATCTGCAACTTGTGCTGCTGGCCCTGCTGGCGGAACAGCCGGCGCATGGCTATGACCTGATCCGGCAGCTGAAAGACCGCTCGGGCGGGTTTTACGCGCCCAGCCCCGGCATGATCTATCCGGCCCTGACATATCTGGATGAAACCGGCCATGCCGCCGCCAGCCGTGATGGCAACCGCAAGTGCTATACCCTGACGGAAACAGGTCGTATCCATCTGGCGGCCCGGCGTGAACAGGCAGACGGTATACTGCATGCACTGGCGCGTATCGGTGGCCGCATGGCGGACGTGCGCGATGCGTTCGCCGGAGTTGATGACGCCACTGGCCCCGAAGCCGGTGAACTGCATGAAGCACGCCATGCGATCCGTCATGCCCTGCGCCGCAAGCGTGGATGCACGGCGGAGGAATCCCGTCGCATCGCCGCCATCCTCAACCGCGCCACGGCAGAAATACTGGACCAGTCGTGATGAAGGGCGGGCCGTCCGTCGCCGCCCTGTTTCTGTCGCCTGCCCCGACCTTCCGCCCTTCCCTGCCGGAGACTTCCTGATTGAACGCAGCCCCTGAAACATCGGACCGTGATCCATCCCCCCCATCATGGCGGACGCGCCTGGGCGCCCGTTTCGGGGTGTACGGGCATGTGCCCCGCATGTTCCGCCAGATATGGAACTGCAGCCCCGCCCTGACATTGGCCAGCATCGCACTGCGGCTGTTGCAGGCCATCCAGCCGCCACTGGCGCTGTATGTCGGCAAGCTGATTGTCGATGAAGTCATTCGCACCAGCGCCCACGCTCCGGCGTCGGGGTCCATGCTGGACTGGGTACTGCATGGTCCGGCCACCCGGCTGGAGGAATGGATCGGGCTGGAATTCGCCCTCATCATCCTGTCGGACCTGACATCACGCGCGATCGTGCTGGTCGATGGACTGCTGAATGAACGCTACATCAACTCCGTCAGCCTTGCGCTAATGGCCCATTCGGCCACGCTGGACCTGCAGCAGTTTGAATCCAGCACGTTGCAGGACCTGCTGGAACGCGCGCGGCGTCAGGCATCGGGACGCAACAACCTGCTGGTGCAACTGTTCAACATTGCCCAGACCGCCGTGACCGCGCTGACGCTTGCGATTGGCGTCGTGGCGTTTGCGCCGTGGATGGTGGTGGTTCTGGCTGTCGCCCTCCTGCCCTCGGCGGCAGGGGAAGCGCGGTTCAATGCCGAAGGCTACCGGCTGATCCGCGCCAAGACGGCCGAACGCCGTGAAATGGAATACCTGCGCTATGTCGGCGCCAGCGCCGAACATGCCAAGGAACTCAAGCTGTTCGGGCTGGGGGATTTTCTGGTGGGGCGCTTCCGGGCGGCAGCCAGCACCGTGCTGGAACAGAACCGCAGGCTGGCCCTGCGCCGCTTTGTCTGGAGCGGCGCCTTCGCCACCATCGGGTCGGTTGCCTATTACGGGGTCTATCTGGTCATTGTGTGGGATACGGTTCGTGGCCGGTTTTCGGTGGGAGACCTGACATTCCTGTCGGGGTCGTTCCTGCGGCTGCATTCGGTCCTGTCCAGCCTGCTGCTGGGCATTACCCAGACCGCCAGCCAGGCGCAGTACCTCAATGATTTCTTTGCCTTCCTTGACCTGCGCCCGGCCATCGTCTCATCGCCACGCGCCCTGCCCTTTCCGTCCCCCATCCGGCAGGGCATCCGGTTTGAAAATGTCGGTTTCCGCTATCCCGGCACGGACCGCTGGGCCATCCGGCACCTGGACCTGACCATTGGCGCGGGGGAAACGGTAGCACTGGTGGGGGAAAACGGGGCGGGCAAGACCACCATCGTCAAACTGCTGACCCGGCTGTATGACCCCGATGAAGGGCAGATCACGGTGGATGGCGTGCCCCTGGGCGATATGGACCTGACGGACCTGCGCGCGCATATCGGCGTCATATTCCAGGATTTTGTCCGCTACAGCCTGACCGCGTCGGAAAACATCGCCGTGGGCCGGATCGATGCCCTGTCGGACACGCAGCGCATTGAAGCGGCGGCACATGAAGGACTGGCAGATGATGTCGTGGGCAAACTGCCCATGGGATATGACCAGCCATTGGGCAAACGCGTGGCGAAAGGACGTGAGCTGTCCGGGGGCGAATGGCAGAAAATTGCCATTTCGCGTGCCTATATGCGCGATGCGGACCTGCTGATCCTTGATGAGCCGACCGCGGCACTCGACGCGCGGGCGGAATCAGACGTGTTCGAACGCCTGCGCGCATTGCGGCGCGGCAAGGCGGCGCTGGTAATTTCGCACCGCTTTTCCACCGTGCGCACGGCGGACCGGATTGTCGTGCTGGAACATGGAAAGATCCTGCAGGCCGGCACGCATGAAGACCTTCTGGCACAGGGCGGGCGGTACGCGGAACTGTTTGAACTGCAGGCAGCGGGCTACCAATAAAAAACAGCAGTTTCCGGCTCGCCGCCTTTATGCAGAAAAGCTTTCTGTTACGGTGCGCCCTTCAAATACGCCCGCAACCCACGCGCATTTACCCGTCCCCTGCCCATGGCCATGCAGGGCAGCAGGGTCAGGACCGGACAGATACGCGTGGGATCACGGCGGGGGGGCACCTGTGGAAACGGCTGTCTTTACTTCGTGGTGTAACCGCCATTGACCAGAATGGTCTGGCCGGTCATCCACCATCCTTCGGACACGATAAAGCGGACATGGGGGGCGATGTCCTCGATTTCGGTCAGGCCGGTCGGGCTGAACGGCGACAGGGCGGCCGCCGATTTGTGATAGGCTACGGCTTCAGGCGCTTCCTGCCCGTAGAAGAAAGGCGTGTCCATCGGTCCCGGTCCGATGGCGTTGACCGATATGCCACGCGCGCCATATTCCTTGGACGCGGCACGGGTGAAGTGTTCCACCGCCGCCTTGGACCCGGCATAGGTGGAATAGAACGGCGTATAGGCCCCAAGCAGCGATGTGACGATCGTCAGCAGCTTGCCATGGTCATTAAGGTGGATGCCCGCTTCCTTGATGAAGAAATACGCAACCCGCGTATTGATCGCGAACATGGAATCGAATTCGGCTTCGCTGGTATCGGCAATCGGCTTTTTCAGTACCTTGCCCACCGTGTTGATCGCGATATCGGGACGGCCGATGGCCCTGACCGTGTCGGCAAACAGCCTGGCTACCGCGCCATCGCGCGTCAGGTCGGCCTGGAACGCAACGGCGTTCACGCCTGCGGCCTTCAGGTCGGCAAGGGTCTTTTCCGCCTCGGGCCGTGTCGCCTCGCTGTTGTAATGGATGGCAATGGCCTTCGCGCCATGTGCCGCAAGGTCACGGGCGATCAGACCGCCGAGGTTCTTTGCCCCGCCCGCGATCAGGACGGTTTTACCCTTGATGCTATGATCAGCCATATCCAGCCTCCATTCATGGTGCGCGGAGGGATGCCGCGCTGTTCATGGTTACAGGTTATCAGTTAGGATTGGGGCATAAAGTTCCATTTTCTGACAACACATGTCAGAAAAGTCGAACAAACAGCAACCTGACGGTGACAATCGTGGACCGTATCGACCTTTTCCGCATTTTTGCCCGCGTAGTGGAAACCGGCAGCTTCACCCGGGCGGCGGCGACGCTCAACATGCCACGCTCCACGGTGTCCACCGCCATACAGGAACTTGAATCCCGGCTGGGAACGCGGCTTCTGGCGCGGACCACACGCTCCGTCGCGCCCATGCCCGATGGCGTGGCGTTTTATGAACACTGCGTGCGCCTGGTGGCGGATGTGGCGGAAGCCGAGACCCTGTTCCGTCATGATCGCAGCAATCCGCGCGGCCTGCTGCGTGTGGACATGCCGGGGCGGATCGGGCGGCTGCTGGTTGCCCCGGCACTGCCCGCATTTCTGGATCGCTACCCCGAAATCCGGATCGAACTGGGCGTGACCGACCGCGCCGTCAACCTGATCGAGGACGGGATCGACTGCGTGCTGCGTGTCGGTCCCCTGACCGATTCCGGCCTGATCGCACGCCGGATGGGGGAACTGGCCATCATCAACGTGGCCAGTCCCGCCTACCTTGCCCGCCACGGCACGCCCCACGGCCCTGCGGACCTGCAGGCGCACGAGGCAGTGCATTATGCCTCCCCCTCCACCGGACGGGTGGAGGAATGGGAATGGATGGAAGGCGAGCGCACGCGAAGCATGGACCTGCCTGGCCGGGTCAGCGTCAACAGTGCCGAAGCCCTGGTGGCCTGCTGCCTTTCGGGCCTTGGGCTGATACAGGTCCCGGCTTATGACGTGCGCCACCATATAGCAGCCGGTGAACTGGTGGAGGTCATGCCGCAGTACCGCCCGGACCCCATGCCCATGACGCTGCTCTATCCCCACCGCAAGCACCTGTCGCGTCGCCTGCAGGTCTTTGCCGACTGGCTGGAAGGCGTGATGACACAGGCCATCGGGTAGGACAGGGTCAGATCAGGCCGCCTTCCGCCGTCATCTGCTGCAGGTCCAGTTCATGTTCCAGCTGGTGCAGGACGGCGTCATGGATTTCCCCGCTGCGGTGCAGGCGCAGCAGTTCCGCGCGACCGGCGTCTATGGTCGCCAGAAGCGCCTTGTAATGGGCATCCTTGCGTCCCTGCAGCGCCTGCTGCTCGTGACTGAAACGTTCCGCCAGTTCCGCGCGATAGGCGTACTGTTCCAGCAGGCGGGAATGGACGATCTGCCCATCCGGGGCATAGGCCAGCTGCCGCATGGCGTGTTCCTGCGACCGGGCGATCAGCGCACGCGCCTGCGATACGGACAGGTGATGGCGCTGACCGCGTGGATGCGCGGGTTCGCCCCCCGTCATGCGGATGACCCAGCCAATGGTCGTGCCCTGCACCAGAACGGTAACCAGAATGACCACGAAGGTCGCGATCTGCATGATGTCACGGTTGGGCATTTCCGGTGGCAGGGCCAGCACGATCGCCAGACTGACCACGCCGCGCATGCCGCACCATCCCATAATGGCGACAAAGCTGGAAAACCCCCGCCAGCCCGGCCGTCTGCCACGTGGCAGGAATGCGACACGCCCCCCTTCGGTCAGCAGCATCCAGACAAAACGCGATACCAGCACCACCGTCACGATGCCTGCCACCGGCAGGACCACGTCCTGCGCCACCCATGCCGTGCCCATATGCCGCAGCACGATGGCATGCAGCGAAATGCCGATCAGCACGAACACAAGGGATTCCAGCACGAACACCAGCACTTCCCACACCGCCGCCCAGCGCAGGCGTTCGTCGGCGCTGAAAACGTCATGCTGCCGCCAGCCCAGCACCAGCCCCGCCACAACGGTGGTAATGACCCCTGAAACGCCAACCTGTTCCCCCCCGATATAGGCCACCCAGGGCAGCAGCAACGTCATGGTGATGCTAAGGATCCGGTCACGCACGCGCGTCAGCAGCCGGATCCACACCCATGCCAGCACGCCCCCCAGCACCAGACCGCCCAACGCCAGGAAAAAAAACGTGACCATGGCATGGACGGGCCTGAAACTGCCGGTCAGCACCGCAAGGGTGGCAAAACGGTAGATGACAAGGCTGGCGGCGTCATCCAGCAGGCTTTCCCCTTCCAGCAGGGTCGTCATCCGTTCCGGCAGGGGCACATGCTTGAGCACCGCCTTCGCCGCCACGGCATCGGGCGGGGCCACGATCGCCCCCAGCGCCGCGCAGGCTGCCCACGGCATGGACGGGATCAGCCACCGCGTCGCGGCCGCCACCGCCAGCGTGGTGAACGCGACCCCGCCCACCGCCAGCTGCAATATCCCCAGCAGGTGCTTCCGGAATGCATGCCAGACGGAAAAATAGGCCCCGGCCAGCAGAAGCGGCGGCAGGAACACGATCAGCACCAGATCGGGATCAATCCCGATCACCGGCACGCCGGGCATCAGCGCGATGGCGATGCCCCCCAGCACCAGCGCCGCCGCCGGCGGCAGGCGCAGCTTGCGCGCCACCAGTTCCAATCCCACGATCAGGACAATCAGCAGCAGGATGAATTCAAACCGCCCTACGTTGGACATGCGCGCCCTACCTGTCAGATTGCCGGGCCTGTCCATCATGGCCCCAGGCAATAACGCGCCACGGCGGGGACAGTGCCACGCGCGGACAGGCTGACGGGACGTATTCACATAATAAAATATGGCCCGGACAGGTTTCGCGCCGTGCGACGGACGGCCATGCGCGTGCGCTACAGCCCCGTATGATATGCGCCCGCCCCATGCGCCACAACAGAAATGGCGGGTTTCATGTATTGATATCCAGTATTGCCTGAAACAGTTCCCCCGACGTTCCTGTTCAGGAAAACCGTTTTTATGGTTTTTTGTATCATAAATCCAGACGGGTATTTTTCAGTCCAAATAAAACGCCAGTAAAATATATGCAACGCAGGCCCGATGGGCACGTTCTGGCCAAGCCTGCGGCAATCCGGTCACACACACTGACCGCCATGTCCCGCAGGCCTGATCCACCACCACCCCTTTATCCCCGGACAGAGGAGAACAGAGGATGGGTGCATCCCACAAACCCGCGCCGCCGGGACAGACCATACCGTCCGACAGGACACAACCGACAGCCATGCCCGCAACACCGGAGCGTGCCCTGAAAACAGGCGGGGACACCGTCCCCCACCCACCTGACGGAACGCCACCGACGATACTGCGCGGGTCCATGCCCCCCACCCCGCAGCCAAGGAAAAGCCTTTTCCGGAAATGAACGCCCGCACGGGCAGCAGCCTGTCCACAGGCCGGCACGTGCCTGCAACTGGAGCAGAAAATGGACGGGATCACCACCACCCTCCCACAGCCCGAGCCTGCAGTCCGGTCAACACGACACCCATGGCTTGCACGCCTGTTCGGTCGCGTGCCGCCGCCCTTGTGGGAAAATGACTTCGCCCCGCTGAAAAGCGAGATTTTCGGCATGGAACGGCTGGAAGCCCACGCGCGCAGCCTTGCCGCGGCCCAGACCGTCGTACCCGACGGGCATGCCCGCACGCACGGTCAGCCCCTGTCGCGGCGGCTGGCGGAAAACGGGGCGTTCCTGCGCGCAGCCGACGTGCGGATCGCGCAGGATATCCAGAACGGGAAACAGCTTACGCCTGCGGCCCAGTGGCTGGCGGACAATTACGCGCTGGTGGACATGCAGATACGTGAAACGGATCTGGACCTGCCCGCCAGTTATTATGCGTGCCTGCCCAAACTGGCCAATGGCCCGTTTGCCGGGCTGCCGCGGGTGTTTGGCGTGACATGGGCCCTTGTCGCCCATACCGACAGCAACCTGCAGCCTGAAATCCTGTACAATTATCTGCAGGCTTACCAGAGTGTCACGCCGCTTACGATCGGGGAACTGTGGGCAGTCCCGATCACGTTGCGGATCGTGCTGATTGAAAACCTGCGCCGTGTCGTCAGCGCGATCATGGACAATAACGCCAGCAGGCGCGCCGCTGACCAGCTGGCCGACCAGCTGGCCGCCTACCGCAAGGGCACGCAGGCGGCCATGGCGGGTTTCCTGGCGGCGGTTGACCTCCGTATCCTCAATAATGCGTTCACCGCGCAACTTGTCCACCGTTCGCGTGGGCTGGATCCGGAAAAGGACCCGGCCCTTGTCTGGCTGGAACAGCGTCTGGCGGACCGGCACACCACCATTGACGACGCGGTGCGCGACGACCTGCATGAACAGGGGGCGTTCAACGCCACCATACGCAACATCATCACCAGCCTGCGGCTGATCGCCGGTTTCGACTGGACCGAAGCCTTTGAACGGGTCAGCCTGATCGACCGGCTTTTTGCCGAATATGACAGTTTTACACAGGCTGATTTTGCCAGCCGCGACCTGTACCGCAAGGCCATAGAAAATCTGGCCCGCGGCTGCCGCCACAGCGAAATGGACATAGCCAGACAGGCCGTGGCCATGGCGCATGCGGCACGCGACAGGGGCGCGGATGACCCCCGGCGCTGCGATCCGGGCTATTACCTGCTTATGGCGGGACGACCGGCGCTGGAGGCTGCGATCGGGTTCCGGCCCACACTGTCACGCCGCCTGGTCCGGGCTTTCTGCGCCTACGGGATCACGGCCTACAGCATCGTGGTCACGCTGCTTACGCTGCTGTTCATCGCCATTCCGGTGTGGCTGGTCCATCGGGCCGGCATGGATGTCGCATGGGCCCTGCCGGTCATTGCCTTCATCCCGATTTCGGAGGCGGCAGTCGCCTGCGTCAACCGCCTGGCGCTGGAGGCGGTACATGCCACCATCCTGCCGGGACTGGAATTACTGCATGGCATTCCTGCCCATCTGCGTACCATGCTGGTCGTGCCTGCGTTGCTGACAACGGACAGAACCGTGGACGAACTGGTCGCGCGGCTGGAGGTCCATTACCTGAGCGTGCGCGACGATACGGTTCACTTCGCGCTCCTGACCGACTGGACCGACCATGACAGCGCCGATGCCCCCGATGACCAGCGCCTGCTGGCACTGGCGCGCGCAGGCATTGACAGGCTGAACCGGAAATATGGCGCGGGCGCGCAGGGCACGCGTTTTTACCTGCTGCACCGCAGGCGGGTCCGGTGCGAAAGCGAACGGGTCTGGATGGGGTGGGAACGCAAGCGCGGCAAGCTGCATGAACTCAACCGCCTGCTGCGCGGGGCGACGGACACGACCTTCCTGTCCCCCCCGCATGACCTGCCTGCAGGCATACGCTATGTCATCACCCTTGATGCCGATACGCGCCTGCCGCTGGAAACCGTGCGCCGCCTGATTGGCAAGATGGCCCATCCCCTGAACGCGCCGCGTTTCGATCCCGTATCCGGACGGGTGCATGAAGGCTACGCCATCCTGCAGCCACGGGTGACGCCATCGCTGCCCGTGGGGCACCAGAGCACGCTGTTCCAGCGCATTTTCGCCAGCGCCAGCGGCATCGACGCCTATTCCGCTGCCGTATCCGACCTGTATCAGGACATGTTTGGCGAAGGGTCCTATGCAGGCAAGGGCATATACGACGTTGACGCCTTCGAAGCCGCCCTCGCCCGGCGGGTACCTGAATCCACCATGCTCAGCCATGACCTGTTCGAAGGCATCTTCGCCCGCGCCGGACTGGTGACGGATATCGAGGTGGTCGAGGAATTTCCTACCGACTACCTTGTCGCGGCCCAGCGGCTGCACCGCTGGACACGTGGCGACTGGCAGCTGCTGCCGTGGATCGTATCCAGCCTGCCGCCGCGCAGCGTGCCGGCACGCGCAGCACGGCTGTCGGGCATCGCGCGGTGGAAAATGCTCGATAACCTGCGCCGCACGATGTGCATGCCGCTGGCGCTGGCAAGCCTTGTGGCGGGATGGTTCCTGCCGTTCCATGCCGCCCTGATCTGGACGACCTTCATGCTGGCGGCCCTGGCGCTGCCTGCGTTCCTGCCGGTACTGCCCGATATCGTGCCCCGGCGGGAATGGATTACACTGCGCAGTTACCTCAACGTCATCGGCACGCAGAGCGCCGAGGCGGCGGTCATGACTTTCCTGACCATCACCTTCCTCGCCCATCAGTCCGTACTCATGACGGATGCGATCACGCGCACGCTGGTGCGCGTGCTGATCACGCGCCGCCACCTGCTGCAATGGGTGCCCGCAGCCCAGATCGCGGGGCTCATGCGCTCGGGCCTTGCGGGATATTACGGGCGGATGTTCACGGCCCCGCTGCTGGGCTGCGGGTGTGTCACGGCCACGGCCATATGGGCGCCATGGAGCCTGTTCGCGTCCGTGCCGGTCGCCACGTTGTGGTGCCTGTCGCCCGCCGTGGCGATGTGGGCCAGCCGCACGCCGGTCATTTCCGCACGTTCGCGGCCCTCACGCACCGATACGCGCATCCTGCGCATGGTCGCGCGCCGCACGTGGCGCTTTTTCGAAACCTTTACCACGCCTGCAGACCACATGCTGCCGCCGGACAATTTCCAGGAAGATCCCGCCCCTGTCCTGGCCCGACGCACATCACCCACCAATATCGGCCTGTACCTGCTGTGCTGCGCCAGTGCGCGGGATTTCGGCTGGATCGGCCTGGCCGACACCGTGGCGCGGCTGGAGGCGACCTTCGCCACGCTGAAGATCATGCCGCGCTACCGGGGACATTTCTACAACTGGTATGCCACCGACGACCTCCGCCCGCTTGACCCGGTCTATATTTCCAGTGTCGACAGCGGGAACCTTGCCGGTCACCTCGTCACGCTATCCAGCGCGTGCCAGCGCTGGCGGGAAAACGGTCCTGAATTCGCCACCTGGCGCGAAGGGGTGACGGATGCGCTGAACATCGCGATTACCGACCTGACATTCCGTAACGGCACGCGCATCAGCCACACACCCGCGGAACGCCATCTGCTGCGCCTGCTGACGGGACTGAAGAACTCCGTCCTGTCCGCAGACGCCAACCGCTCGGCAACACAGCTGTCCGCCCTGCGTCGCCAGGCGGCAGCGGTCATGGATTATGTGGCGGGCATGACGCCCCCCCCATCGGGCCATGATGAAGACACGGTGAACGAGCGCACGTTCTGGGTATCAGCCCCCCTGCGCACGCTGGAAAGCCACCTGCGCGATCTGGATACGGACCTGTACGCCACCCTTGGCGCACGGCTGGAGGCCGTGGCGCAGACGGCCTGGCGCATGGCGCAGGACATGGATTTCGCCTTCCTGTGCAACCCGTCGCGCAAGCTGCTGTCCATCGGCTATCTGGTGGCGGAAGATACGCAGGACACCAACTGCTACGACCTGCTGGCGTCCGAAGCACGGCTGGCGGTGTTTTTCGCCATCGCCAAGGGTGACATGCCCGCCCATGACTGGTTCCGCCTTGGCCGGTCCATAACACCCGTGGGCAGCGGGGCGGCGCTGGTGTCGTGGTCGGGGTCCATGTTTGAATACCTCATGCCATCACTGGTCATGCGCGCCCCCATGGGCAGCCTGCTGGAACAGACCAACAAGCTGATCGTCCAGCGCCAGATCGCCTATGGGCAGGATCGTGACATTCCGTGGGGCATATCGGAATCCGCCTATAACGCGCGCGACCTTGACTATACCTATCAGTACTCCAATTTCGGCATTCCCGGACTGGGGCTGAAGCGCGGACTGGGAATGGACACGGTGGTCGCCCCCTACGCCACCATGCTGGCCGCCATGATCGACCCGCAGAAAGCGGTGGCCAACCTGCATACGCTGGAAAGAACCGGGGCGCTGGGCCGGTATGGCCTGTACGAAGCACTGGATTATACGCCCGACCGCGTGCCCGACAGCCACCGCGTTGCGATCATCCGCGCCTATATGGCCCATCATCAGGGCATGTCCATCCTGGCGGTGGCCGATACGATCATGAATGGCGTCATGCGCGCACGGTTTCATGATGATCCGGTCATTGCCTCGGCCGAGCTGCTGCTGCAGGAACGTGCCCCCCGCACCGGGGCCGTCGCCCGCCCCCTGCCGTCCGAAGATGATACCCATACCCCCGTCCATACCATAGCAGCACCTGCGGGGCGTTACGTGGACCGTGCCGATATGGGCGGACCGGTCACGCACCTGCTGTCCAACGGACGGTACACGGTCATGCTGACGGCGGCGGGATCTGGCTACAGCCGGTGGCAGGGACAGGCGATCACGCGCTGGCGCGAGGATGCGACACGCGATGAATACGGCCAGTATCTTTATATCCGCAACCGCAGGACAGGCCGTCTGTGGTCCGCCGGGGTGCAGCCGACCGACAGCCCGCCCGATGAATACGCCGTGGTCTTTCATGAAGACCGTGCCGAATTCGCGCGCCGCGACGGGACCGTCACCACCACGCTGGATGTTCTGGTCTCGGCGGAAGACGATGCGGAAGTACGTCAGGTCTCGGTCTTTAACGCAGGCAGCGAAACGCTGGACCTGGACATCACGTCATACGCCGAACTGGCGCTGCTGGCGCAGAACGCCGATCTGGCGCACCCGGCCTTTACGAAGCTGTTCGTACAGACAGAGCATATCCCCCAGTCACGCGCCCTGATCGCAACACGCCGCCGACGCACCGGTGACGAGCCGGAGATATGGGTGGCCCATCTGGCGCTGTGCGATGCCCCGATCGAGATTGAAACGGATCGCGCCCGCTTCATCGGTCGCAGGCACGATGCCCGACAGCCCGCCGCCATGGCCACACGCGCGCCCCTGTCGGGCACGACCGGGACTGTGCTGGATGCCGTCTTTTCCATCCGGGCGCGGGTCTCCGTCCGTCCCGGCGCGGTGGCGCGCGTCGCCTTCTGGACCATGGTTGCCCCCACCCGTGCGGCCCTGCTGGACCTGATCGACACCCATCACGACCATGCCGCGTTCGAACGCGCGCGCACGCTGGCATGGACACAGGCGCAGGTGCAGTTGCGACATCTGGACATTTCCCCATCGCAGGCGGACCTGTTCCAGCGGCTGGCGGGGCATATCGTGTTCGCCACCCGCGCCCTGCGCGCCAGCCCGGTGGACATCGCACGCGGGGCGGGTGCGCAGCCCCTGCTGTGGGAACAGGGCATTTCGGGCGACCTGCCGATTGTCGTGCTGCGCGTGCGCGAAAATTCCGGCACGGATATCGTGCGCTTCCTGCTGCTGGCGCAGGAGTATTTCCGGCTCAAGCAACTGGCGGTGGATCTTGTCATCCTGAACGAACACCCGTCGTCCTACCTGCAGGACCTGCAGGTATCGCTTGACCAGCTTGTCCGTGCGACCCCCCGCACGGCAGGAACCGCCGGGTCCGTGCGCGTGCTGCGCGCCGACCTGATTACGCCCGCCGTGCGCCACCTGATCATATCCATCGCCCGCGTGGTGCTGGATGCGGATCACACCCTGTCCGAACAGCTTGACCAGGGGGAAAGGCCGCGGGCACGGTCCTTCCCGCCCGCGCCGCGCCCCGTTCCACCGCAGCCTTCGGCATTTGCCATGCCACCGGTGCCCGCGCTGGAATTCTTCAATGGCCATGGCGGCTTTGCCGAAGACGGGCGGGAATACGTGATCGTGCTTGGCCCCGGCCAGACCACGCCCGCGCCATGGATCAACGTGATCGCCAATGACGCATTCGGCTTCCAGATCTCGGGCGAAGGCAGCGGCTATACATGGTCGGGCAACAGCCGCGAGCACCAGATCACGCCATGGTCGAACGATCCGGTCAGTGACCATGCGGGCGAAGTCTTCTATTTCCGGGACGAGGACACCGGAACCCTGTGGTGCCCCACCGCCGCCACCCGACGCGATGCCGCCGCGACCTATGTCACCCATCATGGACGCGGCTATACCCGCCTGGACCGCGTGGCGCACGGGGTGGCCAGTTCCCTGCTGCAATACGTGCCGGTATCCGACCCGGTCAAGATTACGCGCATACAGTTGCACAACCAGTCAGACCGGTCCCGCACCCTGTCCGTCACCGCGTATGTGGAATGGGTGCTGGGGCCGGCGCGCAGTACGGCGGCCCCCTTCATCATGACCGAACGCGATGGGGAAACCGGCGCGCTGTTCGCGCGCAACCGCTGGAACGCGGAATATGCGGACCGCACGGCCTTTGCCGATATTGGCGGATACATGACGGCCTGTTCGGGTGATCGTGCCGCCTTTATCGGCCCCAATGGCACGATGGCGGATCCCCTTGCCTTCGCCCATGCCAATGGCGTGCAGGGGGCGACCGGCGCCGGGCTGGACCCATGTGGCGTGGTACAGACCATGGTGACCCTGCCACCGGGGGGACGGGCGGAAATCGTGTTCCTGCTGGGTGAAGGCACGGACACCGACCATGCCCGCGCCCTGATTGGCCAGTACCGTACCACCAGTCCCGACCATGTGATGGAGGCGGTCCACCGCCACTGGGATACGGTAACCGGCGCCATACAGGTCCAGACCCCCGACCGCACAATGGATATCATGCTCAATGGCTGGCTGCTGTACCAGTCGCTGGCCAGCCGGGTTCAGGCACGGGCCGGATTTTACCAGGCCAGCGGGGCATATGGCTTCCGTGACCAGTTGCAGGATGGCATGGCGCTGGCGCTTTCATGCCCGGACCGCGTGCGCGCGCACCTGCTACGGGCCGCGTCACGGCAGTTTGCCGAAGGGGACGTGCAGCACTGGTGGCTGCCCAATACCGGGGCGGGCGTGCGGACCCATATTTCCGATGACTGCGCCTGGCTGGCCCATACCGTGGCGCATTATGTCACCACCACGGGGGATACGGGCGTGCTGGATGAGCGCATTCCCTTTCTGGAGGCGCCAGCGCTGCCCATTACCGAACATGACCGCTTCATGATCCCCGCGATTTCCGAACACAGCGGCACATTGTTCGAACACTGCGCCCGCGCACTGGACCACAGCCTTGCGACAGGCAGTCATGGCCTGCCGCTTATGGGAACGGGGGACTGGAATGACGGCATGAACCGCGTGGGGGAACAGGGACGGGGCGAAAGCGTATGGCTGGGGTGGTTCCTGCATGATGCGCTGACCACCTTCATCCCGCTGGCGCGCGCCCGCGGGGATGATGCGCGCGTGCAGGCGTGGCAGGACCATGCCACGGCCCTTGCCACGGCATTGGAAGCGACATGGGATGGCGACTGGTACCTGCGCGCCTATTTTGATGACGGCACGCCGCTTGGCTCGCACACCAGCGCGGAATGCCAGATTGACGCCATCTCACAGTCATGGGCCGTACTGTCGGGTGTGGCCGTACCCGAACGGGCGCAGCACGCCATGCGATCGGCCATGACGCGTCTTGTCCGCCCGGATGACGGGCTGGTCCTTGTCCTGACCCCGCCATTTGACGCCGTTGGCCCCGATCCGGGCTATATCCGCAGCTACCCGCCCGGCATACGCGAAAACGGCGGCCAGTACACCCATGCCGCCCTGTGGACCACCATGGCTATGGCGACGCTGGGGGATGGAAACCGCGCCCATGCCCTGTTCCATACCCTCAACCCGATCAATCACGCATCCAGCCCCGAGGACGTGGCGCGTTACAGGCTGGAACCCTACGTGGTCGCGGCCGACATCTATTCATGCCCGCCCCATGTCGGCCGGGGAGGATGGTCATGGTACACCGGGTCAGCGGGATGGATGCAGCGCGTGGGGACCGAGACGATCCTCGGCCTGCGCGTGCAGGACAGGCAATTGCTGATCACCCCCTGCATCCCGGATACATGGCCGGGATTCACGGCCACGGTGCGCTGGCGCACGGCAACCTATCACGTTGTCGTTCACAATCCTGACCATGTGTGTCACGGCATACGCCATGCAACATGCGATGGTACTCCCCTGCCGCCCACAGGCACGGTCGAGATGGTGGATGACGGGCAGGCCCATAATGTGGAGGTCACATTGGGACCGCAACCCGACCCGCCGGGCTGACAGCATGCGTATTCATGAAATATTCGCACATGAAAGGATGGGAAAAAGCCAAGAACCATTCAGCCCATGCCCCGTTAACCAGAACATGGCAGGCAACCACGTGGCCCCGCGCTGCTTCATGTGCACAGGCAGGGCCAGCAGGTGAGAACCGTCCCCATTCCCATAACGGAGGAAGACCATGCCCGACCAACCGCATGTTTCCGTACAGACCCCATATGCCCTTCACGCGCCCGAGGGCCATGCCACCCCCCCTCCGGGCGATGGTGGCAAGGCAACCGGCCAGCCCCGCGCGGGAGAGGACGAGCCGGAATCCACCCGCGACAATGATGAACGTGTCGAGGCTACAAGCCACAAGGGCAGGCACCAGAACCAGGCGGGATGCGACGAACACGCCGCCGAGAAAGATGCACCGGAAACGTCCGGACCCGATCAGTCATCAAAACAGTGACAGCGGACATGCTGCCTGACGGTGCGCGCCGACCTGCATGAACAGGTCAGGTCAACAGGAAAACCAAGAACAATCCCTGACCTGACCATGTATTCATCCATTCCGTCATGAATGATTTATTTACCCATATGGGTATGGATGCACGAACGCGCACCGTTCTGACAAACAGGATGCAACCTTTCGACCCATGAATGCTTTTGTGGTCAGTCCATTCACATGAATGAAAGAAGACGACACCATGACAAAAACAATGCATTCCGCCCTGCTGGCGGCAGTTATCGCCAGTGTGCCGGTCATGGCCGTGGCACAGACCGGTACGGAAACAGTCCCGGCGCCAACGGCGAATTCCGCGGCATCCGAAGTGGGCAGGAACCCGCCTTCCGCCACCGCGCCGAACGGGCAGCGGGTGGAACCTTCCGACAAATTGTGGAACAACCCGCGCACTGTCGATGAACAGCCCGGCACACAGCCCCCGACAACGGACAACGGCGCGTCCACCCAGTCCACACACCACAAACACATGCGCGACAGTTATGGCCGCAGCAGCCGTGGCGGGAACAAGACCCCGTCCCCCGCCGATAGTGGTGAACAGTAAACGTTACTGACATACCCGGTCCAACCGGCAGGGAAACAGGGTGCACGCCCCATGTTTCCCATATGTAAGCCAGATGGGAACAGCCATGTTTACATCTTCCATCCACACCTTGGGTCAGGCCCCACTGCCGCCGTCGGGCCCGCCCATGCCGCGCGATTATCCGCCCCCCGGCCCCTACGACCCGTTTCCGTTCGATACGCCCGATCCGCAGCCACCCCCACTTCGCAACCGGGCCCGCTACCATCAGGCTGGTGGGCATTCATACTGGACAGGATCCATGGCCATGCAGGACAGACCCGACGACAAGGACAAGCCCCAGACCCCTGAGGAAAAACAGGAAGACGAAGGGCGCGATGAAGCACTTGATGAAAGCTTTCCCGCCAGCGATCCACCCTCCCAGGGGCGTTCGACCGGACCCAACAAATAAGCATGCCGCATCATGCGGCAACTGACCCGGACAGACTGGGCGGCATGTATTCCAGACATGAATACATGCCGCCCTTGTTTTTTATTTCATGTCAACCAGACCTGTCTATTCCCCATGAATAACACGTTCCCCGTCCCGCCATCTGACACAGAATAATCGGAACATCCCCCACGGTCGGTCGTTATGACACCAGCAGATTGTGTGCGGAGGGCTGGCAGAAAATATGTCCCCGCGCCAGTCCTTTACAGCCGATGGAGAACGATCATGGCCAACCATGTGTTCAATACGGTCCAGGCCCAGGACAATATGCCACCAACGCCCGGCGCCATGCCCGCGCATGACACACGGACACCTCCCGATGCCGAAATGCACGGTGGCGTGCGTCGTGGCCCGCTAAATGGCCGGACCATTGCGATCCTTGCCACCAATGGGGTGGAGGAAGTGGAACTGACCGAACCCGTCGCCGCATTGCAGCAGGCCGGGGCACGGACGGTCCTTGTCTCCCCCACCCATGGCTACATCCAAGCCATGAAGGCGGATGTGAACCCGACCCACCGTTATCAGGTCGACATGCTGGTGGGTCAGGCCCATGCACGCAATTTTGACGGACTGCTCCTGCCCGGCGGTACGACCAGTCCCGATCACCTGCGCATGGACGAGGACGCCGTGCGCTTTGTCAGGGAATTTGTCCAGGCCGACAAACCGATCGCCGCGATCTGCCATGGGCCATGGACGCTGATCAATGCCAACGGCGTGCGCGGGCACCGGATGACATCATGGCCATCCCTGCGCGCGGACCTGACCAATGCGGGCGCGCACTGGGTGGATGAGGAAGTGGTGAGCGATGGCACACTGGTCACATCACGCAATCCGCACGACCTGAAAGCATTCTGTCCGGCCATTGTGGCGCTTTTTGCGGCAGCACCCCATCACGCCCCCCAATAGGATGGGAGACAGGACATGATGGAAAACCGCACTTTCCTTAAATGTTATGCATCCTCCATGCTATGCGCCGCAGCGGCGACGCTGGGGGCAGGGTTCATTGCATGGTGGCGTGGACGCAGGGTGGACACGACGCCCGAACCGGCTGCACGGGAACCGGCCCCGCAGGAACCCGTCGCACGGAAAACCAGACCCATTGAGGACGCACAGGCCGAAACCGACGCCACACGCCATGTCGCGCGTCGGGTCATACAGTATTTTGTCATACCCATCTGGCTGGTCTCCGGCCTGACTGACTGGTGGTGCCACCGGCGGACGGATATCGAACACACCACGGGCCTGAAGGAAAGCGGCCTGCACCTGCTCATGCTGGGGGAAGCAGCCTTTCCGGTCCTGGCCGGACTGTTCATGGAAATTGATGTTCCAGTGCTGTCGTTCATGATCGCATCATTTTTCGTGCATGAAGCAACAGCCATGTGGGATGTCAGCTACGCCGTGACACGGCGCGAGGTGCAGCCGGTGGAGCAGCATGTCCACAGCTTCCTGGAAATGGTATAATCAAGTTATATCAATGCATTGATAAAGAAAATTTCTCATTCGTCTGGGGATTTATCGCTCGTTGACGGTCAACTTCTCCTTGTACTTTCCTCCCTACAATCCTATGATGCATCCGCTGCGGCGGTGGCTATCTCCAGTGGTGGTGATCCGGGCCCTAACCCGCCGCCGCGGCACACAAGTTCCAGCCGTCAAGGAATTCTTGACAGCTGGCGGGCGCATGGCTCGATACAGGCGGCAAAGCTGTCCACGCATTGAACGGCAGGGCCTTGAGGGTTCCTGCCGTTCTTATTTCCTGCACCCTCTCCGCAAACAGAACAGACGGTGCAGCCATCGCCAGATCACCGCCTGCCCCCGGCAAACGGCATGACCGGCACGTGCCCGGCGCATTCACCCGGCGACCAGGTATCAATCATTTCCCGCACCCTGCCTCGCAGTTCCTCCCGATCAGCAATCAGCCGCGCCGCCTCGCCGTGCCGGGCATCGTCGTTCTGTGCCAGCATCTCGGCCTCGTATCCAAGCTGCCGCGACATCTCGACATCTGGTAGCGACGACAGCGGAGCGTAGGCCACCGGCAGGCTGACCGTCTGCCCGCGCGTTCGGGTGGCATCGCCCTGCACGCCGAATGTGGGTGCTGTCGTGATCGCTCCCACTGTGAATTGGCCGCCCTGCGTGAACTGCCCGGATAGCTGCAAGGTCACATCGCCTGCAATCGTGCCCACCACCGGGTCGGCTCGGTCCTGACTGCACTGCGCCGCCCGGACGGCGCGGACGAATAGCGCGTCCTGATCCGGGGTCCAATCGCCCGCATGCGATACCGACACCACCCCGGCCTGCGCCAGACTGGCCTGGATGCCCGCCATGGCCTGTGGGATGGTCGTGCTGACCTTGGCCGGATGGACTGCGCAGCCGGACAGGCCGATCATGCAGCCGAGCAGGAAGGCTATCCGGTCGCCCCGGTTCATGCCGTCCCCCGCAGATATGCCGCATTGGCCTCGACCAGCGCGGCCCAGTCGTCACCAGCCGGATACAGGCCGCCGGGTGCGTGCAACTGTCCCCAAGCCAGCCCATGCACCTCCATGATGCGGGACCGGACCCAGCGCCATGTGGCCTTTTGCTTGCTGCCCCATGTCAGGAGCGTGACCAGATCGGTGTCGGTCGTGCCCGCGTAATCCCACAGCAGCAGGCAGTGGCCACCCGCACTGCCCGGCGTCGGGTCGCCATGGTCGGCTGGACTGTCCGTGTCCCACACGGGCGGCAGGTTGCCGTCCTGATCCTCCCACATATCCGCCGTGGCAAGCTGCACGCCCAGATAGGCGGCGGACAGGCCCGCAGTGATGTTGCGGATTCCGTTCAGGTCGCCCGGATCGGCGCTGCCCCAGCACGGATACAGGGTCTGATCGGTCAGGGCGCATCCGTCGCAGGAAGCTGATGTCAGTACGTCAACCTCCACGCCGCCGTTGTCCGTGGCGGGATTTCCCGGCACGTAGCCGGTGGACTGGCTGTAGAACCGGATGGCCGCCTCTGTGGTGACGCCTACCACGTCAAAGCCGGACAGGGCCGCCGTGGCGTGAAGGTGGTTGCCGATGCCAGCCGCCGTGCAGTCCCCCAGTGCATCATTGCCCAGCATCGCCGGGCGCGGGTCTATGTGGTCGCGGATCAGGCGCGGCGGGGCCTGCCGGGCGCAGAACCCGCGCATGACGGATAGATGCGGCTGGCCGGGACGGTGTTCAGCCGGGCGGCAGCCGAGTTTACGGGCGGTCAAGGAATCACCTCAATAAATGCGCATTGTGTGCGGGGAATGTTCTCAGACCTGCAATCCCGGTAAGGGGCACAGGCAGAAAGGCTGGCAGCTACCAGTAACAGGCAGCCGAGAAAGCGTTTTGTCATTTTGCATTATCCGATGGATCAGGCGCAGGCGGCCCAAGCGTGCCGTCAATCTGCCGTTCGCGCCGAGCTTCGCGCCATGCGACGATGCCGAACGCCAGCACCTGCGAGAACGCCGCTCCGGTCAGGAACAGGCCCATACCGGCGAGCGTGTGGGTGGTCATGCGTTACCATCTTCGGTAACGGGCGCGTATGCAGCGTTGAACACGTCCGCCGGAGACCATGAGATATACCCTGTGAAGCCGGGTAGATTAGTGTGATCCTGATCAGCGTACTGGACCAGATAGCCAGCATCGTCGCCATTCTCGTCGGCTGGGAGTTCCCAGCCGCGCAGTGTGTTGTATTCTCGGCGGTTCATCGGCGTAGCGTGAATAATCTTTGTGCCAACAAAGGTGCGGCCGCCCATTTCTGCGATGCGCCCTGTAAGAGGGCGCGCGATGGAAAGCTGATTCGCGACTTTCTCGAAATAGTCGTTAGGAAGAGCATATGTCATCGTGAATTGCTCGCCAGATATGCGTAAAGGAAAAAGGCACCAGAGGCGCCGCTTACGACGCCACTGATCCAGAGAAGAACGGCAATGACCGGGTTCATGGTCATCCCTGCGAGGCCGAGAAAACGGCAATCTGCGCAATAGCCGCATCACCGTTCAGGGGAGACACACCGCGCAGGCGCGGTCCGGACATGTCCACCATGGCCTTGAGCAGGTCGATCAAGGTTTCCGCTGCCCCGGCTGCCGTCTTGGCCTCGGACACCACACTGCTGGACAGGTTTGCTGCCGTGCCGGTGATTGTGGAAATGATGAGCGTGTCCACCTTCTCCACATCGGCAAGGATGCTATCGAAAGCCGCCTTCACGCTGGCGCTGTCATAGGTGACGGACGCGCTTGACCCGGCGGCGGACTGGAACGCGGCCAGGGCGGATTTCAGCGATGTGATGACGGTGTTGGCCAACGCAAGATTTGCCGTGCCCATCGCGGACGCCACGAACGACACATTAATGGCCGTGCTGGCAAAGGACAGGATTGCGTTGCTGTAATCCACGACTTCGGCCACGTTCAGGGTGACGGTGGTGGTCGTGCCGGACTTCGTAACCGTGCAGGCTGCCAGCAGGCCAGCCGCCAGCGTTCCGGCCCCGGCGCGCAGCAGGGACCGGCGGGAAATATTCGGGTTCATGGTGTTTTCCTTGTTGATCGGTCAGGAAACAGTGGCGATGGCTGGGTTCACTTGATCATGTCGGTTCCTTATGGCCAGATCGCAGCTGGCGTATATGCGGACCACGTGTTCTCTGCCGTGCAGACGTAGATGCCGCTGGA
>NZ_BANF01000025.1 GCF_000964425.1 Komagataeibacter intermedius TF2 | reverse complement strand
CAAGAACTCTGGATATGCATCAATCTAATCACAGAATGCTCTAGGCCACGCAGTGCGTCTGTCCCGGGTGGGGCAGAAAATTTATGGGTGCCGCCTTTTGAGAAAGAGGCGGCATTTTTTTTGACGTTTCTGTCGGTTTTCAGTCCAGCGGGCTGCCCCGGCCGGGCTGGGGAGCTGCGGGGTCGCGCGCAAGCCGTTCACGCTGTTCCTCGCTTGAGGCCAGCATGTCGCTGTTGAACCCGTCATGCAGGACCTGCGCCCAGCCAGCCATCCATGTATTCGCGCGCTTGACGAAGTCGCTGGCGGCAGGTTGCTGGCCCAGCGTGTCCTTGACCCAGTAATCCGGCGTGCGCAGCATCTTGGTGCTGTCGGTGTTTACGGGATTGAGGAAGATGGTCACCGTCTCGACATTGACGTTGTGATCCCCTGCGGGCGTGCTGTAGCTCCACCCGGCCTTCAGCAGCACGGGCGGCAGGACGAAGCCTTCTTCACGCAGACGGTTGGCGATGATGGCCGTGCGGTTGATGGAAGCAGGATAGACTGCCGTGGTGAACCAGCATTCCATGGCAGGCGGATGCGCGGTCAGCACGCGGGACATGTAGTTCCGGTCGTCATGGCAACTGGAGTCGATCGAGGAAATGGCCGTTTCCGGCACGGGCTGGGTGCTGCCTTCCGCCCCGATCATGCCGGTCACGACATGGCCTTCCACGCGGATCAGGACGTTTTCCAGCACTTCCCCATGCGGACCGTTGATGATGTTCATGACCGGGTGCCACGTGCCCGCAGGCAGCGGCAGGATACGGCCTGCGAACGGGATCGCCTTGGTCAGCCGGTCGGTAATCGGCATCATGGTAATGACGCCGTCTTCCCCATTGCTGTCCCCGTTGCCTTCACCCCTGGCGGGGGCATCATGCATGCCCAGCCGGTTATGGATATTCGCGGACAGCGCAGCCAGACGGGGAACCAGCCGAAGCAGATAGGCTGGCGGGAAAATCAGCGTCAGCACCGTAAACGGCACGATCAGGTACAGGCAGAACCGCCATAACGGCGCACGATGCCACAAACGCGAAAAAGCAGACATTCAGCAGACCATGCCGCAGGCGGCCATGCCTTTCCCCATTTGGGAAACAGGCAGGGCGCCGTGGTCCGTCAGGCCCGGCCGGGACTGGAAACGTGATACAGCCCACATGGATCAGGAACTGATCCGCGCGCGCTGGGCATCGCGTTCTTCGTCTGCGATTTCGGCCACTATGCCATCTTCGCTGGAGACAACGCGCACCAGTTTTGCCCCCTGCTGACGGGCGGTAATGAGCGAGTCGCTGATCATGTCCTCGATGGACCGGGCCAGATCACGCGCGCTGGCGGCGGGGCCCATGCGGTCCTGCCTGCGCATGACTTCAAACAGCAGTGCGGGATCAATGCCGCCGGTTTCGACCTTCAGGCCATAGCTGTCGATCATGGCCTCGATCTCAAGGGCCGAGACACGCGCGATGTCGAGTCCTTCCAGCGGACGGAAGATGAAAATGCGGTCCAGGCGGTTCAGTACTTCCGGCGCGAAACCGGCCTGGCGCAGGGCCTCGACCGATTCGGCGCGCATCTTGTCGGGTTCATCCGCCAGCCTGTCCGCAATTTCGGTCAGGGCTTCGGTGGCGATGTTGGATGTCAGGATGAAAATGCTGCGTACGGTGGAAATCTGCTGCCCGGTAGACGCCTCGGTCACGTGGCCGTCGTTCCATGCGGTCAGGAATTTCTTGAAAACGTCGGGATGCGCCTTCTCGATTTCATCCAGCAGGACCACCGCGTCGGGCTTTTCCTTCAGCCCGCCGGTCAGCTTGCCGTATGTATCCGACCCCACATACCCCTTGGGCGAGCCGAACAGCTGGGTCGCGGCGTGGGGGGAACTCATCTGCGTCATGTCGAAATTCAGCAGCGGACGGTCAAGCTGGCGGGCCAGCTGCTTGGCAAGATAGGTCTTGCCCGTGCCCGGGGGGCCTGCCAGCAGGAAGATGCCCACCGGCTTGCCGCGCACCTGCAGCGCCAGACGGCGGCGCAGCTGTGTCGCCACGTCCTCGCACACCTGGTCCTGCCCGATCACGCGGGCACGCAGGCTTGCGGCCAGTTCCTCCGCGTCGATCACGGTCTCTTTCTGTTCGCGCGCCAGCATTTCCTCCAGCGCGCTGCGATTGGTCAGCCTGGCGAGTACGTCCATTATCCATCCCCGTCTGCGTCGGATCCCCTTGCGGGCCAGTTTTTCGGCCCGGTTCTCAAACCACAGCCCGGTCAGCGCCAGCAGGGCGCTGGCCGCTGCCACGACCGGATAGGCCGGGGCACACCATTCCATGAAATGCCGCAGGCTGGCGAGCGAAAGATGCAACGCCATTGCGGCCTGAAAGCTGCCCAGCACCAGGAAAATGACCATGATGAGGGGCACCAGCCGCTCCATCAGGGCCGGATAGAGCGGTTTCATTGCACAACTACCCCGATCACGATTTCCGTGTCACGCGTCAGCACCGGCAGCGCGGTGGGCCCCGGCACGAAGACCGCGCCCGCATGGATGCCCGCGGGCCCCGGGTCGCCCGCCGCGGTAATGGACACGTTGCCCGCCACGCGGATGGGCAGGATCACGCTTTTGGGCCGTGGGCCCAGATGCACGGTCTGCACCAGCCCCAGCGACTGCACGTTCACCACCGCGTTGCCGCCGGTCATGTCATACATGGGCATGTCGGCCAGGATGATGTCCCGCCGTTTCAGCGCGGCCAGGATCTCGGCCTGCTGCTGTATGGAATAGGACGTCTGGCGCAGCATGTCCGCCGCACGGTCGGGGGAAATCATGGGCATCTGGCCCATCATGTCGGGGCGGTTCTGCACCGGGGCGTTCAGCATGAGGTGCGTGCCATCGCTGGTGCCGCCGCCGCCCGCTTCGGCCGCGACGGGGGGCGTCTGGCTGCTGCTGCCCCCTTCGCGCGCGGCCATGAAACCGCCCGTGCCCAGACCGCCGCCCGCGACGACGGCAGCGATCAGCCCCACTACAACCAGCCGGCGGCTGGATGAGCGTTCACTGCGTTCCCGTGCGGGCTCCGGCGGTGAGTTCAAGGGCGTCATGCGTGCATAATGTGGGTCACGGGCGTGATCTGGCAAGACGTTAAGGTGCAGGAAATGTAACGCCTGGTCCGATATATAGTTCTTGCGGTCAGCGTGGGGGTGACCTATGTTACGGGCAATTCCTTCATCTCTGGTTTTTTCTTTGGGGGGTGGCCGCAAGGCTGCCTTTTTTGCATTGGACGCTGATCTGCCTTTCCTGACGGGCCTTGATGCCCGTATTGCCGAAATGATCGCGCCTGCGCTGGCCGACATGGGCTTTGACCTTGTGCGCGTGGCGGTGCTGGGGCGCGAATCCCCCACCGTGCAGATCATGGCGGACCGTGCGGATGGCACGCTGATCGCCATCGAGGACTGTGAACAGATCAGTCATGCGGTGGGCGCGATACTGGATGTCGAGGACCCGCTGCCGGGCGCCTGGACGCTGGAGGTTTCCTCCGCCGGGATCGATCGGCCGCTGACCCGCGCCAAGGACTGGGAACGGTTCGCGGGGCACCTTGCCCGGGCCGAGATGAACATGCCCGTCGACGGTCGCAAGCGTTTTTCCGGGATCGTGCTGGGTGCGCGTGACGGCCACGGCCTGATGCGGCTGGATGACGGGACCGAGGTCGCGCTGCCTTTCGCTGACATGCGCAAGGCGCGTCTTGTCCTGACCGATGAACTGATCGAGGCGAGCGCCCGGATGATGAAGCCGGACGCCGCCAGCGACGAAAACGGGCCGGAGGAGGATGCCTCCCCGGCCGGAACGCAGAAGGCCCCTGGCAAGCCCGACCGCAAGCCGGCGCGCAAGGCCAACTGAACGATGTTGTGGAGACACTGATGGATACGTCCGTTGCCCGTCCCGAACTGCTGCTGGTGGCCGATGCCGTAGCGCGGGAAAAGTCGATCGACCGTGAGGAAGTGCTGGAAGCGATGGAGCAGGCCATCCAGAAGGCCGGCCGCGCGAAATACGGTCATGAAAAGGATATCCGCGCCACCATCGACCGCAAGACCGGCGATGTCCGCCTGTCGCGCTGGACCGAAGCGGTCGAGACGGTGGAAAACGAGGAAACCCAGATCCCGCTGTACATCGCGCGCAAGTTCAAGCCCGAGATCCAGCTGGGCGAATACCTGATCGACCCGCTGCCGCCCATCGACTTCGGGCGTATCGCGGCGCAGACGGCCAAGCAGGTCATTGTCCAGCGCGTGCGCGAATATGAACGCCGCCGCCAGTTCAATGACTTCAAGGACCGTGTGGGCGAGATCATCAACGGTACCGTCAAGCGCACGGAATACGGCAACCTGCTGGTCGAGATCGGGGATGCCGAAGCCCTGCTGCGCCGTGACGAACTGATCCCGCGTGAAAGCTTCCGCAATTCCGACCGCGTGCGCGCCTACATCTATGACGTGCGTGATGAGCCGCGTGGCCCGCAGATATTCCTGTCCCGCACGCATCCGGCATTCCTCGCCAAGCTGTTCGCGCAGGAAGTGCCTGAGATCTATGATGGCATCATCGAGATCAAGGCCGTGGCCCGTGACCCCGGTTCGCGCGCGAAAATGGCCGTGATCTCCCGTGATGCGTCGATCGATCCGGTCGGCGCCTGCGTGGGCGTGCGTGGGCGCCGCGTTCAGGAAGTCGTGAAGGAACTCCAGGGCGAAAAGATCGATATCATTCCGTGGAGCCCGCAGGCGGCGACCTTCGTCGTCAACGCCCTTGCCCCGGCTGAAGTCAGCAAGGTGGTGATGGATGAGGAAGCCGGTCGGGTCGAGGTTGTCGTGCCCGATGACCAGCTCAGCCTCGCCATCGGTCGGCGCGGACAGAATGTCCGCCTCGCCAGTCAGCTGACGCGGTGGGACATCGACATCCTGACCGAAGCCGAGGAATCGGAACGCCGGCAGGAAGAATTCCGTCGCCGCAGCAACCTGTTTGTCGAGGCGCTGGACGTTGATGACGTCATTGCGGGCCTGCTGGTGACCGAAGGGTTCCATTCCATCGAGGAACTGGCATTTGCCGATCCCGAGGAACTGGCCAGCATCGAAGGCTTTGACGAGGACGTGGCCAGTGAACTGGTCCGTCGCGCCGAAGGCTATCTTGCGGGTCAGGAAGAGGAACTGGATAACAAGCGCCGGGCGCTGGGTGTCACCGATGACATCGCGGCCCTGGGTGTGTTCACCAACCAGATGCTGGTGACGCTGGGTGAAAAAGGCGTGAAGACGCTGGATGATCTGGCCGATCTGGCGGGTGATGAACTGGTTGAGATCCTTGGCAGCGATGCCATTGACGAGGATGCGGCCAACGAAATCATCATGGCGGCGCGTGCCCACTGGTTTGATGAAGACGGCAAGGCAGGCGAACAGGAGACGTCCGACGTCTGAGAAGGAAAATCCGAACGCGGAACGCGCGGGTGACATGGAACATGAAGAGCGCGGTCCGCTGCGTCGCTGTGCCGTGACCCGCGTGCGGCTGCCGAAGGAGGAAATGATCAGATTTGTCATTTCCCCCGATGGAGTCGTGATCCCTGATCTTTCCGCACGTCTGCCCGGACGGGGAATTTGGTTGAGCGCGCGTGCGGATGTGTTAGAAACAGCACGCACACGCGGCGCATTCGCCCGCGCGGCAAGGGGAAGGGTTGTTATTCACCCTGACCTGACCCATCTTGTAGAAGACGGGTTGCTGCGGCGCATGATGGATGTCGCAGGGCTGGCACGGCGGGCAGGACAGATTGTCTGTGGTTTCGCCAAGGTGCGTGAGTGGGTTGTGGGCGGTCGGGCCGGTCTGGTTATTCAGGCCGCTGATGGCAGCCCCGACGAGAGGAAGAGAGTTTTGTCCGGTGCACGGGACCTTCCGGTTACGGTTGTTCCTACGGCATCGGGTCTGGGTGCGGCGTTTGGCCGCGACCATGTTGTTCATGCGGCGATGCTGCATGGTGAACTGGCGCGCCGATTCCGTATCGAGAGTGAACGTTTTGCGGGTTTGTCCGGCAGGGCTGGCCCGAATTCGGCGGAGCGGTCCGCCGGACGGTGTGAACAGGCGGGTACATGAGCGAAGGCAACGATCAGGATCAGGGTAAGGGACGCTTGTCCCTGCGGCCGGCGGGCCGTAGGGAAGTCGGACGGACGGTGGATGCCGGTTCCGTGCGGCAGAGCTTCAGCCATGGTCGTTCAAAGGTGGTTCAGGTCGAGGTGCGCAAGAAGCGCGGGGCCGGGGCCGCAGGTAACGGATCGGGGCCGGCTGGCGGTCGCGCCGGGGGACGGGGCGGTCGCGCGCTGACGGCAGCCGAACTGGCAACGCGCCAGCGCGTGCTGGATGAGCAGCGTCGCGCCGCGATCCAGCGCGAAAAGGAAGCGCGCGAGCAGGAGAAGATCACGATCCTCTCCGCCGCGGAAGAAGCCCGCCGCCAGGAAGAGGAAAACGCCCGCCGCGCCGAAGAAGAGGCACAGGCAAAGGCAGATGCCGCAGCCGAGGCCGAGGCACGCAAGCAGGAAGCCCGCAGTGCTTCTGCAACGCAGGCCCCGTCAGAACCGGTCGAGCCGGAAGGCCCCGTCGTGTCGTCTGTGCCGATTCCCGGTGAAGTGACGCTTGCGCCGCCAATGCAGCGCCTGCGTCCGCTGGCCGAACGCGCGATCATGCCGGCACAGCCGCTGCGTCCGTCGCGTCCGGCAGGTGGTGGCAATGCCGCTGCCGGGCGGACTGCCGCAGGTGCAGGTGAAACGCTGCGCCTGCGTACTGGCCGTGCGGATGGGGGCGAGGAAGAACGTCGTCCCAGCCGCCGTCCCGGCAATGCAGCGCCAGGTCGTCGTCCTTCGGGCGGCGCGAAGAAGAACAATGACAGCCGCCGCGCCGGTCGCATTGACGTGCAGGCCGCGATCGAGGGGGATGACGACAAAACCCGTTCGCTCGCCTCTGTCCGTCGCCAGCGTGAGCGCGAACGTCGCCAGGCCGAACTTGAGCGCCTGCGGTCCGATCAGGTCCGCGTGGTGCGTGACGTGGTCCTGCCTGAAACCATTACGGTGCAGGAACTCGCCAACCGTATGGCCGCCCGTCAGGGTGAGGTCATCAAGGCGCTGATGAAGATGGGCGTTATGGCGACCGTCACACAGTCGCTGGATGCTGATACGGCTGAACTGATCGTGCAGGAATTCGGTCACCGCGTGCGCCGTGTGTCCGACAGCGACGTTGAAATCGGGATCGAGGGAATCGAGGACAGGCCTGAGGATCTCAAGCCCCGTCCGCCGGTCGTGACCGTCATGGGTCATGTCGATCACGGCAAGACCTCGCTGCTTGATGCGCTGCGCACCACCGATGTCGCCAATGGCGAAGCGGGCGGCATCACCCAGCATATCGGCGCATATCAGGTCACGCTGGCATCTGGTGCGAAGATCACCTTCATCGACACGCCGGGCCATGAAGCCTTTACGGCCATGCGTGCCCGTGGCGCATCGGTAACCGACGTTGTCGTGCTGGTTGTTGCAGCGGATGACGGCGTGATGCCGCAGACGATCGAAGCCATCAAGCATGCCAAGGCGGCTGATGCCCCGATCATCGTGGCAATCAACAAGTGCGACAAGCCGGGTGCGAATCCCGATCGCGTGCGCCAGGAACTGCTGAACCACGAAATCGTGGTGGAAAGCATGGGTGGTGATACGCAGGATGTCGAAGTCTCGGCGCTCAAGCGCACCGGGCTGGACAAGCTTGAGGAAGCGATCCTGCTGCAGGCCGAAATCCTTGACCTGAAGGCGAATCCGGATCGTGTTGCCGAAGGTTCGGTGATCGAAAGCCGTCTTGACCGTGGCCGTGGTCCGGTTGCGACCGTGCTGGTCCAGAAAGGCACGCTGCGCCGCACCGATATCGTGGTAGCCGGTGCCGAATGGGGCCGCGTCCGCGCCATGATCGACGACCGGAACCGTCAGCTGAGCGAGGCTGGTCCGTCCATGCCGGTTGAAATCCTGGGTATTACTGGGGTGCCGGGCGCGGGTGAGCCCTTCGTGGTGGTGGAAAACGAGAACCGCGCACGAGAAATCTCGGAATTCCGTCAGCGCGTGATCAAGGAACGTATGGCAGCAGGCCAGACCGCCGCACGCGGCACGCTGGACCAGATGCTGGCCCGTATCCAGGCTGGCGCGCAGAAGGAAGTGGCTGTCCTGATCAAGGCGGACGTGCAGGGTTCGGCGGAAGCGCTTGAAGCCACCGTGCAGAAGCTGGAGCATGAGGAAGTCAAGATCCGCGTGCTGAACGCCACCGTCGGGCAGATTACCGAAAGTGACGTGCAGCTGGCCAAGGCGTCCGGTGCTGTCATCATCGCCTTCAATGTCCGCGCCACGGCGCAGGCACGCGAACTGGCGCAGCGTGAAGGTGTGGATATCCGCTACTACTCCATCATCTATCAGGTTGCTGATGATGTGGAACAGCTGGTCCGCGGCAAGATCGCGCCGAAGCACCGCGAGAAGTTCCTTGGTTACGCCGAAATCCGCAAGGTTTTTGAAATCACCAAGGTTGGCAAGGTCGCCGGTTGTTACGTGACCGAAGGCGTGGTCAAGCGTGGCTGTGGCGTGCGTCTGCTGCGTGATAACGTCGTGATCCATGAAGGCGAGCTGAGCCAGCTCAAGCGCTTCAAGGATGATGTCAAGGAAGTGGCGCGCGGTTACGAGTGCGGCCTGTCCTTTGCCGGGTATAATGACCTGCGTGAGGGCGACGTGGTTGAATGTTATGAAATGGAACTCGTCCCGGCATGAGCCGTAATTCATCCAGAAAAGGGATGAGCGAGAGCGGGCCGGCAGGGAAACTTGCCGGCCATTCCGCATCTGGTCCCTCGCAGCGCCAGTTGCGTGTGGCGGAAGAAGTCCGCCGTGTGCTGGCGGAAATCTTTTCCCGCACCGAATTCCGTGACCCGGATCTGGCGGATGTGCGCATTACGGTGACCGAGGTGCGTATCTCACCCGATCTCAAGCACGCGACCGTATTCGTGGCGCGTCTGGGGCGTAGCGACGTGGCGGAACTGCTGCCTGCGCTCAAGCGGGTGACGCCTTTCCTGCGGACGCGCCTGTCACATGCATTGCGGCTGCGCGGTGTGCCTGACCTGCATTTCCAGCCTGATACGGCGCTGGATTACGCCATGGAGGTCGATAACATGCTGCGACAGCCGGAAGTCAGGCGGGATTTGGAGGACGACTGATCCATCCGTTTCACGTATCTGTTCTGAATAACAAAAAGGCCGGTCGGATTATGCTCCGACCGGCCTTTTTGCAAAAAAAAACGACGTTTCCTGAAGCTTTCTGAAAACAGTTTCACCAAAAGCGTCTCTACAGAGAGGGATCAGTTGCGCCGTCCCATCAGCAGCAGCTGAGGATTGCGTTCTACATCGGTTGCGAACCCGCGCAGAGCGGCGGCGGCGGCGGCAAGGTCACGTAGCGACGAGTCGATATTGGACCGGTCGGCCGAACTTGGCGCGGTAATGTCATGCAGCCCGGCCAGCGCGCCCTTGGCTTCCGTGACCGTCTCATTGGAATTGACCAGCAGGGTGTGCAGTTCGCCACCACGCGCATCCAGCTGCGCCGTACCGGTATCGGCCAGGCGGTCTATGGATGCCAGCGTCGTATCCACGTGGTGGTCCAGGTCGCGGATCGTGTCGGTCGCGGTATCAACCGTTACCCGTGTATGGTCGGACGTGGCCCGCACGCTATCCACCAGCGGGGGCAGGTCCTTGTCCAGCTTGTCCGCCAGTGTACGGATGCTGACCAGCATGGCGTCAGCATTGTTGGCGATGTTTTTCAACGGCAGGGCGGTCAGGGCATCGGTCAGCTTCTGCATTTCCGATTCACGTGCCGGGATTTCCGGCAGCGGGCTGATCCCGGGATGCAGGTGGGCCGGCACGCTGGGGTCAAATGTCAGGTCGATTTCTTCCTGACCGGTCACGAAGCTCTGCATGTGCAGTTCGGCGCGCAGGCCGTTTTCAACCAGCTTCGGCAGTTCGCTGCTGTCCAGTACCTTGCCATGGCTTCCCGCCATGTGCGCGCCATTGGCCTGCAGTTCCAGCGTCACGGGAATATAGGCCTGATGGGTCTGGGGATCGAACTGAACGGCAATGTGGTCCACATGCCCCACCTGCACCCCATCGAAGGTCACGGGCGCGCCCACGCCCAGCCCGTTGATCGGGCTGTCAAACACCACCACGGCCCGGCTGGAAGGGGAAAAGGGATGAAACTGTCCGAACAGCGCTATGGCCGTCACACCAAGCAGGGCTCCACCCAACACAAATGCACCGACCGTGGTCTGCCGTTCAGCCATGGTGTTCAGGTCTCCCTAGACGCAGAATAAAAAAACGGTTGCGGACACATTTGTCCATGTGTCCGTTTGCTGCAAGATGACACTACATCCGCGGCAGGCAAAGCGGGCTGCGGGGATGGCAGGCATGTGCCCGCTTCGCCTTTTACCATGTGTGGCGCAGGCGGCCAGTCCCCCTGACGGAATGGGGCATTGCCGTGCATGCGTGCCTCGTCTAAACGCACGGCATTTCCCCCTCATGACGCAAGGTGCCTGTAATGGGACGCAAACGTGGACGCCCGCTGGATGGCTGGCTGATAGTTGACAAGCCATCGGGAATGACCTCGACGCAGGTCGTGGGCCGTGCGCGTTACCTGTTTGATGCGGCCAAGGCGGGCCATGGCGGCACGCTGGACCCGCTGGCGACGGGACTGCTGCCCATCGCCTTTGGCAGGGCGACGAAGACCGTGCCTTATATAATGGATGGCACCAAGCGCTATCACTTCACCCTGCGCATTGGGGAAGCACGCGACAGTGACGATGCGGAAGGCAGCGTGACCGCCGTATCCGACGTGCGTCCCGACAATGCCGCGTTCGAGGCCGCTCTGGCTGCCTTTCGGGGGGATATCATGCAGGTGCCGCCGGTCTTTTCCGCGCTGAAGGTCGGGGGGAAACGGTCCTATGACATGGCGCGCGCGGGCAATGCGCCGGAACTTGCCCCCCGTCCCGCGCGGATCGACCGGTTTGAACTGATCGCGCGCCCCGATGCCGATACGGCGGTGTTCGAGGTGGAATCGGGCAAGGGCGTGTACATGCGCGCGCTGGCCCGCGATATCGCGCTGGCCTGTGGCACGGTGGGGCATGTGGCGGCGCTGCGGCGGCTGAACGTCGGGCCTTTTGATGAATCCCATGCGATTCCACTGGACAAAATTGTCGCAAGCGCCGACAACGCGCCTGCTCCACCGGATCTGCTGCTTCCGGTCGCGACCGCGCTGGCCGACATCCCGGCGCTGGCCCTGACCCGTGAGGAAGCGGATGCCCTGTCATATGGCCAGGCAATAGACCTGAACCAGCTGGCGGACCGGATGCCGGAGCACACCGACCCCCGTTCGGGTGTCGTGCGTGCGATGGACGGGGCGCGTGTGGTCGGGCTGTGCCGCCCCGTGGACGGCTGGCTGCGATCAGTACGCATGCTGTGAACTGAATTGTCTGTAATGGAGAAAGACGATGTCGATTACCGCTGAACGCCGTACGGCGCTGATTAGCGAATACCGCAATGCCGCAACGGACACGGGCTCGCCGGAAGTGCAGGTCGCCCTGCTGACCGAGCGGATCGTGAACCTGACCGACCACCTCAAGACCCACGCGAAGGATTTCCATTCCCGTCGTGGCCTGCTGATGCTGGTTGGCCGCCGCCGCCGCCTGCTGGACTATGTCAAGCGCAAGGACCAGGCCCGTTACGAAACGCTGATCAAGCGCCTCGGCCTGCGTCGCTGATTTGCGACCACGCGGGAAGGCAGGCATAATGCCTTTCCGCATGGCCTGTACGGGCGCGGCGCATGGTTCTGCCTGCCCGCGCCCCGTCGGGCCGCTACTTTTCTGGTGCCCCTGACGGGCGCCATCAACACGCTGCCGACGCCACGGCGGAGATATCCGGACCGGATCGCAGCGTTTCAGGCCACATGGTGTTCTGGCGGTATGTGCCGTCATCGCTCCATGCCGTCCGAGGCGCTGCCATCAACGTTCCAATGTCCGGCCCGCCTGCATTGCGGCAGTCAACGGACAGGGTTTGTCTGGATGTTCAATTATTTTCGCAAGGAAATCGAATGGGGCGGCCGCCCGCTGGTGCTGGAAACGGGCAAGATCGCCCGTCAGGCCGATGGCGCGGTTGTCGTAACCTATGGCGACACGGTGGTGCTGTGCACGGCCGTTGGCGCCAAGAGCGTGAAGCCGGGACAGGATTTCTTCCCGCTGACGGTCAACTATCAGGAAAAGGCCTATGCCGCGGGCAAGATCCCCGGTGGCTTCTTCAAGCGTGAAGGTCGCCCGAGCGAGGCCGAAGTCCTGAACTCGCGCCTGATCGACCGTCCGATCCGCCCGCTGTTCCCCGAAAACTTCCGCAATGAAGTGCAGGTCGTCGCCACCGTGCTGAGCCACGACATGGAAAACGACCCTGCCGTCGTGGCGCTGATCGGCTGTTCGGCGGCGCTGACGCTGTCGGGCATCCCCTTCTTCGGTCCGGTGGGTGCCGCCCGTGTCGGTTATTCCAACGGCAAGTATGTGCTGAACCCGACCATTTCCCAGCTCAAGGAAAGCGAACTGGACCTGGTTGTGGCTGGCACGTCCGAAGGCGTGCTGATGGTCGAGTCCGAGGCCGTGGAACTGTCCGAGGACGTGATGCTGGGTGCCGTGACGTTCGGTCACGAAGCCTTCCAGCCGGTGATCGACGCGATCATCGACCTGGCCGAAAGTGCTGCCAAGGCCCCGTGGGACCTGGCCGAGCCGACGGCTGAGGAAATCAAGCTGCGCAAGAAGGTGGACAAGGCTGGTCGCGCCCTGATCGCCGATGCGTACAAGGAACGCACCAAGCAGGTGCGTTACAAGAAGGTCGCAGCCGCGCGTGACGCCATTCTCGCCAAGATTGGTGAGGACGACGCCGATGCCGCCAAGCCCATGATCAAGGACCTGGAAGCCGACGTGGTCCGCACCGAGGTGCTGGACACCGGTTTCCGTATCGATGGCCGTGATCTGGAAACGATCCGTCCGATCGTGTCCGAAGTCGGCATCCTGCCGCGCGCGCATGGGTCCGCCCTGTTCACCCGTGGCGAGACGCAGGCACTGGTGGTTGCGACGCTTGGCACCGGCCAGGACGAGCAGATCGTGGATGCGCTGGAAGGCGAATACCGCAACAACTTCATGCTGCACTATAATTTCCCGCCGTTCTCGGTCGGGGAATGCGGGCGCATGGGGTCCCCTGGCCGTCGTGAAATCGGCCATGGCAAGCTGGCGTGGCGTGCGATCCACCCGCTGCTGCCGGGCAAGGACGCCTTCCCGTACACCATGCGTGTCGTGTCCGAGATCACGGAAAGCAACGGTTCGTCCTCCATGGCGACCGTATGCGGCACCTCGCTTGCGCTGATGGATGCCGGTGTGCCGCTGAAGCGTCCGGTGGCGGGCATCGCCATGGGCCTGATCAAGGAAGACGAGGACTTCGCCGTCCTGTCCGACATCCTTGGCGATGAAGATCACCTTGGCGACATGGACTTCAAGGTGGCGGGCACCGAGCAGGGCGTGACCGCGCTGCAGATGGACATCAAGATCACCTCCATCACGCCCGAGATCATGAAGATCGCGCTGGGCCAGGCCCGTCAGGGTCGCCTGCACATTCTGGGTGAAATGGCCAAGGCGCTGACCGAAGGCCGTTCGGATGTGTCGTCTTCCGCGCCGAAGATCACCACGATTTCCGTGCCGAAGGAAAAGATCCGTGATGTGATCGGTCAGGGCGGTAAAGTCATTCGTGAGATCGTTGAATATTCGGGTGCGAAGATCGACATCAACGATGATGGCACGATCATGATCGCGGCGTCGTCCGACGATCAGGCCGAAAAGGCCATCGAGCGGATCCGTGGCATCACGGCGGAACCTGAAGTGGGCCATATCTATAATGGCAAGGTCGTCAAGACCGCCGATTTCGGGGCGTTCGTCAACTTCCTCGGTCCCCGTGACGGGCTGGTTCACATTTCCGAACTGGCGCAGGGCCGTGTCTCCAAGACGACCGATGTCGTCAAGCAGGGAGATGAAGTGAAGGTGAAGGTGCTGGGCTTTGACGATCGCGGCAAGGTCAAGCTGTCCATGCGCGTGGTCGATCAGGAAACCGGTGCAGATATCACCGAGACAGTGGGCGCCAAGCCCGGCCGGGCGCCCGCGCGCTAAGACGCGGCTCCGGCCTGTATGACACCCGGCGGCGGGCTGCATCCTGTATGGACGCGGCCCGCCGCGCGGGCAGACACATGACGATGGAATGGTGATGAAGCCGATCAATGCGATCCGTATGGGCGGGACGGATATTCTGCCCCTGGTCGAAGGGGGGAAGGGCGTCTCGATCTCAACCGGCATATCCGCCGGGCACTGGGCGGCAGCCGGGGGGGCTGGCACGGTCTCGATCGTGAATGCCGATTCCTATGACAAGGATGGCAATGTCATCCCGCAGATCTATCATGGTAAGACACGGCGTGAGCGGCACGAGGAACTGATCGACTACGCCATTCGTGGCGGAATCGCGCAGGCCCGCATCGCGCATGAGATCGCGGGCGGCAGGGGCCGCATCCATGCCAACATCCTGTGGGAAATGGGTGGGGCGGAACGTGTCATACAGGGCGTGCTGGAAGGTGCTCCGGGCATGATCCAGGGCCTGACCTGTGGCGCGGGCATGCCGTACCGCCTGTCGGAAATCGCGGCGCGTTTCGGCATCCATTATTATCCTATCGTATCGTCCGCCCGGGCGTTCAACGCCCTGTGGCGGCGTTCGTACCACAAGACGGCCGAACTGCTGGGCGCCGTGGTGTACGAAGACCCGTGGCGCGCGGGTGGCCATAACGGCCTGTCCAACACTGAAAACCCGCTGGCGCCGGAGGACCCGTTCCCCCGCGTGCTGGCGCTGCGCAAGCAGATGCGTGCCTTCGGCCTTGATGACACGCCGATCATCATGGCTGGTGGCGTATGGTGGCTGGAGGAATGGCAGGACTGGATCGACAGTCCCGAACTCGGGCCGATCGCGTTCCAGTTCGGTACCCGTCCGCTGCTGACGCGTGAAAGCCCGATCCCCGATGCGTGGAAGCGGCGCCTGCTGACGCTGAAGAAGGGGGATGTGTTCCTCAACCGTTTCTCCCCCACCGGCTTCTATTCGTCGGCAGTGAACAATTCGTTCCTGCGTGAACTGCGTGGCCGTGCGGAGCGGCAGGTGCCCTTCTCCCCCGAAATACTGGGCGAACATACGGCGGCGCTGGCCATCGGGGCGCGTGGGCGGCAGGTTTTTGTCACCCCTGCGGACGAGCAGCGTGCGCGGTTGTGGATGGAAGAAGGCCATACCGAGGCCATGCGCACGCCGGATAACACGCTGGTGTTCGTGTCCCCGGAAAAGGCGCGTGAGATACTGGCCGATCAGGGGGCCTGCATGGGCTGCCTGTCGGAATGCCGCTTCTCCAACTGGTCACAGAAGCCGCCCGCCTATTCCAACGGGCACAAGGCGGACCCACGGTCCTACTGCATCCAGAAAACGCTGCAGGCGGCGGCCCATGCGCACGGGCCGGACCAGGATGCGGTGATTGATCACAACCTCATGTTTGGCGGCACGAATGCCTGGCGTTTCGCGACCGACCCGTTCTATGCCAACGGTTTCGTGCCCACCGTGGCGCAACTGCTGGAACGGATCATGACCGGGCGGTAAGCCGGTCATGAAACCCGTGCAAAAGGCCGCTTCCCGCAAGGGAGGCGGCCTTTTTTATGATGAAGGGGAATAAAAGTTTTTGGGTGCCGCCTTTTTTCAGAAAGACGGCGTTTTTCGAAGCTTTCTGAAAAAAGCTCCACCAGAAACCTGTCCTTTACGCTGTCTCAGGCAGGCAGGTATCGCGAAACAGCGCGAAAGCCAGTGCGCGGTGGCTTATGGTGTTCTTTTCCACATCGCTCATGTCGGCAAAACTGCGGGTGCTGCTGCCGGGGGCGAAGATGGGGTCATAGCCGTGGCCATTTTCGCCATGGGGCGGCCAGATGACATGTCCGTCAATCCGCCCTTCGAAGGTCTCGGTCCGGCCATCGGGCCATGCGATGCACAGGACGGAAATGAACCACGCGCTGCGGTCGGGGTTCTCGCCAATCTGGTCATGGATGCGGCGCATGGCGTCGGGATAATCCTTTTGCGGACCAGCCCAGCGGGCCGAGAAAATGCCGGGACCGCCATCGAGTGCCGCGACACAGAACCCCGAATCATCGGCCAGCGCGGGCAGGTTGGCCGCCTTCGCCGCCGCAATGGCCTTGATGGCGGCGTTGCCGGCGAAGCTTGTGGCCGTTTCCTCCGGTTCGGGCAGGGACAGGTCGCCTGCCGATACGACACGGATGCCATATCCCGCCAGAAGGGCGGCGAATTCCGCGATCTTGCCCCGGTTATGGGTTGCCAGCACCAGCGTGTCGCCACGGTTCAGGCGGGTGGGGAGTGTGCTCATGCCTTCAATGCCTCTTCCACAATGGCGGTCTGGATACGGAACAGTTCAGCCGTGCCGGTGCGGGCAAGCCGCATGAGGGTATTGAACTGGGCTTCGGTAAAGGGATCCTTTTCCGCCGTGCCCTGTATTTCCACAATGCCGCCATCGGCGGTCAGGACAAAATTGGCGTCGGCGCTGGCCGCGCTGTCCTCCCGGTAATCAAGGTCAAGGACCGGGCCGTCGTCCGTCAGCCCGCATGAGATGGCCGCGACCTGCCCCTTGATCGGCAGGGCGGGCAGGGTGCCCGCGCGCACCAGTTTTTCCAGCGCCAGACGCAGCGCCACCCATGCCCCGGTAATGGCGGCGCAGCGCGTGCCGCCATCGGCGTTCAGCACGTCGCAATCCACCGTGACCGAGATTTCCCCCAGCGCCTTCAGGTCCACCACCGCGCGCAGGGCACGCGCGATCAGGCGCTGGATTTCCTGTGTGCGTCCGGTCTGCTTTCCCTTTGCCGCCTCGCGCTGGCCCCGGCTGTGGGTGGCGCGTGGCAGCATGCCGTATTCCGCCGTGACCCAGCCCTGACCCTTGCCGCGCAGGAAGGAGGGCACGCGGGTTTCGATCGTGGCGGCGCACAGGACTTCGGTCCCGCCCATGCGGATCAGGGCGGACCCTTCGGCATGGCGGGCGAAGCCGGGCTGGATGAAGACGGGACGCAGGGCGTCAATGGCACGGCCGGATGGGCGCATGGGCGTAAAACTCCGCAAGGTGATGGTGCGGCATAGCCTGCAATCCGCCCCTGTTTCCAGTCCTGCGTGGGCATGACGGGACAGGATCTGCTAGGATGGGGACGCGGATTGTCCGCATGGTGAATGGATACGTGCAATACGGGAGGCATGGCGATGGAAACCCGACCACTGGTATCACAGCCAGCGCTGCTGTCCGGTCTTGATGCGCGTTCTGCCGCGATCCTGCGTGAGATCGTGGAGCAGTATGTCGAAACGGGCGAACCGATGGGTTCACGCACCCTGTCGCAGCGCCTGCCGCTGTCGCTGTCACCGGCCACGATTCGCAATGTGATGGCGGACCTGACCGATGCGGGGCTGCTGTTTTCCCCGCATACATCGGCGGGGCGCCTGCCTACGGAAAAGGGCGTGCGGCTGTTCGTGGATGGCCTGCTGCAGTTTGGCAGCCTGAGCGAGGACGAACGCAAGAGCATTGCGGGCATGCTGGATGTAAAGGGCCGTTCGCTGGAGGACATGCTGGCCAAGGCGTCGTCCATGCTGTCGGGCCTGTCATCCGCGGCGGGGCTGGTCATGGCCCCCAAAAGCGATGGCACGACGATCAAGCATATCGAATTCGTGGCCCTTGGCCCGGGGCGCGCGCTGGTCATTCTGGTCAGTGCGGACGGGCAGGTGGAAAACCGCGTGATCGAGACGCCGCCCGGCCTGCCGCCTTCGGCGCTGGTCGAGGCGGGGAATTACCTCAACGCCCACCTGTCGGGCCAGACGCTGGACCGCCTGCGCGAGACGGTCAGCACCGACATGACCGCCAACCGCAACGAACTGGATCACCTGACGGCGGAAGTGGTGGCCAGCGGGCTGGCGACATGGAGCGACGCCGATGAACGTGGCGGCACCCTGTTCATACGCGGGCAGGGGCGCCTGCTGGCCGATGTGACCGAAATCGAGCGCCTGACCACCATCCAGATGCTGTTTGAGCGGCTGGAGACACAGGAAACCATGCTGCGCCTGCTGGATCTTGCGCGCGAATCCGAAGGGGTGCGGATTTTCATTGGTGCCGAAAGCGGGTTGTTCGGCATGGCGGGCATGTCGGTGGTTGTCGCCCCGGCGCGCACGGATTCCAACCGCATCGTGGGGGCGATTGGCGTGATCGGTCCGACGCGCATCAATTATGCCCGCATCATTCCCGTGGTGGACTACACCGCGCGGGTGATCGGCCGCATGCTGGGCTGAACTGCGGCGGTTTCATGCAACCGGACTCGCGGGGGTGGCCTTATGCTGGGCAGACACCAACCGCGCGTCCTGATCACGATGATCCCGGCGTGCCCGCACCATGCGAGGAGAATGGCATGTTTACACCCGATGCAAGGCAGTCCGGATCGTTCATGATTGGTGGTGACCTGGAGGTCACGCGGCTGGGCTTCGGGGCCATGCGCATTACGGGGCCGGGCATATGGGGCGAACCGGTCGACCGCGCTGCGGCACTCGCCACCCTGCGCCGCCTGCCCGAACTGGGCATCAACTTTGTCGATACGGCGGATGCCTATGGCCCGTTTGTCAGCGAGGATCTGATCCGCGAGGCGCTGCATCCCTATCCGGATACCATTATCGCCACCAAGGGCGGGCATACGCGCCATGGCCCCAATATCTGGAAGCCGGTGGGCAATCCCGATTACCTGCGGCAATGCGTTCTGATGAGCATGCGCCGGCTGGGCGTCGAGCGCATCGACCTGTGGCAGCTGCACCGTGTGGGGGCCGACTGTACGCCCGAACAGCAGTTCGAGGCCATTGCCGCCATGCGCGCGCAGGGGCTGATCCGCCATGTCGGCCTGTCCGAGGTGACGGTCGAGATGATCGAGCGCGCGCGGCTGTATTTTCCGGTGGCCACCGTCCAGAACCGCTTCAACCTCGTCAACCGTTATTCCGAGGATGTGCTGGACTACTGCACGAAGGAAAATATCGGCTTCATTCCGTGGGCGCCGCTGGCGGCAGGCAGCCTGACGAAGGGGGATACGTTGCTGACCCGGCTGGCTGGCGAGAAAGGCGTGCAGCCCGGCCAGATCGCGCTGGCGTGGCTGCTGCGCCGTGCGCCGGTCATGCTGCCCATTCCCGGCACCAGCAACCCCGCGCACGTGGCGGATAACGCCGCCGCCGCCGCGATTGAGCTGAGCCACGAGGAATTCCAGCAGCTTGATAACGATGGCCGCGCGGAATGGGCCCGCCAGAACGGCGCGTAAGGCGCCCGCACGCCCACGGGGCGGCGGATCGGGGGCGACGGCGGCGCGGGACAATGCTAGACAGGGGGCCTCGACACAGAACGGCCCCTTTCTTTCCCTATTGGATACCGGATGACGCTTGCTGACGGATCAGGCCGCGATGGCCGGATTGATGGACCCTCACGCCCCGATGCCGGTGGCCCGCGCCGCCCACGTTACCGCATGGTGCGCTGGCTTGCGGGCACCACGCTTGCCGTCCTGCTGCTTGGCGGTGGGGCTGCGGGCCTTGTGGCATGGGGGGAATATGAACGCCTGAGCGAAGGCCTGCCCACGGTTGACGGCCTGCGCACCTACCAGCCGCCGGTGATGAGCCGCCTGTATTCCGGCGATGATCAGGTCATGGCGGAACTGGCGGCGGAACGGCGCATATTCGTGCCCTACAGCGCGATACCCGCACGCGTGCGCAATGCCTTCCTTGCGGCCGAGGACCAGAAATTCTTTACCCATGGTGGTGTCGATCCGCTGGCCATCCTGCGCGCGGGCCTGACCGACATGATGATGCACGGGACGAAGCACCGTCCCATCGGGGCATCGACCATCACGCAGCAGGTCGCGCGGATCATGCTGCTGGGGTCCAATGCGGTGTCCATCGACCGCAAGATCAAGGAAGCGCTACTGGCCATGCGGCTGGAGCAGACGCTGAGCAAGGAACAGATCCTTGAGATCTACCTGAACGAAATCTACCTGGGTGAAGGGGCCTACGGTATCGGTGCGGCCGCCCAGACCTATTTCAACAAGCCGCTGGACCAGCTGGACAACGCCGAGGCCGCCTTCCTTGGCGCGCTGCCCAAATCGCCCACCAACTACAACCCCCACCGCTTCGTGCAGGCGGCGACCAACCGGCGCAACTGGGTGCTGGACCGCATGGCGGACCTGAAGGTCATTACGCCCGAAGAGGCGCGCGAGGCCCAGCAGGAACCTCTGGTTCCCGCCAACTTTACCCGTCCCGGCCCGGTTCCCGGTTCCGAATGGTTTGCCGAGGAAGTGCGCCGTGAACTGATCGAACGCTACGGCATCGGCACCACCATGGAAGGCGGGCTGTCGGTCCATACCTCGCTCGATTCCCACCTGCAGCAGGTGGCCACCACCGCCCTGCGTGACGGGTTGCTGCGCTATGACCGCGCGCATGGTGGCTGGCGTGGCGCGTTTACCCATATCGATGCTGCCGATGCCGCAGGGGACTGGGCCAACGCGCTGGCCCGTGTCACGCCGCCCGCCGCCATGCTGGAACAGTGGCGGGTGGCGGTCGTGCTGTCGCCCGCAACCGGGCGCGTGGGCTGGCTGGAAGGGCGTGATCCCGTCATTCCCCATACGGGCGAACTGCTGGCGCGGGACCGGGCATGGATGCGCACCGGCAAGGGATTGCAGGCAGGTGACGTGGTGCTGGTTGAACCGCAGGCCGATGGCGGCGGCGTGGCTGTGCGGCAGGTGCCGCGCGTGGAAGGCGCGCTGGCCACGGTGGATGTGCATACCGGACGCGTCATGGCCATGGTGGGTGGGTGGTCGTTCAGGGAATCGCAGTTCAACCGCGCGACACAGGCGGCGCGCCAGCCGGGATCGTCGTTCAAGCCCTTCGTCTATCTGGCCGCGATGGAGCAGGGGATCTCGCCATCGCAGAAATTCGATGACTCCCCCGTCAGCTATGGCGAATGGCACCCCAATAACTATGAAAAGGATTTCTGGGGGCCGACCACGCTGCATGACGCGCTGCGTGAATCGCGCAACCTCGTCACCATCCGCCTTGCCGCCCAGATCGGCATGAGGCCGGTGGCGGACCTTGCCCAGAAACTGGGCCTTGTCCATTCCATGCCGCTGGTGCTGCCCGCCGCCCTTGGCGCGGTGGAAACCACCGTCATGCGTGAAGCCGCCGCCTACGCCACCATTGCCAATGGCGGCAGGCTGGTCACGCCCACCCTGATTGATGACATCAAGGACCGCAACGGCAACGTCATATGGCATCCCGATGGCATTGCGTGGCAGCCCGGCGGCACGCCCGCCGATGGCCCGCAGATGGTCGATACCCGCCCGCAGGTGGTGTCGGCCACGTCGGCCAGCCAGATCGTGGCGATGATGCAGGACGTGGTGCGGCGCGGCACGGGCGTGCGCGCGGGGGCGGGCATCGACCGGCCCATTGCGGGCAAGACCGGCACCAGTCAGGATTTCAATGATGCATGGTTCGCGGGCTTTTCCCCCGATCTGGTGACGGTGGTGTGGATCGGGTTCGATACCCCGCAGTCGCTGGGCAAGAACGAAACCGGCGGCGTGATCGCGGGCCCGATCTGGAATCAGGTGATGAAGGCGGCGTTCGCCACCCGTCCGCGCCTTGATTTCCGTATACCCGATGGGGTGCAGCTGGCCCGGTACGATACCGGGATGGGCATGGCGATCGACGCCTTCAAGCCCGGACAGGTGCCCGGCGTAAGCGTGGACCTTGGCGCGGGATCGGGCATGGCGCTGACGGCGGCGGATACGGGTGCTGAAAACATGCCTGATTCCGAAAATGACATGGCCACCACGGCGGCCAGCCCGGCGGCGGCCAGTGATGGCACGACATCCGCAGGCCACCCCGCAGCGCCGTCTGGCGCGGCCCCGTCCCAGCCGTCCGGGGGTGACATTGGCATGGGCGGCCTGTATTGACGCCCCGTATGCCGGGCCGCGCGCGTGCCCGCATTGTTTACCGTTGAGCGAGGAGCAAGCCCATGTCTGCCGAGACAGAGGCCCTGAACGACCAGATCAAGCAGTCGGTGGCACTGCTGAGGAGGCATCTTTGACTGGGATGTCGCAATCGACCGCCTTGCGGAACTGAACAACCGGGCCGAAGACCCCGATTTGTGGACTGATTCCGAAGCCGCCCAGAAGCTCATGCGCGAGCGCACGCTGCTGGCCAGCCAGATCGAGGGCGTGCAGCGGCTTGAAGCCGATGTGAACGATACGCTCGAGCTGGTGGAACTGGCGGAAATGGAAGGCGATTCGGCTGTCGTGGCCGAAGCGCTGGCCAGCCTGCGCGCCCTGGCGGAGGAAGCCAAGCGGCGTGAGACGGAAAGCCTGCTGTCGGGCGAGGCGGACAGCAATGACTGCTACCTGGAAGTCAACGCCGGCGCAGGCGGGACGGAGGCGCAGGACTGGGCTGAAATGCTGCTGCGCATGTACACCCGCTGGGCCGAACAGCATGGTTACAAGGTGACCATGCTGGAAAGTTCGGAAGGGGAGCAGGCCGGAATCAAGTCCGCTACCATTCAGGTCAGTGGTCCGAATGCCTATGGCTGGCTCAAGACCGAGGCCGGGGTGCATCGTCTTGTCCGTATATCGCCCTTTGACGCGGCGGCACGGCGGCAGACATCGTTTGCATCCGTGTGGGTCTATCCCGTGGTCGATGATTCGATCGAGATCGAGATCAATGAAGCCGACCTGCGCGTGGATACGTTCCGGGCGTCGGGTGCTGGCGGACAGCACGTCAACAAGACGGAATCGGCCATCCGCATTACGCACATCCCCACCGGGATCGTGGTGGCGTGCCAGACCGACCGTTCCCAGCACCGTAACCGCGCCACGGCCATGACCATGCTGAAGGCGCGCATGTACGAGCAGGAACTGCAGAAGCGCGAAGCCGCCGCTGCCCAGACCGAGGCAAACAAGACCGATATCGGCTGGGGGCACCAGATCCGGTCCTACGTGCTGGCCCCCTACCAGCTGGTCAAGGATCTGCGCACCAACGTGGAAAAGACCAATCCGGACGCCATCCTTGATGGTGATCTGGATGACTTCATGGCCGCCGCCCTTGCGGCCCGCGTGGGGGCGACCCGGTCGGAAGCCAGCGCGCAGGCGCAGTAATCCGCTACGGCCCGTCCGTATGAGATACCCCGCGGCTTCCGGCCGCGGGGTTTTTTCATGTCGGGGCGGGACGCCTTGTTCCGGAACGAAAAAATTGTTCCGCACCTGTTGCATATCATGCTTGACACATACGCCCCGACCACGCCCAATCAGACCCTGGCACTTAATGGCGCGCAGGCCGGGCAACCCTGCTGGCGGCGTCTGGACAGGAATGGCATGTGGTCTGACGAAGTCATGGGATTGGATTATGCCGCCCGGCAGCGACGGCGGACGCCGTACCTGCGCGTGGTGGGCGTGATCATTGCGGTCCATGTCATTGTCCTGTCAGTGCTGGCCTATGGGTTGCGGCCAAAGGCAAAGCCCATGTTTCCCGAACCCTACCGCCCATTGCCGCCGGTGACGCTGCGGATCATTCCCGAACCGATGCCACCCGTGCCCCCATCGCCGCCCCCTGTCCGCCCGGTCATGCTCCAGCCGGAGGTTCCCCTTGTCCCCGCGCCTGTCATTGGTCGCGACAGAAGGGTCCATATGCCGGAAATTGTTCCGAAAACGATACAGGCGGATTGATTTTCAGCTTCCGGACTGGTCAGATAACAGTCATGAAATGTGTTGCAGGCCAGACCCATGGCCCTATTTGTCAGAGGATTTCAGGTAAATGACCCGACAGCATCGTAATCAAGTCATCGCGGCCGCGCTGCTGACCGCATTGCCGGCCCTTGCCTACGCCACGCCTGCGGCTGCTGCTGATTCCAATCCCTATGGCCTGGGTGCGCTGTGGTCGAACGGTGACTTCATTGCCCGTACCGTGCTGATCATCATGGTCGTGATGTCTGTCGGGACCTGGTACATCATGATCACGAAATTCCTTGAACAGGCGCGCATGTTCAAGGACGCCAAGGAAGTGAAGACGAAGTTCTGGCCTGCCCATGACATCAAGGAAGGCGCGGCCCTGCTCGATACCGCATCGCCCTTCCGCTATATCGCCGATACCGGGATCAAGGCCGCCGAACACCACGAAGGCACGATGCAGGAATCCATCGACCTGCATTC
>NZ_BANF01000026.1 GCF_000964425.1 Komagataeibacter intermedius TF2 | reverse complement strand
AGATGATAGCTTATCGCCCTGTCCGAAAAATGGGGACCACCTCTTCCTGCCGCGCCATGAACATGCGGGCCAGATCGGCCTTGTGACCGCCCTGCATGAGCATGTCGCGCATGACGGGATCTTCGGGGAAATGGCGGCTGTTATGGCCGCGCCGGGGCATGGGAATGACGTTCATGCGTGTGTTCCGTGCTGGGGCCGGTCTGTGTTGACCGCCCGGGAAACTTTGTCGGGAGTGATGGAGGGATGTGCGTGGCCCCTCATCGACGCGACCGCCTGTGCCACAGGTCGGCCCGCCACTTGGCAATTTCGGCATTGTGGATGTGGATGCGGCAGATGGACCGCCAGCGGGCGGCCATCTTCAGGCAAAACCATTCCCAGATCATGCAGCCTCTTTCTTGAGCGCATCGAGACGTGCGCTTAGCAGTTCGGCCTCAGCGATGTGTCGTCGCTGTTCGGCCTCCAGGTGGGCCGCGAACCGGGCGCGCACGCGCAGCCATTCGCCTGCGGTAACGCTCCTGATTTCGCGATAGATACAAGCGCGGACCCGCCGTTCCGTCAGGCCAAGAAGCCGCGCGGTATCGTGGATGGCCGCCTTCAGCCCGCGTGCCTCCTTGCGGGCGCGGACGGCTTCCGTGACGATATCGGCGAACTCATTGACTGCGATTTCGGCTGTCATTTGTGCCCCTCGGACAAAATGCTCCACGCGCCTGGACGACATACTCCACGCCATTGGACAATTCCTGTTGCAAGATTCCGGTTGTCGAGGCCGGGAACAGCAACAGGATGAAGGAGCGTATGGAGGAAACTGGAAAACGGAACGATGCCACGACGGGGCTGGACGCCCTGTCGCGCATCGACATGGCCCTGCTGGGGCTGGCGCAACTGCGCGCGCAGGCCGGTGCGTATGAATACGTGCAGGCCGCAAAGCTGTGTACGGCGCTGAGCGCCACGATCCTGTCGCCCACCCTGCTGCCGGTCACCACCATTCCCATGGCGCCGGTGGTGAGCCAGCCGCTGAACCGGCTGATCCACGGGCTGCAGCATGTCGGGGTGGTTTAGGGAGAGAGCAGCACAGGGCATCAGATGCTCTCACCCGTGCCATGCGTACCGGGCTGTAGGGCCGCATCACCAGACGTGGCTACAGTTTCAGCACGGGAAGGAGTCGTAACCTCCTTCCCGTTTTCACCATCTTGCACAGAGGATGAACGGGATGCCTGCACCTGCGGCAACATTGAAAGTAACACTTCTTGGTTTACGTCGCGAAGGCGAAGGTATTTTGCCTGGCTCTGTAGAAGTGACCCTATCCCTGCGCGGATCGACTGAAGGCAAGGAGTGGCAAGCCACCCTGTCAGCCCAAGTTCCTGCAGAAATGATGTCAGGCTATCTTCAAAACGGTCTCCGGACAATTTCGCAGAAAGTTCTTGAATTAATTGTTCGCGGGTATGGTCTGGCAACGAACTCAACTGCGCTGACTTGGGAATGATTACTCCCATGTCCTGAGCGTGCTGGATAACATGTTCGATCGCGTGATTGCTCACTGCCCGCTCTCTCCCTGCACAAACTGCCCAGTGGGCCGCACGACCGTCACGCCATCGAACAGGTCAGGGCGGAGTTCTTCGCGCGAGATTTCACCTCGTGTCGCCTTTTCAATACGGAGAGCAATTTCCACTGGAACGCGCGTTGACTTGTTCAACCACCACCACACATGTCCTTGTTTTTTGCCGACAGCCTTCGCCAATCCACTTTGACTGCCAAAAAAATTTACAGCTTTTTGTAAAACGTGCGTTTTCATATGACATAAATACCCAAAAAACCTCTCGAGTTACAAGCATTTTTGTAATCTGGGGATGGGAAAATCTATTACAATAGAACTATGGAAAGTGATTTTGCATCCCGCCTAAAAAGGGCACGGAAAAAGAAAAGTATGTCGCAGTCTGCGCTCGCTCGTGCAGTTGGAATTACACCTCAAGCTATACAAGCAATGGAAGCGGGTACCACCAGCAGTAGTCGGCACTTATTGAAAATTGCGCAGATCTTGGAGGTTGATGCAATTTGGCTTCAGCACGGCTACGAGAATATAACGGCGGGAGTGGAACCTGGAGAAATAATCCCTATAGGCACTGGGCCAATGGTATTATTTCAGAAAACAGATAAAAAAATAGATGAACGGGAAGACTGGCGTTTTGACGTTCCTAATATTCCCTACGTAGATCATTCCGTTCCTCTCTACATTGCGTCTCCTATAGCAGTCGCAAATATGCCCGCGCCCGCGCGAGACCATATAGCGAATATGCTTTTTCTATGGATTCGCGGTATTCATCAGAGCATCACTGAGGATAGAGCAAGAAGGCTTTCCTATTGGGCCTTTTATAATATTTTAAATACAAGCCCAGCAGAATGGCTTCCCAGACCGGGCTATCTAAAAGATATTCCCAGATCCTATGCATTATATGTCAATGGAACAAAAAACCCTTCCGTAATCATGCATAGGGATCTGACAGACACAGTCTTGTACATCACTCCTGAAAAAAGAGTTTTGATAAATACGCCAATAATAATTTGGCATAAGACAAATACATTTATTATGTGTGAATATATAAATGAAAGTGATGATTTTATAGAAATTATCGATCAAGGGTTAGTTATAGATCATTACATATCTAACTCAAAATTAAAAAAAGAAGATCTCGATGAAAACGTAGATTTCCCTTTTACAATAAAAATACCAAAAAATGAAATTGTAGCAGTGCATACTATTTTAGGGGCTCATTTTGGAGTGCCACGTAATGACCTTGTTGACAGATGGCGTGAGATCAAACTGATTGAAAGGGAAAGCATACAAAAAGACTTGTAGATTGTAATTTTTGTTGTATCTTCCGCCTATCACCTGTTGACGGAGCGGCTGAACCCACGGAAATCCCGTGGCCGATATACCTCCTGACGCTGGTGAGACACTCATTTTGAGTCGGGAGAGGCTTAATGTCAGGACGACACGGACGGATCGAGGGTGCGCGACTGCACTTCCGCCTGCCGCCAGATCTCAAGCGATGGCTTGAGGATCGCGCAGCAGGCCGGGTCCGGACCATGGCCAGTGAGCTGGTCACCATTCTTGAAGAGACACGTAGCGATGAAAAGGCGAAGCGGGCGGTAGCAAGGCAGTCCCTTGTGCCCCAGCATGCGTCCGCAAAACGGATGGATGCTGACATTGGTTCGCCCAGTATGGCAAATCAAACATCCCCAGCCCCTGCCCTGTCCCACGCTGAAATCGACTTTGGCGAGGCCATCCAGAACCTGTCGCGCGAGAAGCTGATTGCGTTGGCCGATGACCAGTGCAGCAAGCTGTGCCTGATGTGGGAGAACGTGCTGGAACTGCTCGCCCTCAATCTGGACGACCGCCGGGTGTACGAAATCGCGCAGGACATGGCGGAAACGCTGAACGACAATTCCGTGGAACATGAAGTGTTCTATGGCGGCAAGGCGCGTGAACGGCTGCTGTCGCTATTCCCTGCCCTTCGCGGTGAAGGGAATGCGGCATGAGTAACGTCACGATTAATGGCAGGCCGGTATCCATTCTGGAATATCGTGGGCAGCGTGTCGTCACGCTGGCTATGGTTGATGCCCTACACCAGCGGACCGAGGATACCGCAGGGCGTAACTTCCGCGCCAACCGCAAACGCTTCATTGAAGACACAGATTTCTTCTCCGTTTGCACCGACGAAATTCGTCGGAACAAAATCATGGAGATTTCCGCCAAAGCACGCGGTGAAATCACCCTGCTGACCGAAAGCGGTTACCTGATGCTGGTGAAGTCCTTCACGGACGATCTGGCATGGACGGTGCAGCGCGAACTGGTCACCGGCTACTTCCGCGCGCCCCGGCAGCCGGACCTGCCCCGTAACCCTCTGGCCACCATGGAACCGACCGAACTGAACGCCCGCATCGGCGCGTGCCGGCAGGCTTCGCGCCAGTGGGGCAAGTCAGCCGGTGCGTGGGCATGGATCAAGGCTGGACTGCCCCGTCCTCCTCGTGAACTGCTCAGTGCGGCCGAGAATGCGGTGCTGGATGCTGTTGACGGCAGCAAGCCTGCACCACCGCCGGTCCAGCGCCGGATCATGATTATTGAAGATGTTCAGGGAGGGTTGCGCTGATGGGTGCGAAACAGACCGATGCTGACAGCGCCCTCATGATCGCGGGCATGGTGACAGACGCGCACGGCAAGGTGGAACGCTACATCACGTCCCTCAACCGCCTTCCGGCAGATGGCCTGCCTGCCGACTTCGCCGCAGCCGTCCTGCTGGTCAACAACGCCACCGAGATCATCCTTGGCCGGTACGGGGCCGCCGCCGCCCGCACCCTGCTTGATGCCGGGGTGGACCGGCTGAACACCCTGACCCTGCAAAAGTAATCAATCCCGATCGGCTGCCATTACCAGCCTGATACAAGTATTCAAGGAAATCGAAAAATGTCCGAAACCATCTCACGCCCGAAGTGCGTCCAGATGCCTGCGCCCGCCATTGTTGTGGAGGACCAGATTGACCGGGTTCTGGAGCAGGTCGCGGCTCCGGTTGACCTGCCTGCTTTTGCCACGCCAACACAGATCGGACGGCGGTTGGCTGTGGTAAGCGCCACCATCGATAAGCTGGAGCAGACGGAAGATCCTGCCGGATTGGGCTATAACCTCTACCTTGAAGAATACCATGCCCTGATCGACCGCATCATTACCATGCAGCCAGATAATCTGCATGATATTGCGGCCATATTGGGGGCATCAACAGATCGCCTGTTCATGCTGAAAAGTTACAAACACAACCCAATCCATGTGGAGAACCACGCTGCACAGTTCCAGCAGATTATCTACGGTATCCTGCGTTTTCTGATGCACACCGGGATCGATATCGATGCCCTGGCACCGACGCATGAAATCCAGCGCATCCTAGGCACGGAAGCCGAAGCCACGCCATCGGCCCTCCGCGATCTGGCCGATACGATGGAGCGGCAGTTTGTCGAAATCGGAAATGTCCCTGATAACGAATGGCCCATAGATCATGGCCCGCAGGTTCTCATGGATTACTGGGCCAACGTGGATGCCACGCAGAAGCAGACCGTCCAGTCGGCAGAAGATGTAGTCAGTCTGGCGCGTATCGCGCGCACGCTGGAAAATTCCCTTGCGGAAGGCGACAAATGCCCTGCCCTGGAAAACATTCACCGCATGCTGGTTTCGGCCATTCTGGATGGGTACCTGCCATCGCCGGCTGGTCGGGATGCCTCGGTCATAGCGAAGGCGACGGCGGCCACGACTTTCGGGCGGCATGTTGATGATGCAGCCGATCATTTCCCCAATGATGAAGCCGGGAATGAAGCACTGGTGCGTCTGGTGAACAAGCGGGAGGACATGATGGATGACCTCATACGCTGTAAGCCAACTTCGCTGCAGGGCTTTGCTGCCATGGCGCAGGCAATCGTGGAGTCCGATCCCGGCGTGAAGGAAGGCGGCGAGCCGACATCCGACTCCAGACACCTGGCAGCATTTGCCCGCCATCTGGCCGCTGCTGCCCCGCAGTCCGGCGTAAATCCGGACATTGCCCTGATTAATGACTGCAATCGCTTCTGTGTGATTGAAGCGCGAAGCAACAAGCTCTGGACTGAGGCTAAAACTCGGCAGGAAGAGGATGCTGCCACACTCGCATGCGCCCCATTTGAGGAAGAAAGCCGCGCGCTGATGGAACGGATCACGGCGCTGGAAGCCCATACCCCGGCAGGCAATACCGCCCGAGCGCGTGCCCTGTCCCTGTTTGCCCCTGACCTGCTCGAACCCTCCGAACGGCTGGATTGTGCTCAGAACATGCTGGCCGCTCTCGCCCGCGACACACTGGCCATGGGAGCCTCGGCATGAGCGACGATCTCGACAATATCTCGATCACGCCCCGCGGCATGGGTGCCCTGATTGCGGAACTCGGGGCAACGGATAACGAGGCCGCTTTCTGCCTGCGCCTGCAGGGCCATCTGATAAGCATGGTCCGCAGCTATACGCAGCAGGGATATTCCGATGCAGAAATCGTCGGGTTCATAAAGCAGATCGCCGATGGTGCCGCCCTCCGCCGCAATGAACTGCGGCCGATCGCCAACATTCACCATACGCCGGGACATGCGTAATGGCTGTCCACAAGCCCGACCGTCGTTATACCCTGCAGGACGATGCCCTGATCCGCTCCATGCGGGCGGAAGGCCGGACCTGGACGAATATCGGCAGGATATTCGGGGTGCATGGCACCTCTATCCGCCAGCGCCTGATCCGCGTGTTGCAGGAAAACGACCCGCACCCCGATGCCGAGCGCCTGCGCGAGGCAGCCCGACGCAAGCAGGCGGCGCAGCAGGAAGCCACCCCGCCCCGGCAGCCCCTCGCCCTCCGCACGCGTGATGGCGCGTTCAGTATCGCGGCCCTGCAGATGCTCCATCACCAGCAGGCGGCAACCGCGGGCCATATCCGCGCCACCATACAGGAAATCGCTGCATGGGCCCGCAGCAACAGGCTGCCGCCTGCCTGCCGGGGCACGCTGGCCCGTATCAATGCATGGCGCACGCGGGAAGGCCTTCCGCCCTTCGTGCTCCAGAAGGAGAAAACATCGTGACCGACACCAGCATGGACGATGAAGGCCCGCGCCCTGAATTCAACCCTGAGCCGCACGCCTATGACCGCAGGGTACGCGCCATTCCCATGGGAGAACAGACCATTGCAGAATCGCTCCGTATGCTGGCCCGGTCATGGGCCGTGCTGAACCCGAACGCCACCATTGAGGAACGGCAATACCTGGCGGCGCTTGTCGCGACGGAAATTGCAGGGCGATAGCGGCATGGACACCATCCCCCAGATCACGCAGCGGGTGCGTCTGGCCGATGTTGCCCGCATCACCACCCTTTCCACCCGCCAGATCCAGAAGCTGGCCTCAGCCGGGCAGATACCCGGTGCGGCCAAGTTTGGCCGGATCTGGACGTTCGATCCCATCAAGGTCCACGCATGGATCAATAATCAGGAGGCCCAGGTTTGTCAGGCCGCGCCAACGCCAACATCTACCTTCGGGGCAAAATATATTGGGGCCGGGTCCAGATTGCCAGCCGCGAGCATAGAAGCAGCCTACGCACGACTGACCCGCGGGAAGCGCGGCGCAGGCTCCGGCAGTGGAAAACGGAACTCGAGCGCGAGGCCGTAACCGGGGACAGTGACCAGCTTTTTGAGGAAGCGGTCATCCGCTGGATCACCGAAGTGCTGGAAACCTCGGTCAAGCCCCAGACCATGCGGCGCTACACCATCTCCATCCGCAGTCTGGAAGCCACATTCAAGGGCGTGCGGGTGCGTGACATCACCACCCGACTGATTTCCAATTTTGTATCCAGCCGGTCGGGGTGTGTCACCAACGCCACTATCCGCCGGGACCTGACCGCCCTGTCCCGCCTGCTGTCGGCCTGCGTGGCATGGGGCTGGATCACCAGCAATCCGGCCCTGTCCTTTGACCGCACGATCATCCGCGAACGACGCGACCCGATCACGCTGCCCTGCCCCGATTCGGTAGCGCGGGTCAAGGCTGCCTGCCCGCCCGGCATGGCGGCGATTCTCGACCTGCTGGAACAGACCGGCATGCGGGAAAACGAGGCCGTCAGTCTGACAGGCGACAACGTGGACCATGAACGCCAGCAGATCCGGCTACTCCGCACCAAGACGAGTCGGCCGCGCACGATCGCATGGGTCACACCGGGCGGAAACGCAACCGCATTGCTTGGGCAGACACCCCGTACCGGCTGCCTGTTCCCAAACCGGGATGGACAGCCCTATCGCAACGCAGCTTCGAACTACGGACAGATCATGCGCCGGGTAGCAGCACGCTGTGAAGCAGAGGGGATTCCCTTTACCCGTTTCCGCATCCATGACCTCCGCCACGCCTTCGCCATCCGATGGCTCAAGACAGGCGGCGACATCTACCGGCTAAGCCGCCATCTGGGGCACACCTCGGTCAAGACGACCGAGATCTACCTGTCCGCCCTGACAGCAGATGAACTGGACCGCGTGCTGCATGTCGGCACAAAAGACGGCACAGAGACCCCATGAATGTAGCGGTTTTTGTGCATGCTGACATCTAGACGGCGGCGGCAGACCTAGCTAAACAGACGATATGGAGAGGTGGCCGAGCGGTTGAAGGCAGCGGTCTTGAAAACCGCCGTGCGTGTGAGCGTACCGTGGGTTCGAATCCCACCCTCTCCGCCAAACCGGCATCCCAACCCATACCAATCTGTTTCCGAAGGCTGGTTTTCTGGCCTTTTTTGTGTTTTTCCTATCCCTGTTGTTCCCTATTTGTATCAGACATAACCAGCAAGTATCAGCAAATCGCGGGTATGGAGCGGGTAAAGGAGAACTGCATGCTGACCAACACAAAAATCCGTTCGGCCACGCCGGAGGATTATTTGTGCATGTCACGGTCAGTGGCAAGAAAATCTGGCGGCTCTGCTACAAATTCCAGAAGCAGGAAAAAACGCTGACACTGGGCAATCATCCATCTGTTACCCTGACGGACGCACAACAGAAATGGAAAGAGGCCAAACGTATTCTGCGCGATGAGCGTAACCCGGCCCCATTTTCAGTTCCAACCGGAAGGACAGTTGTCCGCCGCCATGATGAAACCGGTCTGGGCAGGAATCAGCACGACCGGTATTCAAACGTCGGCCTAACCAGACATCATTCGTTCTTAAACAGCAGTAGATTTACAATACACATACTGATTCAAAAATAACGTATCAGAAAAAAGATCATCCATGCAGATGATCTTTTTCATTCACAGTACGACGTTATTTCACGACACCCCGGTTCTTCAACATGGCCAGGATCTCGGGTGAAGGGTGGCCATATATCTTGTCATATGTATGCGTATAATGTGCATCCATGTTTTCCAGATAGCCCCAGTAATGACCATTGCCATCAAATGCGATCGTCGTGAAATTCATGCACATATGGGGCTGGCAGCCGGAAATATAGGCAATGTTGTTGACAACGCTTGCAGGCCCCACGACCCCGTGCAGGAACCCGTTGATAACCTTGTAATCGCTTCCCGTCAGTTTTTTGATATCAGCATTGATATCACCCGCACGGGAATCCTTCAGGACATCAGGCGTATATGTCTTGTTGACCCAGGAAATATCTTCAGCATGGGCGACGACAGGCAGGGCGACTACTACAAATCCCGCCATCAGAAATTCTTTTATTTTCATTCTTCTTCCCTTCAAAATAAATTCCCATCCAAAATCATCATGAAAAACCTGTTCTACATCACATTTACCTAATCTGAAATGTAAATACCGCATTTCATAATACCGGTTCCTGCCTTGCCGTATCGTTTCCCGACTGAACGAAGCGATGTACCCGCACACTCACCATACAGTCAGGATATGAAACGCATTGCCGCTATGTCCGGGTCATCCCCGCCGGGGAACGCAGGCAGTCCAACCGCCCGCGCGCCCTCCGCATCATTCAGATACATGTCCGGCCATGCGTGCCGCCTCGTCGGCAATCGCCTGTTCGCGCACCCGGCGACGCGCACGCGCACGCAGCCACAGCCACGCCCCGGTTCCCAGCATGGCCGCACCCACCACACCACACAGGTACATCAGGACCGGATGGCGCGACAGGAACCAGTCCACCCACATCCAGAAGGGCAGATGACCAACCGTATAGGTCGGTGACGTACGATATGTCGTGAACCTGTTCCCGTTTTTCAGCACCAGGTCACCCTGCAGGCTGGGCAGGGCCTTACGATCATGCAGGCTTATGATCAGGTCGTGGATATGCGCCCCGTCGTCCCCTACCAGCGCCAGCACCGAACGATGTCGGGCATACGGCGATTCAGCCCCGATCATCATGGCGGTATTGCGGATCGGGGCATTCAGGTTGGCCGTGACGCCATTACGCAGGCCGCTTCTGTCGCGATCCTGGAATATGTACCAGATCCCCTGCAGGCCCATATCCTGTCCAACATGGATATGGCCGTCATCAATCTGATACGCCGAACGCGACAGCAGGGATGCGGCAGGCCCCATCTGCTGTGCCGGCGCCAGCAGGATGACATCGCCCGAAGGCGGATGTTCGGCAATATCCGCTGTTGTCACAAGGTGCATGCCTGCGGTGGGATACCATGTAACCGAACCAAAAAAGCCCATGAGATCAAGATAGGCCCCGATCATATCGGTATCCGGCGCAGGCGGCAGGACCACAGTCGTCTCCCCCAGATCGGCCATGCGGGAAAACGGGAAACCGATTGACGCGAAATTAGGACAGGTTGGGCAGCGTCGTGAAATGAACCCCACGCCGGAAATCCAGCATGGAATCCGAATCAATCCCCATGCGCAGGTTATCGGGCGTGCGCCGACAGGCGCCACGGTCTACCGGGCGGGTATTGAAATTGAACTGCAGGTCATTCTGCCCGAACAGAAGCCATGACGGCAGGGCCGTTACATGGCCCACGGCGCCCGCGTGCTGGGTCACCATCCGTTCGGACCACGTCCGCCACAGGCTGTTGGGCAGCAGCCCATAACTTTGCAGGTAAGAATTGTTAAGACCGACATCCAGGCGCGAAGCACTGATATCCACCACCGGATTATCCGGCGTGCGTATCCACAGATCCATCAGGAAAGGCAGGCCGCGCCATGTGTACAGGTCGGGCGGCAGGTGAAACGGCACATGTAGCGTGCCGGGTGCGAAACCACCCGCCTGCAGGTCACCCGCAGTCACCAGTTCACCAAAACGCACCGGCCGGTCCGTCGGAATGAAGGCAGGCGCATCATAAGGCTGCCGGGCGCGCAGGGTCACGTCCTGCACCACGGCGGATGGCCCGCTGCCCAGCGTATCGGTTGAAAAGACCAGCGCCCGGGCCGCGACCTCCACTTCCTGCGCCGTGCGCCCGGTTACAACCAGAACCGTGCCCCACCTGTCATTCGGGTTGGCGATTTCCAGCAGCGTCGGTCCGGCGGGCGGGCGCCCCTGTGCATCAACTGGAATGTTTTCCCCGATTTCAATGGCGTTCCCGGTTGCCGGAATGCTGCGGGAGACGGGAAAGGACAACTGCCGCGCATCCGCCATCCTGCCGAACCATGATGCGACAAGCCCCCCGGCCTGCATGATTTCCGGCTTCGGCGTCGCGGCGGGCATGACGACCGGCACGCGCATGGCGACTTTCAGGTTGGGATCGAAAAAGGGCGTCGGCAGGCGGCCCAGATCCCGTTCGGGCACAATGCGCGCGGTGGTCAGGGTTATGCTGGACTGGTCCGATATCTGGGCCCACAGCACATCGTTATACAGGTCGTTGCAATCCCGCCTGTATTCACCGGCGAAATGGAAATTGAGCTTGCTGTCCCCCGTGAAATAAAGGGGATCAACCGGCAATTCCAGCGGTCCGAAGTTCGGATGCGCGGGATCGATGCGGATCGTGCCGATATACTGTTCATTCAGTGTTACGGTCAGCGCCGTGGCTTCCGGCAGAAGCGATGGCGAAATCGCCCCCGACAGGGTCAGCACCGCATGGGTCACGACCCGGTTGGCGGGCACCACCACATCAATGCCCTGCAGCGGCGAAAACCCCCGCAGGGTCAGCGGCCCGTTTTCCAGCCCCAGGTCACGGAAGGGAATGGTACGCGTGATTTCGGTATCCGCCACCCGGTCCGCCAGCGCCCGATCCACCGCGCTGCCCACGGGGGGAATATCACCACTGTTGGTATCCCCCAGCGGGGTCAGACGCGAGACGCCGGTCGCGCTGTAGGACGGGGGCGGCAGGGACCGGGCCGGTGCCGCGACGGCGGGGGCTGCGGCGGCGGGGGCTTCGACCGGCGCGGGGGCTGGCGTGTCCTGTGCCTGCACCGGCATGACCATGGACAGCAGCCCGGCCATACCCGCGACCAGCAGGGTCATGCCATAGCCGACCCCGCGATAGGTAGGGGGCAGCACAAGGCTTTTCTTTTCCAGCGTTTCTTCTTTTTGCACGCTCTCGTCACTTTCCCCGGTTTCCTGCGCCGGGCTGAGATCCCACAGATACGGCGGAGACAGAAGACCGCGTATGCTTTTTATGACCTGATATATGCTGTTCAACGGCCGGTCTTCCTTGAAATCAGCCCAGTTATGCCATGCATCGCTCCGACCGAACACCAGACTGACAATCTCGCGTTCCTGATCCAGCGTCTCGATTTTCCATTGCAGGTGCAGCCACGACCCGCGCTGCCCCAGGATCGTGGCGGGAACGGAGACGCGGATACCGTCATCGGGCTTGTCATAACGCAGGGTAATATCCTGCGGGGTATCCATCTGCCGGGGCAGCCTGAGGGTAACCCCCGCCCCGCCAAGTGAAATGTCGGTGGTATGGGCATGGTATTCGGTGCCATCTTCAAAACAGATATCAACCGGCAGCCTGACCCGCACCCGTGGCTTGTGCCGGATCTGCCGCGTTTCACGCCCCACTGCTATGGAAGCCAGCACCACGATCAGGCTGATGCTGATCCAGAACGTGTTGAGCAGGAAGGACTGGAACGCCAGTTTCTGGTGATACTGGAAAATCATGCCCACGATGCCCCGCACCATGCCCAGGAACAGGATCCCGGCCATGATGACGTTGGGGTATACCGCGCTGAAATCGAAATATCCCCGCGCCAGCAGCCCGCCCTTGTCCGTCACGTTGAACTTGCCCTTGTGCGGTTGCAGCAGGGTGACGATGGTGATCCGCACCAGGAACAGCGCCAGCGAAGTTTCGTAAATTTCACTCCAGAAGGAATAGCGCCACCGCCCCTCGATCCGCGACAGGGTCATGATGGAATGAAAGATATGGGGCAGCGCATAAACCATGATGGCGAACGGGGACGCCGCAATGATGTTCTGCCCGAAAAACAGGAACCCCAGTGGTGAGACAAGGAAGGTCACCCGGGGAATGGCGAACAGGAAGTGCGACATGGCCGACAGGTAGCACAGCCGCTGTTCCCACCGCAGGCCCGGCCCCAGCATGGGATTGTCCAGCCGCATGATCTGCAGCATGCCACGCGCCCAGCGCACGCGCTGCCCGATATGCAGGATCAGCCGTTCGGTCGCCAGCCCGCCTGCCAGTGGCTGGCGCAGATAGGCGGTCCCCCATCCCTTGCGCTGCATCTTCAGCGCGGTATGCGCATCTTCCGTGACCGTCTCTGTCGCAAAGCCCCCCACGCTCAGCAGCGCCGAACGGCGGATGGCCGCGCAGGAGCCGCAGAAGAACGTCGCATCCCAGAAATCATTGCCGTCCTGCACCAGCCCATAGAACATGTTGCCTTCGGGCGGCACGTCATAACCGGCGGCAAGGTTACGCTGGAACGGATCGGGGGAATAGAAGTGGTGTGGCGTCTGCAGCAGGGCAAGCCTGGGGTCGGCCACCATCCAGCCAATGGTCTTGAGCAGGAAGGAGCGGGTCGGCACATGGTCACAGTCGAAAATCACCACGTACTCGCCCCTGGTGATCTTCATGGCGTGGTTCAGGTTGCCCGCCTTGGCGTGATTGTTCTCGGAACGGATGATGTAGCCCGCGCCGGATTCCTGGGCAAAGTCGTAGAAGGACTTCCGCCGCCCGTCATCAAGGATATAGACATTCAGCTTGTCCGCAGGCCAGTGCAGGTCCAGCGCGCCCAGCACCGTGGAGCGCACAAGGTCCAGATCCTCGTTATAGGACGGGACATACACATCCACCATCGGCCAGTCAGCGGGATTGTCGGGCAGGCTGTGCGGCCTGCGCCCAAGGGGCCACGACATCTGGAAATAGCTCAGGCACAGGGTGGACAGCGCATAGCCTTCCGCCAGCAGCAGGGCGACCGACATGACAATCTGCAGCGGCCCCGTGAACTGCACCGTACTGCCCAGCCGCCATATCAGATACCGGAAGGATACGAACAGCGACAGCATCATGAGGATGCAGGTGATATGCCGCCCCTTCCTGCGGTTCAGCACGAAGAACAGCGCCACCGTGCCCACGGAAATATAGGCCTGCTGCCCCGGATCAAGGGTAATGTTGCCAATGGACAGGCAGAGGAACGCCCCCCCTGCCGACAGGAAGAGGATAAGCCAGTTCAACCCGCGCGGCGTGGCCATGAACGCCTGACCGCCCGACTTAAGCCACAATTCCCTTAGCATAATTTTACAACCAGACTGACCTGAATAAAAACCTGCCGATACACCATGCCCTGCAGGCGCCGGCATGGTACTGCGCCCCTGCGCCACGTATGATCTTGTTTTCTATCGTAAATGGTTCCGCTGAAAAAAGTGTCTCTTTCCCGTGGCTTTCTCAATGGGAAGGAACAATAAATGACGCGCTGTCAGAACCGCAAGGTCTTATGTGAAATACGGATTTATTTTTGAATACCGCCTGCGCGAAATAAATCCTGCCCCACATACATAATATCGGCATGGATACAAATCATGAATATATATTACATGATAAATCATCGCGACCGGATTACTCGATAAAACCTGCCGACACTGCCCTGCCCCACTGATAAAAACGAAAAAAGGCACCCGGTCGCATGGACCGGATGCCTTTCCCGTATCATCACACCGGGCAAAACCGCCGCGTGTGATCAGACCGCGCGGCGCGATGCACCACCCGGACGGCCACCGCCGCCGGGACGGCCGCCACGACCACCACCGGGCGGACGGCCACCGCCCGCCGGACGACCACTGCCACCGGGGCGTCCGCCACCGGAACGGCCACCGCCGCCCCCGCGGCCACGGCCACCGCCACCCAGCACGGGCGGACGCATGGTGGAATTCTCGGCCGATTCCGAATGGTAGGGATGTTCGGACACGACCGGGATCTTCTTGCCGATATTCTTTTCAATATCGCGCAGCCAGGCCCGCTGTTCCGCATCACACAGGGAAACGGCCCAGCCTTCACGCCCGGCGCGCGCCGTGCGGCCAATGCGGTGCACATAGCTTTCGGGCACGTTGGGCAGGTCGTAATTGAACACGTGGGTCACGTCATCCACGTCAATGCCACGGGCGGCGATATCGGTCGCCACCAGCACCTTGACATTGCCCGACCGGAACCCGGACATGGCGCGTTCACGCGCGCCCTGCGACTTGTTGCCATGAATGGCTTCAGCCGTGATCCCGTGTTCATTCAGGAAGGATGCGACCTTGTTGGCTTCATGCTTCATCAGCGTGAAGACCACGGCGCGTTCGACCTTGGGCGAATCAACCAGCAGCTTCAGCGCCTCGCGCTTGTTGCCGGTATCGACAAACATCACGGCCTGGCGGATACGGTCCACCGTGCTGGACGGCGGCGTGACCTGCACCGTGGCGGGATCACGCAGCAGGCCATGCGCCAGGTCGGAAATGGTCTTGGGCATGGTGGCCGAGAACAGCAGAGTCTGCCGATCGGTCGGCAGGGCCGCGACAATCTTGCGGATATCGCGCACGAAGCCCATGTCCAGCATGCGGTCGGCTTCGTCCAGCACCAGCACCTCAAGCCCGGACAGGTCGACATGCCCCTGTCCCATCAGGTCCAGCAGGCGGCCAGGGGCGGCAACCAGCACGTCCACGCCACGGCGCAGGGCCTCGATCTGGCGCCCCTGCCCCACGCCGCCAAATACGACGGCATGGCTGAAACGCATGTGGCGGGCGTAGGATGCGAAGCTTTCCCCGATCTGGGAAGCCAGTTCACGGGTCGGCGCCAGCACCAGCGCGCGTGCGCCCTTGGGGTGGGCACGGCCCTTTTCACGGAAAAGCCGGTCAAGGATCGGCAGCGCGAAGGCCGCGGTCTTGCCTGTTCCGGTCTGTGCCAGTCCCAGCAGGTCACGCCCTTCCAGCAGATAGGGAATGGCGCCAGCCTGAATGGGGGTGGGCGTGGCGTAGCCTTCCTCGTCCAGTGCCCGCAGCAGCGGCTCTGCAAGATGAAGATCGGCAAACGTTGTCATGAATGGCGCCTCCTGGCGCGAAAAAACAGGGCCGCGGGGCGTACAGGAACCTGCATGCCCGAATGGCGAACTGACAGACATACCCGACACCGGCCCTTGTATGCACGGGGGCACTCGGTCTGTCGTCGCAAGGATATCATGTAAGGGATAAAGGCCGGTCCAGTCTGCTTCTGTATCGTGTCCCCCGCGTCAAGGACACGTGCAATCAAACCAGCACAGGGAACAGGCGCGGTCTGTTCCCAAGCCTGAGGCTGTATAGGGTTGCGGAACGGACTGCAAGCTTTTTCATGCAGCCTTCCTCCCCTTTTGTCCCGCCATGCAGGACGCCCCCGGTTCAGGCCGGGGGAAAGCGGTCGGTCAGGATGACATCGGCATCGGGCAGCTTGCCCACGCGCGGCGGGGCCTGTTCCGTGCCTTTGCCAATGACGACAAACATTGCCACCACGTGGTCAGCAGGTAGGTTGATCAGCCGGCCGACCGCATCATAATCGAACCCGTCCATGGGACAGGACTGGTAGCCCCTGGCCGTCGCGGCCAGCATGAGGGTCTGGGCCGCAAGCCCCGCGCTGCGCATGGTTTCGTCCTGCTGGACCCATTCGCGACCGTCGTAATAGCCCCGGATCATGTCCGCCATGCGCTGCTTCACGTCATCGGGCGCGCCATCGAAATAACGGGCCGGGTCCTTCTTCCACGCATCACGGTCGGCACAGATCACGATCAGGGCGGAAGCATCGGTCACATCCGGCTGGTCCCACGCCACCTTGCGCAGTTCACGACGCAGGGCCGGATCTTTCACCACCACGAAACGGCAATGCTGGATATTGAACGCCGAAGGGGCATGGCGGGCAGCCGACAGCAGTTCGTGCAGGTCCGCCGGGCTGATCTCATGCGTCGGGTCATACGCGCGGATGGCGCGCCGGGTCCGGATGGCCTCAAGAGTATCCACTATCACTTCTCCCCACCGTGGCGACTTTATTTCCGGGGGGTGTCCTTGCGCCGTAACAGAAACAGCGCCTGTTCCCCGAACAGGTTGGCCAGCCGGATCGAACGCCGCCACGGTGCGCGCTCGCCGTCCTCATCAACGGCCATCCACTGCTGGACAACATAGCCCTCATCGCGACATAGCGTCAAAAAGTCGAGGATCGTGCACGGGTGGATGTTGGGCGTGTCGTACCACGGCGTGCTCCACACGCTGGTCATGGGCATGCGCCCGCGCAGCAGAAGCTGCAGGCGCAGCCGCCAGTGGCCGAAATTGGGAAACGACACGATGGCGTACCGCCCGATGCGCAGCATCTGGCGCAGCACCTCACGCGGGCGTTCGACCGCCTGCAGGGTGCGCTGCAGCACCACATAATCGAACGCGTTATCGGGATAATGGACAAGGTCATGGTCCGCGTCGCCATGCATGACCGGCAGGCCATGGGCGACCGAGCGCGTGACCTCGCGCATGTCGATCTCGATCCCGCGCGCGTCACACCCGCTGTTGCGGAACAGATAATCCAGCAACGCGCCATCGCCGCTGCCCACATCCAGCACGCGGGTCCGGGGACGGATCATGCCCGCGATCAGGCGCTGGTCAAGCCGCATGGTCAGCCAATCCCCGCATGTTCGGCAGCCCCGCACAGGAAGCCGCGGATCGTCCGGTCAAAATCAGGTTCATCAAGCAGGAAGGCATCATGCCCCTTGTCGCTATCGATCTCGACAAAGGACACGTTTGCCGCGACCTGATTGAGTGCCCGCGCCAGAAGCCGCGCCTGCGATGTCGGAAACAGCCAGTCGGACGAAAACGAAATGATGCAGAACCGCGTGCGCGTGCCCCGGAACGGACGCGACATGTCACCATCATGCTCGGCCCCAAGGTCGAAATAATCCATCGCGCGCGTGATCGTCAGGTAGGAATTGGCGTCAAACCGCCGCACGAAGGTCGATCCCTGATGCCGCAGGTAGCTTTCCACCTCGAACATCTCGCCAAACAGCGCGCCCGGCCCGCCTGCGGCCCCCCGTCCGGGGGACGTACGCACGCGGCGGCCGAACTTGCGCGTCAGCGCCGCTTCGGACAGGTAGGTGATGTGCGCCATCATGCGCGCCACAGCCAGCCCACGGGCCGGGATCTCGTTACATTCCCAGTAGCGGCCGCCATGCCATTGCGGATCGGCGAATATGGCCTGGCGGCTGACCTCGTTGAACGCGATGTTCTGCGCGGAATGGAAGGGCGATGTCGCAATCGGCATGGCCGCGAACACCTGCTCCGGATAGGTCGCGCACCATTCCAGCACCTGCATGCCGCCCATGGACCCGCCCACCACCGCCAGCAGGCGGTCAATGCCCATATGTTCGATCAGGAGATGCTGCGCGCGCACCATGTCGCGGATGGTGATGGCGGGGAAATCCGTGCCCCATGGCTCTTCCGTGCCGTCTTCGCGCACCCGCAGGCTGCGCGGACCGGTCGTGCCCATGCAGCCGCCCAGAACATTCACGCAGATGACGAAAAAACGGTCGGTATCGATCGGCAGCCCCGGCCCGACCATGCGTCCCCACCATCCGGGCTTGCCCGTCAGGGGGTGGGGGTCGGCCACGTACTGGTCCCCCGTCAGCGCATGGCAGACAAGGACCGCATTGTCACGCGCGGGCGACAGGGTGCCATAGGTGCGGTACGCCACATCCACCGGGGCAAGGCGGAAGCCACAGTCCAGCTGCAATCCGTCGGGAAAGGTAGCGTGCTGGTGCGACAGGGTGGTAGCGGGATTGGTCTGGTCCATTCTGTATCCGGCATTGCGTCGACAGGGACAATGAAAAAAACAGGCAGGGGTTGCGTATGACACCGCAGCCCCGCACATGCAAGGTTCATGGCGTCCCTGCCCGCGCTTTGGCTACGGGCCTAGAACTGTTCCACTTTCCCCACGCCCTCGATGGCCTTGATCATCTGCGCCACGCGTGGCGTCACGCGGTAGCGTTCGGCCAGCGTCAGCTCCACGTCGCGCGTTTCCGCAACCGATGGTAGCAGGATCACCCGCCCGCGCCCGTTGCCATTGCCCTGCAGCACGTCACGGATTGGTTCCAGCGCATCCGCCCGGTCGAACCATATGCGCAGTTCGGCCGCCGCTTCCGCCGCCGCCTGTTCCAGTTCCATCACGTCGGATGCGGTGATGCGCAGCGCTTCGCCATCCATCTTCAGATCTGCCGAGACAACCACCGCGTTGCCCGCCACCAGGATTTCGCGCGACCGCGACAGCACTTCGGAAAAGAACGTGATCTCGCACCCGCCAGACGCATCGGACAGGCGCACCCACGCCATCTTGTTGCCCGTGCGCGTCGGGCGTTCCTTGCGGTCCACCACGCAGCCCGCGATCTTGACGCGGCCGATGCCCGCCTGTGCCGCCGCCTCCAGCCCCGTAGCCCTGACCGCGCCCAGCCTGCGCATGAGCGGACCATAGGAATCCAGCGGATGCCCCGTCAGATGGAAGCCGATGGCGTCCGCTTCCATGTTCAGCCGTTCGAATTCAGGCCAGTCGGCGCAGCGCGGCAGGCGCAGCGGTTCACGCTGGGCGGGCGTGCTGCCGCCACCGCCAAACAGGCCGATCTGGCCGCTGGCCGCTTCCTGCGCATTGGCCTGCGCGCGCCGCATGACGGTTTCCGCCGCCCCGCAGGCCTGCGCACGGTTGGGCAGGATGGTGTCGAACGCCCCCGCGCGGGCCAGGTTTTCCAGCTGCATCTTGTTGACCTGCCGGGGGTCAAGACGCGCGGCCAGATCCTCCAGATCCCCAAATGGCCTGTCACCGCGCACCGCCACCAGCGACTGCATGGCGCTCAGCCCCACCTTCTTGACCGCCGCCAGCGCGTAGCGGATGCCATAGGTCTGGCCATCGGGCATTTTTTCCACCGTGAAATCCGCGCCGGAAGCATTGATGTCGGGCGGCAGCAGCGGAATGCCCAGCCTGTCCGCTTCCTGCCGCAGCCCCGCCAGCTTGTCGGTCTTTTCACGCGCAAGGGACATGCATGCGGCAATGAAGGCGACCGGGTGGTTCGCCTTCATCCACGCCGTCTGGTACGACACCAGCGCGTAGGCGGCGGCATGGGATTTGTTGAACCCGTAATCGGCGAACTTGGCCATGAGGTCGAACACCTCGGCCGCCTTTTCGCGCTCGATGCCGCGCTTCATCGCCCCTTCGGTAAAGATCACGCGCTGGCGGTCCATTTCCGCGCGGATCTTCTTGCCCATGGCGCGCCGCAGCAGGTCGGCCCCGCCCAGGCTGTAGCCCGCCATTTTCTGGGCGATCTGCATGACCTGTTCCTGATAGACCATGATGCCGTAGGTCTCTTCGAGGATGTCCCGGATCTCCTCGTGTGGCGGCTCCCATGCCTCGCCATGCTTGCGTCGGCAGTAATCGGGAATATTGGCCATTGGGCCGGGACGGTACAGCGCCACGGCGGCGATCAGGTCCTCCAGCCGGGTCGGGCGCATCTGCTTGAGCACGTCGCGCATGCCCGCACCTTCGAACTGGAACACGCCGCCCGTATCGCCACGCGCCAGCATGTCGTAGGTCAGTTCGTCATCCAGCGGCAGGGCCGACAGGTCAACCTCGATCCCCATGCCATGCAGGAACTGCACCGCGCGCTGCAGGATGGTCAGCGTGGTCAGGCCGAGGAAGTCGAATTTGACCAGCCCCGCCTGCTCCACGAACTTCATGTTGTACTGCGTGACCAGCATGTCGTTCTTGGGGTCGCGATACAGCGGCACAAGCTCCACCAGTTCGCGATCGCCAATCACCACGCCGGCCGCGTGGGTGCTGGCGTGGCGGAACAGGCCTTCCAGCTGCTGGCCGATTTCCAGCAGGCGGCGGATGGCTTCGTCCTCGTCGCGCATTTCCTGCAGGCGCGGCTCACCCTCGATCGCCTGCTTCAGCGTCACCGGCTGGGCGGGATTGTTGGGGATCAGCTCCGCCACGCGGTTGACCATGCCAAACGGCAGGCCCAGTACGCGCCCCACGTCACGCACCGCCGCGCGCGCCTGCAGCTTACCGAACGTGATGATCTGGGCCACGCGGTCGGGGCCGTATTCATTGCGGACGTAACGGATGACCTCGTCACGCCGGTCCTGGCAGAAGTCGATGTCGAAGTCAGGCATCGACACACGTTCGGGGTTGAGGAACCGTTCGAACAGCAGGTTAAAGGGAATGGGGTCGATATCGGTAATGGTCAGCGCCCACGCCGCCAGCGACCCGGCACCCGACCCGCGCCCCGGCCCTACGGGAATGTCATGCGCCTTGGCCCACTGGATGAAGTCGGCCACGATCATGAAATAACCGGGGAAGCCCATCTGGGCGATGATGTCGAGTTCGAATACCAGGCGCTCTTCGTATTTCGTGCGCGTCTCGTCATCGACAGTCATGCGCGACAGGCGGTTTTTCAGGCCGGTCACCGCCATGTGCCGCAATGTCTGCTCTTCGGTCTGGCCTTCTTCCACCTTGGGGCAGACCGGCAGCAGGGGCTTGCGCGTTTCCACCGCAATGGCGCAGCAGCGCGCGATATCCAGCGTATTGTCGCATGCTTCGGGCAGGTCGGCGAACAGTTCGCGCATGACCTCCGGCGGCTTGAACCAGTGTTCGGGCGTCACCCGCCAGCGGTCGCGTTCGGCCATGGTGCGGCCCTGCGCGATGCACAGCAGCGCATCATGCGCCTCGTACATGTCCGGTTTCGGGAAAAAACATTCATTGGTGGCCACCAGCGGCAGGCCCATGCGGTCGGCCATGGCGATCATGCCCGGTTCCACCGCGCGGTCCGCAGCCTGTCCGTGGCGGTGCAGTTCCACCGCCATGTGGCTGCCATAGGCTTCATGCAGGCGGTCCATGAGGCGCGCGGCCTCCCTCTCCTGCCCTTCGGCCAGCATGTGGAACAACGGCCCCCGGCTGCCGCCCGTCAGCAGGAACAGCCCGCCCGCGCGTTCGCACAGCAGATCCACCGGCACGGTCGGTTCATCCGTTTCGTGCTGCAGGAACCCCGAGGAAGACAGGAACTGCAGGTTGGCCAGCCCTTCCGCATTACGCGCCAGCAGGACGACCGGCTCCGCCGGGCTGCCGGGCTTGTCGCTGCGCGATGGCAGGCCGATCTGGCAGCCGATGATGGGCTGCACGCCCTTCTTGCCGCAATATTGCGAAAACTCCAGCGCGCCGAACATGTTGCCCGTATCGGTAATGGCGACGGCGGGCATGCGCATGTCATGCGCCAGCGCCACCAGTTCGGGCACGCGGATGGCCCCCTGACTGAGGGAATAGGCGGAGTGGACACGCAGGTGGACGAAATCGGCATGGGACATGGCCGCATCCTACCCCACACCGCATCTGATTCGCACGCCCCCATGCGCGGGGCACGGGCTGCCCCCTTGAAAATGATGAAAGTTTCTGGGCGCCGCCTTTTTGGAAAAAGCTTCACCAGACACTTTTTACAGATTTTCAGGTGGCGGGAGCGACCGGCACAACCAGCCCGTCCCGCAGGGTCACGATCCGGTCCATGCGGCGGGCAAGGTCCATGTTATGGGTTGCGATCAGGGCCGCGACCCCGTGGGCACGCACGGTTTCCAGCAGCGCGTCAAACACCGCATCAGACGTATGCACGTCCAGATTACCCGTCGGTTCATCCGCCAGCAGCACATGCGGGCGGTTGGCCAGCGCACGGGCAATGGCCACGCGCTGCTTCTCGCCACCTGACAGTTTGCCCGGCAGATGATCCAGCCGGTGCCCCAGCCCGAACAGGCCCAGCAGTTCATCGGCCCGCGTCCGGGCCGCCCTGCGTGCAACACCCGCGATCATCTGCGGCAGCATGACGTTTTCGCGGGCGGTAAATTCAGCCAGCAGGTGATGGAACTGGTACACGAACCCGATCCGGTCACGCCGGATTTCGGTACGTCGGGCATCCGTCAGCGCGCCCGTGTCCTGCCCCGCCACCATGACACAGCCCGCATCCGGGTGTTCCAGCAGTCCCGCCAGATGCAGCAGCGTGGACTTGCCCGTGCCCGATGGCGCCACCAGGGCCACAATCTCACCGGGATGCAGCGTAAGGTCAGCGCCACGCAGCACATCCAGCGTTTCCTCCCCGCTGACATACCGGCGCGACACGCCGTCCATACGCAGCGGGGCAGCGCCTGCATTCAGGGCATCATTCATGGCGCAGGGCCTCCACCGGGTCCGTCTTCGCCGCCCGCCATGACGGGTACAGCGTCGCCAGCAGCGACAGCACCAGCGCCATCGCGATCACCTCGATCACCTGCGACCAGATCAGCCTGGATGGCAGGTGTTCAAGGTAATAGACCTCGGGATTGAACAGGTTGGTGCCGGTAATACGCTGCAGAAGCTGGCGGATATGTTCGATATTCATGCAGAACACGATGCCCAGCCCCGTGCCGGCGAACGTGCCCGTCACCCCCACCGATGCCCCGCACATAAGGAAGATGCGCATGATCGCCCCACGTGTCGCCCCCAGCGTGCGCAGCACGGCGATGTCGGCGCTCTTGTCCTTGACCATCATGATCAGCGACGAAATCACGTTGAAGGCCGCAACAAGGATGATCAGCGTCAGGATCAGGAACATCACGTTCTGTTCCACCTGCACCGCGCCGAAGAAGGCATTGTTGGTCTGTGTCCAGTCCATCACGCGCACGTTGCCATCCATGGCCTTCTCGATCGCCTGACGGACCGGGATCACGTTTTCCGCGTCCCGGGTCATGACCTGCACCTGCGTCACCTGCCCCGGCATCTGGAAATACACCTGCGCGGCATGCAGTGGCAGAAAGACATAGCTGGCGTTGTAGTCATTCACGCCCGCATCGAATATGGCCACCACGCGATAGGCGCGCACGCGGGGCATGGTGCCAAATGCCGTCGCCGCCCCCTGCGGGGAAACAAGCGTCAGCCTGCCGCCAACCGTCAGCCCCGCGCGTTCAGCCAGCGTGGTGCCGACGATGATGGTGTCATCCCCGCCAAAATCATCCAGCGACCCCGCGACAAGGTTGTCGCTGATTTCATGCAGGCCCAGCAGATCGGCCTGCGTCATGCCGCGCACCAGCCCGCCGGCATTGTAGCTGCCGGAATTGAGCAGCACCTGCGATTCAACCAGCGGGGCCGCCGATACGACACCGGGCACCCTGCGCACCCGGGCCGCCACATCATCATAATCGCTGATGGTGCGCGTGACGCCAAATACGCTGAGATCGCCATTCAGCCCGAGAATCCGGCCCAGCAGGTCGGCCTTGAACCCGTTCATGACCGACATGACAATAATCAGCGTGGCGACACCCAGCGCAATCCCCACAAGCGAGAAGATCGCGATGACGGACACGAACCGCTCCCCCCGCCGGGCATGCAGGTACCGCCCGGCGACCATCCGCTCGAAGGGACCGAACATCAGGCGCGGATTTTCGCGATAAGGGCCAGTGCAGCGTCCACCGTTTCCTCCGTACGTTCGCCCGTGCGGCGGTCCTTGACTTCCACCTTGCCGTCCTTCGCCCCGCGCGGGCCGACGATCAGCTGCAACGGATGACCCAGCAGGTCGGCATCGGCAAACTTCGCGCCCGCGCGCTCGGCACGGTCATCATACAGCAGGTCGTCAGGGGCTGCCGCATACAGTTTTTCACAGATGGCGTCGCACTGCGCGTCACCGTTCTTCAGGTTGATGATGACAGCCCGGAAGGGGGCGACGGATGCGGGCCAGATAATGCCATTGTCATCATGGCTGGCCTCGATGATCGCGGCGACAAGGCGCGAGACGCCAATGCCGTACGACCCCATTTCCGGATACAGCGGCGCACCGTCGGGACCGCTTACGGCAATGTCCATGGATTCGGTATATTTGCGCCCGAAGTTGAAGATGTGCCCGACCTCGATCCCGCGCCCCTCGCGCTGGCGCCCGGCGGGCACCTTTGCCCATGCATCCGCATCATGCATTTCATCCGTCGCGGCATAGAATGCGGTCATGCCGGTGAAGAATTCTTCAAGTGAATCCCGGCTGGTCACGTCCACGTTTTCAGCCAGCCAGTCCTGATCCTCCAACGCGCTGTCAAAGAACACGCCGCTTTCCCCCGTGGGGGCCAGGATCAGGAATTCGTGGCTCAGTTCGCCACCGATCGGCCCGGTATCGGCCCGCATGGGAATCGCGCGCACGCCCAGACGCTGGAACGTGCGCAGGTAGGCCAGCATCATGCGGCGATAGGTATCGACGGCGGAGTCGTGATCCAGGTCGAAGCTGTAGGCGTCCTTCATGTAGAACTCACGCCCGCGCATCACGCCAAAACGGGGACGGACCTCGTCACGGAACTTCCACTGGATCTGGTACAGGACCTGCGGCAGTTCCTTGTAGGACTTGACCGCCTGACCGAACAGGTCGGTGATCATTTCCTCATTGGTCGGGCCGAACAGCATGTCGCGTTCATGCCGGTCGCGGATTCGCAGCATTTCCGGGCCATAGGCGTCATATCGGCCCGAGCGCTTCCACAGGTCGGCCGACTGCATGGTGGGCATCAGCAGTTCCTGCGCGCCCACGGCGTCCTGCTCGTGACGCACGATGTTCGCGATGTTGCGCAGCACCCGCAGGCCGACCGGCAGCCAGGCGTAGATGCCTGCCGCGGTCTGGCGAATCATGCCCGCACGCAGCATGAGCCGGTGGGACGTGATCTGGGCCTCGGCCGGATTTTCCTTGAGGGTCGGCAGAAAACTGCGGGACAGACGCATATCCGTATGAACCTTGAAGTATGAGAACCGATAATGCTGCGGACCCTAAACCAATCACAACGCCCGTGGAATGGGGCATGTGCGTGTCCTGTCCCCCCGCCACACCGAAGCGTGATGCGCAAAGCCCCCCGGACCGTAAACATCCGCGTGAGGGGGCATGGTAGCGCCTGCGCACCGGGGCTAAGGTGCGCAGGCAAATCTGGTTGCACCAAAAGACGCCGGGTTTAGGGAAAACGTACCAAAAAAAATGGCAGGAAACGGTTTGTCCGTTCCCTGCCATAATCATTTGTGGCCCAAAGATCATAAAGAAGTTTCTGGTGACGCTTTTTTCAGAAATCTTCAAAGGAACACCGCCTTTTTAAAAAAAAGGCGGCACCCGGAAACTCTGATTACTTTCCGTCAGCTACACCCGCAGCAGGTGTACATCAACCAGCGGGCGCTTCTGCAGCTTGCGACCCAGCGCGCGACGCAGGGCGGTCTTGGCCGCTTCGCGGAAGGTGGCGTCGTTTTCACGCAGTTCATCGGGAATTTCATCCAGCGCATTGCCGAATTCCTCAGTCACCCGCTGCGTTTCGGGGTCATCGGCATCCAGCAGGCCCGGCGCGCTGACCTTCGGGTCCCCGATCAGGTAGCCTTCCTCATCCACCGCGAAGCTGCCCAGCACCATGCCGTTGAACAGCATCCGGCGCCGCGCCGACAGCACGCCGCCATTCATGGGCAGGATACGCCCGCCATCCAGCACCAGCCGCCCGGTGGGGGCGGTATCGCCAATTTCGACCCCATCGGCCCGGATGTCGAGGATATCCCCGTCTTCCAGCAGCACGGGTTCGATATTCAGTTCCTGCGCAATGGCGGCATTGGCGGTCAGGTGACGCCATTCGCCATGCACGGGAATCAGGAAGCGCGGGCGCACAAGGTCATACAGCTTGCGCACGTCGCCACCCGTGGCGTGGCCTGATACGTGCACAAGGTGGTCCTTGTCGGTAATGACATGCACGCCGCGCCGGGTCAGGCTGTCCTGCACCTGAATCACGGCCTGCTCGTTCCCCGGGATCATGCGGCTGCTGTAAATGACCGTATCGCCTTCACCCAGCGCGATGTTGGGGTGGGTGTCGGCCGCGATGCGCGACAGGGCCGAACGGGGTTCGCCCTGGCTGCCGGTCACGATCAGCAGGATCTGGTTGTCGGGGATGGAGTTGGCGTCCTGTTCCGACAGGAAATGCGGCACGTCCGACAGGTAGCCGCATTCACGCGCTGCGACCTCAAGGTTGCGCAGGCTGCGCCCGACTACGGCAACGCGGCGCCCGGCGGCCTTTGCCGCCATGGCCAGCGTTTCCACGCGGGCGACGTTACTGGCGAAGCAGGTGACCGCTATCCGCCCCTCGAGCGAGGCGATGAGGCGCGTCATCTCCCGCCGCACGTCGGCTTCGGACGCGGACGGCCCCTCGGTGCGGACATTGGTGCTGTCGCACACCATGGCCAGCACGCCCTCGCGCCCCAGTTCGGCAAAGGTTTCAAGGTCGGTGGGGGGGCCGACCTGCGGGTCGGGATCGATCTTCCAGTCACCGGTATGGACAATGATGCCCTGCGGCGTGCGCAGCACCAGCGACTGCGATTCCGGCACCGAATGCGTGACCGAGACGAAACGCAGGTCAAACGGTCCGACCGTAAAGGCGGAACCGGGGGCGATCACATGGATGGGCACCTGCTGCAGCAGGCCCGCCTCCCCCAGCTTGCGGCGCAGCACGGCTGCGGCAAACGGGGTGACATAGACCGGACAGCCAAGCTGCGGCCACAGATGGGCGATGGCGCCCAGATGATCTTCATGCGCGTGGGTGACGACCAGACCGGCCAGCCTGTCCCTGCGTTCGGCGATGAAAACCGGATCAGGCAGGATGATCTCCGCCTCCGGCGTGTCATTGCCACTGAAGCCGATGCCACAATCCACCGCCAGCCATGTCTCACCCTGCCGGTACAGGTTGAGGTTCATGCCGATTTCGCCTGTTCCGCCCAGCGGAAGGAATGAAACGCCTGTCATATCATTCATCAATAAATCCTGTGTCAGTTACCATTGTTTCAGATGCGTTTGAAAAATGGGCCCGGAACGCCTGTTCCGTGCCGATCTGCGTGCCCTGCTGTCAGCCCGGTCGGGGCCAAAATCCTGTCTGGCGCCAGCATGCCGCCGGTCCGCCTGTCCTGCTGGCGCGGGTGGAGCAGCACATCCCCCGGCCCGGACGGGGGGACGGCGCTCGACACCTTTCGCCATAAAATCCTGCACGGGATTATCATGTAATCCCGCCAACTTAAATCTCTTTCCTTGATCCGGGCCGATTATTCTCGGTTCACCGGGGCCAGCAGTACCTCGCCCGTCACCACGCGCCGCACGCCCGCAGGCGTGTGCAGCAGCAGGATACCGTCATCCCCCAGCCCTGCAAACGTGCCGGTAAACTGCTGGTTTCCCGCCGAAACCCGGATGGGGGTGCCAATCGCGTGCCCACGTTCCAGCCAGGCCGCGCGAATGGTGTCAAAGCCATGCGCGCCATACCGCGACAGCCACAGGTCCAGATGGTGCAGCAGGGCGCGCGCCACCTCGGGGGCGGCAGGCACGTCCCCCCCGCAATCCGCCAGGCAGGACAGCGCGCGGCCAGCGATATCGGGCCTGCCGCGCAGGTTCGCGCCAATGCCGATCACCTGCCATGACACGTCGCCCCCCGTTCCGGTCTCGATCAGGATACCGGCCATCTTCCCGCCATCCAGCAGCAGGTCATTGGGCCATTTCAGTTCCAGCGCATGACCGGGGGGCACGTAACCCGCAATGGCGTCATGCAACGCCAGACCGGCGATGAACGGCCACAGCCCCACCGGCACCACCGCCCCCGGTCCCACCAGCATGATGGACAGGGCCAGGTTGCCACCAGGATCATGCCATTCCCGTCCCCGGCTACCCCGTCCCGCCGTCTGTTCCAGCGCGAGGATGACGATGCCATCCTCCCCCTGCCCTGCATCAAGCCGGGCCCTGCACAGGTCGGATGTCGATCCCAGCCTGTCATGTACCTCCATCCGCCACGCCCCCCCATTGCCACGGGGAATGGACACGACGGAGGGGCAGATGGCGGGCTGGGTCATGCGTTACCTGAACAGTGCGCTCGCCGCCGCCTGTGCTGCTGTCGCAACGGGACCAAGTCCCACCACGAAGAACGTGGTCACCAGACCCATTCCCACCGATACGAACGAGACGGAAACAGGCGAACGGTCCAGCGCCGGGGCGGCGGCATCGAAAAACATGATCTTGACGATCCGGATATAATAATACGCCCCGATCACGCTGCTGACGATACCAATTGCCGCAAGTCCGTAAAGATGCGCGTTGATCGCGGCATAGAACACCATAAGCTTGCCAAAGAACCCGGCCAGCGGCGGCGCCCCCGCCATGGAGAACATGAACACCGCCATGGCCAGCGCCATGCCCGGATCGGTACGGCCCAGACCGGACAGGTCGCTGATCTGGCTGACCGCGCGCCCCCTGCGGCGCATGGCGACAATACCCGCAAACGCGCCAACATTCATGAACAGGTAGGTCACCAGATAGACCAGCGTGCCACGCGTACCCTCCGCCGTGCCGGCCGCCATGCCGATCATGGCGTAGCCCATATGCCCGATGGAGGAATACGCCATCAGCCGCTTGATGTTCCCCTGCGGAATGGCCGCAAGCGACCCGAACACCATGGAGGCAGCGGACACGACCTCGATCAGCAGCTGCCACTGCGGCGTCATGCTGCCAAAGGGACCGGCCATGACGCGCAGCAGCACGGCAAAGGCCGCGATCTTGGGTGCGCCGGCCATGTAGGCGGTGACCGAGGTGGGCGCGCCCTGGTACACATCGGGCGTCCACATATGGAACGGCACCATGGACAGCTTGAAACACAGCCCGACCAGCACGAACACGATCCCCACCATAAGCCCCGCGGGCAGCACGGCGCTGCCGCGCACCGCCTGCTGCAGGCCCGCATATTCCATCGTCCCGGCAAAGCCATAGGCCAGCGAAATGCCATACAGCAGCAGCCCCGACGCCAGTGACCCCAGCACGAAATACTTCAGCCCCGCTTCCGCCGCCGTCACCCGGTCACGCGCGAAAGCGCACAGGATGTAGATGGACAGCGAGGACAGTTCCAGCCCGACAAACAGCGTCATGAGGTTGCCCGATGACGCCATGATCATCGTGCCCAGCGTGGAAAACGCGATCAGGACCGGAAATTCGAACTTGTCGATTTCCATTTCCCGCGCATATCCCACGCTCAGCACCACCGACAGCGCAGCCCCCGTCAGGCTCAGCACCTTCATGAAACGGGCAAAGCCGTCATTGATGAAGATATGGCCGTAGCCGGTGCCATCGGGCGAAAACACGACAAGGATGCCCGTGACCACCAGGGCCAGCAGCGTCATCATCGCACAGGAGAAAAAGGCCTGCCCGCGCCGTTGCATCACCCCGGCAAGCAGGATGACCAGCCCCGACAGGGCCAGCACGATTTCAGGCAGCGCAAGTGTCCAGTTCATTGGTATTGGCCCTGACGTCCCTGGGGTTAGCGGAAGAACAGCATGGTGGTCAGCAGCACCACCAGCCCGATCAGCATGGAAAAGGCATAGACGGCCATGGACCCGGTCTGGATGCGCACGGCCTGCCCCGCGCTGCCTGCGGTCAGGCGGGCCAGCCCTTCGGGTATGCCCTCGACCACGTCCTCATCCACGCCCTTCCACAACAGGCGCGCAATCGCGCGATAGGGACGGATGATGGCCACGTCATACAGTTCGTCGAAATACCATTTGTTCAGCAGGAACAGGTAAAGCGGACGCAGGCTACGCGCGAGGGCCGCGGGAATGCCGGGGCTTGCGATATAGCAGACATAGGCCACGGCAATGCCGAATACGGCGGCAAATGTCGGCACCAGCGCAATGAATCCGGGCGTCTGTTCAAGGCGTTCGATCACGTCATGACCGGGAATGGCGGCAATCGCCCCGTTCCAGAACGCGGCCTGGTGGCTGCCGATATAGAACGGCGCCAGCACCACGCCCGCAACCACGGCGCCAACCGACAGCAGCCCCACCGGCACCAGCATGGATGCCGGACTTTCATGCGCGCCGTCATGCAGGTGCGCGTCACGCGGCTTGCCATGGAACACAAGGAAGATCAGGCGCCAGCTGTACAGCGCGGTCAGGAACGCGGTCACACACCCCATGACCCAGCCATAATGGGCCATGCCGCTGTCCGACATCCATGCGGCTTCAAGGATTGCGTCCTTCGACCAGTACCCGGCAAAGGGAAAGATACCCGCCAGCGCAAGGCTGCCGATCCACATGGCGGCATAGGTGAAGGGGATCTTCCGCCATAGCCCGCCCATGCGGAACATGTCCTGTTCATCATGCACGGCATGGATCACGCAGCCCGCACCAAGGAACAGCAGCGCCTTGAAAAACGCATGCGTGGTCAGGTGGAACATGGACGCCTGATACGCCCCCACGCCAACGGCCACGAACATGTAGCCAAGCTGCGAACAGGTGGAATAGGCAATGGTGCGCTTGATGTCGGGCTGGACCAGCCCCACGGTAGCGGCAAAGAAGCTGGTGGTGCCGCCCACCAGCACGATCAGGTCGCGCGTGACGGGTGCAAGGCTGACCAGCGGCGACATGCGCACCATCAGGAAAATGCCCGCCGTCACCATGGTCGCCGCGTGGATCAGGGCGGAAACCGGGGTCGGCCCCTCCATCGCATCGGGCAGCCATGTATGCAGGAACAGCTGCGCCGACTTGCCCATGGCCCCGATGAACAGCAGCGTCGCAATGACTTCAAACAGCGGATGCGTGCCGAACAGCACGAACGTATCGTTCACATGGTAGGGGATGGCGGCGAAAATATCGTCATACGACACGCTGCCCAGCCGGATGAAGACCAGCGAGATACCGACAAGGAAGAACAGGTCCGCCACGCGGTTGACCACGAATGCCTTGATGGCGGCGGCACAGGCCGATGGCCGGTCATACCAGTAGCCAATCAGCAGGTAACTCGCCAGGCCCACCCCTTCCCAGCCGAAGAACAGCTGCAGCAGGTTGTCCGACGTCACCAGCATGAGCATGGCGAACGTAAACAGCGACAGGTAGGAAAAGAAGCGGTACACCGGCCGCGCCTCATGCGCCATGTAGCCCACGCTGTACACATGCACCAGCAGGGACACCACCGTGACCATGGCCACCACGCTGACCGACAGCATGTCCATGCGCAGCTGCCAGTCGGCCCGGAAGCCGGCGGCATGAATCCAGTCGGCCACGGGCACGACAAACGTGCCCACGTCGCCCATTTCGAACCCCAGCACGCCAATGGCCGACAGCGCCGCACAGGTCATGAGTGCAATGGTGGTGAACCGCGCCGCGTTATCACCCATAAGGTGCCCGAAACAGCCCGCCACCAGGAAGCCGATCAGGGGCGCGAACACCGCCACTTCAAAAAGGAAGGATGCCATCTGCATTTCCCTTACCCCTTCATCATCGTGATATCATCGACTTCGATCGAGCCGCGATTACGGAAATAGACCGTGACAATGGCCAGCCCGATGGCGGATTCCGCCGCCGCGATGGTCAGCACGAACAGCGTCATCACCTGCCCCGACAGGTCACCGGTGGCGGCTGAAAACGCTACGAAATTGATATTGGCCGACAGCAGGATCAGTTCGATCGACATCAGGATGATGATGACGTTCTTGCGGTTCACGAAAATGCCGAACACGCCCAGAACCAGCAGGATCGCGCCAATGCTCAGGTATGGCGCAAGGCCAATGCCCTCAATCGCGCTATGCATTGTCCTGTCCTTTCGTTCCTGCCGCGGGGGGAATGACCACCAGCGCGGTCTGTGTTTCTTCTGCCATCTGCTGTTCACGCCACGCCTCGGTGCCATAGCTGCCGGGCACCGACGCCACGTCGTATGACGTATGCGGGCGCAGGAAGCCGCCCTGCGCCGCCACCCCTGCACCCAACGGAACCTGCAGCATTTCCAGACTGTCGGCTGATGTGCGGTCGTGCTGGCGGTCGATGTCCTGCCGCCGTCCGGTGGGCCGGTCACGCAGCGTCAGCACGATCGCGCCGATCATGGCCACCAGCAGCACCAGCGCGCAGGACTGGAACAGGAAGATGTAATGGGTGTACAGCACGTCCCCCAGCGCCGCCGTATTGGTGCGCTCGGACGATGAGGGGACAAGGTGCCTGATCTGACCGATGTTGGAGGCCACCCGCCAGTGCGTGAACGCCATGATCAGTTCAACCAGCAGCACGCCGCCAACCACGCCGCCAATGGGCGCGTAGCGCTGCACGCCTTCACGCATCTGCGCGAAATTGACATCCAGCATCATGACCACGAACAGGAACAGCACCGCGACCGCGCCGACATAGACAATCACCAGCGTCATGGCGAGGAATTCGGCCCCCGCGATCAGGAACAGTCCCGCCGCGTTGAAGAACGCAAGGATCAGGAACAGCACCGAATGCACGGGGTTGCGCGCGCACACCACCATGGTGGCGGACAGGACCAGCACCGCCGCAAAGACGTAAAAGACAATCTGGGTCATCATGGGTGAGCTTCCTGCCGCATGGATGTTTCCTCCTGCTGGCATGGCGGGGACGGCCTGCGCCGCATCCGCCGTGCGGTGTCAGCGGTACGGGGCATCAAGCTCAAGCCTGCGGGCGAGAACGCTTTCCCAGCGGTCGCCATTGGCCAGGAGCTTGTCCTTGTTGTACATAAGTTCTTCGCGGGTTTCGGTCGCGAACTCATAATTCGGGCCTTCGACAATCGCATCGACCGGACAGGCTTCCTCGCACAGGCCGCAATAGATGCACTTGGTCATGTCGATGTCGTAGCGCGTGGTCCGGCGTGAGCCATCGTCGCGCGGTTCGGCCTCGATGGTGATGGCTTCCGCGGGGCATGTCGCCTCGCACAGCTTGCATGCAATGCAGCGCTCCTCCCCATTGGGGTAACGGCGCAGCGCATGTTCGCCACGAAAACGCTGTGACAGCACGCCCTTTTCATATGGGTAGTTGATCGTGGCCTTCGGCTTGAAAAACGCCTTCAGTGTCACGCTCATGCCCGTCACCAGTTCGGACAGAAGCATGGACCGGGCGGCTTTGCTTAAGGTACCCATCAGCCTGCTCCTCCGGGCAGAAGGCCCGTTACCATCAGGAATCCCGCGCTCAGCACCATCCATGCCAGCGAGAACGGCAGGAATACCTTCCATCCCAGCCGCATGAGCTGGTCATAGCGATAGCGGGGAAATGTCGCGCGCACCCAGATGAACACGAACAGGCAGAACAGGATCTTCGCGATCAGCCACAGCGGCCCCGGTATCCACGTAAAGGGCGCGATCCCCAGCGGCGGCAGCCATCCCCCCAGGAACAGGATGCTGACCATGCCCGACATCAGGAACATGTTCGCGTATTCCCCAAGGAAGAACAGGCCGAACGCCAGCGCGGAATATTCGACGAAAAACCCCGCCACCAGTTCGCTTTCGCCTTCCGGCAGGTCGAATGGCGCGCGGTTGGTCTCGGCCAGCGCCGAGATGAAAAACACGATGAACATCGGGAACATGGGCAGGCAGAACCACACATGGCGCTGCGCCAGCACGATGTCATTCAGGTTGAGGCTGCCCACCGCCAGCAGGACCGAGACGATCACCAGCCCGATGGACACTTCATAGGACACCATCTGCGCGGCAGAGCGCAGCCCGCCAAGGAAGGCGTATTTGGAATTGGACGCCCACCCCGCGATCAGGATGCCGTAAACCCCCAGCGAGGAAATCGCGAGCAGGTACAGCACGCCCACATTGATGTTGGCGATGGCCAGCCCGTTGCCCGTCGGGATCACCGCCCACGCCACCATGGCCAGCGAAAACGTCAGGAATGGCGCAAACAGGAACAGCATCCGGTTCGCGCCCGACGGGATCACCGTTTCCTTCGTCAGCATCTTGATCGCGTCGGCAAAGGCCTGCAGCACGCCAAACGGACCGTTCACGTTCGGCCCCTTGCGCAGCTGCATGGCAGCCATGACCTTGCGTTCGGCCAGTGTCAGGTACGCAACCCCCAGCAGCAGCGGCACCAGCACCGCCAGCGTTTCCAGCACGATCAGCAGAAGCTGGCCAAGCGTGGTATGAAAGAAGAAATCTGCCATCTTGCCTACTCCGCCGCCTCGATTGCGGGGTGCACATAAATCCCCGAACAGGTTTCCATGGTGGGACTGGCGCGACACACGGCATGGGTCAGGTAATAATCGGCAATGACCGGGCGGAACGGATCAGCGGACACCGCCACCGGCCCCGCCTGTGGCGCGGCTGTGTCCGACGTGCCGTGTCGCGTCCATGCCTGTTGCCCGAATACGGGATTGGCCCGCGCCATGCGCGCGCGCAGGGCCTCCAGCGTGTCATAGGGCAGCTTGCGCCCCGCCACTTCGGAAAAGGCCCGCAGGATGCGCCAGTCTTCCCGCGCGTCACCAGGCGGCATGATGGCGCGGAAGGCTTCCTGCACCCGTCCTTCGGTATTGGTGTAGGTTCCCGGCTTTTCCGCATACAGCGTGCCGGGCAGGATCACATCCGCCCGTGCGGCGCCCGCGTCGCCGTGATGTCCCTGATAGATGACAAAGGTTTCCGGGCCGATGCGGTCGGTCGCGAATTCATCTGCGCCCAGCAGCCACAGCACATCCACCCCGCCATCCAGCATGCCAGCCACGTCATGCCCCCCTGATCCGGGGACAAGGCCAAGGTCCAGCCCGGCAACACGGCTGGCCGCCGTATGCAGCACGTTGAAGCCATGCCAGTCAGTCGTGATCGCCCCCACCTGCGCCGCCAGGTCCCAGCATGCCTTTGCAATCGCCTGTCCATCGGGGCGGGTCAGTGCGCCGTGACCGACAATGACCATGGGATTTTTCGCGTTCTTCAGCACATCGGCAAAAGGCAGTTCCCCCGCGGCCAGCTTCGCCAGCGTATCCGGACCTTCGCCCAGAACCGTGGCGGCGTAGGTCGGGTCGGCATTTGGTGCGCCGATCATGGCGATGGGAAAGCCCCCCCGGCCGGCTGCAAGGAAGCGCTTGCGGATGCGGGCATTCAGCACGGGGGCTTCCTGCCGGGGAATGGCGCCCACGATCAGCAGCGCGTCCGCATCCTCGATACCGGTAATGCCGCTGTTGAATGTATAGAAGTCACGGCGCGACGTATCGTATTTCGCCCCGTCCTGACGACAGTCGATATTGCTGGACCCCAGTGTTTCCATAAGGTCCTTCAGCGCCATCATGCTTTCGGCGTCGCACATGTCGCCCGCGATCGCGCCAATGCGCTCCCCCGGTACGTTTTTCAGCCGCGTGGCGATGGTGGAAAAGGCATCCTGCCAGCTTGCGGGCTGCAACCTGCCATCCACCCGCACCCATGGCCGGTCAAGGCGACGGCGACGGAAACCATCGACCACGAACCGGCCCTTGTCCGACAGCCATTCCTCGTTCACTTCGTCATTGATGCGCGGCACGATGCGCAGCACCGCAGCCCCCCGGGCATGCATGACGATATTGGTCCCCACCGCGTCACAGACATCGATCGAGTCCGTGCGCCTGAGTTCCCATGACCGGGCGGTAAAGGCGTAGGGCTGCGATGTCAGGGCGCCCACGGGGCAGATGTCGATCAGGTTGCCCGACAGTTCGGATGTCAGGGCCTTTTCAACATAATTGGTGATTTCGAGGTTTTCACCGCGCGAAACCCCGCCCAGTTCGGGCACGCCCGCGATTTCGGTCGAAAACCGGATGCAGCGTGTGCACTGGATGCAGCGCGTCATGACCGTCTTGACCAGCGGGCCAAGGTACTTGTCGGTCACCGCCCGCTTGTTTTCACGGTAGCGGGAATGGTCCGCGCCATAACCGAACGCCTGATCCTGCAGGTCGCATTCGCCGCCCTGGTCACAGATGGGACAGTCCAGCGGATGGTTGATCAGCAGGAATTCCATCACCGCGCGGCGGGCGCGGCGCACGACCTCGGTATCGGTGAAGATGTGCATCCCCTCACCTATGGGGAAGCCGCATGACGCCACCGGCTTGCGCCCGCCCGATACCTCGACCAGGCACATCCGGCAGTTCCCCGCCACCGACAGGCGTTCATGATAACAGAAACGCGGGATTTCCTTGCCCGCCGCCTCGCACGCCTGAAGGGCGGAGGAACCTGCGGGCACTTCGACCGGAATACCGTCAACGGTTACTTTTACCACTGTTCCTACTCCGCAGCTTCAACCAGGCCCGCGGGCACCTGCACGGGCCGCGTGCCGCCATGGGCGGCCTTGTAGGCATGGATGCGTTCTTCCATGACCGGACGGAACCGGCGGATCAGCCCCTGTATCGGCCACGCCGCCGCATCACCCAGCGCGCAGATGGTGTGTCCCTCCACCTGCCGGGTGACCTGTTCCAGCATGTCGATTTCCTCGATCTCGGCGCGACCTTCGACCATGCGTTCCATGATGCGCATCATCCAGCCCGTGCCCTCGCGGCACGGCGTGCACTGGCCACAGCTTTCATGTTTGAAGAATTTCGAGAACCGGGCGATCGCCGCGATGATGTCGGTGGATTTGTCCATCACGATCATGCAGCCGGTGCCAAGGCCGGAACCTTCGGCGCGCAGGCTGTCGTAATCCATCAGCACGGTGTCGCACACGTCACGCGGCAGCATGGGCACCGAACAGCCGCCGGGAATGACCGCCAGCAGGTTGTCCCACCCGCCGCGCACGCCGCCGCCATGCTTTTCGATCAGGTCCTTCATGGGCACGCCCAGCTCTTCTTCAAACACGCATGGCGTGTTGACGTGGCCCGATATGGCCATGAGCTTGGTGCCCGCGTTGTTGGGCCGCCCCAGCCCCGAAAACCATGCCGCCCCCCGCCGCAGGATGGTGGCGGAAACGGCAATGCTTTCGACATTGTTGACCGTGGTGGGGCAGCCATACAGACCCATCGCCGCGGGGAAAGGCGGCTTCATGCGCGGCTGGCCCTTCTTGCCCTCCAGGCTTTCCAGCAGGGCGGTTTCCTCGCCGCATATGTAGGCACCCGCGCCGCGGTGGATGTAGAAATCGAAATCCCAGCCCGATCCGCAGGCGTTCTTTCCGATCAGGCCCGCCTCATACGCCTCGTCAATGGCGTGCTGGAGGTGCATGGCCTCGTTATAGAACTCGCCACGGATGTAGATGTAGGCCGCATGCGCCCCCATGGCGAAGGACGCGATCAGCGCGCTTTCCACCAGCTTGTGCGGGTCATGGCGCAGGATCTCGCGGTCCTTGCAGGTGCCGGGTTCCGATTCATCGCCATTGATGACGAGGTAATGCGGCCGTCCGTCATTCTTCTTGGGCATGAACGACCATTTGACCCCGGTGGGGAAACCCGCACCCCCGCGCCCACGCAGGCCGGATGCCTTCATCTCGGCAATGATGGCGTCCGGCCCGCGCGCCAGTATGTCGGCCGTGCCGTTCCAGTCGCCACGGGCGCGGGCACCAGCCAGCCGCCAGTCATTCTGGCCATACAGGTTGGTGAAAATACGGTCCTTGTCCTGCAACATGATCCTTACCCCTGCCCCTGCGGCTTGTGCGCCGCGTCATCCACCAACACCTTGCGCCCACCGGCGGGGGCGGAGTTCAGGCGGTCGATGGTGGGTCCGGGCGTGGGGCGTTCGCCACGTTTCAGCGCCTCGATCAGTTCTTCCGTGCGCGGGCCGTCCAGATCCTCGTAGTAATCATCATCAACCTGCAGGATCGGGGCGTTGGCGCAGGCCCCGAGGCATTCGACCTCCGTCAGGGTGAACAGGCCGTCGGCGCTGGTCTCCCCAAACGCCCGGATGCCCGTTGCCGCCTTGCATGCCGCCGTCACGTCATCCGACCCGCGCAGCCAGCACGACGTGGTGGTGCAGACCTGCAGGTGGTACCGGCCGATCGGCTTCGTATTGAACATGAGGTAGAAGGTCGCGACCTCGTAAACACGGATCGGGGCCATTTCCAGCCGCGCGGCCACCACATCCATGGCCACGCGGGGAATCCACGCGCTGCCGGTCTGGCGGCCCATCTGCTTCTGCACGACATACAGCAGCGGCAGCACGCCGCTTGCCTTGCGTTCAGGCGGATACTTGGCAAGGATGGTCGCGATCTGCTGTTCGCTCTCGGAATCAAATTCGAACCGGGTCGGTTCCACGCCATCAGGCGCGTTGGGCTGGACGGACATGTCGGTCACCTGTCAATCTCGCCAAATACCAGGTCGAGCGACCCGATAATGGCCACGGCATCCGCCAGCATGTGCCGGCGCGACATCTCGTCGATTGCCTGGAGATGGGAAAAACCCGTGGGCCGGATCTTGCAGCGATAGGGCCGGTTGCTGCCATCGGCCACCAGATACACGCCGAATTCGCCCTTGGGGGTTTCGGTCACGGTGTAGGTGGCGCCCGGCGGGACGTGATAGCCTTCGGTAAACAGCTTGAAGTGATGGATCAGCGCCTCCATCGACCGCTTCATTTCGCGGCGCGGCGGGGGCGTGATCTTGTGGTCACGCACCTTCACCGGGCCGGGACGGATCTGCTCAAGACACTGGTTGATGATGCGCACGCTTTCACGCATCTCGGCCACACGGACCAGGTAACGGTCGTAACAGTCACCCTGACGGCCCACGGGCACGTTGAACTCGACCTTGTCGTAATTGTCATAGGGCTGGCTGCGGCGCAGGTCCCACGGCACGCCCGATGCACGCAGGCACGGACCGCTGAAGCCCCAGGCCAGCGCCTGTTCAGTGGTAAAGACGCCAATGCCCACCGTGCGCTGTTTCCAGATACGGTTGCTGGTCAGCAGCGATTCAAGGTCATCAATCCATTTGGGGAAGGTGCGCGCCCAGTCGGCAATGCGCTCCTCCAGCCCGGCGGGCAGGTCACGCGCCACGCCGCCGGGACGGACGTAGTTGGCATGGAACCGCGCGCCGGATGCGGCTTCATAAAACTCGATCAGCTTTTCGCGCTCTTCATATCCCCACAGGGCGGGCGTCAGCGCGCCGCAGTCCAGCCCGAAAGAGGTCAGGTTGAGGATATGGTTCAGGATGCGCGTGATCTCGGCAAACATGACCCGGATCCACCTGGCGCGTTCCGGGGCTTCGATATTCAGCAGCTTTTCCACCGCCAGCGCGAATGCCTGCTCCTCGCACATCGGCGAGACGTAATCGAGGCGATCGAAATACGGCAGCGCCTTGGGATACGTCTTGTATTCGATCAGCTTTTCCGTGCCGCGATGCAGCAGGCCGACATGGGGAATGGCACGGGCGACGACCTCGCCCTCCATTTCCAGCACCAGCCGCAGCACGCCGTGGGCGGAGGGATGCTGGGGCCCGAAATTCAGCGCGTGGGAATCAATTTCCACCACATGGCGCTTAACCTCGCCGTCCTGATCTTCAGGCAGCATGCTGTCGGGGATGTCCGTATCACTACGAAGGGTTACGTCGCTCATCTGTCGCCTATCCCTGTCGTTTCATGTCCTGGCGGTCGGCATGCGCCTTTTCGTCACCCGGCAGGGTCAGGATGCCTTCCCAGGGGGATTCAAAATCGAAATTGCGGAAGTCCTGCACCAGATCGACCGGCTCATAGACGACCTGCCGCCGGTCCTCGTCGTAGCGAAGCTCGACATAACCGGTCAGCGGGAAGTCCTTGCGCAGCGGGTGTCCTTCAAACCCGTAATCGGTCAGGATGCGGCGCAGGTCCGGCTGGTCGGTAAACAGCACGCCGAACAGGTCGTAGCATTCGCGTTCCCACCATGTGGCCGCGGGCCACAGCTGGTGAACCGATGGCACGGGGGATGTTTCATCCGTGGTCACGATCACGCGGATGCGGTGGTTATGGGTAACGGACAGCAGGTTGTACACCACGTCGAACCGCTCGGCCCGGTCAGGAAAGTCCACGCCGCAGATATCCATGACCTGCTGGCAGGCATAACGCGGGTCATCGCGCAGCATGGTCATTAGATCGAGCAGGCGATGCCGCGTGGTGCGCACCACCAGTTCGCCCTTCTCGATCCCTGCCGAGATAATGCCGGGCACGGCAGTGGACAGGCGAAAGGCGATTGCGCCCAGCGGGCCCGACACGGTGCGCGGTTCGGCCACGGCGACGGGGGGAATGTTTACGGGATCAGCCACGGCGGATTGTCCCTGTCCTGCGAATTTTCTTCTGCAGCTGCAGAATCCCGTAAATCAGCGCCTCCGCCGTGGGGGGACAGCCGGGAACATACACATCCACCGGCACGATGCGGTCACACCCGCGCACCACTGAATAGGAATAATGGTAATATCCGCCGCCATTGGCGCATGACCCCATGGAGATGACCCAGCGCGGCTCGGCCATCTGGTCGTACACCCGGCGCAGGGCGGGCGCCATCTTGTTGGTCAGCGTGCCGGCGACGATCATCACGTCCGACTGGCGCGGCGACCCACGCGGGATGATGCCCATGCGGTCCAGGTCGTAACGCGGCATGTAGGCATGGATCATTTCCACGGCACAGCATGCCAGCCCGAAGGACATGGGCCACAGGCTGCCGGTCCGGCCCCAGTTCACCAGCTTGTCCAGGCTTGCGACCACGAAACCCTTTTCGGTGATTTCACCGGTAATGCCCTTGATCACCGCATCCTGCTGCGGTCCCGGCGGCAGCATTTCGCGGTTCCATGCAATGCTGTCCGCAGGCCGGTCCGGCCCGGATGTATCGTTGGTGCCCATTGGCGCGCCTCCCCTTGTCATGCTCAATCCCAGTCCAGCGCGCCCTTGCTCCATTCATAAATGAAGCCGACCACCAGAACGCCCAGGAAGCCCATCATGGACGCGAACCCGAACCACCCGATCCGTGACAGGCTGACAGCCCATGGAAAGAGGAATGCGACCTCCAGATCGAAAATGATGAACAGGATCGCGACCAGGTAGAACCGCACGTCAAAACGATGACGTGCATTGTCGAATGCTTCGAAACCACATTCATATGCAGACGTTTTCTCGGCATAGGGTTTCTGGTGGCCAAACAGCAGCGAGCTGCCCAGCATCGCCCCTGCGATCACCACTGCAATGCAGCCGAATATAAGTACGGGCAAATAATCAGCGATAACGGAATGCATCTTCCGTGTTCCCAACCTGTTAATACGCCACCGGGTGTCTTTATCGACTTATCTCTGGCTTTCAGGATGCTAGACCCAACATGATGCAGGGAACAGTTACTTAACCGTGTTCTTGGGTGAACATTACTGTGAGGACATGTTCCGGACCATTTACGTCAACATCATGTGACCATTACTTGGATGGCACAAATTGTTGTTGTCATTTTTTCGTGTGGGAAAACGGGCACAAAAAAACGCCAGCGCGGCTGCGTCTGGCGTGATGTGGATATGATAATCCGTGCCGTAATGGCGCGAGTGACGGGGCTCGAACCCGCGACCTCCGGCGTGACA
>NZ_BANF01000027.1 GCF_000964425.1 Komagataeibacter intermedius TF2 | reverse complement strand
GTCACAATCCTCAATCATAAGGCGGCCTCAAACGGCCGGTTACGGTCAGCACGGTATGGATGTGGTATGGAACTGCAGCGGCGATGTCGCTATGAAAGTAGCCGATCGGATAGGTCTTGAACTTTGAACGCTTCGGCTTGTCGCCTTCGGTGTCGGGCAGTCGTCTATGGGTAATAATGTATGGCGGCGTAACGACAACCGGGTATAGCTTATCAAGCCTACACAACTGTCCGAACGGACGGGGCCACTTCACATCCTGGCCTGAGCGGCTTCCTTATGATTTGATCCCGCTGCTTTGAAATTCGCAATATGCACGAACGCGGCGGTCGATTATGATAAGGGCAATGAAAGTCATCGGTCCTGCCGCCAGCATGGTATTACAGCCCCGCATGGGGTAAACCCGTCATTAATCGTGATCTGCAGGAGCAAGCCGTCATTCGTGCCGTTACGTCCACTGATGTCGCCCGGCTGGCTGGCGTATCCCAATCGGCTGTATCGCGCGCATTTTCTCCTGATGCCAGCATTTCCCCACGCACAAAGCAGAAGGTGCTGGCCGCAGCCGCCAGCCTTGGTTACCGGCCCAACCGTATTCCGGCCATTATGCTCTCGGGGCGGTCATACATGGTTGGCGTGGTGATTGGCGGGCTGGAAAACCCGTTCTATGCCACGGCGCTTGAACGTCTGGCGACCGCGTTACGTGAAAGCGGCCTTCAGGTACTGCTCATGTATGTGGATGATGCCCTGACCCTTGATAGTGCGCTTGACCAGTTGTTGAGTTACCGGATTGATGCCATCGTCACCTCGCTGGCAATCGGATCCAAAACGGTGGTGCGGGCATTGTCCCAACTTCAGATACCGGTTGTCTGCTTTAACTCCTCGCTGGTGGGCCCCTGGATCTCGACGGTCAATTCCAACAATCATGGGGCAGGGGTTGCTGCTGCGCGCCTGGTGATGGAACGGGGCGTGACGCAACCGGTCTGGCTGGCTGGTCCAGGCAAGAATGCCGCCTCCCGCGCACGTGGCGAAGGGTTCTGCCAGGGGTTGCGGAAGGCAGGAATGCCCATGACCGGACTGACCCGGTTGCGGGGTGATGATACCTACGACAGTGGCTACGATGCCATCACCCGCCTGTGGAAACGGGGCATCCGGCCAAACGGCATTTTTTCCAGCAATGATATGATGGCCTGCGGTGCGATTGATGCCCTGCGGGAACGTATGGGCCTGATCTGTCCACGCGATGTCATTATTCTTGGATATGATAATATCCCTCAGGCTGGATGGCGCAGCTACGACCTGACATCTTTCGATCAGCGTACGGAGCGGATGGTTACAGGCGCCATGGAACTGCTGGATGAAGCCCTTGTGGCAAAAGACAGCCCCCTTTCGCGCACCCATGTTGTTGACGCTCAGTTGATCGAACGCGGTAGCACAACCCTGACTGACTGACGGATTAGGGCTTGCGTCCGGGCGTAAAAAGCGTCTTGTTTTGCATAGCTATGCAATCCGCCTCTTCACCCATCAGGAACGTCGTATGAGCAACCAGAATTTCCGCAGCATTCTTACCGGCTCGTTTTCCACGCCCTGCGCTGACAATCCGACCGTCGCAATGATCGAGGCGGCGTACCGCCATGCCGGGATCGATGCGCGCTATATCAATTGTGATGTCAAGGCTGCGCATCTGAAGGCGGCAGTAAGGGGCGCAGTTGCCATGGAATGGGCAGGTTTCAATTGCTCCCTGCCCCATAAGGTGGCCGTGATCGAATATCTGGATGAACTGGCGGAAGCCGCGCGGATTATTGGTGCCGTCAACTGTGTCGCCATTCGCGATGGCAGGCTGGTGGGCAACAATACCGATGGCAAGGGCTTTCTCGCCTCGCTCAGGGATGTGGTTGATCCGGCTGGCAAGAAAATCTTTATGCTTGGCGCGGGTGGGGCGGCCCGCGCCATTGCGGTGGAACTGGGGCTGGCGGGAGCCGCCCACATAACGGTGGTCAACCGCGACGCGGCAAAAGCCGAAACCATTGCAGCACTGGTGCGCGACAATACCGGAAGTGACGCAGCCGGCTGCCCATGGTCGGGAAAAGCCTGCATTCCAGATGACACCGATATTGTCATTAACGCCACGTCGGTCGGTCTTGGTGACGCGCAGGCCATGCCTGAAATCGATCTCGACACGCTGGCAAAGGGCCAGATCGTGGCGGATGTCATTCCCAATCCACCAATGACACGCTTCCTGCGTGAAGCCCGCGAACGTGGCTGCACATCGCTTGATGGCTTGGGCATGCTGGTCAATCAGGGCGTGATCGGCGTTGAGCTATGGCTTGGAAAAACGCTGGATGCAGGCGTGATGAAACAGACCCTGAGCGATATTTTCGGCGCATCAGACGCAGGCTGACCACCAGTTCGTCTTGACCACAGGGAAAAGGAAAGCCCGGGATGCCGACTACCCCGAATATTCAGGACATATCCCGCTACCATACCCATAGACGTGCCCTGTCCGCACTTGCGGCCATGGTGCATCGGGGGGACCAGACCCTTTCCGCGCGCCGGTATGTGTCCATTGCCGCCGCGGTTGCTGCGGTGGGTGGTCTGCTGTTCGGATATGATACCGGGATCATCGCTTCCGCCCTGATTTTCGTTACCCAGACATTTTCACTTTCTACGGCGGGACAGGAATGGGTGGCTGCGGCGCTGAACATCGGGGCGATCTTTGGTGCCTTGCTGAGTGGCCCCGTATCAGATCGATGGGGACGCCGGCCTGCCATCATGGTGGCTGCCGGTATATTCATCGTGGCATCGCTGGGGTGCGGGCTTGCCCCTGATGTCAGCATCCTGATTTTCGCGCGCCTATGGCTGGGTGCGGCGATAGGTGCCACCACGCAGATCGTGCCGGTCTATGTCGCCGAACTGGCCCCGGCGTCCCGGCGCGGGGGACTGGTATCGCTGTTTCAACTGGTTTTTTCACTTGGTCTGCTTCTGGCGTTTTTCGTGGGGTATGAACTGTCCGGTGGTGTCGAGTCATGGCGTGCGATGTTCATGCTCGGAGCCGTTCCGGCAATTCTCCTTGCTTTTGGTATGATCTTCCTGCCGGAAAGTCCGCGTTGGCTGCTGCATCATGAACATGAACACCGTGCAGTGTCGATCCTGTATAAACTGCGGGGGCATAAGGATATTGTGCGGCAGGAACTGGATGATGTCCTGACAGTCGATGCGGGAGAGGCAGACGGAGACAACGGGGCCAGCCTGAAACAGCGCTGGATACGGCCTGCTCTTCTGGCGGCATTGGGGGTTGCGGCTTTCTCCCAGCTATCCGGCCCCAATGTCATTGTCTATTATGCGCCCATCATCCTGTCGCAGGCCGGTTTGGGTCATTCGGCGGCATTGCTGACATCCGTGTCCGTCGGGGTTACATCCACAATTACAACGGCAATGGGGATCGCGTTCATAGACCGCATCGGTCGTCGGCGCATGATGCTGTATATGTTGCCACTCGCTGCCCTGTCCCTGTTCGTGCTGGGGGCTGTATTCCTCAGTTCCGCACCACTTACGGGGGTGCGGCTGGTCCTTATGGTCGTATCCCTTCTGGGCTATATCTTCTTTAATTTCGGCTCTCTATCCGTTGCGGTGTGGCTGATCGCTGCCGAAGTCTTTCCCCTGTTTGTCCGCAGCAAGGCCATGGGAATGGCCAGTGCGACGGTGTGGGTGTCCGATACGCTTGTCTCCCTTGTCACGTTGTCGCTGGTTGAGGCGCTGGGCACGACGGGTACTTTCTGGCTGTTCGGTTTCATAAATGTCGCGGCCTTTGTCTTCGTGTGGAAATATGTGCCCGAGACGGCAGGAACCACACTGGAAGAAATTGAAAGCGCGCTTCGATCTGGAACGTTCTATACAAATATTGGCAAGCAGACTGGTACGCGTCGGAATTTCTGACTGGAAGAACCAGGACGATCCTTCCTGTCGAACGTCACACAATTGTAGGGCCTGTGGCCACATCGACTGGGAAAGGTGCTTTTGAAGATGGCGTCACGCGCTGTGCCGCATGGTAGTCAATGGCTTTGCCGCGATCAGTTCTGACAGATCGAAAATCCAGGAGCCTGAATTAGAAAGCGGTTTGATTTATTTTCCGCAGAACTCTGTGGATATGGGCGATCATCAACCACGCGCAGGATGACGAGATTGTTACCTCGACATCCTTCGTGAGGTGGCGGCATCGTCCCTTGCAGATCCAACGGCAGAAATAGCCCTGTACGGTTGTGAAGGCGGGAAAGTGACGCGGCAATTGCCGCCCCTGGCAGCCCGAGATGACGATATGGAGGATCGCCTTCATGACCCGGCGCAATCAGCGCCCACTCCGCATCGCGCAGGTCGCTTGCATACTCCAGGTCGCACCTGTCAGAGCGTGCTGGCATCATCCCTTGTCATGCGGCGAGATGCGGCATCTGTCAGCACGAACCGAACCACGCACATTTTGAAGCACACCCAGATGTGTCAAAAAGCATAATTGCCAGCGGAGGTTGATTTAGGAAGATATTAAAAAGACATTAATCGCTTATACTCATCTTTCATGTGAATTAAAAATTTAAATCCAGTTAAATACCCTTCATTTGTAGTGCATAATTCGTTGTTTGTGACACGTTTTTCTTTTTGGTTTCCTGAAAAATATCCCACGCATTCTACGTCAAACATTTCTGCGCCATCGATTATTTCAAACATAAATCCTTTCAAGATAATGGATTTTCCGCGCGATCCAGAAAATTCTCCTGAATGATGCCAGTCGCTAAATTGCCCATACTCATCCATTGTTTTGTATCTGATTAAAATTAGTGATTTTTCGTGAATGTTTATGGAGAATCCTTCTATCGGGTTTCTGAAATCAAATAAATAAATGCTTTTTCTGTTGAGATTTATATCACCGGCATTCTGAGTATGAAATGTGTAATCGGCGTCAAGAAGAAAAGATCCACGGAATATACAATTTGGGCTATCAAAATTATATATGTTGAGTGAATTTACGGACTTTAATTTATTAACAAGTTCATCCGTATTGATGAAATCGTATTTTTTGTCAAATGGAATGTAATGCGAATTTGCGTTTGATATGTTATTTGTTATTAATTGTGTTGAGATCGGCTTGTCCCATGACCTTCTGTCGCCTAATTCAACAAGTGTATGCATCTCCTTTGAAAAAATATTATTATGCAGTGCACTGCCAGGGAGGCCTACGATCGTTATGGAATTATAAAAAGTGTTTATCTGCTCAATAAGTGACATCTGTCCTGGCAGAATAATCTCAAATCCGTTTTTAGAAAAAAGCTCTTCTATTTCCTTCGTGTTTCCGATTCTGTCATTGCTTTCCCTTGAGACGTAAATATTTTTATTCAGATCGTCTTTTTTGTAAAAATCCACTAAATTTTTAACAATTTTTCTATAGATAATGTTGCAATGGCTATTTATTATCAATGATTTTTCAGGAACGTCCAGATTTTCTATGGCCGTGTTTTCTTTTAGTATATTTATCTTATTTGTATCTATGCCTAATCCACGGTAGGCGCTGCGGTGAAAATCCAGAAGTTCAAATTCTTCATAGCCGCCAACAAAAGGTGACAAGAGATAATTGTCATATTCTGATATATTTTCTATCCATAATCTGGATATTCCTTCCATAATGAAATGCCCATAATGTTTGAAAAAGTTTCCTATATATAAAGACTTTCCTCGGATAACGTTTTCTACCTTAAAGGAACTTATATTTTTTGCATTGAAATCGGCAACAAGGTCACCATCGAACCCGCCGCCGCGCTCCGTTTCCTGAATTAAAGACCCATCATTTGCATAAATGGCAGATTGTATCCCCATATAAAAATGAGACGGTCCGAGAACTTTATCCAAATTTTCCTTTTTTATGATTTCAAATTTTTTAAATAAGGAATTTTTATAGTTTTTTATACTTATTTTTCTTAGATGGACTTTTTCTCTCATTGACTTGAACCTGTTTGAAAATTCTATAGGATATTCTTAATAGTGTATTATTATGAATATAATATAAATTTCAGAATGCTGTTGGTACTGGAAATTCTTCCTGCCAGGGACGCAGGAGGATATTGCGATGCGCAATCGTATCCTTGCCGACATTGCGCGCAATGGAACGACTGACATGTTCGATGACGCCCGCGCGGCGATGCATGCTGCGCTGCATCTGCCGGACTGCGCGCCTGTGACGTTATGAAACTGCGCGCCTGTGACGTTATGAATGGGATGATAAGGTATTATCCAGAATAACAGGTTTTGGATGCTGTCTTCTTTTGGAAAGGCAGCATCTGTCAAAGCTTTCTGGACAAGCATAACCAGAAAACTGCCTTCTGGTTGCATCGCGTGTTCAGGGCGGGGGTCGCGCAATCCTGAATGGTGTTCAGCCAAGCCGCATGGACACTTCGACATCTTCCGCAAACGGCACGGACAGGTAGCCATTGGCAGTGGTGCGTACACGCGCCAGGTAGTCAGGGTTGAGATCGGCATTATCCGCGATAACCAGCGCGCCTGCCCGCAGCCTGCTTTCCAGCAGCGACAGGATATCGGGATAAAGTGGCTTGGCGCCGTCGAGCAGGACGAGGTCGATGGTCGCGGGCAGGTCAGTGGCAAGTGTGGTCAGGGCATCTCCCTCACGCAATTCCACAAGATCTGTCAGTCCGGCGTCTTCGAGATGCTGCCGGGCGCGCGCGATTTTGGCGGGTTCGAACTCGGTCGTGATCAACCGGCCACCGCCATTGTCGCGCAGGGCGGCAGCAAGGTGAATTGTCGAGATACCGAAGGATGTTCCGAATTCGATCATATCCTGCGCCCGGATGGCGCGTGCAAGCATGTAAAGCAGTGTGCCCGTCGTGCGCGAAACAGGAAGCCACAGGTCTTTTGCAAGGCCGTAGAATTTCAGGTAGTCGGTTCGGCTTCCGGCCAGACAGTATAAATCTTCGCGCGATAATCCGGCCACGGCCGGGCTTGTTGCCGCATCCGCTTGTGCAAACAGGCGGTCCAGCAGGGGGGCAACGGGCGCGCTGGTCAGGGTCGTGTCCGCGGGCATGCGGGCAGTCATGGCGATGGTTCCATTCAATCGTTGTGATCGGGTGTTGTGCGAACCTTGCGCGGTCCAAAAAATACGATTAATCCGTCACGTTTCCTATTCGCATTTCCGGAACGATATGGCTGATCAGCGGAACCCACGGATTTCAGTCCGGAAACAGCCCTGTCAGGCACGCTCTGCAGGGCTTGTCGCCACAATTCTGGAAGCGGCAGTTCATGTTCTGGCGGTAGAAGGTGCGGCGCGTTTTACGACGGCGCGCGTGGCGGAACGGGCAGGTGTGAGCATCGGCTCGCTTTATCAGTATTTTCCTAACAAGGCCGCGATCCTGTTCCGGCTCCAGACGGATGAATGGAGACGGACAAGCGATATGCTGCGCGATATCCTTGAAGATGTCCGCCAACCCGCACTGGAACGCCTGCGCAGGCTGGTTCATGCCTTCATCCGTTCCGAATGCGAAGAGGCGGCAGTCCGTGTGGCGCTTAATGATGCCGCACCGCTCTACCGGTATGCGCCGGAAGCCGTTGAGGCACGACGGGCGGCGGACGGCATCATCGCGCGGTTCATGCATGAGGTTCTTCCTGATGCCTCGGACATGACGCGCGATCTTGCCGGTGACCTGATAACGACGACATTCAGCGCGGTCGGCAAGGCATTTTCCGAAATACCGAGAACCGATGCGGACATCACATCCTATGCCAGCGGCATGGCCGACATGTTTGTGGCCTATCTGACGCATCTTGCAGGTGCAGGACGGACACGATAAGGCAAGGCCGGGGATGAATAGCGGACAGGGGGCAGCTTATTCAACTTCATATGAACAGGGCTGCAGGTGTGACAGCTCTTCCAGAAAAGCCTCCCATCCTGTCTTTACGTCCATAATGCATGGCAGGGTCTGCCAGGGCATGAACAGTAATCATAAAATATTATCGGACCGGAGAATGGTATTTTTCAGTTTTCTGTATTCTGCCATAACCAGACATGCCGTGAATATGTTTTGTTCATAAGCGCCGTTTATAATCTCATGTATAATCTATCTTTGACGTCCTGCTGCTGATTGATCTATTCCGTTGTCCAAGACACCGCAGCATGCATCCGTCCTTCAGGGCGGGATATCGCTGACGGAACCACTATGCCGGGAAGTTATTTATAAATTCCAAGTCTTCCGGCATGAGTTTTGGAAAGTATCGATGCAGTACGCACATGACCCGGCGCTCCTTCTGGCGCGCTTTCAGTTCGCCTTTACCGTAGGCGTCCATATCATCTTTCCGGCCTTTTCCATCGGGCTGGCGGCCTATCTGGCGGTTCTGGAGGGGCTGTGGCTCAAAACCGGACGCCCCGTATTCCTTGACCTGTACCGATACTGGATCAAGGTGTTCTCCATCGTCTTCGGCATGGGGGTCGTATCGGGACTGGTCATGTCGTATGAATTCGGCACCAACTGGTCGATCTTTTCCAAAAAGGCCGGGCCGATTACCGGCGTGCTCCTGTCCTATGAGGTCATGACCGCCTTCTTCCTTGAGGCAGGCTTCCTCGGCGTCATGCTGTTCGGCATGAACAAGGTGGGGCGCAAGCTGCACTTTGCGGCCACATGCTGCGTATCGGTCGGCACCCTGATTTCCATGACGTGGATCCTGTCATCCAATTCATGGATGCAGACCCCGCGTGGTTACACCATCGACCCGGCTACCGGGCGATTCATGCCTGCGGACTGGCTGGCCATCATCTTCAATCCGTCCTTTCCGTTCCGTCTGGTGCATATGGGGCTGGCGGCGTTCCTGTCCGTCGCCTTCATCGTGGGGGCCACGGGGGCGTGGCACATGCTCAGGGCACGGAAAGAAGGAAAGGCGGCCAGTGAACCCGTACGGGTCATGTTCTCCATGGCCATGTGGATGGCTGCGGTCGTGGCGCCCCTGCAGATCCTTGCTGGCGACGCGCATGGCCTGAACACCCTTAAATACCAGCCGGTGAAGATCGCGGCGATGGAAGGGGACTGGGTATCGGAAGATCATGCGCCTGAACTGCTGTTCGGCATTCCCAACATGAAGACCGAACATACGGATTATGCCATCAGACTGCCGCTGGCCGGGTCGCTGATCCTGACGCACAGCCTGAACGGCAAGGTGCCGGGCATGAAGGACTTTCCCCGTGACCAGCGGCCACCGTCCTATGTCATCTTCTTTTCTTTCCGCATCATGGTGGCCCTTGGCATGCTGATGATGCTGGTGGGACTGTGGTCCCTGTGGCTGCGGCGGAACCGCACCCTGTTCACCAACCCGGTTTTCCATCGTGTCGCGCTGTGCATGGCGCCTGCAGGTTTCCTGGCGCTGCTGTGCGGCTGGATCACGACGGAAGTCGGTCGTCAGCCGTGGACGGTCTACGGCCTGCTGCGCACATCCGACAGTGTATCGCCGGTTGCCCTGTCCTCCATGGCGTTTTCGATGACGGCGTTCGTGGTGGTCTACGTGCTCGTGTTCGGCTCCGGCATGGGCATTCTGGTCCGCATGCTGGGCCGCGCACCGCAGGAAGGCGAGCATGATACCCCGCCTGACCACGCTCCCGATATTCTGGCAGCCCGCATGCATCCGGGCGTGATTGACCCCTCTACTGGCAAAGGAGCCTGAGGCATGATGGACTTCGCATACTGGCTCCCCATCGTATGGGCCGTCATACTGGTGGCCGCCATTTCGATCTATGTCGTCCTTGATGGCTTTGACCTTGGCATCGGGATGCTGTTCGCGCTTGAACGTCACCCGGACCGTCGGGATGTGATGGTCAACACCATCGCGCCCGTCTGGGATGGGAACGAGACGTGGATGGTGCTGGGTGGAGCCGTGCTCTACGGTGTCTTTCCCGGCGCATATTCCACCCTGCTGCCGGCCTTTTACCTGCCGATCGTACTGATGCTGCTCGCGCTGATCTTTCGCGGCGTGGCGTTTGAATTCCGTGTCATGACGCGCGGCACGGGCAGGGAAGGGATGTGGAATGCCGGTTTCATGGCAGGCTCCGCCATTGCCGCCTTCTGTCAGGGCGCGATTCTCGGTGGCGTGGTGCAGGGGATCAAGGTTGTTGACGGTGCCTTTGCCGGTGGCCCGCTCGACTGGCTGACGCCGTTCAGCGTCCTGTGTGGCCTGTCGGTCATGTGCGGTTACGCCCTGCTGGGGGCAACGTGGCTGATCTGGCGCACGACCGGCGTGCTGGAGGAATCCTGCCGCCGCTGGGCTGCCCGGCTTGCTGTGGGCCTGTTCATCGGCATTGTGGCGGTCAGCCTGTGGACGCCGCTGCTGCACGCACCGTACCTGCGCCGCTGGACCGACTGGCCGAACATTGCGTTTGTTGCTCCCGTGCCGGTTCTGGTGGTCGTGCTGGCCATGCTGTTTGTCATGGGGCTGCGCAGGGGGCACTCGAAGGGACCGTTCCTGTGTGCGCTGGGCTGGTTCTTCCTGTGCCTGTCCGGTCTGGGGATTACGGTGTGGCCCTATGCCGTGCCGCCGGGCCTGACGTTGTGGGACGTGTCGTCCCCGCCATCCAGCCAGTTCTTCCAGTTGATCGGCACCGCCATCCTGCTGCCGATCATCCTGACCTACACGATCTATTCCTACCACGTCTTTCGCGGAAAGGTGACGGAAACCGATGGGTATCACTGAGATTGTCCGGGGGAACGGTGATGATGCGCCACCCCGTACCGGTGCACGGATCGCATGGTTCGTTGCGATCTGGTCACTGAGCACCTGCGTGTTTTTGGGGGCTGCGTCCCTGCTGCACCTGATCGTGCCCAGGTAAAACGGACGGCATGTCCGGCGTTCTGCGGCAGGGCACGGGAATTTTGCGCGATGCGGAGGGTGCCCGAAATCCGCAGCCGTATCGCGCGCGCCTGCATGCCTGCCCGACTGGATGAAGCCGGGCAGGCATCATTGGGCAGCGAAAAAAGTCCGAATGCAAATCCTGCCGTCATCCCACTGGTGACGCCGGGATAACCGTCAAGGTACACGACCACCCGGTCGGACCGACGTGATGTGATGCTGAAGTGACCGGAATGACCCGGTGGCTGTCTTATTCTGGCAACACCTTACATCTATATATGCCTGAATACAGGTCTAGATACGAATATATATAGACAGCGGCATATCGGGAATGGAAGGAAGGGCCCAACGTCATTTGTTCATATCACGGACGAACAGCCTTATGCTTCGTTGCTATAGTACTTTTTTTATAACCGGAACGTCGGGAATGTTCCTGCTGGCCAGCACTGCGCTGGGGGCGCCGGCAACATCTACGCCGCAGGATAAGACTGGCAGGCCAGTTGCCGTAAAGGCGGCGTCCCCCGGAACGACCGTTGCAAAAAACCAGGCCACCGGAACGCCTGCAGGCCAGGTATCGGGCGCGGCAGCCCCCATTGCCGGGATACTGGATGGTTCAAACGGGGAAACGATCACCGTTCATGGCCACCATGCGGCGGATGGTACTGGCGCCAAATATATGAACAAGAACATCTATCTGGGACCGCTGGGCAACCGCGACACGCTGGATACGCCCTATTCCGTCATGGGCGTGCCGCATGACGTCGTCGTCAACCAGCAGCTGCGTAACATCAATGACATGGCGCAGTACCTGCCTTCAGTGCAGCTGGAAATCCGCGGTGATCCCAACACGTCGCGGCCGCAGTCGCGTGGGTTCGAGGCCGATGTGATCGCCAACTCCCGCCTTGACGGGCTGAATGTGGTCTCCACCACGCCCTATCCGGCGGAATGGGTTGATAACCTGCAGGTCCTCAACGGTCTGGCCGGGGCCATGTACGGGCCGGAAAACCCGGCTGGCGTGTTTGAATATACCCTCAAGCGTCCGACCAACCGCCGCACCGAACGGCTTTCGGTCGGTGTGGATTCCATTGGCACGCCCACGGTCAATGGCGACATTTCGGGCCGGGTTGGCCGTAATGGCTGGTTTGGTTACCGCCTGAACATGCTGCACGCCAATGGCTCGGCCTATGCGCCGGGCAGCTGGATCCGGCGTGAGATGGTCAGCGCCGATTTTGATATCCATTTCGATTCCAAGACGGTCCTCGAACTCGACGCCAGCCACTATACCTATGATGAACGTGGCATGGCGCCGGGCTTTGGCATTCCCGCCGGCACTGCCGCCAATCCCACCGGCATTGGCGGGCAGTTGCCCGAAGCGCCAGATCTGGGGCGGCGCATGGCGCCGGACTGGAGCGGCTACAACATGGAAACCAATACCTTCCTTGCCAAGATCAAGCACCAGATCAACAGGGACTGGAGCTTTACCCTGGGTGGACTGTATCAGGATGCCATGCGCCAGTCCTTCGGCATCACCGACTCCCTTAGCGCAACCCAGGGATATGAGGGCATCTATTCCTCAAGTGCTACGGCCACGACAACGGCAGATGATTTCCGTGTTGGCAGTAACATGGCCTATTTCAACGGTCGTGTTCATACCGGTCCGCTGACGCACGATCTGGTCATTGGTACCAATGGTTACATGATGGGCAACTATAACCCCACCAATGCAGTGACCACCAAGCAGAGCCTTGGCACATACAGCATGTATGGTGCTGCGCCGACCAACGGCACGCAGCCCTATTATACCGGTCGCTATAAATCCAGCAGCGTCATGAGCCAGTCCTTCATCATTGGCGATACGATGCGGATTAACAAGCACTGGTCTGTCATGGGTACGCTGGCGTGGAGCTGGATCGACCAGAAGAACGCGCTCAATGCCTCGAGCGCGCTCAGGAAAACTGTCGAGGCCGATGCGGCCTTCAGCCCGACAGCCAGTGTCATATACAAGCCGACCCAGAACCAGACCCTGTATTTCACCTATGGCCGTTCTGTAGAGGCCGGTCCCGTTACACCCAATAACGCGGCCTATACCAATACGAACCTTGCGCTGCCGATCGGGCATTCGGAAGAATACGAAGTGGGCTATAAGCTGCGTTACCAGAAAATGCAGTTCAATGTTGCAGGTTTCCGCATGACCTCGCCTTACGCCATGTATGTTGCTGCGGCCAATGGTACCTGCGCCAGCAACACGAACTGTCAGACCTATGAATATGGTGGCACGCAGCGCAACTACGGTGTGGAAGCCCAGATTTCAGGTGAAGTCCTGCCCAACCTGTCAGTTTTGGCTGGCATGACCTGGCTGGACGCGGAACTGGTCAACAGCAAGACCGCCGCCTATAATAACAAGGAGATCGTGGGCGCAGCCCCGCTGCAGGCCAACCTGCTGCTGGATTACCGCCTGCCGGCTTCACTGGGGTCCTTCGCTTCGGGCTGGGCGTTTAATGCCAGTGTCCATTACATGGGCAACCGTGCGGCCAACATCACCAATACGCTGCACACCGGGTCTTACACCACGCTGGATCTTGGCACGCGCTATGCCTTCCATGTGTCCAGGTTCCCGTGGGTTGCGCGTTTTGGTGTCAGCAACGCCACGAACGAACGCTATTGGGCTTCGGTCTATACAGGTGCGCCCAGTGGCACATCCGGTGCCGCATCAACCCTGTATGCGGGGCTGCCGCGTGTCTATCACTTCACACTTTCGATGGAGTTCTGATCCACGTTTCGTGAAAGGAGGCATGCGGACCGCGTGCCTCCTTCTGTGTGATACGGATCGCCTGTGGCTGCCGGTAAAGCGGAGGGTCAGGCAGGCTGTTCCGGGATGATATGACCGGCTGGATACGCCCCTGATCTGGCCGGGACCATTCCATTGTTCGAAAATAAAGCCCCATGCCACCAGACAGGTATCCTGCGGACGTCGCTTAAGACGTAAATACAATCGTCTTGTGGCCAGTTATGATGGTACGGCGTTCAATATGGTACCTGACGGCACGGGCCAGAACGCGGCGCTCTATGTCACGCCCCTTGCGCACAAGGTCATCGGGTGTATCGGCATGGGAAATACGCTCGACATCCTGTTCGATGATCGGGCCTTCATCCAGATCGCTCGTCACATAATGAGCCGTTGCGCCGATCAGCTTGACCCCCCGGGCAAAGGCCTGATGATATGGGCGTGCGCCCTTGAAACCGGGCAGAAACGAATGGTGGATGTTGATGCAGCGTCCTGACAGCCGGTGCGACATGTCATTGGACAGGATCTGCATATATCGTGCAAGGACGACCAGTTCGGCCTGGCTATCGTCCATGATCCGGAGGATCTGCGCTTCCTGCGCTGGTTTGGTTTCCGGCGTTATCGGCAGATAATGAAAGGGAATGCCGCCAAAATCCAGGTTTTTATATACGTCACGCGGGTGGTTTGAAATAATGCCGACCGGATCAATCGCCAGTTCCCCGATCCGCCAGCGGTAAAGCAGGTCCACCAGGCAATGATCAAAACGGGACACCAGTATAAGAACCCGTGGGCGCTGGGCCGTGGTGGTCAGGGACCACGTCATGTCGAATTCATGGGCCAGACGCATGAATTCCTGTTCCAGCACCGACCTGTCCGTTGTGCCGTCCTGTATTTCAAAGACGACACGCATGAAGAACTGCCTGCTTTCCGTTTCGTCAAACTGCTGGGCTTCGGTAATATTCGCGCCCAGTTCAGCCAGACCATGGCTTATTCCCGCCACGATGCCGGGACGGTTGGGGCATTTTATCGTTACGATATAGATTGTTTTGACACCCTTGGTCATGGGTAAACTTCCGATACAGGTACGCCACCACGCGCCGCGTGGCAAAGGTCGTGGTAAAGACTGTGGGCAAGACTGCGAAAAACGAACAGGTCGTATGTCGGCGTCATGTCATGCTGTACGATCTGGACGGGTATATGTCCTGCCAGCGTCAGGGCCGTGCAGTCGGGCGCGAACGCACGGGGATGCAGGTCAATCGGGACAAGTTTGGACAGGATTGCCCGTGAATCCGGGCCGCTGACCCGTATGACGCTGCGTCCATCCCCCTGTGTCGTAATGGCCGCGTGGGGCCGTGTCGCCCTGTGCAGCCCGGCGACGAGGTCAGGCTGCCCCCGGGGCGCGCAGACCAGCCACAGGTCCAGTCCCGCCCATATGAAACGCACGGCGTCATGGCCATCGCGGGCATGGGGTGTCACAGGCGCCTCAACGCCGTATGTCGCCAGCAGTGCGGTCTGGACGGCAGCATGGGACGCAGGGGAAAACTGCATGCTGGCAAGCTGCAGATCCGGCCCCGGTCCGATCGTGACGCGCGCGGCCTGTTTGCCCCCGGGTGGCGTAAAGGGGGCTGATGGAATGGGCGGCGTGGCGGCCAGTGTCTCAGGCATGCAGGCGGTCTCCGGCAGGGTCGAAGAAGGTGGGGGGGCAGACGACTGCGGCAACCTGGCTGTCGGCCAGTGGGTTATGGACCATGATCGTCTCGCCATGACGGCCGGGACCGCCAGACAGGAAGCCCAGCGCGATCCATCCATCCAGTGTCGGGGACCATGTGGCAGACGAGATCCATCCCTGATCATGCGCGCCCGTGGCCTCAGCGCCATGGGGCAGCAGGTGGCTGCCGGCGACCAGTTCATCGTGTGCATGGACCGGACGCAGGCCAACCAGCGTGGGACGCGCGGGGTCGGTCAGGGCAGGGCGTGCGGCCATGGTGCGGCCAATGAAGTCCTTCCGGGTGGACAGCATCCGCCCCATGTTCAGGTCATGCGCCGTCGTCTGGCCATTGAGTTCCGGTCCGGCAGGATGACCCTTTTCAATGCGCATCACCCCCAGTGCTTCCGTGCCATAGGGCGCGATGCCATACGGGGCACCAACCTTCATCAGCAGTCGTGCCAGCGCATCGCCATACCGTGCGGGAACCGCCAGTTCGTAGGCCAGTTCCCCGGAGAAGGAAAGGCGGAACAGGCGCGCGGCCTGTCCGCCACATATGGTGATTTCGGCTGCATGCATATACCCGAAAGCGTCATTGGACAGGTCCGTATCCGGATCAACGACATGACGCAGCACATCGCGTGAGCGCGGACCGGCAATGGCCAGCTGCGCCCATTCATCGGTTACGGATATGAAGTGGACATCCAGTTCCGGCCACAGCCACTGGTGGCACAGTTCCATGTGCTGCATGACCGCGCCAGCATGTGCGGTGGTCGTGGTCATGACATAATGCTGCTCATCCAGTCGCGCCGTGGTGCCATCATCGAAGGCAAAACCGTCCTCCCGCAGCATCAGGCCGTAGCGGACCCGCCCCACGGGCAGTTTCTGCCACCCGTTGACATACAGCCGATCAAGGAAGGTGGCGGCGTCAGGCCCCTGGATATCGATCTTGCCCAGCGTGGTGACATCACAGAACCCGACAGCCGTACGGACGGTCCTCACCTCGCGGTTGACGGTATCGCGCCAGTGGGTTTCCCCGTCCTGCGGAAACCACTGTGCCCGGTGCCATATGCCATTGGCCGTAAACACGGCGCCCTGCTGGCGCGCCCATTCATGGGTGGGGGTCAATCGGTCCGGCTTGAAATGCCTGCCGCGATGCGCGCCTGCAAGCGCGCCGATGGCCACGGGCTGCACGGGCGGGCGGAACATGGTCGTGCCCGTCCGGACAATGTCCCGACCGGTCTGCTGCGCCAGTGCCGTCAGGCCATTGATGTTGGATGTCTTTCCCTGATCGGTTGCCATGCCCAGCGTGGTGTAGCGCTTGACATGTTCAACGCAGCGAAAACCCTCCATCGCGGCCAGGCGCACGTCCTTTGCCGTAACGTCATTCTGGAAATCGATGAACGCCTTGCCATCCCCGCCTGCCTGATCCCGTGGCGCGGGCTGGATGGCCTGAATGCCGTAGCTTTCCCGTGGTGCGGCGGGCAGAGGCGGCAGTTCGGTGTCAAAGCCACACGCGGCAGCGGCTTCCTGCCCGCGCGCAGCCCCTTCGTGCAGGCAGCCGGCGGTTGTGAAGGTACCATTGGCCACGCCAGCCGCCAGCATGCCGGGCGGGAAAGATCCGGCTGTGAAAGCGCACAGTTCCGGGTCATAAACCGGTTTCGCGCCCAGATGTGTTGTCAGGCTCAGTTCCGGGTTCCAGCCGCCCGACATGGCGATCAGGTCGCAGGCCACATGCCTGACCCTGCCCGACCGGTCCCGTATGGCCGCAGCATGAACCCTCAGGCGTCCATAGGTATTGGCAATCGTGCCGCCAGTGAACAGGCGGGCGCCAGTGCCGCGGGCCACCTGCTGCGCCATATCACTGGCCTCCGCGCGCGTATCGACAATGGCGGTGACCGCTGCACCGGCATGCTGCAGGTCCACGGCCGTGCACAGGCCATCGTCATTATTGGTGAAGACGACGGCGCGCTGCCCCGGCACGACACCGAAACGGTTGATATAGGTGCGCACGGCCCCGGCAAGCATGATGCCGGGACGGTCATTGTTGGGGAAGACCATGGGGCGTTCAATTCCGCCGCCCGCAACAATGCAGCGACGGGCGACAATGCGCCACAGGCGCTGGCGGGGCTGGCCGCTGGCGGGGCAGGGAATATGATCCGCCACGCGTTCCAGCGCGCCATAGGTGCCGCCGTCATATGTCCCGAAAACACAGGTGCGCGTCATGATGCGCATCTCGGGCATCTGGCGCAGGGCGGTCACGGTCCGGTCCGCCCACTGCCAGCCGGGAACGCCATCAATGTCGGTCCGGTCCGCCCGCAGGCGACCACCTGTCACGCTGTCCTGTTCACACAGGATGACCCGCGCGCCCGAACGTCCCGCCACCAGGGCGGCGGCAAGCGCCGCCGGGCCACTGCCCACCACCAGCACGTCACAGAACGTGGTGGTTTTTTCATACAGGTCAGGATCTGCCGCATCCGCGGCCCGACCGAGACCCGCGGCACGGCGGATGAGGGGTTCATATACCTTTTCCCAGAATGCGGCGGGCCACATGAAGGTCTTGTAGTAGAACCCGGCCGTAAACAGGGGAGAAAACAGACCGTTAACGCCAAGTGCGTCCATTCTCAGGGATGGCCAGCGGTTCTGGCTGCAGGCATCCAGCCCGTCGAATATTTCGGTGACAGTCGCGCGGCTGTTGGGTTCGCGTCGTGCGCCCGTGCGCAGTTCCATCAGGGCATTGGGTTCTTCCGGTCCAGCCGTCAGGATGCCGCGCGGGCGGTGATACTTGAACGAACGGCCTGCAAGATGCAGGCCATTGGCCAGCAGGGCTGACGCCAGCGTGTCACCCGGATATGCGTCATAGCTTGTCCCGTCAAAGGTAAAACGGATGATCCTGTCCGGATCGATCCCATTGGCGGGGATACGGCGTCCGGTCTGTCCTGACGGGCGGGAGGGGCAGGCGCCTTTCTTCCACGGCAGTTTCATGATCCGGCGTTTTCCCTGGCCAGGCGCGCGACATCTGCCGCGCGGGCGACATCGGCAATTTCATGGGTGCGCATGTTGCGCGTCACGACCAGCCATGCATGGCAGCCCGCGCCGTGGTACCACAGTTCCCGGTGCCATCCGTCGGGATTGTCCCGCAGGTAGACATACTCCACCCATGCCTGTGCCGGTGCATCCGTACCGGGACGGTGAACCGTGGCATCCCCCCGATAGGTGAATTCTTCAAGGCCGCGTGGTCCGCAGCAGGGACAGTTCAGACGCATTGGAACCTCAGTGCAGATTGGGCTGCGCGCCCATGCCTTTTTCGTCGATCACGGCCCCGCGGCCGAAGCGGTCCAGCCGGTATGCGGTTGCGACCGGATGGGGTTCGTTACGTGCGATCAGGTGTGCGAAACACAGACCTGATGCAGGTGTTGCCTTGAACCCGCCATAACACCACCCGGCGTTGAGATAGAGGCCGTCCACCGGTGTCCTGTCGATGATGGGGCTGCCATCCATGCTCATGTCCATGAGGCCGGCCCAGTGGCGCAGCAGCCGGACACGGCCAATCCGGGGCATGAGCGCCATGCCGCCTTCGCACACGTCCTCGATGACCGGCATGTTTCCGCGCTGGGCATATGAATTATAGCCGTCGATATCACCACCAAACACCAGCCCGCCCTTGTCGGACTGGCTGATGTAGAAGTGGCCCGCGCCAAACGTCACCACGCAGTCGATGAATGGCTTCAGACCTTCGCTGACAAAGGCCTGCAGTACATGGCTTTCAATCGGCAGGCGCAGGCCCGCCATGGCCGCGACCCGTGACGAATTGCCGGCACATGACAGTCCCACGCGCCCCGCGCCAATGAACCCGCGCGTGGTTTCAACCCCGACCGCCTGACCCGCATGCATGCGGATGCCGGTGACTTCGCAGTTCTGGATGATATCCACACCCAGCCGGTCGGCCGCCCGGGCGAAACCCCACGCCACGGCGTCATGCCGCACTGTGCCGCCGCGTTTTTGCAGCAGGCCGCCCAGTATGGGGAAACGGGCGGCATCATAATTCAGGAACGGCAGCTTCCGGCGTACTGCTGCCGCGTCCAGCAACCGCGCATCTACCCCGTGCAGCCGCATGGCGTTGCCCCGGCGGGTATAGGCGTTGCGCTGGGCATCGTTATGGAACAGGTTGAGCACGCCGCGCTGGCTGACCATGGCGTTGTAATTGATGTCCTGCTCCAGTCCTTCCCATAATTTCATGGAACATTCGTAGAAGGGAATATTGCCCGACAGCAGGTAGTTCGAACGGATGATGGTCGTGTTGCGGCCGATATTGCCGTTGCCGATCCAGCCCTTTTCCACGACCGCCACGCGGTGGATGCCATACCGCCGGGCAAGGTAATAGGCGGTGGCCAGGCCATGGCCGCCGCCCCCCACGATTACAACGTCATAGGCGGGCTGTGGCCGTGCGTCCCGCCATACGGGGCGCCAGCCCGCCTGCCCGCGCAGAGCTTCCCTCAGAAGGGTAAAAATGGAATAATGATTACTTTTCATTACGAAGTCTTCGCTCTGCCACCGTAGTCCATGCTAACGGCTTTCATAATGGAGACATTATAAATTTTTCTTATGGTATGGGATGATGTCATTGAACGCTCCCCCGTTTGACCTGTCCGCGCTGAACGTCTTTCTTGCCGTATGCGACAACGGCAGCATGGCGGCGGCGGGACGGATGCTGGGCATAACCCAGCCCGCCGTGTCACAGACAGTCGCCGAGCTGGAAAAGCGGGTGGGAACGCAACTGTTTGACCGCGGGGTGCGCCCCATGGTGCTGACGGCGGCGGGCACGGTGCTGCGTCAGTATGCAGTCGGGCTGATGGTCGAGATGCGTCAGATCGTCGGACGCCTGCATGAAATGCGCTCCGGCCGGGTCGACCTGCTGCGTATCGGCATAGTCGATTCCCTGTCGCGTGCCGTAATGGGCGATGTATCGCATTTCATGCGCGACCGCGTGGACCGGCTGGTGGTGCATGCCGGCCTGACCGAGTCCCATGTCACCGCCCTGCTGACCCGGCAGATTGATTTTGTCCTCAGTGTCGATGACCTGGAAGATGTCGCGGATCTGGAGCGCTGGCCACTGTTCGAGGAGCCATACATGCTGCTGTGCCCCGCCGGGCTGCAGCCACCTTCACGGCTGCCGGACCTGCCGGGATTTTTCGCAGCCCACCCTTTCGTGCGGTTTTCCCTGCGCTCACGCACGGGCATGGAGGTGGAACGATACCTGCGGCGGCTGAATCTGGACATTCCCTATGGCCAGGAATTTGACCGTCCGGAGGGGGTCCTGGCCGCCTGCAGGCTGGGGGGTGTCGCCATTACCACGCCGCTATGCATGTATGAGGCTGGCTTCGATGGTGGTGACGGGCTGGTATGTCATCCACTGCCGAACGGCACGCTGCGCCGTAGGCTGACGCTGGTGGCGCGGCGGCGCGAATTCGGGCGTCTGCCGCTGGATTTTGCCAGATCGCTCCGGGCTGTCCTCATGGACCGGACGCTGGGTGAACTGGCCGCCTGCTTCCCTGCCTTTGCCGACCAGATGGACGTCCTGTCCTGATTTTTGCCTTTCCGGGAGAAGAGACATGAGTACCGCGCGCAAGCCCCGTTCTGAAAAAAAGACCACCGAACTGATCACCGGCTCATCCGCCGGTCCGGTCCGTGAACTGACGCTCGAAGAGTCGCTGGGCGCGCAGATCCGCCATCTGCGGCGCAAGGCCGAACTGACTGGCGCTGATCTGGCCAGCGGCGCGGGCATATCGCTGGGCATGCTGTCGAAAATAGAAAACGGGCAGATTTCGCCCTCGTTATCCACCCTGCAATCCGTATGCCGTGCGCTGAATGTACCGCTCAGCCAGCTGTTCGCCACGTTTGAGGAGCAGCGCGACTGTTCCTTTGTCAAGGCGGGACAGGGGGTTGTCATTGAACGCCGGGGCACGAAAGCCGGTCATGAATACCAGTTGCTGGGACATTTGCTGGATGGCACCCTGGTGGTTGAACCCTATCTGATCACCCTGCATGAAGATGCGAAGCCGTATACCAGTTTCCGCCATCAGGGGGTGGAAATCATCTACATGCTCAGCGGTCGCGTGTTATACCGTCATGGTAACGAGTCATATGAGATGGGGGCAGGGGACACACTGATGTTCGATTGCCAGGCCCCGCATGGTCCGGAGCTATTGATAGAGAAACCAATGAATTACCTGTCGATTATTATATATATGCGACAGGACGACTGACGGGAATTTCCTTTAAAGAAAGTTTTGTTCTTTTGCGTTGACAGGGTGGGGAGATGAGGGCTTTATGGTCACATCTTTTCCTCTTTCGGCGGAGAAATGACGATGTGTGGCATCGTTGGGTTGTTTTTGAAAAATCCCGATCTTCAATCTGAACTGGGGCTTCTGACATCCCAGATGCTGAAGGTCATGACGGAGCGCGGGCCCGACAGCGCAGGCTTTGCCGTCTATGGCGGCGCACGACGCGGGCAGACCAAGATTACGGTGCGTGGCGTCGCCCCCGCGCAGGCCGCACGCTTTGAAAAAGGGCTGGCGGATATTGCTGGTCCTGAAATAACCATGACCTGCCGCGATGACCACACGGTCATTACTCTGCCGACCGAACATGAAAAGACCGCGCGCCGGTTCATCGACGCATTCGGCCACGGGATTACATTCGTTTCCAGCGGTGACAGCATCGAGTTGTATAAAGGTGTCGGTCTGCCGGAAGATGTCGCAACCCGCTTCGACCTTGCGGGCATGCGTGGCACCCACGCCATCGGGCATACCCGCATGGCGACGGAATCCGCCGTGACGACAGCTGGCGCGCACCCGTTTTCGACCGGCCCGGACCAGTGTCTTGTGCATAACGGTTCCCTGTCGAACCATAATACCCTGCGCCGCCAGCTGGTGCGCGAAGGATTGAAATTCGCCACCGAAAATGATTCGGAAGTTGCCGCGGGCTATCTGTCGTGGCGTCTGTCACACGGTGAACGGCTGGATGAGGCGCTGACGGCCTCGCTTACGGATCTTGATGGTTTTTACACCTTTGTCGTCGGCACGCGCGACGGGTTCGCGGTCCTGCGGGACCCGGTGGCATGCAAGCCTGCCGTCATTGCGGAAACGGATGACTATGTCGCGTTCGCTTCCGAATACCGTGCATTCGCCCGGCTGCCAGGCATCGGGCAGGCAACCGTTTTTGAACCTGAACCACAGCGCGTCTATCACTGGGAACATGCGGCATGAGCAACATGCAGGAAATCGACCTGGTCCGGTGCACGCTCCGTGAAGCCAACAGCCAGCTACAGGGCGAGGATGCGACAGGGGCATGGATCATCCGCAATCCTCAGGGCCGGCATGCCCTTGCCGTTGGTCTGAATGCTCCGATTGATGTCGTGATTGACGGGCAGGCCGGATATTACGCAGGCGGCATGAACAAGCACGCCAACATCACCATTGAAGGCAATGCCGGTCCCGGCGTTGCTGAAAACATGATGAGTGGCAGTACCCACGTGCGCGGCAACGCCAGCATGGCAGCGGGCGCCACGGGACACGGCGGGCTGCTGGTGATTGATGGGGATGCCGGGGCGCGCTGCGGCATATCGATGAAGGGCATCGAAATCGTGGTGCGTGGTTCGGTCGGGCATATGAGCGCCTTCATGGCGCAGTCCGGCACGCTGGTCATCTGTGGGGATGCGGGCGAAGCGCTGGGGGACAGCCTGTACGAAGCGAAGATTTTCGTGCGTGGCGAAGTCAGGAGCCTGGGCGCGGATTGCGAGGAAAAGGACATGACGGCTGACGATCTGGCCCACCTGCGGTCCCTGCTGGACCGCGCGGGTGTGAGCGAATATCCGGCGGACAGCTTCCGTCTCTATGGATCCGCGCGTCGCCTGTACCATTTCCATGTTGATAACGCCGCGGCGTACTGAGGCCACCATGACAGACAATACCAAGAAGACTCCGCGAACGAAGCCGCGTTTTTCCGCAACATTCGACCCTTTCACCATTTCCGAAATCCAGCGCGCCGCCGCCACCGGGATTTATGACATCCGCGGCGCAGGAACAAAACGCAAGCTGCCCCATTTTGATGACCTGCTGTTCCTTGGGGCATCCATTTCCCGCTATCCGCTGGAAGGCTACCGCGAACGCTGTGACACGGATGTCGTGCTGGGCACGCGGTTCGCGAAAAAACCCATTCACCTCAAGACGCCGGTGACCATCGCGGGCATGTCCTTTGGCGCGCTGTCAGCACAGGCCAAGGAAGCACTGGGGCGCGGGGCCAGCGCGGTCGGGACCTCCACGACAACAGGTGATGGCGGCATGACGCCGGAGGAGCGGGGACATTCCTCAACCCTTGTCTACCAGTACCTGCCTTCGCGCTATGGCATGAACCCTGATGACCTGCGCCGTGCGGACGCGATTGAAGTGGTGGTGGGACAGGGGGCGAAGCCCGGCGGCGGCGGCATGCTGCTGGGGCAGAAGATTTCCAGCCGTGTAGCCAGGATGCGCGACCTGCCCGAAGGCATCGACCAGCGTTCCGCCTGCCGCCACCCGGACTGGACGGGGCCGGACGATCTTGAAATCAAGATCGAGGAACTGCGGGAAATTACGGCGTGGGAAAAGCCCATCTATATCAAGGTGGGCGCAAGCCGTCCCTATTACGATGTGTCGCTGGCGGTAAAGGCCGGGGCGGATGTCGTGGTCCTTGACGGGATGCAGGGCGGCACGGCGGCAACGCAGGAAGTCTTTATTGAACATGTCGGCCTGCCCATCCTGTCGGCCATTCGCCCTGCCGTGCAGGCGCTGCAGGATCTGGGCATGCACCGCAAGGTGCAGCTGATCGTGTCTGGCGGCATCCGCAGCGGCGCGGACATGGCCAAGGCCCTGGCGCTGGGGGCGGATGCGGTGGCCATTGGCACCGCCGCCCTGATCGCACTGGGTGACCAGAGCCCGGAACTGGCGGACGAATACGCCCGGCTGGGCACGGTTCCCGGTGCGTATGATGACTGGCAGGACGGACGCGATCCCGCCGGCATCACTACGCAGGATCCGGAACTGGCCGCACGCCTTGATCCCATTCTGGGGGGGCGGCGGATTGCCAATTACCTGTCCGTCATGACGATGGAAGCGCAGGCGATTGCCCGCGCATGCGGAAAGAGCCACCTGCATAATCTTGAACCCGAAGACCTTGTCGCGTTGACGATGGAAGCAGCCGCCATGACCCGCATCCCCCTGGCCGGGACGGAATGGTACCCGGGCAGGCAAGGCTTCTGAAGACATGGCGGAGTACCTTCGCGCGGGTGCTCCTTTTCAGATTTTTCGACGACACTGAACACGGATATCCTGCTTATGGTTCAAGATATTATCCCGCAGCGGTCGCCTGTCGATCTTGCAGCCGTAGCTGAAGAACGGGGAATAAAATACTTTCTCATTTCCTATACCGATCTGTCTGGCGCACAGCGGGCGAAACTGGTACCGGCTGTCGCCATAAAGGAAATGCAGAAGAACGGGGCCGGATTTGCGGGGTTTGCGGCTGCGTTCCAGCTTTCTCCTGCTGATCCTGACCTGGTTGCCGTACCCGACCCCACGACACTGATCCAGCTGCCATGGAAGCCTGAAGTTGGCTGGCTGGCATCCGACCTGAAAATGCATGGGCAGTGGATCGAACAGGGGCCACGCAATACATTACGCCGGATGATTGTCCGGGCGGCGCAGGCCGGACTGACGGTCAAGACCGGGGTAGAGTGCGAATTCTTTCTGCTGACACCGGATGGGCAGGCCATTGGTGACCCGCACGATAATGCTGCCAAATCATGTTATGATGCATCGGCCTTGATGCGGCAGTACGATGTCGTTACCGAAATATGCGATGCGATGCTGGATCTGGGCTGGCAACCCTACCAGAATGACCATGAGGACGCGAATGGCCAGTTCGAGATGAACTGGATATTCGATGAGGCCATGGTCACTGCGGACCGTCATGTATTTTTCAAATTCATGACGCGCTCCATTGCCGAGAAGCATGGATTGCGGGCGACATTCATGCCCAAACCCTTCGTCAACCTGACGGGCAGCGGCTGTCATGCGCATATCTCGCTGTGGAACAACGGCAGGAATGTCTGTCATGCGGACGGCGATCCGCTGGGACTGTCCGCGCAGGGGTATCATTTTGTCGGTGGCCTGATCGAAAATGCGGATGCGCTGTGCGCCTTCCTTAATCCCGTGGTGAATTCCTACAAGCGCATCAATGCGCCGCGGACGGTTTCAGGCGCTACGTGGTCCCCCAATTCCGTTACGTATGCCGGGGACAACCGGACCCACATGATCCGTGTGCCGGGCAAGGGGCGTTTTGAAATGCGACTGCCCGATGGCGCGGCCAATCCTTACCTGCTGCAGGCTTCCCTGCTGGCGGCCGGGCTGGATGGGCTGGAACGCAGGCTTGACCCGGGCAAGCCGCTGGACATCAACATGTACACGCACGGCCATACCGTCCCGGATGCCAAGAAACTGCCCCTGAACCTGCTGGATGCCGTCCGTGCGCTGGATACGTCCACGGCGATGCGGCGACTGCTGGGCGATGGGCTGGTCACCCCCTATATCAACCTGAAAATGGGGGAGTGGAACGCCTATTGTGGGCATCTGTCCACATGGGAGCGGCAGGCGACACTTGATTGCTGAAGAAACATGAAACGTGTACGCGCGCAGGGCGGGTGACCGGCAGGTTCCCGCCTGTTTTCATGGTGCAAATGGGGCGGGCCGCTTTGTCCGTTACGGCCCGCATTCCGGTCATTCAGGCATAGAAATTGGGGGATAGCGGCAGTTCCTGTATTTCCTGCGGGTCATGGAACAGGATGAGTTCCGCATTGAAACGCTGGGAAAGGGCATTGATCCGCTGGATGGACTCAAGGGCCGCTTCGGCATCATAGGTGACCCCGGGCAGCACTTCATGCGCAAAGTTCTCGCGTAAATCACCGGCATCGAATGTCAGTATCTTTTTACCCGAACTGGGCAGGGTAACAATTGCCGACTGGTGCCCCGGCGTATGACCGCATGTTGCAATCAGGTCCAGCCCGGGGCACAGGTTCCAGTCACCGTTATGGAAGGTCCATGCAATATCATCACTGGCGAAGTCTTCGGTAAAATAGCCGTATTCCTTGCTCTCCATGGCGTAAGAGTATTCTGCTTCCTGTATATGAATGACGGCATTGGGAAGCTTTTTTATGTATCCGGAATGATCATAGTGCAGATGGGAAATAATGACGTCGGAAATGTCGTCCAGCCCGATGCCGATTTCCGCAAGCAGTCCTTCAAGATCATGCCCTTCGCGGATAATGGGCGGTGTTACGCCATAATCGGAAAAATATCTGGCTTTGTTTTTCTCGGTTGAAATATAAAAAGGGTCCAGACCAGTATCGAGCATTGTCCACCCTGTCAACGTTTTCAGCAGGTAGACACAGATCGGGGCACAGATCATGAAATTCTGCCCATGGCCCAGGGTGGAGACGGATTTGGGTATGACTTCATATCCACACAGAAGAATATAAAGACGTTCGACGGCCGTCATGCCACTTCTCCATGGTATGTTGTCTGTTGCATGTATGTCATCTGTATTGGACCGTAGTCAGGCCGTATGCGCACCGGACCGATAGAAGCGTCTTATGCCGTCGTGCATCTGCAGGTCATGCGCCTGTCTGTCCATATTGGTCCTTGCATCGATGAACCGGGCGGTACTGCGCAGTTCTGCTTCAATGTCGGATCTTGAGACCGTGCGGCACCGACCGTTTTCGACAATGGTTTTCCCGTTTATGATCAGGCTGTCCACGTCCTGATGTGTCAGGCGCGACATCAGTATGTCAGGGGTCAGGGGCATGGCGGGACCTGCCGCATGAATGCGTCCGGTATCCAGCACAACGACATCCGCAACCTCCCCTGTGGCCAGACGGCCTCCATCGCGCGATCCGGTCACAAGGTACCGTCCATCCTGCATCAATGCCTTCAGGCAGGCGGGCAGCATCAGGTTCATGTCGCCCGGGCCGTCAATGCCGGGGGCCAGGGCCTGCGTTATGCCCCTCACAAGGCGTGCTTCACGCAGGATATCGTCATCGTCTTCCAGCGCCATTCCATCCAGGCCGATACCAAACGTAATGCCTGAACGGACGATCCGGGGCAGGGGCGGGAAGCCGGAGCACAGACGCATGTTGGATGACAGGTTGCATGCGATCGTGACGCCGCGTTGTGTCAGCAGTTCCAGTTCCCACGGCTGAAGCCAGACACAATGTGCAAGGGTAAGGCGGGGACTGAGCAGGCCAATTTCATCAAAATAGGTTACGATACCCTGCGGGAAGTGATGATCGGCCCAGTCCCGCTGCAGTTTTGTTTCAAGGAAATGCATGTGGACACGGCGGTTTTCGACCGCCGAAATCTCGGCAATCCTTTCAAGCGTTTCCCGGTTGGTCCATTGCGGGCCAACGGGGCCAAACTGTATGGTGAAAGTATCCGTTTCCAGCGCCTTCAGTTCTTCAAAGATATGCAGCCCGTCTTCCAGTGTGCGTTTATGGCGATCTGCCCATAGCTGCGGGTGAGCCTGCGGATTATCGACAAAGCGCGCCAGATCTGCCGTTTCGCCATAGACAAACGGGTTTTCCCCCGCAAAGGGCAGGGCGAACGCAACACGGATCCCGACCTGCCGGGCTGCCTGCGCCACGCCTTGCGCTTCTTCCAGCAATCTGCGGCCATCCTGCGTGTTATGGCAGTGTACCACAGCACCGATTCCGGCTTCCGCCATGCGGGTAAAGGCGCAGGCCGTGCTGAGATAGGAAAGGGCGCGCGGCTCCAGCCCAAGGCGCGCCATCCATATTTCCAGCGGACCATCGGCTATGCCAACAGACAGGGTGGGAAAACCGCGTCCATGGTCATGCGCGTTGGCAAAGGGCGGCATGGCCACCCGGGGCGATGTCCCACCCGGATCAGGAGAGGGGACAATACGCGCGATATGCCTGCCGTTCAGGCACAGGCGCTGGTTGGCCACCAGTTCAGGATCCGTCGGGTTGGCCAGAAGATAGTCTACATCCAGATCCATGGTGTCATCCATAAACAGAAAACTGCGATTATCCCGGTTGATACCGGAAGCTTAGTTATTGAATTTCACGTCCGTTCGCGGGGGCTGTATGGGACCAGGTTCCGCAAGGTCATGACAGGAGGAGGGCACTGTCCTGCCATCCATGACGTCCTGAACAAAGGGCCATGAATCCTGCAGTGCGTAATTGACGGTACCACTATGGGTCAGTCCGGGATATTTGTACCAGGCAACGGATGTGCCAGCCTGGCACAGCGTCTTGACTGCTTCATACTGTCCGTTGGTGCCTGCCATGTTATCGGAAAGGCCCGTGCCGACAAAAAGCGGTATGGTCACATGGCCATCCGGCAGATCGAAATAGGTGTTGAATTTGGCATCGGATGGCGGAAGATCCGACTTGACCAGTTCACCGCCCTCATGGATATCAAGCGCCTTTGCCTGATTGAACAGATCATGAAGACAGCCCTCGTTTGCCGTCTTGTAAAGCGCCTTTCCCTTTTCCGACAGATAGGCAGGCAGGTCGGTCCGGGGCGCGATGGCCTGGTCACTGCCCGCCAGCCGCAGCATTGCAAAGGCAGGGTCCATTTTCATGATGGTCGTATAATGCCTGTCGACGCTTGTCTGTCCTTTACGTTCCTTATCGCCAATGGCGGTCACCAGTCCGGTCAGCACCCCACCGACAATATGCAGTTGCGGTGCGTAATGCGGATATTCCCATGCGGCAGCCAGTGCGGCACCCGCACCCTGTGACTGTCCGATCAGGACGATCCGGTTCTGGATATTCAGTGATCTGTCGCCAATAACCGCACGCGCGGCATCAAGGGCGCTATAGGCTTCGGGCCGGTAGAGCAGGTAAGGATGCAGACCTTCTGTCCCCAGTCCCTGGTAATCCGTTGCGACAACGGCAAATCCCTTTTTCAGCCATGCGTCCAGATAGGCCTGATCGCGCGGACTGGGCCCGCGCCGGGACGGGGCGCACTGATCGGCAAAGCCCACGGTGCCATGTTCCCATGAAACCAGCGGCCAGCCGCCTTTTGGGGGAGCGGATTTTGGAAACAGTATGTAGCCCGATACGGCGGTCTTTTCTGTATTGTTCAGGCCATTCGTGGAACTGTACAGCATGCGCAGCGCTTTCCCTGTCGCAGGGGGCAGCCAGGACTCGGTCAGTTTTTCCGTGCGGAGCATCGTGCCCGGAGCAGCCGATACAGGTTCCGACCATTCATAAAAGGGCGGGAGCGGGGCCAGAACACCTTCTGCATGCGCGCTGCCCAGTGTCAGGCCAGCAGCAACGGATAAAAGCAAGCAAGACTTTGGTATCATAGTAACTGGTTCCTTATTTCCGAACATGCCTGATGCAGAACCGGAATAATGCTCTCTTTTTTCTCGGGGGAACTGATCTTCTCGACGCGGGTCCCCATGTTCAGGGCGGCGACCTGCACCCCATCACGCCGGATCAGTGGAACGGCAATCGAACAGTACCCGATCTCGACTTCCTGTTCGACAATACAGAAACCTGTCTCGGCAGTATGGGCGAAGATGTCACTTAACCGCTGTTTGTCCGTCACCGTAAATGGCGTCAGAGGTACGGGTGACAGGTTCTGGAGGAATGCGTCACGTTCCTCGGGCGGGAGGGCGGAAATCAGGATACGCCCGACAGCGCTGCAATATGCGGGCAGCCGCATGCCGATGTTTTCCCGGATCTGGTACGTCGGAGATTTCCCGGGGGAAGCATAGGCGATCATCAGGGCTTCGGTCTGGTCCATGACCGCGACGGAACAGTTGGCGTCCAGTTCGGTGGCCAGTCGTTCGCACAATGGCTGGAGAATGGACGATATGGGGTTGGTATCAAGATAACTGCTGGCCAGTTCCAGAATCTTGGGCTGGATCCTGAACAGCCGTCCTTCTTCGGCAAGATAGCCCAGATGTACAAGGGTCAGAAGCGCGCGGCGCACGGTCGCGCGGGGAAGGTCCAGCTTCCGTGCGATTTCACTTAGCGTCATGGCCCGGCTGTCGGATGAGAAAGTCCCGAGAACGGCAAGGCCACGCGCCAGTGCTTCCGAAAAATCCCTGCCAGCCGGGTTTGTACTCCGTGCATCGGCGCTGCTGTTCTGAAGCCGGCTCATGTTCTGATGGTTCCCATGTTTATGTCAGGTTGGCCATGGATATGTCATGTCATACGGACCGGCACATCCCGGCCATGACAGGGGTGGCCTGTCCGTAATGTGGCAGGGGTCAGAACAGGTCGAAATATTCCCGCTGTTCCCATTCGCTGACCTCCAGTTCATACCGCCTGATTTCTGATCGTTTTATCTGCGTTATATAATCTATGAACAGCCCCCCGAAGGCTGCGCGGAATGTTTCGTTGGTCTGCAGCGCGTCCACCGCTTCGGCCAGGGTCTGGGGAAGAAGGGGGCTCTGGTTGTCATAAGGGGTTTCGGTCGGGGGACCAGGGTCGATCTTTCTGGCCAGCCCGTCCATGCCTGCCACGACCTGCGATGCAAGGTACAGGTAGGGGTTGGCTGCGGGTTCGCCCACACGGTTTTCCACGCGCGACGCCCTGTCGCCCGGCGCGCATAGCGCCCGTACCATGACCCCCCTGTTGTCAATGCCCCATGCCGCCCGGTCCGGCGCAAGTGAGAAGGGACGGTAGCGTTTGTACCCATTTATGGTCGGGGTGGAGAATACAGCCGCCGCGGCAGCATTCTTCAGCAGGCCGCCCATCCAGTGCAGCCCTATGTCCGACATGGCGTCCGCCGGGCCGGATGGTTCGAAAACATTCCGGTGGGTCTGGCGATCGCACAGCGACTGATGCAGGTGCCACCCGCTTGACATGACCGAGGGCAGGCGGGGTCGGCACATGAAGCTGGCATGATAGCCATGACGCTGGCAGACCTGCTTTGCGGCGGCACGGAACAGGACCATGTCATCGGCAGGCTGGCTGCCCCGCCCGACATTGAAGACCATTTCCACCTGGCTGGGCCCGAATTCCACCTCCAGCGAGGCAAGGTCGAGCCCAAGGCCCTGAACATTTTCCCGCAGGACTTCAAGAATCGGGTCCAGCGTATCGTAATTCAGTTCCGTTAAGTAGTTGTACCCGCGATGGGTCAGTTCCACCGAGGACGGTTCCCCCGGCTGGCCTGCATCCGACAGCGCAAGCCGGGGATCGACCATGCGCGTAAGGTGGAATTCGACCTCCAGCCCCGACATGAAATCATATCCCTGATCGGCCAGCGACTTCATGGCATTGTGGCACAGGTGGCGCGTGGCGATCGGAACGGGCCGGCCATCCCTGAAATACAGGTCACAGAGCACCCAGCCTGAATGCGGCGCCCAGGGCAGCACCCGGAACGTCGTGGGGTCAGGCACCATGACCATGTCGGCCGACCCGCGCATTTCCTTCAGCCCCGGAACATTCTGGGGCGTGAAGACGGAAATGACCGTGCGGTGCGCCGTATCTTTCATTAACAGCGATGACGCGATTGTCAGGCCGTTTTTAAAAGCGCCCTCCACCCCGCCTGCAACCAGTGTCTTGCCGCGCAGGACCCCGTGCTGGTCAGGAAAAGAAAACCTGACCACCGACAGGTCCCCAGCCCTGATCCGGTTCTGGACTTCCCTGGCCGCCTGCTGCTGCTCCAGTGACCACAGATCGTATTTTTCTATGAAGGACATTGTCTCGCTACTTTTTAATCGCGTTTTTTCCAGGAAGCTCCGTTGCGTCGGTTGGCGTCGACCTGACGCCAGTAGGTGTCGATACTGTTGCTGGGGGCGACCCCGTCCATGGTGGCGGGGCCCTGGATCGCAGCTGCTTCATCGGCTGTCAGGACCATAAGCGGGGTTTCGCCGTTCATGGCCCTGGTGATCGCATCAACCAGAATGCGCCGGTAGGCGATAATGCCCTTGTCGCTCTGCCCCAGGTGTTCGCGCGTCCTGTCCTGGATTGGTCCGAGGGATTCAACGGCCCACTGGTCATGTACGTTAATGTCTTCGCCCATGCCGGTATATGTCTTGTGGAGCTGTTCCTCGACATTGAAGCCGTAATTGTTATGGCGTCCGACACGTGGCCTGTAATCCGGCAGTGTATACAGTTCCAGACGCTGGTTGCGCATATGGGTCTTGTTCACGGGTGTCGTGAAGCTGGTGAAGATGGCGTACCAGTAGCATGATGTATCATCGATCGGTACATGCCATTGCGTGATGGTCATTTCGCTTGAAAGCGGAATGACAAATGCCTGCGGAAACAAAAGGTTGGTGACGCGGACATGGGTTTTGTCACCGCTCATCGGCCGGGTGGCGATCAGTTGCAGGCCGTAATCGGTTTTATCGACCTCGATTGCGGGGGCATCGAATTCCCGCAACACGCGTGTCATCGGCATGTCACTGTCCGAAGATGTCGCTCGGAACTGCCTGCCATAGGCGGATTCGGGTTCGTCATCTTCAAAAAAGCGATGCAGGAAGCTTGCATGCGCCGGGTCGATCCCGACTTCCAGCGCCTGAAGCCAGTTGCATTCCATCAGTCCCTTGAACGCGAAGACATGGCTGTCGGGGGCCTGAAAACAGTCAAGGGCCGGGAAGGCCGGGGGCTCGCCTTCACCAAGATAGGCGAAGATGATGCCGCTTTTTTCCACGACGGGGTACGAACGCTGGTGGATCTTCCTGCACAGCCTGCTTCCTGCAGGTTCGGCCGGGGTTTCAAGGCACTGGCCCTGCACATCGAAAAGCCAGCCATGGAACGGGCAGCGCAGGCCACCGTCTTCCAGCCGACCGAATGCCAGGTCCGCCCCCCGGTGTGGACAGTCACGGTCAAGAACGCCCAGCCTGCCGGTTTCATCGCGGAAGACAACCAGATCCTGCCCCAGCAGCCTGGCCGGCCGGATAGGCCGTTTTCCTTCAAGTTCGTCCGACAGCGCCACCGGTTGCCAGTAACGGCGCAACAGCGTGCCGGCCGGTGTACCGGCGGAAATTCTTGTTATGAAATCGTTCTGTTCCGAACTCATCATATCGCGAGGTACTCCAGCGAGATGTCAGATGTATTTGCTGTATCTTGTCCGATTAGCGAACAAGACTTCCGTATATGGACATTATGCTTGCGCTAATTGTGGAAGAAGAGCAAGCTTGTTTCGCACTCGTGACAATAAACTTGTTACGACATGTGTACCGCTCAATTGCATGTATTGGGGATGTCAAGCATGACCGAAGTGATTTTCCACCTACCTGACGGATCCGCCCGATCGGTCGCCGCCAAGTCTGGCCAGACCGTCATGCAGGTCGCCGTGCAGGGAAACGTCCGTGGAATTGATGCGGAGTGCGGTGGGGCGTGCGCGTGCGCCACATGTCATGTCTATGTCGAACCGGAATACGTGGGGCTGATCCCCCCTGCGAATGAAGAAGAATCCGAAATGCTTGACGGTGTCGCGGCGGAACGGCGCCCCAACAGTCGCCTGGCATGCCAGATTACCGTGCCGGATGATGTGGAAACCTTTGGCGTTGATGTGCCGGAGTGCCAGTTTTAATGGGAAAGGGGACGCTTGTCATTGGTGCCTCGCATGCTGGCGTGCAGTGTGCATCGGCCCTGAGGGACGCAGGTTACGCCGAACGCATCATCCTTGTGGGCGAGGATGATGCCCTGCCGTACCATCGTCCCCCGCTATCGAAGACCTTCATCTGCGCAAAGGTGTCGGAAGAAGATATCGAGCTGAAAAGCCACGCCTTCTATACAGATGAACAGGTCGAACTGAGGCGCGGGCTGCGCGCGGACTTCATCTGTCGTGAAGCGCGCACCGTAACACTGTCCAATGGCGAGACGCTGGAATACGACAACCTGGTGCTGGCGACGGGCAGTCGCCCCCGGCTGTGGCGGAAAGGGGAAATGCCTGGCAATGTGCATGTCCTGCGCACCCTTGCCGATGCGCGTCAGATCGTCCGTACCCTGAAGGCGACGGACGGGACCGTCGCAATCGTGGGTGGCGGGTATGTTGGCCTGGAACTGGCGGCGACAGTCAGGACGCAGTTTGGCCGTGATGTTGTTATTATAGAAGCATCCGGCCGTCTCCTGTCCCGGTCGGCTTCACCCCTGCTGTCGGACTGGGTGGCGCGTCAGCATGTGCTGGCGGGATCACGCCTTTTGCTGAATACGCCCATGGTCGGGTTTGAAACATCCGATGGCGTGGTGGACGCGGTCGTGCTGGATGGCCAGCCGGATGTGAAAGCCAGTGTGGTCATACTGGGCCTTGGGATTGTCCCCAATGAGGAACTGGCCTTGCAGGCAGGTATCCGGTGCGCCGATGGCATCATGGTGGATGAATTCTGCCGGACGGATGACCCCTGCGTCTATGCGATCGGGGACTGTACGCGCTTTTCCGTTGCTCAGGTTGATCGCATGGTGCGGCTGGAATGCGTTCAGAATGCGCATGATCAGGCAAGGACGGTCGCCGCCACCATTGCAGGCAATCCGACCCCCTACAGGCCGGTGCCATGGTTCTGGTCTGACCAGATGGGGTCAAAGCTGCAGACTGTCGGTTTTCTGGATAATGCCGTCTCGTCCATCACGCATGGGGATATCGAAAATGGAAAGGGCTCATTCTTTCATTTCGATTCAGAAAAAAATCTGTGCGCGGCCGAGACCGTCAACAACCCCGCCATTCACATGCAGATCCGTAGGGCGATGGCTGCCGGCAAGAAGTTGGAGCAGCAACGTTTTGAACATGAAGGGAAGTTGGACCTGAAAGTATAGAATTAGCACAACTTATACTTTCCCTAAGGTGCAGTTTTGTGTGTGTTTGGTGCTACACCTGACGTCTAAGATAATTCCTGAAAGGAAAAATAGTTTCTTATCACCGCATGCGATGCTACATTTTTGGTGCTGGACCGTAACGACATGCCGGGGTCAGGCGCACTTGGTTGATTGTCGTAATATTCTGCAGGCCGGAGATAAAAGATGAGCGTTAGTAGACGAATTTTCCTGTTGGCGAGCTGCGTGGTTGCCGCAACATATTCGCAACAATCTAGCGCTCAGAGCGCGGTTGCGACAAAGCAGACCCGGGCAAGCCAGCATAAGGCACAAAAAACGGCAGACCGGACGGAAGCTCAGAAAGTTGAACTGATGACCGTTACCGCCGATGGCGCCATTTCTTCGACTGGCGTTACGGGGCGGCAGATGGGGGGTGGCCTGATCTCGGCTGAAACGGGCTTCAAGTCGGCCAGTACGGTCAGCCACGATTTCATTGCGAAACAGTCGCCAACACAGTCCATATTCCAGCTGCTCAAATATGAACCCGGCGCCAATGCCGCATCGAGCGATCCCTTCAACATGCAGTTCGGGGGGGGCGGTCTTTCGGTGCGTGGCCTCGATTCATCCCAGATGGGGTTTGTATACGAAGGCATTCCCGTTACCAGCACCTACAACAGCCAGGTCAATCCGGCGGAATGGGCCGATACAGAAAACCTGGAACGCGTGCGGCTGGATCAGGGTTCGCCGGATATTTCAACACCAACCGTCAATGCGTCCGGTGGTGTCGTCACCATGTTTACCCGTGATCCATCCAAAAACTTCCATATTACCGCGGATTCCACCGGCGGTTCGTATGACATGGCGCGTGGCTTTGTCCGTGTGGATACGGGTGAGATCGGTCGGTCCGGCGTGCGCATGTTCATCTCCGTCTCGCAGTCGGAAGGCAACCACACACGCGGTTACGGTCATGACTCCAAGACCCACATGGACCTTGGCCTGCTGAAGGACTGGGGACATGGCAGCCGGTCCAAGCTGACGATTTCGTTCAGCGAATTTGATATTTCCAACTACAACTATCCGACCCTGGCCCAGTATAATCAGGGCGGTCAGTACAATTACACCAACAACTGGGCTAATGGCACCAATTCAAAATACTACAAGCTGCATGATAACCCCTATGAGTCACTGCTGGTGTCCCTGCCCACCAACATCAATATCACCAGGAATCTGAAATTAAACTTCACCCCTTATACATATTATATGTTCGGCACCACGGGCTTTGGCGGTACCGTAAGTGAAAACGCGGTTTACTCCGGTCTGACAAGCGTGCCTGTCGATCTGAATGGCGATGGAAAAATCGGCGGAAGTTCGATGGTCTATGAGCCCTATATCGAGGAAACGTCCCGGTCAGGTTTCAATACGAACCTTGAATATAAAACGAAGCATAACTCCCTTACATTTGGTTACTGGTTCCAGTACGAAAATGATGATCTGTATTCGAATTACGGGCGCGTAAGCTCCAGTGGCGCGCCGCTGGACCCATGGGGCACCACGAACTACTACACGTATAACGGTCATCCGATCTCGCTCATGGCGCAGCACTCCTATGTTACGACAAATGTGCTGTACATTGCCGATACGGTCTCGCTGCTGCATGACCGCCTGAAGATGATGGCCGGTTTCCGTGAAGCGATGGTGACGCGTCAGGGTGTCAACTCCCTGCCGGGCGTGCCGTATAATGCCAACACCAACAATGCCGAACCGCTGCCCATGTTCGGCGCGACGTTCAAGCTCAACCGTCATCATCAGTTCTATGTCAATGGAAGCACTGCTTTCCGTGTTCCGTCATCCAATGCCCTGTTCGAAGGGACCTATAATGGCGTGGAGACCAAGGCGGGAAATACGTCCCTGAAACCTGAATACTCCATTACTGAAGAAATTGGCTACCGGTATACTTCAAAGCTCCTGATGGCGCGGATCGCCTTCTTCAACTACAACTTTACCAACCGTCTGGTCAGCACGGAAACCTATCGCGGTTCGCAGCAGATCCCGTCCGAAATCAATGGCGGTGGGGAACATGCCCGTGGCGTTGACTTCGAAATGGGCACGGGACCCTGGCACCATCTGCGGCCCTATATTTCGGCTGAATATCTGGATGCCCGCCAGGACAGCAACCTGCAGGTCGGTGCGGATTATCTGCGCACGAAGGGAAAAAGCGCTGTCGAAGCCCCGAAATACCAGCTTGGTTTCGCGCTTGATTATGACGATGGCCACTTCTTCGGCAACGCGGGCGTGAAATGGGTCGGGCGGCAGTATTCGACTTTCATGAATGATGCGTCCATCGATCCTTACGTGCAGCTCGATCTGACGGGTGGGTACCGGTTCAACAATGTCGGTTTCCTCAAGCGGCCCGAAATCCGTGTCAACATGATCAACGCGGCGAACAACCATTACCTGTCGGGTGTGTATGGTGTGCAGACAAGCGCCAATGCATCGCGCGGCCTGAAAGGCACGACAATCGCAGCGGGTGGGGCTCCCACATACTATGTTTCGACACCGTTCATGGTCATGGCGACGGTCAGTGCCGGCTTTTAATACTGTTATGGAATAGGGGAGGCGCTTCGTGGTGCGAGGGCAGACAGGACGACGCGGTTTCATGATCGGCTCGGGGCTGACCATGCTCGGATGGAGTAAGGCAGAGGCCCATTCCGCCGTCATACGGACAAAGGACGGGGCGCTGGAAGGTGTCTCTACCGCTGTTCCTGGTGTGACCGCATGGCTTGGCATTCCGTATGCCGAGCCACCTGTCGGCCCGCTCCGCTGGCGTCCTCCCCAGCCTGTCAGGGCATGGAAAGGGGTGCGCAGGGCCGATCATTTCGGTCATAGCCCGTATGCGCCATCCTCGCTCTCCGGTGATACGGACAGCGCCTTTACCCCTGCGGACATGAGCGAGGACTGCCTGACGCTGAATGTCTGGGCGCCCCCGCGTCGCGGGACGCTCCGTCCGGTCATGGTCTGGATTTATGGCGGCGCCTTCATCATGGGATCCAGTGCGGATCCGCATTATAATGGCGCGGCACTTGCGGCTGAGGACGTGGTTGTCGTCTCCCTGAACTACCGCGTTGGTATTCTGGGGTCTTTTGCCCATCCGGAACTGGCGCGGGAGTCCCCCCAGGGCGTCTCGGGCAATTATGGCCTGATGGACCAGATCGCCGCCCTGCGCTGGGTGCGTGACAATATTGAAGCCTTTGGTGGCGATCCGGACAATGTTACCATTTTTGGGCAGTCCGCCGGTGCATTCAGTGTGGCCTACCATCTGGTCATGCCCCAGTCACGCGGGCTGTTCCATCGCGCCATTGCCCAGAGCGGTGCGCCGCTGGGGCGGCCGGATTCCGAAATTCTCCTCGGACGACTGCCTGAAATGCAGCAGGCAGGCGCCGCTTTCGGTCGTCGGATCGGCCACCCCGATCTCGCCGGGCTACGTAGCCTGCCGCCAGAGATCCTGATCAGGGAATACGGGTTCAGCTGGCAGTTCTATCCCGTGATTGACGGTTTCCTTGTGCCTGAACATCCCTTTCGCATGCTGGCGGCCGGAAACTGCGCCCGGGTGCCGGTCATGGCCGGACATAATCATGATGAAGGCAGCCTGTTCCCGCCCATCGGCAATGGCACGGCCGCTGGCCTGGGCAAGGCTGTCCATCAGATATATGGCAATGAGGCGGGCAGGGTGCTGTCCCTGATGCAGGCGGAACCCGGGGCGACGCCCACAACAATGGGACGCGATGTATTCGGGGATCTGGTTTTCAACTGGAACAGTATTGTCCTGGCCATGATGATGGCCCGCGTCAGTACAAGCTATGCCTACCGTTTTGACTACAGATATGCGCTTCCGGCTGTATGGGGTGCGAAAAATGCCACCGCAGCGCCGCCGGGATATGCGTTTCATGGCGCGGAAATAGGCTTTGTGTTCAAGACCCAGCCAATATGGTCCGAACGCCAGCACGAACAGGAAGATCTCATGCGCAGGATGTCGGGCTACTGGCTGAATTTTGCACGAAACGGCAACCCGAACGGTGCGGGCCTGCCCCAGTGGCCACGTTACACGCCCGGACAGCGGCAACTGTTCCGGCTGGATGAGCGGCCCCCGGTGCTTGTGCCAATAGAAAATTACGAAAGGCTGGCACTTCTGGGAAAAGCCATGGAAAACCGCGTGCTGGAGCAGGGCTGACATGAATGCGGCAATAGACAGGCCCGTGGCCCGGCGGAACGTAAGATCCGCAATGCTGATCGCTTTCTGTTACGCAAGCATTGTGCTTTCAATGACCAGCGTTGGCATATTCGTGTCGTTTGTTGTCGAAATCGGGCGGGATCTGCATATATCGCGTGCGCAAGCCGGTATGGCGCTGTCGATCTATTCGATCCCGGCCGCTCTGGCCTGCATGCCGATCGGGCGGCTGATTGACCGTATCGGCATCCGGTACGGCATGGTCCTGGCCGGTATTCTGGCGGCATTGGGTAATATTTTCCTTGCTGGCGCCAGTGATCCCGAAATGCTGTATGGCGGCATGGCATTGGAAGGTACGGCCTTCGGCTGCATGGCGGTCGCCTGCCCCAGTGCCCTGGTTTCCTGGCTTGATGGAAATCTCCGTACGCGTGCGCTGTCTTTCTGGTCCACCTATGGACCGGTTGGCTATGCCTGTGGCCTGCTGCTGGCCGTGCCGTTTGCAACAGGCACCCACTGGCGCCAGTCATTTGCGTGGGACGGTGGTATTTTCTGTGTCCTGATCGTGCTGGCGTTCTGGCTTCCGGCACAATCCGCAATCGTGGAAGTCCGTAGCCTGCGTGCGGGCCTGAAACTTTTCCTGCTTGATCGTGCCGTGCCCCGTCTCGCCCTTGCCCTGGCGCTGCCCAATGCCGTGGCGTACGGGGTCAGTGTGGTCACGCCTTCCTATCTTGAACATCTGTACGGGCTGAGCCTGAAGGTATCGAACGGCGGCGTTGCGGGGGCCAAGATACTGGCTATGGTCTGTGGTGGTGTCCTGACGGGGTACCTTCTGATCCGCAAGGTGGATTTCCGGAACCTGTACCGCCTGCTGGTCGTGATGGGGATATTCGCGATCCTGGTGCTGTTTTTCCCGTATGGGACGTTCCCGATCGCCCTGCTGGGTCTGGTCATGTGGCTGCTTGCATTTGGGGGACTGGTCGGGTCAGCCACGGCACAGTTGCCATTACTGGTTACGTCCCCAGGGGATATTGGGCTCGCATCCGGTATCATCGGGCAGATAACGTCCTTTGTCTGCCTGCTTGCCCCACCTGTTTTTCTGGCCATTTCGCAGTGGAATATCCTGTGGGGGCTGGCGTCGGTCACGCTGCTTCTTGCCGCGTGGCTTGTTCCCGGAGGCCGGACAGGACTGGCCAGCCAGACCGGTATCGGAACCCATTCGCCAGACCGGACATCCCCAATTCTTCATGAGGAGAAGAGAACTTGAAAATTATCTCTATTACGGCGTTCCCATTTTCACTGCCCACGCGGCGTGACTTCCGCTGGGCTGGCATGCTGGGGGACCTGGGGAATTTTGTCGCGGTCCGGGTCGAAACGGAAAATGGCGTTGTCGGCTGGGGGGAAGCAACACCGCTTCCCGACTGGGGCGGGGATTTTGGCCGTCATGCTGGCGAGACGGTCAAAACCGTTATCGAAATGGTCCAGAACGTGCTGGGGCCGGCACTGATCGGGTCGGATGTTTCAGATGTGACGCGTGCGGCCCAGATCATGAACCATGTGGCGGTCGGGAACGTCTATGCCAAATGCGCCGTCAGTATCGCGCTGTATGACGCATGGGGCAAGGTGACAGGCCTGCCTGTGTACAGGCTGCTGGGCGGAAAGGTGCGTGATGGCGTGGCGGTCGCGCATATGGTGGGCCTGATGCCGCAGGCCGAGGCCGTGCAGGAAGCCGTCATGGCGGTGGAAGATGGTGTCGGCACCCTCCAGATCAAGGGGGGCGTGGATAGCGCGCGGGATATCTCGCTCATCACGGAACTGCGCAGGCTGCTGGGGGATGGCATCACGCTGCGCATGGATGCCAATCAGGGATATGGCCACGGCAAGAATGCGTCGCGTGTCGTAAGGCAGCTGACGGATGCCGGTGTGTCACTGGTGGAACAGCCGTCGCAGGGCCTGCGTTACATGTCGGAAGTCACGGCATCGTCGTCCGTGCCCATCGTGGCGGATGAAAGCTGCTGGGACATTCATGACGCCTACGATGTCGTCCGTGAACGGGCAGCCGACTGCTTCTCCATCTACCTTGCCAAGGCCGGCGGTTTTGGCGGGGCGTGCAAGGTGGCGGACTTTGCGGAATCACATCTCATGGCCTGTGACGTCAATGGTTCCATTGAGTCAGCGATCGGCACGGCGGCCAATGTGCATTTCGCGTTGGCGCGGCCGAGTGTTTCCCTGGCGGCGGTCATCGCGATCAGCGCGCCATCGGGCACCCATCCGTATCGTGTGGCCGGCCATTATTATGATGATGATGTCCTGGCGGAGCCAATGGCTGTTAAGGACGGGGCCCTCCTGCCGCCTGATGCGCCGGGGCTCGGAATCGTTGTTGATGAAGAAAAGCTTCAGTCTTTCCGGTCTGATAAATGAGCATGACGACTTATCGTATCGCGGCGGATATTGGCGGGACGTTCACCGATATCGCATGTCTTTCGGGCGACGGTATCCTGCTGACGGCCAAGGTGCCGTCCACGCCGCATGATTATAGCGAAGGCATCCTGAACGGTATTCGCCAGATTATTGAACGCGTGGACGTGCCGATGTCGCATTTCGCGAATCTGCTTCACGCATCGACAATCGCGACCAACACCATACTGGAAAGCAAGGGGGCGAAGACCGCGCTGGTTACGACCCGCGGTTTCCGGGACGTGCTGGAACTGCGGCGTATCCGCGTGCCGCGGCTGTATGAACCGCTGTACTGCAAGCCACCACCGCTGGCGCCCCGGCGCCTGCGCTTTGAAATTACCGAGCGCATGGACCCGAAAGGGCAGGTGCTTGCACCGCTGGATACTGCGGATGTGGACGCGCTGGCCGTCCGGCTGCGTGACCTGCAGGTTGAGGCGGTCGCGGTCTGCTTCCTGCACAGCTACGCGAACCCTGCGCATGAACAGGCTGTCCTGTCCCGGCTTCGCAACGTGCTGCCGGCAGGCTGCTTTGTCTGTACCAGCTACGACGTGCTGCCTGAAATGCGTGAATACGAACGCACCAGCACCACGGTCGTGAATGCCTATGTCGGCCCGGTGGTCCGCCGTTACCTGACAACGCTGGAATCCCGGCTGAAGGATGCGGGTTTTGACGGGCATGTCCTGATGATGCAGTCCAGCGGTGGCCTGCTGGATGTGGACAAGGTCGTGGCGAAACCGGCAACGGTCGTCGAAAGCGGCCCGGCGGCGGGCGTGGTTGGCGCCGCGCGGCTGGGGGCTGCTGCGGGGTATCGGGATCTGATTACCTTTGACATGGGCGGCACGACTGCCAAGGCGTCGCTGATTCAGGACGGCGGCCTGACCGTAACCGATGATTACGAAGTCGGCGGCGGGATTTCCATGTCCAGCGCACTGGCCAAGGGGGGCGGATATGCCCTCAAGCTGCCCATTATCGACGTATCCGAAGTTGGGGCAGGGGGCGGCAGTGTCGTCCGCCTGGATGCGGGCGGCGTGATCAAGATCGGCCCGGAAAGTGCCGGTGCCGTTCCCGGCCCCGCCTGTTATGACGCAGGCGGTGAAAAAGCCACGGTAACGGATGCCAATCTGGTGCTGGGATACCTTAATCCCGAAGCCCTTGCATCCGGCAGCGTATGCCTGAACAGGGCCCGTGGTGAAGAGGCGATCCGCCGCGCGGTATGCAGCCAGACCGATGTCAGCCTGCTGGACGCAGCCTATGGCATTCACTGCGTCGCGAATGCCGCGATGATGCGCGCCGTCAAGGGTGTCTCGACATATCGTGGGCGTAATCCGAAGGATTTCACCATGCTTGCGTTTGGCGGCAATGGCGGGATGCATGCCGCGGCGCTGGCGCGTGAACTCAATATGGGCCGGGTCATCGTGCCGCTGGGCGCGGGCGTATTCAGCGCGGTCGGACTGCTGTTCGCGGATTATGAATCCGGGCGCAGCCTTGCGCTGTCCGGTCTCCTGTCAGCAGAACAGGCAGATTGCCAGAAACTGAAGGGCGCACTGGAATCGCTTGAACGCGCCGTGATGGACGACATGCAGGCCAGGTCCGGCGTGCAGGTCCGCAGGACCGTCCACCTGCGTTATCACGGACAGGGGTCTGAACTGGGGATCGCGGTCGATACGTCGGATATTACGGCCGGGATCGTAAACCGGCTGATCGAGGATTTCGTGGCGGAGCATGTGCGCAGCTACGGATATTCCCACGAAAATACCCCCATCGAACTGGCCGCCATCCGCGTCGTGGCCGCAATCGCCCCCCGTGGAACCACAAAAATCCAGAGCCCAGGCCGTGCGGCGGAGAACGGATGCACGAGCGTGCGCATGGCCTATTTCGGCCCGCTGGGGGGGCTGGTGGAAACACCGGTCCTGCGGCGGGACATGCTGGATACGCAGCCCATGCAGGGGCCGCTGATCATTGAGGAATATGAAGGCACGACAGTTGTCCCGCCCGACTGCCGCGCATGGCTTGATGATTACAACAATATTGTAATCGAACTTGAAACGCGGGATGACTCCTGATGGCTGAATGTGATCTGGCTCTCCTCGAAATCATCAAGAATGGCTTTGAGGCCATTGCCGACGAAATGGCGATCATCCTCATGCGGACGGCCCATTCGCCAATCGTGCGCGACGCCATGGATTTTTCCACGGCGCTGTGTGACGCCAACGGGGAAAATATCGCCCAGGGCCTGACCACGCCGATGCATCTTGGCAGCTTCTATGATGCGATGAAGCATCTCATGAAGCAGTATGAGGGGGATATTGCCGATGGCGATGTCTTTATCGGCAATGACCCCTATCTTGCGTCGGGGCAGCATCTGCCGGACATTTATGTTGTCCGGCCCATTTTCTTTGAAGACGAACTGTGTGGATGGGCGGCAACAATTGCCCATCATGTCGATGTGGGCGGACTGGTTCCCGGCAGCAACTCGCTCAGTGCGACCAGCATCCATCAGGAGGGGCTGCGTCTGCCGTTCCTGAAGCTTTTCAGTGCAGGAACGCCGGATCGGGCCATCCATAGCATCATTGCCGCCAATGTCCGCACGCCCGACCTTGTGCTGCCCGACATTGCGGCCCAGTGCGCGGCGGTCGAAGCCGGGACGCGCAGCCTGCATGAAATGCTGCGCCGATATGGCAGGGAGCGCATAAAGCAGTACACCATTGCCCTGCATGATTATGCCGAGAAGCTTGCCCGTGCCGCCATCAGCGCCATAGCGGATGGATGTTACACTTTCGAAGACCATATCGACGGGCTGGGTGAGTGTCCCGAACCGGTTGTGTTCCGCCTCAGCCTGCAAATTTCCGGTGATGAGGTGGTGGCCGACTGGACCGGGACATCGGCCCAGGTTGCGGGGGGCATCAATGCACCGCTGTCCTTCTGCAAATCGAATGTGTATGCGGCCCTGCGTTCGGTCATGGGTGATGATGTGCCCAACTGCCATGGCTATACACGTCCGATCAGGGTCATCGCGCCGGAGGGGACCGTCCTGAACTGTACCTACCCCGCAGCCTGCGGCGGGCGTGGGATCACAGGCTACCGGATTGTGGACTGCATGTTCGGTGCGCTGGCGGACTGCCTGCCTGACCGTGTCGCCGCCGATGGCGCGGGTGGATCGACCCTGCCCAGCTTCAGTGGCCGCCAGCGGGGAAAAACATTCGTGTTTTCCGAATGCATCATGGGCGTATGGGGCGCCACCAGCCAGCATGACGGGCAGGAAGGGGTGCCGCATATGGCCTCCAACCAGGCCAATGTGCCCATTGAAATCATCGAAGCGGATTACCCGATCCGGATAGAGGAGTACGCCATCGCCCCCGATACTGCGGGCGCGGGGCGTTACCGGGGCGGGCTGGGGATTACCCGTGCCTACCGCATCCTGCATGATGACGTGTATTTCGGTGTCCGTTCGGACAAGGTGAAGTATCCGCCTTACGGGCTGTTCGGCGGCGGAACAGGGGCACCTGCGGTCAATATCCTGCAGGTGGACGGACATGAGCAGGTCCTGCCCGCGATGCCGACACAGCCCATCATCCTCAATACCGGCGATGTGTTCCATCATACCATGGCAGGGGGCGGGGGATATGGCCTGCCGCACGAGCGTGACCCACAGATGGTCCTTGATGACGTGCTGGACGAAAAGATCTCGATCCAGACAGCGGCACGGGATTACGGGGTGGTCATTACGCCGGACCATGTCATTGATGAAAACGAAACACGCAACCAGCGCCGGATTTTAAGCGGAGCGAAACAGTGACTTACCATACGGATGGACGGGTCTGTTCCGACCTGGACCCTTTTTCGGAAGAATTCCGCGCGGATCCCTATCGGCATTATGCGCAGTTGCGGGCGCTGGGCCCCATTGTGTGGCTGGAACGCTATGACATATGGGTTGTGCACCACTATGCGCAGGTCAAGGAAGTCCTGACCGACTGGAAGCGGTTTTCCAATGCGGGCGGCGGTGGCCTGACCAATTATTTCAAGGAACCGAACTGGCGCAAGCCAAGCATCATCCTTGAAGTCGATCCACCGGAACATGAACGCACGCGCCGTGTGCTGATGCGTCTTTTCACGCCGGGCGCGCTTCAGAAAATGCGCAAGGTTTTTCTGCAGGAAGCCAACACGCTGATGGACCGGGTGCTTGAAAACCGGGAAATCGAGGCGATTTCGCAGCTGGTGCAGCCCTTCCCCATGAAGGTCTTTCCCGACGCAGTGGGCATGCCCCCGCTGGACCGGGACATGATGCTTATTTACGGTGGTATGGTCTTCGGCGCCTTCGGGCCGCGTACGGCCTGGTATGACAGGCTGCTGGAACGTGCTGATGAAGTCAGTGCGTGGGTCGATGCCAGGTGCGAGCGGTCCGCCCTGACCGATGACGGGCTGGGCGCGGCCATCTATGCTGCGGCTGACCGCGGCGAAGTCACGCATGCGGAAGCCAAGCTGCTTGTGCGCTCCTTCCTCTCGGCGGGGGTGGATACGACCATTGATTCCATAGGCCTGTGCCTGCGCGCGCTGGCGGAACATCCCGAACAGTGGAAGATCCTGCAGGAAGATCCCACCCTGGCCCGTGCCGCGTTTGAAGAAGCAACGCGTTACGACAGTTCCTCCCAGAGCCTGTTCCGCACGACGACCGGGGCGTTCGAGTTCGAAGGCCAGAAGCTGGACAGGCACCAGAAGGTACTGGTGCTGATCGGCTCGGCCGGTCGCGACCCGGCTGTGTGGGAGGAACCCGACCGGTTCGATATCCGCCGCCGCATCACGCACCAGATCGGCTATGGCACCGGCATCCATGGCTGTGTCGCGCAGATGATGGCGCGTCTGGAAGGCGAGGTCTTTTTCCGCACGCTGGCGGAAAAGTTTGGCAGGCTGGACATGACACAGGACGCAACCCTGCGCCTGACGCCCGGACTGCGTGGCCTGCTCACGCTGCCCATGGCCATTGGTCCCAGATAAGGAGAACAGATAAAATGGGAACCGTAATCGTTGCTGGCGGTGCGACAGGTATCGGGCTGGCAAGCGTAAGGAAGTTTCGCGAACGCGGGGATAATGTCGTCCTTGTCGACCATCGTGAACAGGCGCAGGCCGTGGCGGATGAGCCGGGAAAGGGAGCCTGCATGTTCATGCAGCGCGACCTTGGCGCGCCAGGTGTGGCCAGGGAAGTGGTGGAGACCGCAGTCCGGCAGTTTGGCGGGCTTGATACCGTCCTGATTACCGCCGCCCTCATGCTGTCGGCAACATTGCCCGACTGGACCGAGGAGATGTGGGACCGTACGACGGACCTCAATCTCAAGATGCCGTTCTTCATGACGCAGGCAGCCGCACCCCATCTTGCGGCGTCCGATAACCCCAGCATCATCTTCACGTCCTCCACCGGGGCGATCAAGGGGCATGCAGGCATGTCCGCCTATCAGGCGACAAAGGCCGCCCTGCCGGGGCTGGCGCGTAGCCTGACTGCGGAACTTGGCCCCAGGGGCATCCGGATCAACTGCATCCTGCCAGGCTGGATCGACACGCCGTTCAATGATCCCTTCTGGACCTTCCAGCAGGATCCGCAGGGGCGGCGCAAGGAAATCGATGCGCAGATCCCGCTGGGCCGACACGGTGTGCCGGACGAGGTTTCATCCCTGATCCTGCTGCTGAGTTCGGAAGCAGGGCGGTACATAGCGGGTACGTCCATCGTCATCGATGGCGGTTACACGGCGGTATAAATGACAACAGGTTCGCACTGGCGGGTTGCCGATGGCTATTCGTCACCGGTCATGCCCGTCCTTTCAGGCTGTACGGGCGCGGTGTCCGCGGCCCATCCCCTGGCGGTGGCGGCGGGACAGGAAATACTGGGGCAGGGGGGATCGGCCGTGGATGCGGCCATCGCCGCGCAGGCCGTTCTCTGCGTGGTTTCCCCCGATGCATGTGGCATCGGGGGGGATCTGTTCGCGATTATCGATGACAGTCAGTCGGTAAAGGCCATAAGCGGTGCCGGGGCGGCCCCCGCATCCGGTCATGACTGCGCGATTGACGGGGCGAACAGCATCACGGTGCCGGGCCTGCCGGGCGCATGGTCCGTCATGCATGACAGGTGGGGCGTCCTGCCGCTGGAAGCGTGCCTGAAACGCGCCACGCTGATCGCGCAAAACGGGTTTGAGGTCTCCGCCTGTCTGGGCAGGACCCTTGCGGGGCATGATGAACGCCTGCGACAGAACGGATCTGCCGCGTGCCCATGGCGGCATGTGAAGGCAGGTGAAAAACATGTCCAGCCGCAACTGGCCGAAGTGCTGCGTGCTTTCGCCCGCACGGGGCCTGCGTGTTTCTATACAGGGGACATGGCCCGCGCCATTGTCAGCCGCGTCCGCGCGCTGGGCGGCGCACTTGACCTGAATGACATGGCCGTTCACCAGACAGGGCTGACCGATCCCCTGCAGGTCAACCATAATGGAGTGGACGTTTTTCTCCAGCCACCGCCGACGCAGGGCGTGCTGCTGGGAATGGTCCTGAACAATTTCGCGAATTTCCAGCCGGCCGATGATATTGCGGCGGAACACATTGCCGTTGAACTGACCGAAGCTTCCTTTGCCTGTCGCGACCGCGCGTTTGAAGGAATGGCGCTGCTGGATCAGCCGCTGGAGATTGACGTATCCCGCGCCGCAAACCGTGGTGGCCCGCGTGGGTACCTGCATACCGCGGGCGTCTGCGTGACCGATGCGCAGGGAATGGCGGTATCTTCCCTTGTCAGCGTGTTTGATGATTTCGGGTCGTGTGTTTTCGTTCCCGAACTGGGCATTTTCCTGAACAACAGGGCGGGCGGTTTTACACAGGGTGCCAATTCCTATGCACCGGGTAAAAGGCCGGTCCATACGCTGGCACCAGCCCTGTTGCGGACGGACCGTGGCACGCTTGCCATTGCGACGCCGGGGGCTGATGGGCAGGTCCAGACCCTTCTGCAGTTCATTGACCGTATCATCCGGCGCGGGGAAGACCTGGCAACTGCCATTGCCGCCCCCCGGTGGCGCAGTCAGGCGGGTAAACTGCTGATGGAACACAGGCATCCTGCCCGATCCGCCCTGGCCGGGATGGGGCATGTCATCGAACCGATGGCGGACGGGGCAATGTGTTTTGGCGCCATCGCCTGTGCCGGGGTGGACAGGGCAGGCATGCCTTATGCTGTAGGCGACTGGCGGCGAGAAAACTGGGCCGGGGTCATATGACCCCGCTGCGGCCCGGCGGATTTTCCGCAAACAGCCCCTTTCAGGCTGTTTGCGTATAACGTCGGCCAAAATCCCGGAGTGCTTCGGCAAAGCATCCCATGGGGGCCGTGGTCTGTCCCGCGCCGACCACGCCGCCCTGCCGATGGGCAATCGCCGTATCTATGACCGGGGTGATGCCGGTCTTCATGACCTTGCGTATGTCGATACCGGCGGGTGCGCCGATAAAGTCCATGGTCGTGATCTTGAACTCCTTCAGGGCGCCGACAGTAATCTGCTCCATCTTGTGCACGACGGACTGGGCATGGGCGAATGAGCCGTCCACAAACTGCTGCAGCACCGGGGCGGCCGCCTGCACATGACCACCAAGCCCGATGGTTTCCATGATGCTGCTGTCCCCGATATCGGGCACGGCATCCGCATCGGTCCATTCGGATGAGAAATAAAGCCCGTGGATGCGGTTGGCGGGCGCGGTATACCAGCGATCCCCCATGCCACTGATCTTTATGCCAAAATCAACGCCATTGCGGCACATGGCGGACACAACCGTACTATACTCGATCCCTCCCACGGCGTTGGCCATGGCCTTGGCCGCCGCCATGGAGACACACAGGGAGAACTGGTCATTGATTTTCAGGTAAGCCAGTATCTCGCGCAGTCTGCCATGATCCTTGCATGTATCATATAGCGCCATGATCAGGGCGTTCAGGATCACGCTGCTGCCGGCACTGTTGCGGTTATGGCATTCATCGCCCATTTCCAGCGCGCGGGCCATGACCGGCTTGACGGGAATGCCAGGGGTTGCGCGGACGGCGGCCGCAAGCGTGGGGCCAAAGACCTGTTCCAGCCATGTCCACCGCCTGCGGGCTTCGCGGTTGTAATCGGCCCGGTCCTGCAGCCCGGTCGCCGGTCCCTGGAACAGCTGGGAGTACCCCCAGCTGTCATGGACCGGGTCATGGACCACGGCAAGGGGGCTGGAGGCTGTCGTGATGCCCGCCATGCCCCCGACCGCGCCATATTCATGACAGGGCGCGACCGTAACGGCCCCGGAGGCGATCAGCGCCTCGGCAGCCTGTTCCGTTTCAGCCAGCCCTTCATGCAGGATTCCCTGTACCACGCCCATTTTCTGGGGCGGGCACATGCGGTTCCAGTCAATCGGTGGCCCCGCATGCAGGATGGTCGAACGGGTCATGCCCGGAAGTGCGTCAATGGCTGGCCTGACATCTACCCAGACCGGTTTTGCAAGGTGCAGCCGGGAAAATGCTTCCTGGTTGGCGGCTTCGATTTTTTCCTTCAGTGTCATGCCGACATGCCTTCCAGCTGCTGACCGAACGCCCTGAGCGCCTTTTCGAAACATTCCAGGGGGGCATGCACTTCGCCTGCGCCAATCAGGCCGCCATCCTTGTGGGTGATGGCGGTATCCAGCAGGGGAGTAATGCCGGTCCGGACAACCTTGCGGATGTCAATACCGATCGGGCCGGGCGTGAAATCCATGACCGGGATACGGACATCAGGATTGGTGCTGGCGCATATTTCCTGCATTTTGCGCGTATTGCCGATTGCGGAGTGGATGTTGCCCTGAACGAACTGGGTGACGGTAGGTGCGCAGGGCTGAATGAATCCGCCCAGTCCGACGGTTTCGGTAATGGCGCTGTCCCCCAGATCGGGTGCCGCGCAGTTATCATCCCATTCCGCACGGAAATAGAGCCCTTTCACCATCCGGGCGGGGGCCGTGAACCACGTATCGCCCAAGGCGCTGACCTTTATGCCGAAGTCCACCCCGTTGCGGGCCATGGCCGTGACAATCGTGCTGTACGGGATCCGTTCGGCTGGCACCAGCACCGCCTTGGCCGCCGCCATGATGGCGTGCAGGAGGAAATGTTCGGAATCCACCAGGAATTTCAGGGAAGTCCTGACATCCTCGCCCGGCATGTCCAGCGTCAGCAGTGAGGGGTAGAGTTCCCTCAGGAACAGAAGCGTCGCCGCAATGGAGCGGTTATGGCATTCGTCGCCCATCTCCACCGCGCGGGAGATGATCGCCTTGATGTCAATTGGCCCGGATGCCCGCAGCGCCTTCTGGAACACTGGCGCGAACACTTCGGCCTGCCATGACAGGTTTTTCAGGATGGCGTCGTCATAATACCCCCATTTCAGCAGGCGCAGGCCGCCCCCTTCCGAAATGCAGCTATAGGCGCGGTTGCCGAAGGTCGTGTTCTCGACCACCATCACGGGGGTGGAGGCGGAAATGATTCCTCCCCCAGCGCCGACGCATAGGTAGTCGTGACACGGCGCCACCTGGATTTCGCCTGAATCAAGCTTGCGCCATGCCTCTTCGGGGGATTGCGCCAGTCCTTCCCACAGGGCGGCGCCCGTGACGCCGTTGCGGTGGGGGCCACACATTTCCCGCCATGGAATGGCCGGACCGGAATGCAGAATGATGTTCTTCTGCATGCCCGGTACGATTTCCAGCGCCGGCCCGACGTCGACAAGCTGGGCCGTGCCGGTACGCATGATTTCAATCGTCCGGGCATTGGCCGTTTCGATGCGGGTCTTGATATCTACCATATCTGTTCTCCGTGGTCGCTGTCAGAGCAACGTATCAAGCAGGGCTGTCAGTTCTGCGTCATGCCTGACCGGGGGAAGCCAGCGGACCTGAACCACCTTGACGTCCTGCCGTTCCAGATTTTCGCCGATCAGTTCGATACCAATATTGGCGATATGAAGGGGGGCGCCGGAAAGCAGTGGATTGGGATTTTCAGACATTGATTGCCTCAACATAACGCTTTGCCAAAGTAACGGCCTCTGCATTGCTGCGTGTCACCATGACACCTGCCTGCTCAAGCTGTTCAACCTGGTCACTGTAGTTCTGGATATCATGCCTGGTCCCGCAGATGGTCACGATGACCGGCAGGCTACGTCCGTCCTGTCCGGCGATATTGCGCGCTGTGTGCAGGATTTCAGCCAGATTGCGCGCCGGGTTGTCCTGCGCGCCGTAGCCGATGACAAGATCAAGCAGCAGAAGTGCGACTTCGGGGTCCGCGGCTTCATGCAATATCCGCTGGTTCCGCAGGCCGGGATCGATCATGGGATGGGCACGGCCCTGCGTATAGGCGTCGTCCCCCATGTCGATCACGGTATGACCCTGGCTGGTAAATATATCCGTCAGGGCATGGCTGTCGTGCTTGAGGTTGGAATAGACCCCGCCCGGAATATCCCCCAGCAGGAGAAGCGCTTCATAACAGAGCGTCCCACCCGCATACAGGCCGCGGACATAGCGCTGAACAGGCGTTCTGGTGTCGAGCGCATTGCGGATGAAGTCGTCCCTGTCCGCCTGCGGGGCGCAGGGCAGGGTGGCTTCCGGTCTGACATGCCGCGCGGTTGCCAGTGCCGTTTCCGCCAGCGTCGCGCAGAATTCCGCGCCCGCTGCATCGGCAGGCGGGGTCGCGCCAAGGAAATTGAAAATGATCGGCTTGCCAATCCTGGCGGTGGTCGCAAAGACACGGTCCTGCGCGATGGCCGAAGGCGGCTTGGACGTCACGACAATAATGTCCGTCTGCGGGTCCTGCGCCATCAGTTCGAGGGCCTGGCACATTGTTGCCCCCCCGATATCCTGATGCAGGTCACGGCCACCCGTGCCGATGATGTGGCTTATGCCGACATCCATCCAGTCCAGCAGGCTGGATATTTCCTGTGCGCCAGTGCCGGACGCGGCCACGATCCCGACGGGACCACGTGCGACGGCGTTGGCGAAGCCGATGGCGGCGCCGTTGATGATCGCGGTGCCGCAGTCTGGCCCCATGAGCAGCCTGTTCTGTTTCAGGGCTGTTTGCTTGAGGCGCTTTTCATCTTCAATCGTGACGTTGTCACTGAATAGGAAGACATTCAGCCCCCGCTCCAGCGCCTGTTCCGCTTCGTCAGCGGCGAAGGAGCCAGGAACGGAAATGCAGGCGAAGTTGATGTCCGGATGCAGTGAAATCGCTTCATCCAGCGTGCCGGCCTGAACGGCATTCCCTGCATTTTCCATATTTTTCTGCAGCATATGGATTGCTGTCGCAATGGCGGCGTCGGCTTCTTCTTCCGTCTGGGCCGTCACCGCCACGATCAGGTCTTCGGGATTTGCATTCCGCGCCTGTTCGGAACAGAAACCCGTGGTGTCGAGTATTTTCCTGTTATTGGGGGTCGCCATCATGATCATGGCTTCAGACACGCCCGCTTCCTTGCGCAGAAGCTGGGAAAGGCGCATGAGCCTGACGGAATCATGGTATTCACGTGGACGAACAACTATGCGCGATGGCATTGGCCGCTGCTCCTTAGGGGGTTATGTTGGTATCGTGAAAAAGCGGGTAGGCGCCGATAGCGTCAAACCTGAACCCCGTCACGCTGTTCTTGTGGGACACGATGTTTGTATTGCAATGGACCGGAATGCACAGGGCGGCTTCCATGACTTCCATCTGGACCTGCTTGAAAATCGGAACGTAGTCTTCCGGTTTTATGCAGGTTTCCGCTGAATCAATCAGTTTATCGATGACGGTAAAATCCGAAGCGTCCCGCTTGCTCCAGCCATATCCGTTCTGGCCGCTCTGCCGTGAATGATAGACAAAACTGAGCAGCTGGGACGAACTGGCATATTTGCCCTGCGGGATCAGGTTATGGGCGCCATCCATGCCCGCCCTGATCCATGTCCGGGCATCACATAGTTCGACCCTGACCGCGATCCCGACTTTCGCAAGCTGTCTTTTCACATACGCGCCGATTTCAGGATAGAAATTGACGGGCAGGACATAAATGATGACGTCCAGCAGCCTGCCATCCTTGTGGCGGAACTGGTCCGGGCCGGTCAGCCATCCTTCCCCGTCCAGCAGGGTGCGGGCCTTTTCAATATCGTGGTGATACAGTTTTTCGACCCGGGGTTCATAACCAAGGGTATACTGGGACACAGGCCCGTAGGCGCGGGTAAATTCACCACTGAATATTTCCGTGACAAGGCTGTCTACATCCAGCGCATAGGAAATGGCCTGGCGGACATGGATATTATCGGTTGGCGCCCGTTTGGTATTCATCATCAGGCTGACCGGCACGCCACGTATGGGCCAGCAGGCGACGGACAGCCCCGGCTGGTTCCTCAGTGCCGCCGCATCGGCCGGATTGGCTGCGAAAATGGCGTCGACCTCGCCGGTCAGAAGGGCTTCGGTTCTTGCACCATCGTCAGGAATGAACTTGAAGACGATTTCATCCAGATGGGCAGGTCCCCTGTTTTCGACCAGTGCCGGCGCCCATGCATAATCGTCATTGCGTGTGATGACCAGGCAGTCCCCGGAATCCCAGCGTTCAAAACGGAACGGGCCGGTCCCGACAGGATGCCTGCAGAAATCAGGACCGAGCGCGCGAATGGAAGCCGGTGACACAGGGGCAAGCCAGCCCTGGCTCAGCGCATCCAGGAACAGGGCATAGGGCTGGTCCAGAATGATTTCCACCGTATGCGCGTCAAGAATGTTCGTCTGGCGGTAGGGACCCAGCAGGGCGCCGGCCAGCTGGGAGCGGTTGGCCGGGTCATGCGCCCGGTCAAGGCTTGCCTGCACGGCCTGCGCATCAAACGGCGTGCCGTCGTGGAACCGTACATCCCTGCGAAGGGAAAAAATATACCGGCACTGGTCGTCCGATATTGAAAAACTGTCCGCCAGACCGGGAAGATAATCACCTTCGACGGTCTTGTTGACGAGCGTATCGAAAACCCCGTTCGTCATCTGCAGTGCGAGTTCGGCCGCCCCGAGATGAGGGTCAATATTGGAGGGCTCGTAATGCACACCAATGCGCAGCCGCCGTGGAGAACCCGTCATCACATCATCCCACCATGATCACATTGAAAACTTATGTTCACAATAGACACGGTTTGCACCGGAGAAAGCAAGTGCATATTCGAAATGAATTTTCCGCAGGGGAATATTTTAATAAAGATTTCGTGGCAGGTGGACGCCGCTTCTCATATGGAATGTGGCATCCCCCGGTCGGATGGCGGAATATGCGTCGTCTAGATAATGGTTTTGCCGAATTCCGTGGCGACAGCCAGCATTGTCGGCAGCGCCCGTTCGATCAGTACGTCCTCGGGGACGATGCTGCTGAATGTAAACGTGTTGAACGAGGCGACAACATTGGCATTGTGATCAAATACCGGCACGGCAAGCGACCGGATGCCAACCTGCATTTCCTGATCCACCAGCGCAAACCCGGTTTTCTGCGTATCCGTCAGGTTCGCGCGCAGTCCCGCCATGGTCGTGATGGAATATTCCGACAGGGGCGCAAGCCTGATCCGCCTGAGGATCGCATCACGTTCGTCACCGGGCAGGAATGCAAGGATGCACCGCCCGGCGGATGCATAGGCCAGCGGGAAGCGCCTGCCGATCGTCAGCGCGGGGGAGGCGAATTCATCCGTATTGGCGGATGCGACATGCACGATGTCCAGTTCATCCCGGATGCCCAGGGCGACAGGAAACCCGGTCTGGTCGCGGATCATGTTCAGATAGGGCTGCGCCTTCTGCGCAAGCGGAATGGATGACAGAAAACTGTAGCCCAGATCCATGACTTTTGACGTCAGTCGGAAAAGACGCCCGGACTGGGTCACAAATCCCAGATGGCATAGCGTCAGAAGGTAGCGCCGCGCGCTGGCCCGGTCCATGCCGGTCCGTTCGGACACAACGGACAGCGTCATCTGTGCATGGTCCTTGTCGAAAGCCATCAGCACATTCAGACCATGCGCCAGGGACCCGACCAGTCCCCTGTTTTTTTTTATTTCTTCCGTAGAGTTCTGCACTGTCATGTCCGCATGGAATTAAAAGATCCATTCGTTAAAAAACAAATCCCCCCTTTATGCAAAGGGGAAGCGGCCCCACGGATCATGTGGCGCGGGCGGAAAACGGCGACCTCAGCCTGACGTTGTGCAGCCAATGGCGGCAGCACCCGCCCCGGCGCAGGCTTCATCCAGATCGGCGCTTGCCCCGCCCACGCCAATGGCGCCGATCAGCATGCCATCGCGGAACAGGGGAACCGCGCCTTTCGCATAAATCAGGTTGTTGCCCTCCATTTCCCGAATGCGCGACATGACAACGGATTCAGGTGGTATGACGCCGCTTTTGCACCGTGTTGCCGCAGATGTGGCCGCCTTTCCCTGGCTTCCGAAAATGCTGGCCCAGTTGGACTGGTCCATCCGTGCGAACGTGACAAGCCGTCCGCCCCCATCCATGACCGCAACGCATATTTCGATATCAAGCGCGCGGGCCCTGTCGATCGCGGCCTTCATCGCGGCCTGTGCATCTTCAAGCTGAATATTCATGTTTTCTGATCCATCCTTCAATCGGGTGCGCCGCCCATGGCGGACAGGGCGTCCAGTGGTATGGGGGGAAGGGCGGCAGGTGGCATATGCATGGCCTGCATTCCCCAGATAAAACCTGCAAGCGTATCTTCCCCCGAACTGAAGCCGGGCGCCATGACGTTTTTCAGTACCCCGGTCCGTGGCGCGTCATGCGATACGGGTTCCAGAAAGTCCCGCCATGTATCGCTGACATGACCGTGGGCCGCTGCATCAAGAAAGGCCAGGGACAATGACGTGGTCTGTCCGCGGGCCGCAGTCAGGATGGGCATGCAGGTCTGTATCGGGTCGGGTGCTGAAAACCAGACCGCGACCATAAATCCGCACAGGAAATCGTCCCCGCCGGGTGTCAGGCCCCGGCCCAGTCCGGCAAGCCTGCCGGCAGCCATGGCAATGTCGCGTGCATGTCCAGATGCAAGACCGGCGTGGAACAGCCGGGTAAGGGCGCGGGCTTCGGCCGATGGCGACGCAGGGGCAGATACCGATGGCAGGATGGCCGTGCGCCGGGGCAGGGGAGCGAGGTCACGCAGCACACCTTCCAGCCATGATGGTACCCGGGCCGGGGCCATGCGCGCCTTCAGCGCCGACTCATGTATCCGGGCCTGATGCAGATTGATCCGCAGGGCATCAATTTCGATGACACCGCCCCGCAGGCGCCCCCGCGCAGAACTGTTCAGGGGCAGGGTCCTGTGCCCGGGCAGCACGATGGATAGTGGCCCGATCCGGCCTCCACTCAGTGTAATGACCACAATGACCGGATCCCCGGCATGCGCGACAGCCAGATATATATAGCCGGTAAACCGGGCAAGGACGGTGACGGTACCCTCCATGCCCAGCAATCGTGACCGGATGAACGAACCTGCAATGACAGGTTTTATGTCTGGCACGGGATTTCAGTTCGCATCGGGCATGATCCACGTTCCCGCCTGCCGGGCGATGATCTTCTCGATTTCCGACAGGCAGCCAATCGCGGCGGGACGTCCGGTTTTCTGCACGAAATTGATGATCGCTTCGACTTTCGGCCCCATCGACCCCTTGGAAAACTCTTTCTGCTTCAGTTCTCCCGCAGTCAGTGATGTCAGGAGCTTCTGCTGTGGCGTGCCGTAGTTTTCGTATATGCCCGGAACATCCGTCGCGATGATGAACAGGTCAGCCGACAGGTGAACCGCAAGCAGGCTGGAGACGCGATCCTTGTCAATGACTGCATCAATGCCCTGCAGGCTGCCATCCGGGGTGGAAATGACAGGAATGCCTCCGCCGCCGCCACAGATGATGACCGCGCCATTGTCCAGCAGCCAGCGGATGGGCCGATGCCACAGAATTCGTAACGGGTGGGGGGATGCGATCACGCGCCGCCAGGACGGGCCATCCTTTTTGAAGGTCCATCCATACTGGTCGATTAATGCCTGCGCCTGCGCTTCATCAAAATGGGGACCGATATATTTGCTTGGACTGGTAAATTCCGGGTCGTCCGGGTCCACTTCAACACGTGTCAGCAATGTTGCCACGGGTACATCCCGACCCAGCACGTTGCCCAGTTCCTGTTCCAGGATATACCCGATCATGCCTTCGGTCGCAGCCCCCATGATATCGAACGGATAGGGCGGGGCCTGCCTGAATGCCTGTGACTGCATGGCCAGCAGGCCGACCTGTGGCCCGTTGCCATGGGTCAGGACAAGCTGGTGCCTGCGCGCAATGCCAGCCAGGGCGCATGCGGCCATTCGGGCATTTTCACGCTGGACGGATATGCTCAGGGGCTGCCCCCGCTGCATCAGCGCGTTACCCCCAAGGGCGATGACGGATTTCATTGCGGTTCCTTATGATGAGAAGCCCTCACGGATGTCACTGTGCGCACAAATGTTCTTAATGAGCAAATTATATTTCTGATATCGAAACGGATGCGCGCGGACATGTGCATGCTGTCCTGTGTCATCGCAACCGGTTCCATTATTTTCATGTAATGAAGTCGCCACGAAGCGTGGGACGTGGCGCCAGAAGTGGTGTACCGCCCTGCGATGGGCATACCCGGCGCCCATACCCCTGAAGGCGGAAACGTGCATCGGGAACGGCGTGCGGGAACGCAGGCGGCCTGTCGCGGCATTCTGCCTGCCATACTTACGGATTACGGACAGGGTTCTGGTATCGTATGATGGTCGGCGGGTGCATATATCCATTAAGTCATGACTTGTCCGGTTCATGATTGTTTCCGTCTGTCTGCAAGGATGCTGGCTTGAGCGATTGTCATATTTCATCCCCGTCGCACCGCCATAAATGGCTTCCGGGTATGTTCACGCAGGTTGTCATTGCCAGTGTGGCGGGGCTGGGACTGGGGCTGCTGGACCCTGGTCTCGCCAGCCGGACACACTGGGCTACGGACCTGTTCCTGCGCCTGATCGTCATGGCGGTGGGGCCGCTGTTATTCTGCATTGTCGTCACGGGCATTGTGGGGGCTGGTTCCCTGCGTGCCGTCGGGCGCATGGGCGTCAAGGCGCTGGTGTATTTCGAGATCATGACGACCTTCGCGCTGGTTATGGCTGTCGGCATTGGCATGCTGGTGCAGCCGGGCCGTTCCATCGTGTTCGCTCCAACGGCGGAGGATGCGCAGATGGTCGCATCCTATGCGCGCAATGCGCAGGTCCTGCATGAAGGGGGGATTACGGCATTCATCCTCTCGCTTGTTCCCCGTTCCCCGACGGATGCGTTCGCGCAGGCCAATGTACTGCAGATCCTGTTTTTCGCCATTCTGTTCGGCTGCTGCCTCAGCCTGATCGGGGAAGCCGGGGCCCCCTTGGTCAGGCTGATCGATGCCCTGTCGGTCCTGTTCGCGCGCATGATGCGGCTTATCATCGCCCTGGCGCCTTTGGGTGTCTTTGGCGCCATGGCCACGACAACCGCACGGTATGGCATGACCGCCATCATGCATCTTGCCGCTTTCGTCGCGTTGTATTTTGTGGTCATCGCCCTGTTCATCATCATCGCACTGGGGGGCTGCCTGCGTCTGTCGGGTGTCAGTCCGTGGCGTTTCCTGCGCTATTTCCGTGAAGAACTGGTCATTACGTCCACGACCACCACATCGGATGCCGTATTGCCCAGCGTCATGGAAAAACTCAGGCGCATGGGGGTTGATCCACAGGTGGTGGGACTGGTCGTGCCGGCGGGCTATTCCCTGAACCTTGACGCCCTGTCCATCTATCTGGGGCTGGCGGTGGTCTTTCTGGCGCAGGCGACCGGGACGCACCTTTCCGCGTGGCAGATGATCATCATGCTGGCCACGGCGCTCCTGACGTCCAAGGGGGCGCATGGGGTGCCGGGTGTCGCCATTGTTGTGCTCGCGGCGACGCTTGCGGCCATTCCATCCATTCCGGTTGCAAGCCTTGTGATGCTGCTGGCGGTGGACTGGTTCATCGGCATTGCGCGCGCGGTTGGGAATCTGGCCGGGAACTGCGTGGCGCCAGTCGTGATCGGGGCCTGGGAAGGGCGGCTGGATCGTGAAAAAATGGCGGATGCGCTGTTGCGGGACTGATCCGTGTCCAGTCGGTCGACAGGCCGGTGGGCCATCGTGGGCGCCGGATCAATGGTAGTCTGTTCCCGCCATCGCGTATGTGGCCCTGTGGGACGGATGGCGGGAACAGGGGCGATGTGTCTCAGGCCGCCCGGATCATGCAGCCAGCGGCATGGTCGCCATGTCGATCACGAAGCGGTATTTGACGTCCGAGCGTAGCATGCGGGCGTATGCGGTCTCGATTTCGTCCATGCGGATCATTTCGATATCCGCCGTGATGTTGTGCCTGCCACAGAAATCCAGCATTTCCTGTGTTTCGGGAATGCCGCCAATCAGCGACCCCGCAAAGCTGCGGCGTTTCATGAGCAGGCTGAACACGGAAACCGGCAGTGGCTGTTCCGGCGCGCCAACCTGCACCATCGTGCCATCGCGCCTGAGCAGGTCCAGATAGGCATTGATGTCGTGCTCCGCCGCGACGGCATCGAGAATGAAGTCGAACCGCCCGCGTTCCTTGGCCATGGCCCCAGCGTCCTTTGACAGCACGACCTCATGCGCGCCCAGCCGCAGGCCATCGGCCACCTTGCCGGGTGATGTGGTGAACAGCACGACTTCCGCCCCCAGCGCGCGGGCAAACTTGACCCCCATATGGCCCAGCCCGCCAAGGCCCACGATACCAACCCGCTGTCCCGGACCGACCTTCCAGTGCCGTAGCGGTGACCATGTGGTAATACCCGCGCAGAGCAGCGGACTGGCGGCAGCCGGGTCCAGCGTATCCGGCACGCGCAGCACAAAGCTCTGGTCAACCACAACCGCGCGTGAATACCCGCCAAAAGTGATGCCGCGGCCGTGCCGGTCCTCGCCATTATAGGTGGCGACAAAGCCGGCCTCGCAGTACTGCTCCAGCCCGTCGCGGCAGCTTGTGCATTCGCGGCATGAATCAACCATGCAGCCTACACCGACCATGTCGCCTGCCTTGAACCGGGTTACGGACGCCCCGGTTTCCGACACCCGGCCCACGATTTCGTGGCCCGGAACGCAGGGATAGATCGTATTCTGCCATTCATTGCGGGCCTGGTGCAGGTCGGAATGACAGACGCCGCAGTACAGGATATCGATGCGCACGTCATCAGGGCCGGTATCGCGCCGGTCAAAGGCAAACGGCTTGAGTGGCGCATCCGCTGCGGTCGCGGCGTAGCCAACACATGAAAACATGTTCGGATCCTTCCAGTTCCTGTTCAGGCGGATTTGGGTGATGCGTCCGCCATGGCATCCGCACGGCAGGCGTGCGATCAGCCATTCCGGGTATTCGGGGGCAGGGCGCCAACCCGGTCAAGGGCGGCAGGCGTCTGTGGTGATAATGTGATCGCGTTCGTGGCTGGCATCTGCCGATCGGGTGTCCGGGCACGGGTTCATAACCCTGTGCGGCGCATGGCAGGAAGGGGCTCCGTGGCCCCCATGCGCGTGGCTGCAACCTGATCAGTCAGTCGCAGGACGGGGACGGGGACGGCGGCAGGACAGGATGGGCCTGCCGCCATGTGTATATTCTGACCGGGGCGGTTTCCCGTGGTCTGGACAATGGATCAGGTCATCGCACGCGGGAAACCGGGCGCAGGCTCTTTATTCCGGCTTCTGGTCCAGACGGGTTATCTTCATATGCCTGAATTCGGTCATGCCGTTTTCGGAAAAGGCGATGATGCGGTCAGCTTCAACAGGCGGGAAGATGAGGTCCGTTATGACGATGGAACCGTTTTGGGACAGCACTTCGACCGAATTACGGTCGATAATGACATGCAATGAAATCTCCCCGTTCGGGGCAGGCATGGAAACGGCATGTTCATGACTGAATTTGGGTGAGAAATCAGTCAGGCCAGAACGCGACCGGTCAATGCGCAGCTCATGCTTTTTCATATCATAAACAATACAGGTGCTGATCTGGCCATCAGCCGTGGCCCGCACGAACAGGCCGGCACGGTCCGCATCGTGCATGTGCATGCTCATGTCAATATCCAGAACCTGACCACGCGCATGATCGGGCAGCAGATGGCGTTCCGATGACAGCCGCAGCCCATCGAAAGAAAGTGCCGGGCGGTCGGCGACCAGCGCAGTGTACTGCTTTTCAGGGCTCAGGCATAATTGCGGGCGGCCATCAATGGTCCGCAGGGCCATGGTCATGGGCAGGGTCATCTGGCCTTTCCATGGTGATGTCGGCATCTGGGCTGCATAGTCCCAGTTGCTCATCCAGCCAATGGTTACGGGCGCGCTGTCAGGCAGGCCGGAAAAGACAAGGGCGGCATAATGGTCCGCGCCGTAATCGAGCCAGTCATATGCCGCAGGGTCCGATCCATCGGGCGGCAGTCCCTCGGCATGGAATGTCGTGCCATCGAAGGAGCCGACGAAATACATGCTGCCCGATCCACCCGCGATGCTCCACGGATTGATCCCCAGCATCAGAACCCATTTCTGCCGTTCCGGATTTCCATCCAGTGGCAGGGCAAACAGCGATGGCATTTCCCATAACATGTCCGGGTGGACAAAACCGGCAGGCCCGAAATCGCTGAGGAACGTCCATTCCGTCAGGTTGGTGGATTTGTACAGCTTGACCATCTGTTCATTGGCAACGACGGCCGTCATGACCCAGTACCCACCGGGTGCGTACCAGAACACGCTGGGATCGCGGAAATGGGGCGAGTCCGGTGACAATGTCAGCACGGGGTCCTTGCCGTATGGCTTCCATGTCCGCCCGTCATCCAGACTGTATGCAAGGGACTGGGCCTGCACGCCTGCTGGTCTGGGGGCGTTTTCCTTGAAAACACTGGTGTATAATGCCACCAGCGGCGGATTGTCCGCCGTGCCCAGTCCGGACGTGTTATGTGTATCCACGACAACCGTTCCGGAAAAAATATCCTTCGTGTCACTGAACGGCACGGCCACATCGTGTTCATGCCAGTGCAGCAGGTCCGGGCTGGTCGCATGCCCCCACGACATGTTTCCCCATTCCTCGCCAAGGGGATTGTACTGGTAGAAAAGATGATAGACCCCCTTGTAAAAAAACGGGCCATTGGGATCATTCATCCAGTTCCGCCGGGGGGTATAATGCAGGAGCGGGCGCCACTGAGGGGTTGTATCCTGTGATGGGACGGGGAGTGCCTGCTGTAGACTGTCGGTTGCCTGAGCATCTGGTCGCATGGTGTTGATATCTCCCCTTCAGGATACAGGTGCTATGGGACGGACGGTTCCTGCAGTATCGCTGTGGTACGAACATGGCTGGCGACCTTATCGGATCGCAGCGGGTTCCGTACACATCCTCTTCAGTCCAAATCATACCGGTTTGCCAGCATATTGCCAGACCCACCCGGTTCGTTCAGACCATGGCGCAGGCTGGTCCGTATTGATGCGCCACCGATCCGGAGTTTTATGGTCGGCGCAGGCGCTTTCCCGCGGGGCCTGCGGAACCGATCCGGTCTTGCCACCAGCAGTGAACCCGCTTGACATAAATGGCGGCATGTCAGGCCATGCCGGACAATCCGGATTTATCGGTTATGGTGGCTGCCTGTATGCAAGGAACCAGTCGTGCGCAATCTTGATTTCAGTTCATGGCACAGCCTTCTGGCCACTATGATCGGGCTGTGCCTGATTACCTTGATTGGCGTGGGTATCCGGCTGCTGGTCATGGTCGTGGTCCAGCAGCGCAGGGAGCGTATGAACCGCCAGATCAATGAACGTCTGCGCACCCTGATTGCCGCCTACCGCACGCTGGGCGGTTCCTTTACCGGGGATCTGGCTGTGGATCCCCGGCATCGACGGGACCTGCGGATGGTCGGGAATGGGGCGGATCTGTCCCCCGATGGCGCCAGTGATGGAACGGATACTGGCGCCGCAGCGGGTTCCGACCGTGCCCGGCGTATCCGTGATGCCGTGGAAGCCGCCCTGTCAGATATCATTTTGCTGGGAACGGGCGAACAGGTGCGCCTGGCCACCCACGCGGCGCGGGAACTGGTTACAGGACAACGCGTGCATACGCATGATCTGGTTGTCTCGCTGCGGGATTTTATCCGCAAGGCGCTTGATCTCGAACCTGTCCCGTCCGATCTCGACCTGCCCATGCAGGGGCCCGCCCGCATGCAGGCAACTGGCAGCCGTGGCAAGGACGACGGGAAAAAAGAGGGCGGCGGCAATGCCGGCGGCGGAGGCATGCAGTCAGGTGGGGATATGGCCGTCACCGGCGCAACAGGTCCGGACGGCCACGAAAGCATGCCACAGCACTGACGGGTTCATATCACGAACCGCGTCGTCCCCGGCATGGCGGGGACGACTGAACCGGAATGGCATGGTGGCCAGCCCTGCTGTTGTGTCCGCCCTCTTACGGGTGGGCGGACGGAACATGGGTTGCATAACGGGCCCAGTTCCCGGTGAGGGTATGTGTGATCGTGCTGCCAACGCGCCATGCCGCCTCATAGGCGGGCATTCCCTCATCGGGATACTCGGCGGTCACGGATTGCAGGGTCGTCTGGCCCTGCGGCGGCAGGGTATAGTTTGAAGCGGTACGCAGCACCATCAGGCGCTGATAGTCGACCCGATGCATCCGGTCGAGCCGGAACATCGCGGTGGCAATGGCGGAATCTTCCATGTTGCTCATGGCGAATACGCCGTGAGACGCCGTGAACATGCGCACCCAGTCGCGGGCATACTGGTTCAGGTGGATCCCGTGCCAGTACTGGTCAGAGGCAAAGCTGTCCCCCAGGATGACGGCCGGCTTGTGACGCGCACCGGGATAATCTGCCCACCCTTTGGAAAAATCACGCATCTGCGGCGTATCCATCAGGCGCGTGGCGCGGGTGGTCCGCCATGCCCACTGGGCCAGTCCGGCATTGAGTGGAAAGACCATCGGGTAATCCGCCAGGGCGCCGTGGTCCGTGCCGGTGCCGTCCAGCGTGTCGGGACGCTGCGCCCCGTTGGCGTATATCCCGTATGGCCAGTCTTTCGGGGCTTCGCGCATGTCGATGGACTGCGCAACGTCATTGACGACATACCGCGCCCATGCGGCGGACCCAACCGAGGCAACCTGCGGATCAACCCCCGCAATGCCGGCAACAAGCCAGTAAGCCTGATGGAGGTCGAAACGGGGATCCGTTCCCAGCGCCATGACGGAAGCCCCCGCATTGACCAGTGACATGCCGGTTACGACCGCGATGACCGAATGATCTGGCGTGGACAGGATGGGATGCACGCCACCTGGGAAGTCCAGCTTTTCGCTCAGATGCTCGCGTTCGGCCCATAGCTGGAGTTCACCGGGCCTGTCGCCGGTATCGGCGCCGTTTTCGAATGTCGTGACAATGACAACCTTGACCGGCCACGGCGCATCCGCCGCCCGCGCCAGCGATGACACCGTGCATAAAGCGCCCATGAGCAGCCCGACAGCGCGAAACCTGGTCATGAAAGGGAAGGGCATGATGTTTTTTTCCTTATGGTTGGGCGATGAGGGACCGGTCCATCAGAAAGGATGGGCCAGCACCTGTGTTTCAAACCGGGCAATATCGTGCTCCAGCCGCCACTGCAGGGCCGCTTTTTCGCTGCGGTGCAGGAATTCGGCGCAGGTGGGGGACGGCTGCGGAGCATCTGTCCGGGCGCAGGTCGCAACGGGCATGCCGGGTCTGTGATCGCGCCACAGGCTTTCCCCCGGCAGGAACGAGAATTCCAGCGCGTTGCGCACGATCTGCCTGATCTGGTGATAATCAAGATGCTGATCGACGACGGCGCTGACATATTCTTCCGTCAGGTCCGTGCGCAGTACGCCGGGATCATCGGTCGAAAGCACCACCGGTACGCCTGCGGCCAGATAGAGGTGCAGCGGATGGGCGCGGCCATGCACGCCAAGGATGACATCGTTGCTGGTCAGGTTGATCTCGATCGCCACGGGGCGATGCGCCATCCGGGTCAGGGTTGCGCGCGCCTGGTCTTCCATCGCGATATCGACACCATGGCCAATGCGCGATGCACCGGCTTCGATCGCCTGGGCAATGTGTGACGCCAGTGCCGCCGGTGGCGCGACCGCCCGCGTCAGTTCGCCTGCATGAAGCGAGAAACGGACATCGGGATACCGTGCGGAAAGATAGCGGAACATTGCCATATGCAGCGCATAGTCCCGGACGGCGGTCACATTGTCCTCCGGTGCAAGGATGTTGACCCCCACCACGCGCGGGTCGGCATGGGCCAGGGCAAAGGCTGCCAGCATTTCGCCAAACACGCGGGCGGGCGTGCCCGTGCGGGTCACGGTGGCAAGGAAGCGCACCGTAACCCCGCACGGACCTGTGGTTTCGCGCAGGGGGGTGGCGCAGGCCTGACGCTGGTCCGCACCTGCCATCCATGCATCGATTTCCTGCCGGGCGGCATCCAGCATGGTCGGCAGGGATGGGGCCAGCCTGTCATGCATGATGTCCAGCCGGGCAGGGTCCATATGCATGGTGCTGGCACGCTCGCCCATGGCGTCAACGCTGGCGGGACTGGACATGAATTCGACATACGAACTGTTCTGCCGGGCCTGTATCGTGCGCAGCAGGGCCAGTTCATCAATGAGCGAATGGGAGGCCACGGGGGCCGCTACATCAAATGTTGCGAAAAAATGGTCATGGCGCGGCAGGACCGGACCGTTCACCGCGTCCTCGCTCAGGGCAGCAACCAGGGCGGCGCGCCGGACGTCGTCCATGCGCGCAACTGGCAGTGCATGATGCCTGCCACATGGTGGCGGCACGAACTGGGGCGCGCCGTGGCGGGTGACGCAGTAATTCCGGGCTTGCGCCCAGTCGATATCGGTCTCGGCAAAGGCGGTTCCCCATGAATGGATATGCAGTTCGCCACCTTTGGGCATGGACTGGAGGAACAGCCTGACCCGTGCCCGGTCTCCTGCAATGTCGTGCAGGCGGCTGGCGACAGCCGCCTCGCGTCCCTGCATGGACACAACAGGATCCGCGCAGGCCCCCCATGCCGCCAGAAGGACGCATATGGCAGCGAGGAAGGGAAGGACCCGGTAATACAGGTTATGATGATATGTTACCGGATGCTGCGGCACGGTTTCAGTCTCTTCATGTCTCGACCGGCATCTTTCCGCGCGCCGCGTCCTCCCTCCCGCCCGACAGGCGGCGTGATCTGCCGGGTAACTGGGAACCTGCATTATATGGCGGGTACCATCATGCCGGCCTTCCGGGCGAAATCATCAAGCCGGTCAAGATAGATCCGGCGTTCTTTTTCCCCGATCCAGGCGGCACGGAAGGCGTTCCGGCTGATGGCCAGCAGTTCATCTGGCGTCAGATGTGCGCCATCGCGCGCCATTTTCATTGCTTCCGTCATATAGACACCCTGCATATATCCCGGATCATCGGAATTGATGGTAATGGTCAGCCCGGCGTCCAGAAGGGCACGGATATCCTTCTCGTTACTGTTGGGGCGGATCGCCATGTTGGGGAACGGGCAGACCGTGAAGGGGATATGCCTCTCCCGTGCCTGACGCAGCAGGTCCGGCTTTTCCAGAATGTTCAGCCCGTGGTCAAGCCGCTCGCTGCCCAGGTCTTCCAGCGCCTGCCGGATATGTTCATGTGTATTTTCCTGATCGATGTCGCAATGCATTGTCACATGCAGCCCCGCATCACGCGCACGTTTGAATACGTTTGCGAATTTGGCGGGTGGATTGCCTTTTTCATCAGAATCCAGCCCCACGCCGACAATGTCCGACAGGTGGGGCAGTGCCTGCGTGAAGGTTTCTTCCGCTGACTGGGCACTCATTTCCCGGATAAAGCACATGACAAGCTGTGAACGGATACCGAAATCCCGCTGTGCATCCTTGCGCGCCCGGTTCAGGCCCGAGATGACGGTTTCGAAGGCAATGCCGCGACGGGTATGAAGCTGCGGGTCAAAGAACATTTCCGAATAAAGGACATTCTGTGATGCGGCTTTTTTAAGATAGGCATGGCAGAGATCATAAAAATCCTGCTCGGTATGCAGCAGTTCCACGCCTTCATAGTACAGGGCCAGAAACGATGGCAGGTCATGAAACCCGTAGCCGGCCCGAATGTCGTCTTCCGTCGCATCCTGAAGCGGATGGCCATTCCGGCGCGCCAGGATGATCTTCAGGCCCGGTTCAAGTGTGCCTTCCAGATGGACGTGAAGCTCGGCCTTGGGGAGTGCTTCAATAAACGTATCGGAAGCAGGCATCATGATGTGAAAGCCTTCTGAGGGTCATGCAGGAAGTTCCAGCATACACGTATGTCACGAAAATGAAACGATATTGTAATGACTGGAACCGGGCAGGTGTCCCCCGTTCCGATGCCTGGCATCTACGGTTTCGTGACCGGCGTCCGGGAATGACTATGGGACAGCAGGCAGCAGGGCAGGCTGATTTCACATCCCATATGAACCTGAATGGCTGGAGGCGGCGATGGCCTGCCCGTCCTGTGGCCATCACTGGCCGGTCACGGCCGGTACGGTGAGGAACGGGACAAAACCGTTACAGCTCCAGGACCGTGCAGTATCATGCCTGCAATGGACGTGATGGGGATATGTGCGGCCCTCAGCCCTGCACGGGCTGCAGGATCTGGCTCAGTATGGTCGTGGTGACAGGATCTCGGTGGAAATCGAGGCAGCTTTCAATGCCTTCCAGATGCCGTGCCATAAGGATGGATGCCTCGGCATATTTTTTCGCCAGAAGCAGGTCCAGCAGGTCATGATGGTCGGAAGACAGGCAGCATGTCGCATTATGCCGTTCATACATCGTGATGATCAGCGACATGCGCAGGATCAGTTCCTCGGTAATGCTTTTCAGGACTTCGTTGCCCAGTTCCTCGATCAACGTCAGGTGAAACTGCCCGGAGACATGGATCATGGCAATCGCGTCGTGCTTTTCATGCGCCTCGGCTTCCTGCGTCATGATCCTGCGCAGCCGCGTTACACCCTGTGTCGATAACTTGCGGTGAGGACGGGCCAGCAGGCTGACTTCGATCAGGCGGCGGCTGGCCAGTACGTCACGTGCCTCCTGCGGGGAGGGGCGGCTGACAAATGCCCCGCGGCCAGGTTCCAGCGTGACGATATGGGAACGCGAGAGCGAGAGCAGCACCCGCCGGATCTTGGCGCGGTTGGAGCGGAATATCTGGGCCAGTTCTTCTTCGGGCAGCTTGCTGCCGGGCGCAAGTTTGCGCTCAAGGACCGCCTTGCGCAAGGCATCAGCTATGCGTGCTTCTTCCCTGGCAGATGATCCCATGGCCCGTGTTCCCCCCCCCGGTTTTGCTGAAACGCATTTCTGTTGGGACAGTCTGCTGTTCCCGTCAAGGGGTTTGATATTGTGAACAATAATGGTTGACGAAATACGTTTCCAAATCATACTGACTGACAAAGGTCGCTGATATGACCTGTCTCATCACGATTGGATGCCCTGCCCGTGCCGCGTCTGCTGCTTATCAATCCGAATACCGATACGGACATGACGCGCCGCATGGTGGCCCATGCCAAAGCACTGTTTGACGGTGCTGTTGCAGTGGAAGCGGTAACCGCGCGTTTCGGGGCGCGCTACATTACCAACCGCGTGTCCGTCACGATTGCGGGCCATGCGGTGCTGGATGCGCTGGCATGTGCGCGTGGACCGTTTGACGGGGTGCTGGTGGCCTGTTTTGGTGATCCGGGCCGCGAGGCACTGGCCAGTATCTGCCCGGTGCCGGTTGCGGGCATGGCGCAGGCGTCCCTTATGCGGGCGGCACGGCTTCCGGGGCGTTTTTCCATCGTAACGGGTGGGCAGGAATGGAAGCCCATGCTGGCGGAGCTGGTACAGGCCATGGGGCTGGGCGCGCGGCTGGCCTCCATCCGGATACTGCCCGCGGCGGGGAACGTGCTGGCGAAAGGGGGGGGCGCCGCCTGCCGCCAGATCGTACGGACATGTAACGATGCCGTGCGGCATGACGGCGCGGCCCGCGTGCTGCTTGGGGGGGCCGGGCTTGCAGGGTTTGCCGCGCGAATTGCCCCGGATGTCGCGGCACCAGTCATGTGCTCCCTGCACGAAAGCCTGCAGGAAGTCCGTAACCTGTTATCGCACCCCGCGCCGTCCGTGCACCATCATGCCCCTATGGAAACAGTGGGCCTGTCCCCCGAACTGCAGCGTTATCTGGCATCCGGGACGGATATCTGCGCGTATCAGGATTGAAATCCATTTTTGTAAACAATATGCGTTGACACGCATTTTGTACGCATATTATTTTACATCTGTAACGAGAGACATTTCTCTCAAGTATCATTTCACGTCGCAATCCCGGCCCTGTTGCGCGGGATAAAAAATGAAGGACACCGGCAATGTGCCTTGACGGAAAAAGCCTGATCGGATCGTATTCCCCCAGGTTGGCCGCGCCGCTGCCCCGTTTTTCCGTTCAGCCCGCCAGCCTCCGGGTTTTCCTGGTCATTACCACCGCGCTGGCACTGAGTGCACCACGCGGGGCCGCACTGGCCCGTACGGTCCAGACCCATTCCGCACATGCCCGCCCCGCGACCGCCCAGCATACCGGTACGGCAGCACAGCCGCAGGGCGTCCGCGCCACGGGCGGGGCTGAACAGATCCGGGTGGGGGCGATTGTTGTCCATTCGGCCGACGGCGTGACCGGACGCGCGCCCGGTGGCGGGCTGATCCAGAAACAGACCGCCCCCAAGGCGCGCAGCACCGTGACGCCTGACTACATCATGAAGCAGTCCCCTGCGCAGAATGCCTATAACGCCGTCAAGCTGCTGCCGGGTATCGTGGTGGCGAACACCGACCCCGCCGGCCACGAAAAATCCGCCCTGAGCATGCGTGGCCTGACGCAGGACCAGATCGCCAATGTGTGGGAAGGCATGCCGCTGAGCAGTATCGGTGGCTACAACCTTGACGTGGCATGGGTAACGGACAGCGAGAATATCGGCAGCGTATCCGTGCAGCCCGGTTCATCCAATCTCGATACCCCCGCCATCAACGGATCTGGCGGCATGTTCGAGTTCAAGACCCGCGATCCCTCCAGGAAATTCGGCGGACTGGGGGACGTGGGCGTGGGCAACCGTGACTATACCCGCCAGTTCCTGCGCGTGGATACGGGGGAATGGGGCAAGACGGGCATCCGGTCCTACATCTCGTTTTCCAACCAGCATGACACGTTCTATCATGGACCGGGTCAGGAAGACTTCAAGCACATCGATTTCAAGATCCTCAAGGAATGGGGGGACGGTAATCGGGTGTCGCTGGTCGGTGGCTTTACGCGCGGCATTATCGGGAACGAGCCGTACTGGGACATGACCATGGCCAGCTGGAAGCAGAAGGGCCTCAAGAATGAACTGTCCGGTTCTTACGACCAGAACAATGCCGACGGTGGCACCGATTACTGGAAGCTGAACTGGCTTCATTCCAAGACCTTCAACATTGCAGCGCCGTCGCACTTCAATTTCGGGCGTCTGGCGCTGGATGTAACCCCCTACGTGGCCGCCAATCAGAAGGTCTATGGTTCGGGCTTCGACCTGAACGATCAGGTTTATTATGGATATGGCGGCAGCCCGCAGTCCATTTCGATACCCAATCAGCTGCCGGGTCAGTCCTATGGCGTGACGGAGCAGTACAGCAGCCTGAACGAAATGCGTGGCGGCGTGAATGCCAAGCTGAGTTACAAGGTCGGGCATCACCACATCTACCTTGGCTACTGGTTCGATTATGACAATTCGACCAACCTGGTCGGTTATACCGGTGTCAGCAGCAGTGGCGATCCGGCGACATCATGGGGCAAGGCAAGCAAGTCACTGCGGCTGGCAAATGGCCAGATCTTCTATTCCCAGAATTACAGCGATATTTCCACTGTCAACGGAATCTATGCTGGCGATACGGTTACACTTCTGAACGGGCGGCTGGTTCTGGACGGGGGCATGCGCGTCACCATGATCCATCGTGATGGCACCGACAATATCCCCGGCCTGCAGCGCAAGGTCAGCGCCAATGAGTTCATGCCACTTCCCACCCTTGGCGGCCATTTCCAGCTGAACAAGTATGTGCAGATCTTTGGTGGGGTCTCGACCGGCGCCAAGGCGCCACCTGACAGCGCCATGATCACCACCATCAATCCCAATACCGGGCAGATCGCCAACCAGGGCGAGACACACATCCATGATGAATACAATATCACGGAAGAAGTGGGCGTGCGCTATACCGGTAAATACATCATCGGGTCCTTTACCTATTTCCATTACAACCTGTCGCATCATCAGGTTTCCACGTCCATGTTCCTGGGGAACGAGGCCATCGGGCAGGTCATTGACGCGGGCAACCAGACCACCAACGGCTTTGACGCGGAAATCGGCACGCGACCCATTCACCATTTCCGGCCCTATGCATCCATGCAGTATCTGCATTCGACCATCGATAACGATATTCAGGGCCTGCCAACCAAGGGCAAGATGGCGGTCAATACGCCCACATGGGCGGCTTCGCTGGGGGTGGACTGGGATAACGGGATTTTCTTCTGGAATTATGGCCTGAATTACTTTTCCAAACAGTATTCGACCTTCATGAACCAGGAAGCCCTGCCGTCGCTGTACACCATGAATGCGACCGTGGGCGCGCGCCTGCCGCGCAACAGCCTTGTCGGGCGCGGGCTGAGCTTTCTCAAGAGTCCGGAAATCATGCTGTGGGTCAACAACATGATCGATACCCATGCCTATTCCGCCATCAACAGCGTCAGCCTGACCAATACAACCATTGGCAAGGTTCAGGGTACGGCGCCCACCTATAATACGCTGGGTCGTTTTTCGGCTGTCGTGACCTTCCGAGCAGGGTTCTGAGCGGGCATCATGTAATGGGATACGCACACGGGCATGACCTTCACACGGCAGGCACACCCCACCATAGTGTCCTGCGGAGGTTACGCGCATGAACATGCACATACGACCGGAAGAGGTTTCACGTTCTCCGGTCATGCAGCCAGGGGGGAAGGATGACAGGTTGCGCAATCGCGACCTGTTGCCTGCGGAACGGCAGGACTGGGGCTGGTACGATTACCTCTCCTTCTGGATGTCGGATGTGCATAGCGTTGGCGGTTATGTGACAGCGGGAAACCTGTTTACGCTTGGCCTGCCTTCGGGGCTGGTGTTTGTCGCCCTGCTGGCTGGTGTGCTGATCGTCAACGTCCTGTGTAACCTTGTCGCCGTGCCCAGCCAGCGCACGGGCACGCCGTTTCCGGTTGTGTGCCGTATGTCCTTTGGCGTGCTGGGGGCCAATATCCCGGCCCTGATACGCGGTGTGATCGCTGTATGCTGGTACGGGATACAGACATGGCTGGCGTCAAACGCGCTGGTCGTGCTGGCCCTGCGGCTTGTTCCCGGCCTGACGCCATGGGCGGAGGCCGGGCTGCATGGCATGCTGGGGCTTTCCGTCGTGGGGTGGGGGGCGTTCGCCCTGTTATGGCTGGTGCAGGCCGCCATTTTCTGGCGCGGGATCGAGACAATCCGCCGGTTTATCGAACTGGCCGGGCCTGCCGTCTATGCGGTCATGATCGCGCTGGACCTGTATCTGCTCCATCGTGTGGGGTGGCGCCATTTTTCCCTTCAGATTTCCGGTGTTGGCGCCCCCCTGCATGGGGGCGAACTTGTATGGACGGGCGTGAATGCCGTGGCCCTTGTGGTTTCCTATTTTTCCGGGCCGATGCTCAATTTTGGCGACTTTGCCCGGTATGGCCGCAGTGTTGTGGATATCCGGCGTGGTAATTTCTGGGGATTGCCGTTCAATTTTGTCGGGTTTTCGGCCCTGACGATCTGTACCATTGCGCTGACGGCCCCGGCCTTTGGCCATGTCATGATCGATCCGGTGGAAACGGTGGCGCATATCGATAGCCTGACAGCGGTCATATTCGGCATGCTGACCTTCATCATTGCCACGGCAGGCATCAATATCGTGGCCAATTTCGTCTCGGCCTCGTTTGATTTTTCCAATCTTTCGCCCCGGCATATCAGCCTGCGCGGTGGCGGCATGATTGCAGCGGCAGGCTCCATCCTCATCATGCCATGGAAGCTGTATGGCAGTCCGCAGCTCATGCACCTGACGCTGGATGTGCTGGCCACGTTTATCGGTCCCTTATTCGGTATTCTTGTGTGCGATTATTATATCGTGCACCGTCGGCAGGTCGATGTGGCAGCACTTTATACAACCAGTCCGCAGGGCTGCTACTGGTACCGTAACGGGGTTAACCCGGCTGCGGTCGCCGCCCTCCTTATCGCCGTCATGGTGGGAAGCGCGGGCGTGTTCATACCCGCGTTATCGGCGCTGTCCGGATTTGCATGGTTCATGGGGTGTCTGACAGGGGGGGGAAGTTACCTTGCCCTCATGAAACTGGCGCGCGGAAGCTGACTGCAGGCAGTCAGGGTCGGGGGAGAGAGTTTCAGTCGAACAGCCAGCATTGTCGCGCCGAAAACCCCAGCCGGTTTGCCAACCCGCAGCGCAAGGATGATGCCAGGCAGCACGGGGGCCAGCAGCATGCTGGCGTGCAGGTCCATCAGCGATACCCCGATATTGATGAACCCGAACAGCGCCAGCGTGACCAGTCGATGGTATTGCGCGGCCTGGGGGGAATTGGCCAGTGCCAGGCCCGGCATGAACGCCAGCGGCAGGACAGCCGTACCAGCGGAAGGAGACATGAAAAAGCGGCGGATCAGCTTTCCTTGTCCCCGCATTGCATGGGGGGAGCATCATTGGGGGACTTGACTGCGCCATGGTCGCTGCCGGTCACATAATCCTGTAGTTCACGCGCTTCCTGTTCGGCATTTTCAGCACGTAGTTTGACAATGTCCCCGATGCTGACCAGTCCCGCCAGTTTGCCGTTTTCCATAACGGGCACGTGCCGGCTGCGCGAATATGTCATGCGGCAGGCAATATCATAAATACTGTCATCGGGCGTTGCGGTTGGCGTATCCCTTGTCATGATATCTTTCGCGGTCAGGGTGGATATGTCCGCGCCGCGCTGGGATAATGCATGAACGATCACTTTTTCCGATATCATGCCCACCAGCTGGTCATCGGCGCCCAGAACGGGTGCGCCGCCAATATTGTGTCGCGCCAGCGTGGTTGCGACATCCAGCACAGGGTCGTCCGCCCGGACGGTAATGACCGTGTTGCCTTTTTGCGCCAGGATGTGAAAGACACGAGAGGACATGGGAAAATCCTTTCCATGTTTGGGTCATCGCAGGCCGGCCCGCCAATGCACCGTTTCGTCCCGTGTTTCAGGCAGGGCAGGGTGCATGGGAAGAATCGGGTGGATGGCACGGACAGGAAAAAGCCCGCCGATGACCACGATTATGGTCAGAACGATGACAAGCGCCGTCAGTTCCGGACGACTGTCCCGGTTCTGGCCGGCGGATGGGAATAACGGAGCCGCCAGCATGACGCGGATGATGTTCAGGTAATAATACAGCCCGATAATGCTGCCGATGACGAGTACACACACCAGCAGGTCACGCTGGTGTGCGACACCGGTTGCAGCGATCTGGAATTTGGCAAGGAAACCGATGCCGGGCGGAATGCCTGCCAGCGAAAGCAGCATGAGTGTCATGGCCGAAGCCAGGAAGGGACGGCTGGAAAACAGTCCGGTCCATTGCGCGATAACCGTGCCTTCCGGCCCGTCAGGGGGGGCAAAGGCGGTCATGATCGCAAATACGCCCAGCGTACTGGCGCTGTACGCCGCAAGATAAATGGTTATGGCCCCCGCTTGCAGCAGGCCGGGACAGAGGAAGGCGATCAGCAGATATCCGACATGCGCAATGGATGAACAGGCCATGAGCCGGGGAAGGGATGTCTGGCGCAATGCAAGCAGGTTGCCCCCCAGAATGGTCAGGACAATGACGGCGTACAGGATGTCATTAAGGAACGGGGGCTGCTCTTCCGCGCCGAAATAGCGGACAAGTGACGAAAATATCGCAATTTTCGAGACCACGGCCAGAAATGCCGCCACAGGCACGCGGGCGCCTTCCATCACGTCCGGAAGCCACATGTGAAAGGGCACGGCGGACAGCTTGAAGAACATGCCGACAAGGATCATGACCGTGGCAGCCATGGGCAATGCGGCGGGAATATCCCCGGTTGCAACGGGCGGCGCAAAGCGCAGCGATCCCGTCACGCCATAGGCCAGGCCAATCCCGAACAGGAGAATGGCGGACGAAACCCCGGACAGGATCAGGTATTTCATCGCGGCTTCATGCCCTGCCGTGGCAGGACGCCGCCGAAAGGCCACAAGTCCCATGAGGGAGACGCCCAGTAGTTCCAGCCCCATGAAAAAAGGCATGTAATTTGCGCTGAAGACCATGGCCAGCGCGCCAAGCGTGCCCAGCATGAACAGCAGGACATATTCATCCCCCGTCCCGGCCCCTTCATGCGCCGTGTCCCGCCATGACATGAGCAGGATGCACATACTGGAAAACAGGCTCAGGGCGGCTGTGTAGGTCGTCCAGCGATCCTGAATGAACAGGGTGTCACCTTCACTCCCTGACACGCCGCCTGTATGCAACCCTACGACTGCTAGGGCCAGCAGCAGCGTCACCATTCCCCCCAGCAGGCTGCGTCCCGCCGAACGCCGGCATGCCGTGGCTGCCAGCACGATCATGATCCCGAAAGACAGCACCAGCAGCGGTGCGGGCAGGAAAACGTCATGCCCGATCATGGCGCACCATCCTCCCCACCGGTCATGTCCGCAACGGGCAGGGGCAGGGAAAATGTCATGAAAGGCTGCGGATACAGCCCCAGCATGACCACAAGGGCCATGACGCAGGCCAGAACCGCCATCTGCCGGGCGGGCAAATCCGGGCCGGGACGCAGGCCCGCCCGGGGGGCGGCCAGAAATATGCGGTTGACCATCCGCAGCGCGTACATGGCGGCGGGCACCAGCCCCGCGGCTGCCACGGTCGCGAGGGGCGGGCTGACATGCCACGCCGCCAGCAGGACAAGGAACTCGCCCGTGAAATTACCCAGTCCCGGCATGCCAAGTGCGGCCACGGCAAAGAACACGCCCGCGCTGGACAGGCGTGGCATGGCCGCCCACAATCCGCCAATACGGCGCATGTCACGTGTATGCAGCCGGTCCTGTATGGCGCCCGCGATCAGGAAAAGCGCTGCCGTGCTCAGCCCATGGGCCAGCATCTGCATGATTGCCCCCTGCATCCCCATGCGCGATCCGCAAAAGATGCCCAGCAGCACAAACCCCATGTGGCTTACGCTGCTATAGGCGATCAGGCGCTTGACATCATCCTGCGCGAACGACAGCCACGCGCCGTACAGGATACCTGCCACGCCCAGCCCCATGGCGATGGGCGCAAAACGGCTGGCCGCATCGGGAAACAGCATCACGTTGAACCGGATCATGCCATATCCCCCGGTCTTGAGCAGGATCCCCGCCAGCAGCACGCTGGCCGCCGTGGGGGCCTGCGTATGGGCGGCAGGCAGCCAGACATGAACCGGCACGACAGGCAGCTTGACGGCAAAGGCCATGAAGAACCCGACCATGAGCAGCATGGACAGGGCGGGGGACAGCGGCGTGCGCGACAGCGTGACATAGTCAAACGTCAGCACACCCGTTGTCCGGTAATGCGCCATGACCAGTCCCAGGATGGACACCAGCATGAGCAGCCCGCTGCCCTGCGTGAACATGAAAAACGTCATGGCCGCGCGCTGCCTGTCTTCATGCCCCCATGTGGCGATCAGCACGAACATGGGCACCAGCATCAGTTCCCAGAAAAAGAAGAACAGGAACAGGTCGGTGGCAAGGAACGTCCCGATGACGCCCGTAAGCGTTGCAAGGAAAAGGAAGTGGAACGCCCCGGCATTCACCGTGACCTGCCGGGTGGACAGGAATACGCATGGAAAGCACAGAACGAGCGATAGCCAGATCAGCGACAGCGAAAGCCCATCCATGTCCAGCCTGACCGCAATGCCCATGGCGGGAAGCCATGGCATGGAAAAATGCGCCAGCCATGGTCCCGCATGGGGCTGGTGGCCGAACGTGACCAGCGCCAGCAGCAGCGTTTCCATGACCAGCGTCGCAAGCACCACCCACCATGCGGCATCGCGCGATGCGGGTGTGGGGACAGGCCGGATGCGTCCGGCCACCCATGCCACCCCACCGCCCAGAATGGGCAGCAGCACAAGGGCGGGCAGGGCGTTCATGACAGTACGGCCACGGCAAGCGCAACGCACAGGCCGCCTGCAATCCACGCTGCATACCACCGCATGCGGCCATTGTGCAGCCGGTCCAGCAGCAGCGCGCCCCGGTCGCCGATGCTGCCCCCCCATCTGGCCAGCATGTCCAGAAAACCGGCCCGGATCGTGAAAACACGGACGCTGGCGGCCCGCATCAGTCCCCCCGCTGCGGTGCTGGCACGGTCAGGGATGTGCTGCCATATGGCCAGACGATCATGCCGCGCATCCAGTCCCCCGCCGGTGCGGGCACCGTGCATGACGGATGACGGACGCCCCCACAGCATCCATGCAAGCGCAAGCCCTGCAAGGGGAACGATCGCGCCAGCCAGCACAAGCCAGACCGGCTCATCCGCATGCGACAGTGGTGTTGCCGGGTCAAGAAGGGCGCTGAACAGGTGAAGGGAGGGAAGCGTATCAGGCATTTCGATCACTCCACCAAACAGGGACAGAATGCACAGGCAGCCAAGGGGTATGGTCATGAGGCGTGACGTCCGGCCTGCCGCCACGGTTCCCGGTTTCCCGAAAAACACGATGAAAACGCAGCGGAAAATATACAGCGCGGTCAGGAAGGCCCCCAGCAGCGCCATTGCCCATAACGGGTGCCCCGTCACGCTCCAGTCCCGCGTCAGGCCAAAGCGCACGTGCCATACACCCGACAGGATCATTTCCTTGCTGTAGAACCCTGCCGTCACCAGCGGCAGGCCAGCCAGCGCGGACGCTCCCGCAACAAAGGCCACGGTCAGTCCCGGCATGGCGTGGCGCAGGCCGCCAAGGCGGAAAATATCCTGTTCATGGCGCGCGCGCATGATGACGGCGCCCGCCGCAAGGAACAGCAGCGCCTTGAAAAAGGCATGGGTCATCAGGTGGAACAGGGCTGCCTGCCATACCCCGCACCCCAGGGCGAGGAACATGTACCCAACCTGGCTGATCGTGGACCATGCGAGGATCCGCTTGAGATCGGACTGCACCAGCGCCGCGCAGCCCCCCACAAGCAGCGTCAGCGTCCCGAGCACGGCCGTCAGCGCCATGACGGGGGCCGCCATGGCGAACAGGTCATGCAGCCGCGCGATCAGGTAGACGCCCGCGGTTACCATGGTGGCCGCATGGATGAGGGCGGAGGTCGGCGTTGGCCCCGCCATGGCATCCGGCAGCCATGCCTGAAACGGGACCTGCGCCGATTTGGCCAATGCCCCCGCCAGTATGAAGAATGCCGCCATGCTGACGCCGGATGCGGATACCTGCCCGTTCGTCACCGCCGCCAGCACCGCACCAGTGCGCAGGGAACCCGTCGTGGTCGCCAGCAGCAGCAGGCCACACAGCAGTGCCACGTCCCCCACGCGGGTCATGTAGAAGGCCTTGCGGGCAGCGGCGGTATTGGCCGGATCGTCATACCAGAACCCGATCAGCAGGTAGGAACACAGTCCCACGCCTTCCCACCCGATAAACAGGCACAGCAGGTCGGACGCCAGCACCAGAACCAGCATGGCGGCCACGAACAGGGTCATGCAGCCGAAAAAACGCGCGATCCCGGGATCGTCCTGCATGTAGCCCGCGGCATAGACATGGATCAGCAGTCCTACGATCGTGACGACAAGGATCATGACCAGGGAAATCCGGTCCAGCATGAAGGCGATATCCGCTGAAAACCCCGCAACATGCATCCACGGCCACAGCGTCACCTGCACTTCTCCCGTCGCCGGGCCTGACAGAAGGATGACGGATACGATGATGCTCAGGACAGCAGCCATCCCGACCCCGGCGCAGGCGACTGTCCCGACCCCGCGCGCGCCCATCCGGCCTGTGGAGATGAATATGATCAGGGACGCGGCAAGCGGGCAGAGGACAAGAAGGGGGATCAGGAACGTGGCCATGGCCCTATCCTTCCAGAAGGTTGCCGGCATCGGCATCCAGCGTGGGGCGTCCGTGGGCGTGCAGGCGCAGGATGATGGCCAGCCCGACCGCCGTTTCCACGGCGGCAAGGGCAAGGATCAGCACGAACATCACCTGTCCTGTCGCATCATGCCAGCGCGCGCCCGCCGCCACGAATACAAGGGCGGCCGCATTGAGCATGATGTCCAGCGACATCAGCATGAACACCATGTTGCGCCGGACCAGAACGCCCGCCAGCCCGACCGAAAACATGGTGGCCGCCAGCACAAGCGTGTCGTTGAAGGAAAAGGCGGGCATCTCAGTGGCCTCCTTCCCGGTGGCGTCCGATATGAAATGCCGTGACCAGCCCGGCCAGCAGCAGGAACGACACCAGTTCGACCATCAGCACGTAGCGGCCGAACAGGCTGAGACCCACGTCATGTGCCGTAATGGGGACAGGCAGGCGCGCGGGCCCGGAAAGGGGACTGGCGCAGTAAAGAAGTTCCATGCACACGATGGCGGCCAGAACGCCCGGGCCCAGCCACGCGCGCGGGCGCAGCCATTCCTTTTCACGCTGGCTGTCCGGCTGGCCCAGATTGAGCATCATGATGACAAAGATGAACAGCACCATGATCGCCCCGGCATAGATGATGACCTCCAGCATTGCCGCGAACGATGCGCCCAGCATGACCAGGACGACCGAAAGCGCCAGCAGCGTCACAACCAGATACAGCACCGCATGCACCGCCACCCGCCGGGTGATGACCATGATCGCCCCCATGACGGTTATGCCAGCGGCAAGAAGGGCCAGGGCATGCATGGCGGTTACGGCAGCAGGGAGTGGAGATCGACCGGCGGGCGTTCGCGTTCGGCCATGCCGCGCGCCTTGCCGGGAACGGGAATGCCCGCGACAGCGTAGAAACTGTAATCGGGATATTTCCCGGTCCCGCTTATCAGCAGGTCTTCCTTTTCATAGACAAGGCTGGAACGTGCGTATTCGCCCATTTCAAAATCGGGCGTCAGCTGTATGGCGTAGGTGGGGCAGGCTTCCTCACACAGGCCGCAGAAAATGCAGCGGGAGAAATTGATCCGGAAATATTCCGGATACCACCGGCCATCGGCTTCGGTTTTCTGCAGGCTTATGCAGTCCACGGGGCAGGCGACGGCGCACAGGCTGCACGCGACGCACCGCTCCGCCCCGTCGGGATCGCGCGACAGGATGATCCGCCCACGATAACGCGGCGGCAGGTAAGGCTTCTGTTCGGGATACCGCACGGTTGCGCGCCGGTGGAAGGCATGCAGCGCCGTCAGGAACAGGGTGCGCAGGGTATCAAGCATGGGATATGCCTTTGCAGCAGGCGTGTCACAGGGACGCGCGCAGCATGAGGATGGTTCCGGTCGCCATGACATTGAACAGCGAAAGCGGCAGCAGGACCTTCCAGCCCAGCGCCATCAGCTGGTCATAACGCGGGCGGGGCAGGCTTGCCCGCAGCAGGATGAAAAATACCACCACGCCACAGGTCTTGAGCGCGAACCACACGCCAGCAGGCAGCCACGGCCCGCGCCAGCCCCCAAGGTAAAGCGTGGTCACAAGGCAGGAGACAAGGACGATCCCGGCATATTCGGCAATGAAGAACATGCCGAATTTCATGCCTGAATATTCGGTATGGAATCCCGCGCCCAGTTCATTCTCCCCTTCGGGCAGGTCGAAGGGCAGGCGGTGCGTTTCCGCAATGCCCGCCAGCATGAAGACGCCAAAGCCAAGGCATTGCGGGACGATGAACCACAGCCCCGCCTGTGCCGCCACGATATCGCGCAGGCTGAATGACCCGGTCATCATGACCACGCCCAGCAGCGAAAGCCCCATGAAGACCTCGTAGCTGATCATCTGCGCCGCCGCCCGCATGCCTCCCAGCAGCGCGTATTTGCTGTTGGATGACCACCCGGCCAGCACCACGGCATAGACCCCAACCCCCATCATGCCGAGGATGAACAGCAGCCCCACATTCATGTCGCCCGCAATGCCTGCGTGCGCCGTGACGGGAATGACGGCAAAGGACAGCAGTACCGCCATCATGCCGATGGCGGGCGCCGCGACAAACACGCCGCGGTCGGCAAAGGGGGGAACCCAGTCCTGCTTGAACAGGATCTTGGTCCCGTCCGCCACCGCCTGCAGCATGCCGCCCGGTCCCACGCGGTCGGGGCCATGCCGGTCCTGCCATAATCCCAGCAGCCGCCGTTCAACCCATGTCAGCACGGTGGCAAGGCCAAGCAGGACAACGGGCATCAGGACGATGGTGAGGATGACCGGATATGTCATGGCCCGTCCCCTGCGTCCGGCACCGTCTCCAGCCGGGCCATGCGCGGGAAACGGAATGCCCGTGCGACCATATGCGCCGGGCACAGGGCAATGCCCGCAGGCAGTCCGGGCACGGACTGCACCGGCAGGACATGCGGGCCGTCTTCCAGATGCAGCGTCATGTGGCCTGATCCGACCACGCCTGCAGGCAGCCCCAGCGCCGGGGCTGCGGCGCGCGCCATGACGGGGGGCGAGGACATGCTCAGTTCCTCGCTGCCGAACAGGCGCGTATCGGGCAGCACCAGCACGGTATCCGCCCGTGCTGCATACGGCATGGGAATATCCGTGGCGTAGACGTAGGGGCGCCTGGCGTCATCCGGTCCGACGGGGGGAAACAGCCGGATACCGGATGCCCCGCCACGCATGTCCCCCCCGATTTCGTGCTGGAAACGGTTCAGCGCCTGGACCGAATTCCATGGCGATGCCTGATATCCCGAAACCAGTGCGGCTGGCATGTCGGACCCATATGCGCCCTCCATTGAACTGCTGAAGGGACTGTCCGGGCTGGCGGGTGGGGGCTGGTCGCGGACGCTGATGAAGGAACGGATGACGGTCCGCCCGCTGGCGCGGTAGGTCTGGCTGCGCAGTTTCTGGCCGTCCATGCGGTACTGCGCGTCCGGCGCGGCCCCGGTTACGGGGGCAAGGTGGGGAAATGCTGCCGCCAGTGCCGCAAGGACATCATCCAGATCCCGCCAGACGGTCAGGTCCGCCATATGCGGCGTGATCCGTTCAGGGCTTTGGCCCAGCGCCTGTATCCAGCGCCAGCCGGCCTGTATGGGGGCAGGGGGAAAGACAGCCTGAAAGAAACGTTGCGCCCGGCCTTCCTGACTGATGAACGTGCCGGTGCATTCGCTGAAAGTGGCGGCAGGCAGGACAAGGCTTGCGTGCTGGCACAGCGGTGTCACCGTATGGTCGATCACGACAATATCCGGGACAGCCGCCACAAGGTCCGCGACATCCGCCGGGGACAGGTGGCGGGTCAGGTCATTTTCCACGACGACCAGCGTGGAAATCGCGCCGGTCCGGGCCTGTTCCATTACCGTTTCCAGCGGCAGGCCTCCCATCATGGCCAGCCCCATGCTGTTGCATTCCGGCAGGACCAGCGACAGGCCCGCAGAAGGCGTGGCGCGCGCAAGGGCCGCAGCGATGCTGGCGGCGGCCTGCATGAGCGCAGGCGACCCGTACTGCATGCCCGATACGACCAGCGGCGTCCGGGCACCCATAAGCGTTCTGGCAATGCGGGCGGCAAGCCGTGCGTCATCTGGCATCATATCCGCGACGGGCGGGGCGGCGGGATCGATTTCATGGGCGATGGCGAAGCCCAGCCGTGCAATGTCATCGGGGGCGGCGCGCACGCTGTCGGCCGCCACGTCATCCAGCGCGGTTGGCGCGGGTGTCAGGACATGCAGCGCGGATGGGCATTCAGCCCCCAGCGTGCGCACCGCCGCATCCATCCAGCGTGGTACCTTTGCCTGATCCGCCGTATGGAAGGATGGCTGGCGCACCGACTGTCGCAGCGCAAGGCCCAGCCGGGGGGCGGTGGCGTAAACGTCCTCGCCCAGTACCAGCACCGCGTCGGCGCTTTCCATGTCATGGATGGTGGGCAGCCTGCCCGGGTGGCGGCCAAGCAGGGCGCGGGCCAGTTCCGCGCATGACTGTTCCTGCCGCGTCTGGCCGGTGGAAAAATGCTGCGGTCCCACCAGCGCATGCAGGCTGAAACAGGTTTCCAGCGCGGCGCGGGGGGACGCGATGCCCACGATCCGGCCATCCGCCGCCATGCGTGCAAAACGTGCAAGGGCATCGGCTACGGGAATGGACACCTGCTGGCCGTCAGTGGCGCGCAATGGCGTGCGGATACGCGTCGGCGCATTGACGAAGCCATGCCCGAACCGCCCCCGGTCACACAGCACGTAGCGGTTGATGTCCGTATTGTAGCGGTTGAGGATACGGCGGACCGTTTCCCCGCGCGCATTGACAATGGTGTTGCAGCCCACCGCGCAGTGCACGCAGACCGAGGGCGCGCCCCGCATGTCCCACTTGCGGGTATAGGTGGAGGAAAACGGCTTGTCGGTAAATACGCCGGTCGGGCAGATTTCCACCAGGTTGCCGCTGAAGGCGTTTTCAAGCGTGCCATCCGCCGCCCGGCCAAAATACACATGATCGTGCGAGGCAAAGGCCGCCAGATCATCCCCGCCCGCGTAATCACGGTAAAAACGTACGCAGCGGTAGCAGGCGATGCAGCGGTTCATTTCGTGCTTCACGAACGGACCGAGGTCCTGATTACGGTGGGTCCGCTTCGTGAAGCGGTAGCGGCGGGTGTTGTGCCCGGTCATGACCGTCATGTCCTGCAGGTGGCATTCGCCGCCTTCCTCGCACACGGGGCAGTCATGGGGGTGGTTGACCATCATCCATTCGATCACGCTGGCGCGGAAGTCGCGGGCTTCGGTATCGTCAATGGAGACGATGGTATCTTCGCCAACGGGGGTCATGCAGGCCATCACGATACGGCCTTTCGTATCATCGGGACCACTGAACTGCCTGATGGCGCACTGGCGGCATGCCCCGACGGAACCGAGTTCGGGATGCCAGCAGAAGTAAGGCAGGCTGGCCCCGGCTTCCAGGCAGGCCTGCAGCAGGTTGATGCCGGTACGGGTCGGGCACTCTTTGCCGTCTATGTAGATGCGGGTCATGACAGTGCTCCCTGTCGTGTGCTTACGCCGCCATGCGCAGCGGGCAGCGGCCGTGCCGGATGTGGTCGGTGAAATCCGCGGCAAACAGTTTCAGCCCGCTGGCCAGTGGCGCCATCGCCCCCGGCGCATGGGCGCAGAAGGTCCGGCCCGGCGCGCCCAGCATGCGGGCATGGCGGGCAAGCTGGTCCATGTCGTCTGCCTGTCCCATGCCGTCCTCGATCGCGGACAGCAGGCGTTCCACCCACGGCAACCCGTCACGGCATGGCGTGCACCACCCGCAGGATTCCTGTGCGAAGAAATGTTCAAGGTTACGGATCATGCCGATGGGGCAAGTCCGGTCATCGAGAATGATGGCCATGCCGGTCCCAAGCCGGCTGCCCGCCTTTTCCACCGATCCGTAATCCATGGCGACATCAAGCGACGTGGCGTCAAGGAAGGCGGTGGATGCCCCGCCGGGCAGCAGGGCGCGCAGGCGGTAGCCGGGCAGCATGCCGCCTGCATGTTCCTCAATGATCTGGCGCAGCGGCGTGCCGATCGGCAGTTCCCATGCCCCCGGCTTCGCCACCCGGCCGCTTGCGCCATAGATCTTGGTGCCGCCATCCTCCCCCAGCCCGAGCCCCGCGAACCATTCCGGCCCATTGGCGATGATATGGGGCAGGTTGCACAGTGTCTCGACATTGTTCACGACACTTGGCGCGCCCCACAGGCCGCCGGTCTGGGGAAAGGGCGGCTTGCTGCGGGGCGTGGCGCGGCGACCTTCCAGCGCGGTCAGCAGGGCGGTTTCCTCGCCGCATATGTAGCGCCCGGCGCTGGAATGGACATGGATGTCAAAACTGAAGCCGGAGCCAAGGATATTCTCCCCCAGCCAGCCTTGCTGCCGTGCCTCTCCGATTGCATGGTGCAGGCGGGTGCAGGCAAGATGGTATTCCCCCCGCAGGAAGACGATGCCATGTCCCGCCTGCACGCCATAAGCCGCAAGGATCATCCCCTCGACCAGTTGCAGCGGATTGCCCTCAAGCAAAAGGCGGTCCTTGAAGGTGCCCGGTTCCATTTCATCGGCATTGGCGATCAGGTATTTGCGGCGTGCGGATGCGGGATCTTCTGGCACGAAGCTCCATTTCTGCCCGGTGCTGAACCCGGCCCCCCCACGCCCGCGCAGTTTCGAGCGTGTCACCATGTCGATGATGTCAGCCGGGGCAAGGCCACCCAGCGCCCTGCGGGCTGCCTGCCAGCCGCCAGCGCGCCCGTATGCCGCGCAGTCCGGTGGCCCGGCGGCGGGGTCGATCATGGCGGTCAGGGGCCGTTCGGATGGGGGCGTCATGGCGTGTTCCTCAGCATGTCGATCAGGTGGTCGAGGCAGGCCGTATCCACATCGCCATGCAGGGTGCTGTCCACCAGCATGGCCGGGGCATGGTCACAATGCCCGATACAAACGGTGGGCAGTACGGTGATGGTGTTGTCCGCCGTGGTTTCCCCCGGCTGGATGCCCAGTGCCCGGCATAGATGGGCGCAGAGCGGTTCGCGACCCATGATCCAGCACGACACGCTGTCACACAGCATGATGACATGCCGCCCGACCGGCCGGCGGAACAGCAGGTTGAAATAGGTGGCAATGCCATCCAGATCATCGGCCGACATGCCCAGCAGGCCAGCCACCTCGCACAGATGTCCGGTGCTGACCCAGCCAAAGCGGGCCTGCACCAGCCGCAGCGCCGCGACAGCCGCCCCGCGCGGGTGTGGTTCCTGCGCCGCGAGGCCCAGGATTTCCGCCCGCAGGCGTGCGGGCAGGGAGGCGTCAGCGGTCGACATCGGCCATCACGAAATCAATGCTGCCCAAAATCGCGATCAGGTCCGCGATCATGATGCCACGACTGAGCAGCGGGATCATCTGCAGGTGGGCAAATGACGGGGTGCGGATGCGGGTACGGTACGATGTGGTGCCCCCATCGCTGATCAGCGTATAGGTATTCACGCCTTTCGTGGCTTCGATGCTGGCCCGGGCTTCCCCCGGTGGAATGACCGGCCCCCAGCTGACGCTGAGGAAATGGTGGATCAGGGTTTCGATGTCATGCATCGTCTGCGCCTTTGGCGGCGGGGTGGTCAGCGGGTGGTCCGCCTTGACCGGGCCTGCGGGCATGTTGTCCACGCACTGGCGGATGATGCGCAGGCTCTGGCGCATTTCTTCCACATGCACGGCAATCCGGTCATGGCAGTCGCCATGCGTGCCGGTGGGAATGTCGAATTCAAGTTGATCGTAACAGGCGTACGGCGCATGCCTGCGGTAATCCCACTCCCGCCCCGTGGCGCGCAGTCCCGGCCCGGTGACACCCCATTCAACGGCTTCCGCCGTGGTGTAGGCGCCGATCCCCTTCGTCCGGGCGCGGAAGATTGGGTTGCGCATGACCATCGCATCGTATTCGTCCAGCCGCCGCGGCAGGTCATGAAGGAAGGCGCGGATCAGTCCGTCCCACCCTTCGGGCAGGTCCATGGCCACGCCGCCAATGCGGAACCAGGCGGGGTGCATGCGGAAGCCGCAGATCGCCTCGATAATCCCGAATACGCGTTCGCGGTCGGTAAACATGTAGAACACCGGCGAAAGCTGTCCCACATCCTGCGCCATGGTGCCGTAGAAGACGAGGTGGCTGGCGATGCGGAACAGTTCCGCCAGCATGACGCGGATCATCTGCGCGCGGGGCGGCACGGTGATCCCGGCCAGCGTCTCGACCGCCATGACGTAGGGGAAATTGTTCATGACCCCGCCAAGGTAGTCCACCCGGTCGGTATAGGGGATATAGCTGTGCCATGTCTGGCGTTCGCCCATTTTTTCCGCGCCACGGTGGTGGAAGCCGATATCGGGCACGGCATCGACAATCCGCTCGCCCTCCAGTTGCAGCATGATGCGGAACACCCCGTGCACGCTGGGATGGTTGGGCCCGAGGTTGAGGAACATGAAGTCGCTATGGTCGCCATGCCGCCGCATGCCCCATGCGGACGGGTCGAAGCGCAGGGCGTCCTGCTCGCGTGCTTCATGGTCTTCCGTCAGGCTGTAGGGCGGCATTTCGGTGGCGCGGGCATGGTGGTCCCTGCGCAACGGGTGCCCGGTCCATGTGGGCGGGGTCAGGATGCGGCGCAGGCAGGGATGGTCATGGAAATGGATGCCGAACAGGTCCCATACCTCGCGTTCATACCAGTTGGCGTTGGGCCACAGGTCACAGATGCTGGGTACGGCAGGGGCATCCGCGCCAAGGGGCACCTTGATCCGTACCTCATCCGTGCTGCTGGCGAGCGAGATCAGGTGATAGACGACCGTGAACGCGGCCTGTGGCTGTCCCGCGCGGTGGGCGCGTTCGCGTTCGTCTATGGCTGTCAGGTCCAGCAGCATGAGGCAGGCGGCGGACGATGCCTTCAGCGCCGCCAGAAGCGGGCGCAGGTCGACCGCCGCAATCCAGATGGTGCAGACACCATCGCATGTGGATTGTGTGGCCATCGCCCCGTTGGGCAGGTGGTCGGTTATCTGTTCCACAAGGCCCCGGTTACGGGCTGGCGACACGAGGGTGGTCATGGCATCATATCCCGTCGGGCGTGCGCAGGTCGCGCATGCCCTGGCGGTGGGCGCGCTTTTCATCACGCAGGCTGGGCGGCGTGACGGGTTCGGCACCCTGTGGTCCCACCAGCCAGCTTAGCGGCCTGCGGCGCGCGCCGATGGATTTCTGCAGCAGCAGCAGCCCCTCCAGCAGGGCTTCGGGGCGGGGAGGGCAGCCGGGGACATACACATCCACCGGCAGGAAGCTGTCCACGCCCTGCACGACGCTGTAAATATCGTACATGCCGCCGGAATTGGCGCATGACCCCATGGAAATCACCCATCGTGGTTCCAGCATCTGGTCATACAGATGCTGGATGACCGGGGCCATCTTGACGAACACGGTGCCGGAAATGACGATCAGGTCGGCTTCGCGTGGTGTCGCGCGCAGCACTTCGGAGCCGAAGCGGGCAATGTCGAAGCGGCTGGTGAACGCTGTCGCCATTTCCACATAACAGCATGACAGGCCGAAATTCAGTGGCCAGATGGAGTTCTTCTGTCCCCACGCCACGAAATCCTGCAACCGGCCCATGACAAGGTTGCGGCGGACCGTTTCGCTGAAGCTGGGCGCGGGCGGCGTTGCCCCCTTGGTGTCGGGCGATGACAGGAACCAGTTCATGGGGCACGGTCCTTTCCACCATGGGCGATCGGTCGGGAGGCGGTCAGCCGTTGCCGTGGCCCCCAGTTCAGCGCACCGGCACGCCACAGATAGGCAAGGGATATGGCAAGGAAAACGGTAAAGAGAACGGCCGCGCCATAACCGACCCATCCGGTTTCGGTCACGACCGTTGCCCATGTCATGAGAATGGCCGTTTCAACATCAAATATGACAAAAAACATGGCCAGCAGGTAATACTGCACAGGCAGCCGCAGGTGGGCCGACCCTGTTGGCCGGATACCGGATTCAAAGGGCATGGACATGGCGCGGCCACGTGCCGCGCCACGGCGCCGGGTGCCGGTTATGGCGGACAGGCCCAGCATGCAGGCCAATAGCATGGCTATGACTGCTGCATAGGTGAAGACAGGCCATATATTGGAAGCATGTTCCATGAACGGCATTCCGTTTCTGTCTGTTTTATTTGGCCGGAAGTCGTCTTGTGTAATGGTATCCGTATTGACGGGCGTTCATTGCCACGGGCGCACGGGAACAGGCTTATGTTCCCCCTGATATTCCGGCGCGGATGCATGGTACGCCAGAATATGCTGCCAAGTGCCTATACGTTGTGGTGAAAGGGAAGTTCCGGTCAGGTCATGCAAGTTTTCATGCATGTGCAGGGATATATGGCAGACGTGTCGTCTTGCCTGCGAATGCCGTGTCTCCGTATCATGCCCGCATCAGGACGCTGGCTGCCAACAGGAACGATATGACCGTATACCCCGTGCTTTACAGTTTCCGCCGCTGTCCTTATGCCATGCGGGCGCGGCTGGCCCTGCTGTCCGCCGGGGTAAAATGTGAAATACGCGAAGTAAAACTGGCGCAGAAACCTGCCTGCATGCTGCGGGTTTCGCCCAAGGGAACGGTGCCTGTCCTTGTCCTGCCGGATCAGGCCATTATTGATGAAAGTCTGGATATCATGCGATGGGCCCTGGGGCGGCATGATCCACAGCACTGGCTGGCCAATGTCCGCAATGACCTGATTGCGTATAACGATGGTCCGTTTAAATACCATCTGGATCGTTACAAATATGCCAGCCGTCATCACTCCGACCCCGTGCATCACCGGGCCGAGGCACTGAAGGGACTGGAGCAGCTTGACGCCGCCATGGGGGCGAACCGTTTTCTGCATGGTGACCGGCCGGGCCTGACCGATGCCGCCGTGGCGCCCTTCGTGCGGCAGTTCGCTGCAACAGACCCGCACTGGTTTGCCACAGCCTGCCCGGATGGGGTGCAGGAATGGATGCGGGCCTTTGTGGCCCTGCCGGTATTTGATCGCGCCATGCGCCGCCTGTCGCCCTGGCAGGCAGGGGATGTGCCGGTCCTGTTTGACTGACCCACTGTAAATATCCATGTGCTGACGGGAAACCCGTGCCGGGCGACATCCGTTATCGGGCGCAGGCCATGCTGCCGCTTCTCTTGTCATCCTGGACAGGGGAGGACGGTTTCGTACTGGCCGATGGATAAAAATGAAGGCAATAAAAATGATAAAAATGCTCGCCTTGTTTTTTTCATGAATAAGTAAAAATAACCCACTTTCATATAAAACTGAAATGATGATGAATGCCGCCTGTATCGTCACGCGCCATGCGTGGCGGCGCATGCCGTACTCATATGTCATGCGCATCTGTGCGTATGACGTGTCTTGGATCGTCCCCTGAAGCCATGAGGTCTTGGGCATGCGCGTTCCCTCCGGATTTTTTTTACTGTCATATTTTTATTGGTGTTCTGATTTCGTCATATGCAGGTACGGTCGGACGGCAATGATAGTGTTGGTCCGCACTGTCGTGTGTCTGGGGCTGTTCCTGTCCGTTGCTGTTCCCGCCCGGGCGGCGGATGTGGATGCAACCCGGACAACTGTAGTACAGGACAGCAAGCCGCATGAATATCCCGGCTGGGTGCGCAGGATACTGGGCACAAAAGCGGATACACACAAGCTGCCGGAAGTCTCCAACCCCACGCCGTATGCCGAAACGCAGCCGACGACGCCCTTTTATGAAACAACCCCCGGCTTCCTGAACGCGCCCTATGGGCCGCCATCATTCGGTCCGCCGTTTGGCACCACGCATCTGCTGGGGGATTGGGGTGGTGTCCAGCCGTGGCTGCAGAACCGTGGGCTTTATCTGGCGGTTGACGTTTATGAAGATCTGGCCGGTAACGTGGCAGGTGGCAAAAAGCGGGATTATACCGTTGCGGGACAGGTTGGCGCCACGCTGGATGTCGACTGGAACAGGGTGCTTCATTCCCGCGCATGGACACGGGACCTGTGGCTGCACATGCTGGTGGTCAACGGACATGGCCGGAACCTGAGCCGGCTGTTTGGCGATAACAGTAACCAGGTCCAGCAGATTTACGGCAGCCGTGGCAATGTGATCGCGCATCTTGTCTGGGCGTATTTTGAAAAGGGATGGCTTGACCGCAGGGTGGACCTGTCGGTTGGCTGGATCCCTACCGGGGTGTTTTTCCAGAATTCGCCATGGGTCTGCAACTTCATGAACGTGTGGCTGTGTGGCGGGGAAAGTCCGACCAAGTTCCTGCGCGGGGGACGGGGCTGGCCTTCGGGAAATATTGGCGGTGTCCTGCGTGTCATGCCGATAAAGCAGCTTTATGTCATGGGGGGACTGTTTGCCGTATCCCCCCATAACTACAACGGGGGTATCTCGGGCTGGTCATGGGCGCAGGACGGGTTGGGCAAGCTGTCGACACAGGCTGAAATCGGCTGGATCCCCGCCTTTGGCCGGGACCACCTGGCGGGGCATTACAAGCTGGGCGCCATGTATGATAATGCGCGCTACGATGACCTGTATGAAGACATCCACGGCAATTCATGGGTGCTGACGGGACAGCCAGCCCGAAGGCAGAGCGGTCAGACCTCGGTCTGGGTCATCGTGGACCAGATGCTTGTCCGGCGGGGGGCGGGGGAGATGAATGGTCTGATACTTGGTGGATACTATGCCTATGCTTCGGGGCAGACATCACAGATCAACCACAGCTTTATGGCGGTCCTTATGGATACGGGCGCCCTGTGGCATCGTCCGCTGGATAGCGTGGGGATTGCGTTCCTGTGGGCTGGTTTCAGCCGTTCAGCCATCCTGTCGCAGGAAGCGGCGGCAGGCCGCGGCCTTGCCCTGCCGGGGGGAAATTTCGGCGTGCCGTATGGCATTCAGGGGCATGAAACGATCTATGAAGCCTATTATGGGTTCCATATTGCGGACGGCCTGTCGATCAAGCCCGATTTCCAGTATGTCAATCATGTCGGGGGGACGACGGTGTTCAGGGATGCCGTGGTGCTGAGCACCGCCATGAATGTTGCTTTCTGACAGGTTTACTTTTATTTGATATTTTTATTAAATTACATAACTTTTTAAATCTTTTTCCTGAATTGTGCATTTTTTTACTGACCTGCCGCATTCTGTGGCGTGTGATCTGAAAAAGAAAGAGGGCTTTCATGTCTCTTGTCGGTAAGGTGGCTGTTGTCACGGGTGCGGCACAGGGTATCGGGCGTGGCATTGCGTTGCGTCTGGCGCGTGACGGGGCGGATCTGGTGGTGGTGGATATCGCGCAGGATCGGCTGGACGGGGTGTGCGAAGACATACAGGCGCTTGGCCGCAAGGTTATTGCGGTTGCAGCTGATATCAGCGTGCGTGATCAGGTCTTTGCCGTGATTGAGCAGGCGGTGCAGCACTTTGGCGGTGTTGACATCATGGTCAATAATGCTGGCGTGGCGCAGGTCAGGGCACTTGTGGATGTGACGCCGGAGGATATGGGGCGGATTTTCCAGATCAACGTCAATGGAACATTATGGGGAATTCAGGCAGCCGCCCAGGCATTCAGGAAACTGGAGCGCAGGGGAAAGATCATCAATGCCTGTTCCATTGCAGGACATGAAGGCTATGCTTTTCTGGGCGTCTATTCCGCCACCAAGTTTGCAGTCAGGGGATTGACGCAGGCGGCGGCAAAGGAACTGGCCCCCCATGGCATTACGGTAAACGCCTATTGCCCCGGCGTGGTGGGAACCGACATGTGGGTGGAGATAGACAGGCGCATGGCGGAAGCGACCGGCGCGGAAATCGGCGCAACCTATCGGAAATATGTTAACGGCATCGCCCTTGGTCGGGCGGAAACTCCCGATGATGTCGCCGCTTTTGTCGCATGGCTTGCCTGCGCGGATTCAGATTATATGACAGGCCAATCGGTCCTGATTGATGGCGGGCTTGTGTTTCGCTGATCATGGTCCCTGATTATTCGTGCCGGATCTGTGGTGGGTGGCTGGTTGTATGGCGCCCTGAGAGGATATGGGATCGGAATTATGTCACGTAATAGATTTTAACGGATCCATATCCTGTTCAGCTGCCCTCAGGACACTGTCCTTTCATAACGGGGCGCATGGTGCAGGGAACAGAAAAAGGGGTGTATTATCAGGCGGATGGCAGGAAGAGTGGTCGCCGGACCATGCGACCCTCGTTCCCGCCATAGTGACGGGGTCAGTTGTTGCTTTCCCGCCGGGCTGCGCCATAACGACGCATGGCCCACAGGCCTGCCCCCGAACATGCAAGCATGATCAGGCCTATGCCGCCTGTCCCAACGACCGTTTTCCAGATGACGGCAATGGGGGCTGGGGCCACCAGTTTCGTTTCATGCATCATGTGCAGCCACTGGAAGGTCCATTCCCCCCGGCGTATCTGGCCCGGATCACGGCTGATATGCACGTGCTCCGTATGGGGATCATACTGGACGGTGGCGGGGTGATTGGGACCATACGCGGGCAGGACCACTTCAAATGCCTGCTGTGCCGGCTGTTCACCCAGCTGGACAGATAACAGGGCTGCTTCAGGCATCTGGCGTTTCAGCGCAGCCAGCCCGGTATCCAGCCCCGTTTCCCCTGCAACGGAGGGAAGAGCCGTATGGTGAGGGTGGCCGTGCCGGTGGTGGTCGGGGCCGTTGATGCCAAATAGCGGGCGCGCGAAAGGAAATGCCAGAATGGCCCCGCTCAGTGACAGGAAAAGGAGAATGAAGGAAAGCCAGAACCCCAGGCTGACATGTATTTCACGCCACAGGCGCAATCCACGGGCGCGGCGGCTGACGATCATGGTCCTGCGCCATTTCCCGTTCTGCCACAGGGCGGGATGTGGCCACCATATGATCAGCCCCGTACAGGCCAGCAGGCTGAGTACAACGCCCATGATGCCTGTTGCCGTCTGGCCATAGGGCAGCAGGAACAGGTCTGCATGCACATTGTGCAGGAAGCGGATATATGTCGGCACAACGTAGGTGTTGATGACGGACGGATGGTAGGGATTGACGAATACCTCGAAGGTCGGATGCCGTTCCCCTGCCGGTCCATAGGTCACCATGGCGCTATCGCCATTCCAGCGCGCGGGGTTGAGGCGCAGCGGGATCATGCCCGCGGGCGCATGGGGGCGGGAGGCGGCGACCATGGCTTCAGCCCCGGCCAGCGCACCACTATCCGTAACATGCGGGCGTTCTGGCAACAGCAGGGGAAGGATGATCAGCAGTGTCCCGGTCAGTCCCTGCAATGCAAGGGGCAGCATGAGGAAAAGTCCCATCCAGCGATGGATTTTACGAAATGCGCTGCTCATTTTCCCCATATGTCCGTGCCTGTGGCAATGGTATCATGACATAATCGGGGGCACCAATAATGCAGTCTCCCGGTTTGAAGTAAAAAAAGGTATCATCTGCCCTGCCGGTTTTCAGTTCCCTCCTGTTACCCGGTCCGAACCGATCTGGCGCAACCGGCGTGCGATCAGGCCGTGTCGCACGTGGCCCATGTCCGTGGCAGGGAGGAAAGAGGCGGTGCCCCTTTCGGGATGGGGATATCGGTCATGTTACGGGCGGTTTTTGGTGCCCCTGCCAAACGTATGATATGGCAGATGTGAACAGGCTAGGGCAGGCCACGTCCCCATGATGCGCTTCATTACCGATTTTGCCGATCAGGCCGATATTCTGCCGGTCGTGGCGACGGCTGCCTGTATCATGGGCGTGCGGGGATGGTGGCGGGGCATGTGGGTCTGGTGCACTGTTATCGGCCTGGCCCTGGGCACGATGCTGCTGCTCAAGATCGCGGGGCTGTATTATGCATGGTTCATGCACTCCCGTGTATTCAGCCCCAGTGGTCATGTGGCCGCTGCCAGCGTCACATATGGCGGTCTGCTGGTCATGCTGCTGCGGCGTGTGCTTGTCCGTCACCCGGTTACCATGCTTGTCCCCCTGCTGGGGGTTGCGGGTGTCGTGGGATATACCCGCTGGCGATTGCAGGCCCATACCATGGCCGAAGTCATGGTCGGCACATGCGTCGGGTGTATTGCCGGACTGGTATTGGGAATGAAATGTGGTCCGGTGCCCCGTTCGCTATGGGGATATATGCTGCCCTGTATCGCTGGTGTCGCCCTGCTGTTCCACGGGTTCCATCTTGGGGCGGAAGCGACGATCCGTCGGGTTTTTTCGCCAGAAGAGCTGTTTCCCGATCACCTGTAATGGACCGGACCTGTTTCTCTGTCTTTTAGGATTGTTTAAAATAATACATTGATAAAATTATAAAAATTTTGGCATATATTTATGTTAAAATGACGGCGCCTTGTAAATATTTACAAAAAACGGTCTTATTATTACATGGTATTTTCAGGACATGATTTTCAGTCAGCCGTCTATACTGATCTGGTTCCGCGCGCTGACGCGGCATCGTACCTGATCGCTCCGGGGGTTAGGGGGGCCGCTGGCCTACATGGCTGCGCGCACGACCGTAACCGGAATAGATGGCCAATCCGATCATGCCCCATGCCGGCAAAACCAGTATGGCGACCAGATCCAGCGACAGATACAGGTAAAGACACCCAAGAATGGCAAGTGGCGCGATGATCCAGATGGCGGGCGCGCGGAACGGACGCGCACGCATGGGGTCTGTCCGGCGCAGGATCAGGACGGATATCGCCACCATGGCGAATGCGAACAGCGTGCCGGAATTGGAATAGTCAGCCAGGGTACCCACCGGCAGGAAAGCAGCACCCGCGGCCGCGCCAATGCCGGTGACAATGGTGACGACATGCGGCGTGCGGTAGCGGGAATGGACACGGGCAAGGCCTGCGGGCAGCAGGCCATCGCGCGCCATGGTGAAAAAGATGCGTGTCTGACCGAATATCATCATCAGCACGACGGATGGCAGGGCCATGGTCGCGGCAAGGCCGATCAGGTTCCCGACCCGGTTCCACCCTATGGACCGCAGGATATGGGCCAGTGCTTCGTGTGAGCACGGCAGCGGGGTCGGTGCCCCGCCTGCCACGATTGCCTGGCACCGATGTGCCAGCGCCAGCGTGCCGGGGGCCAGCACGCTGCCATCCGCCGCCATGACGGGTTGTGCGCCCAGGGGGGAACCAATGGCCCCAAGGGCGACCAGCAGATAGAATGCGGTGCAGAAGCCAAGGGAGGCGATCAGCGCGACCGGAACATTGCGTTGTGGATTTTCCGTTTCCTCCGCTGCAGTGGAGACGGCGTCAAAACCGACATAGGCAAAGAATATGGACGCGGCCGCCCCGGCCATGCCGGTGATCCCGGTTGGCATGAACGGGGTGAAGTGGCTGGTGTTCATGACCGGAATGGCCAGAACGGCAAACAGCGTCAGGGCCATGACCTTGATTCCGACCAGAATGGCATTGGCGCGTGCGCTTTCGGTCGTGCCCAGAACAAGAAGCCATGTGATCATGAGGATAATGACGACCGCAGGCAGGTTGGCGTACCCCCCTGCCTGCGGGCTGTTGACCCACAGGGGGGATATATCAACATGAAACAGGTTCCGGACCAGTCCCACCATATATCCCGACCAGCTTGACGCCACGGCGGCCGCCCCGATGGCGTATTCCAGGATCAGTGCCCACCCCACCATCCATGCCTGCCGTTCCCCCATTACGGCATAGGTATAGGTGTAGGCCGATCCGGCAGCCGGAACCATGGACGCCAGTTCGCAATAGCAGATTGCAGCACACATGCAGATGAAACCGGCAAGGATGAAACTGAGCATCATGCCCGGTCCCGCCTTCTGCGCGGCTTCGGACGTCAGCACGAAAATGCCGGTGCCGATGATCCCGCCAATTCCCAGCATCGTAAGCTGGAACGCCCCCAGCGAACGGTTCAGCGATTTATTTTTTGATGTCGCAATGATTGCGTCCAGCGATTTCACGCGATCAAACTTCATCCACCCGGTTTCCCCGTCCTGTCCCTGCCGGGCATTATACCCTGCCCTGCAGGGAGGAACCTATGGATAAACGCGATATGTGCAAGCATGGGACGGGCATGCCGCATTTATGCTAATGCGAATGACCGCAGGGTAGGGGGATGCCCTGTCTGCCTGATCGTGAAATGTGAATTGATCTGACGGACCGCAAGGTGCCTGGCCTGTTTCGGGCGCAACAGGGCCAAAGATATATCCTGATGCGGCAGTCAACGTCTGGAGCGGGTCCTCGTGTTATTGATGCCTGTACAGATAATTAAGGAGATACAGGCTTATTTGTGGTGCATATTCAGACAGTATATCAGCCCGTCATGCGCCCAAGGAAATCAAACAGGCGCGGGTTGTCCGAATGCGCCACATTGAACCTGAACCATTGCGAGGGCTGTTCATCCGGGCGGAACAGGTGACCGGGCGCCAGCATGATGTCATATGAACAGGCACGTTCCGCCAGGGCGCGCACATCCCTGTCGGTTCCAAACCGGGCCCAGGCGAACATGCCGCCGGCGGGGTGGAAGTAAAGCTGCATTCCCGCCTGTTCCAGACGGGTGCAGACCCGTGCCTGTGCCCGCATCAGGCTTTCACGCAGATGCGCCAGATGGGGACGGTACAGTCCGCTACTGACAATGTTATGGACAATTTCCTCATTCAGGGGGGCGGTGGTCAGGTTACTGGCCATTTTCTGCCGCAGGATCCGCTGCGCGGTATCCGGGGCGCAGGCGACATATCCCACGCGCAGCCCCGGTCCGATGGTTTTGGAAAAGCTGCCGATATGGATGACCGCATTCAGCCCGCCCAGTTGCGACAGCGTCTGCTGCCCATCAGGGGCAAGATCAAGAAAGATGTCATCTTCAATCACGGTTACATCATGCTGCCGGGCAATGCGCAGGACGTCATGCATGTTCCGGGCCGTGCTGCAGGTGCCGGTGGGATTGTGCAGGATGGAGGTCGTTATGAACAGGCGTGGCTGGTACCGGCGCACCATGCGCTCCAGCTGTTCGGGGCATGGGCCGTCGCGCAGGCGCGGAATGCTGGCGATCTGCAGGCCCAGCGCCTGCAGGGCCGGGTAGAGATTGCAGTACCCCGGATCTTCCACCAGTATCGTATCACCCCGCGTTGAAAGGCAGCGCACCGCCAGTTCCAGCGCCTGGCTTGCGCCATGGGTCAGGATGATGCTGCTTTCGGTGCAGGCAATGTCCCGGCGTGCCAGCATCTGGCGGATATTGTGCCGTAATCCGGCATGGCCGTAGGGATTGCCGTATTCCAGCATGGCCGCCAGTTTCTGTGGCGACAGTTCTGTCAGCGCACGCCGGGCGGCCGATGTAAACAGCATGTCGGATGGCAGCCACCCGCATCCTGCCTTGATGACCGGGGCTTCGTCCTCATACGCGTGCTGAAGCAGCCACATGGAGTCAATGGAGCGCTGCAGCATCGGCGTGCCGCGTTCCGGCCCGATGACAAAATATCCCCGCGTGCCCCGGCTTTCCACCAGTCCCGTGCCGGCCAGCCGGAGGTATGTATTGGCGATGGTAATGGTACTGACCCCGCATTGCCGCGCCATGCGCCGGATGGATGGCAGCCGTTCCCCCCGACGCAGGACGCCGCTGCGGATGCGGTCTTCAAGATCCTGTCCGATCTGGCCGACAAGGGGCGTGTGGCTGCGTCGGTCCGGATTGGGGAAGGGGGAAGATGTCATGGAAAAGCCGGTGCCGATCAGTACAGTTTCACGAAGCGCGGCCGGATTGTACATATACAGGGCGCGGGCCGGGACTTACGGTCATGAAATGAATCGCCCCCGCATCAGGGACTGGGGGCGGATTTCAGTGCAGGATTGTAACATGGCTCAGGATTCAGAAAAAGCGGAACTCCTCCGGAACGAGCGCGAGGGGGTGTACTGGCAACCCTTTACCGCCAACCGTCATTTGCGCGCCAATATGCCCCCCCGCACGCTGGTCAGCGCCGAAGGGGCATATTACACAACCAGTGAAGGCCATAAGCTGTTCGATACCCTGTCGGGCCTGTGGTGTACCCCGCTGGGCCACGCCCATCCGCGCATTGTCGAAGCGGTGCGCAGGCAGGCCGAAACACTGGATTTCGCGCCAAGCTTCCAGTTGACCCATCCCGGCGCCATCTCGCTGGCTGAACGGATTGCCGACCTTGCCCCGCAGGGCATGAATCACGTCTTTTTCGCCAATTCCGGGTCGGAAGCGGTCGATACGGCGCTGAAGGTTGCGCTGGGGTACCACCGTATCAAGGGGGCAGGAAACCGTTTCCGCATGATCGGGCGTGAACGTGGCTATCACGGTGTCGGCTTTGGTGGCATGTCGGTGGGGGGCATCGTGTCCAATCGCAAGATGTTCGCAGCCGGCATGATGCCGGGCGTCGATCACCTGCGCCATACCTATGAACCCGCGCACATGGCCTTTACCCGCGGGCAACCGACATGGGGCACCCACCGGGCGGAAGACCTTGTCCGGCTTGTAACGCTGCATGATGCTTCCACCATTGCGGCGGTCATTGTCGAACCGGTGCAGGGATCAACCGGGGTGATCGTGCCGCCGGTCGGGTATCTGCAGCGCCTGCGTGAAATCTGCACGGCCAACGGCATCCTGCTGATCTTTGACGAAGTCATTACCGGCTTCGGCCGCATGGGCGAGAACTTTGGCGCCCAGCGTTTTGGCGTAACGCCGGATATCATTACCTTTGCCAAGGCCGTGACCAATGGCATCGTGCCGATGGGCGGGGTGATCGTCACGGACGAGATTTACAACACCTTCATGACCGGCCCGGAAAATGCCATCGAGTTCTGTCATGGCTATACATATTCCGGTCATCCCATGGCGGCGGCGGTGGGGCATGTCGTTCTGGATGTCATGCGTGAGGAAGGGCTTGTTGCCCGGGTGCGCGAACTTGAACCCGTGCTGGAGGATGCCATCCACAGCCTGAAAGACCTCGATGCCATTGCCGATATCCGCAATATTGGCCTGACGGCGGCCATTGACCTCAAGCCGGTGGATGGCAAACCGGGCGCGCGGGGGCAGGCGCTGTTTGAAGCCGCCCTGCGTGGCGGGCTGCTGTTGCGCGTGACGGGGGAGACGGTCTCCTTCGGGCCGCCGTTCATTTCCACCGCGCAGGAACTGCGTGACATGGTTTCGACACTTCGCCAGCTCATCATCCAGATCGGCTGAGCCACGACGTTCATACAGGAACAGGAAAACATCATGCCTTTGCTGCATTTTCACGTTGTAAAAGGACAGCGCAACCCGGCGGAACTGCGCGGGCTGCTCGACGCGGCGCATGACGCCATGCTGGAAGCGTTCAAGGTGCCCGCACGCGATCGCTACCAGCTGGTATCCGAACACGAACCCACCCATATGGTGATCGAGGATACGGGGCTGGACATTCCCCGCACGTCCAGGGTCGTGCTGCTGCAGGTGGTTTCGCGCCCGCGTGGCAAGGAACAGATTGCCGCGTTCTACAAGCTTCTGGCGGAAACGCTGCAGGCCCGCTGTGGCCTTGCGCCATCCGACCTGATGGTATCGATTATTGAAAATCAGGATGAGCACTGGAGCTTCGGCCTCGGCCGCGCCCAGTTCCTGACTGGTGAGCTGCCGCTGCCGGGCGCGCCTGCCTGAACACGTATGGCCGGGCTTTTATGGGAAAGCCCGGCTGTATCCTGCGCCGCGTCGTGTCAGCAGACCATTCGGGTCCATCTTTCAGGAGCGACCTGTTCAAATCGACAGGTTGATGAAACGCGAAGCGAATCAGCAGTTCGCCTTTTTTCAAGGTTTTCCGTCAAAGCTTCACGTGGAAATTTGGGGCGCCAGCATGGAGATGTGCCTTGCTCGGCATGTTCTGGCGATCGGTTTCCTTCACTGAATGAAAATTCTGGACTGACACGATCTTTCCTGTCCTGATCCTGCACCCCCTTTAGGGGCGTGGCTACCGTCGTATCGCGGCCGATGCACATAAGAAGCCGTTTGAAATAACCCATTGATAAGAAAAAATAAAATTTTTGAGTATCGCTTTTTTAAAGGCGACGTTTCCCGAAGTTTTTTGAAAAAAGTTTTACCAAAAAATTTCAGTCGATTTACAGGACGCTTTACAAACCATTTTCGGGTGCTGCTGGGCATGTGGATGCGGCGGCATGGTATTCATGTCATAGATAAATCCGACTTCTGTCTGCCTCTTTTGGTATTGGGCATGTCTATATTTTTCTGTCGAACGCGACAGGTCATGCAGGGGAATCAGGCCTGTATCCTGAAACAGATGTGGTATTGATACACTAATGTGACAATCCGCCATTGTTTTGTCGTGGGCTGATATCAGTTTAGGGGGAGAGGAGTACGGGAATGAAGTATATGAAATCCCTGATGACGGCTTTTACCGTCATGGCGCTGGCCGCCGCACCGGTTTTGCCACTGTCGTGCGCCCATGCGCAGCATGGTCCCGGTGGCGGTCCGGGCGGCGGGGGACATGGTGGTCCGGGTGGCCCCGGCGGTGGTGGTCGCGGTGGTCCGGGCTTTGGCGGCCCCGGCGGCGGCGGTCGTGGTGGCCCGGGCTTTGGTGGTCCCGGTGGCGGCCCCCGTGGCGGTGGCTGGGACAGGGGACCCCGGGGTGGCGGCGGCTGGGGTGGTCCCGGATGGTACGGTCCGCCGGGTTATTATGATGGTTATGGATACGGTTACGGTTATCCTGTCTACGGGTATCCCGGCTATTATGGCTATCCTTATGGTGGCTACGTGGGCGGTTGGGGCTGGGGCGGATGGTAACGCCCATCCGCTGGGCGGGATTACGCGGCTGGCCGGTGGCGTAATGCCAGCCACAGGGCTACCAGCAGGCCCATAATCGACAGGCTTCCAAACCATGTCAGTACGCCTGTTATCCCGCCAGGCCGGATTGCCAGCATCAATGCACAGGCAGGTGCTGCAATCCGGCCCATGACCGCCACGCGCCGCCCGTGGGGCGTCAGTCGCGCAAACCGGTAACGGGCTGGCTGCAGCCGTACATGACATGCAAAGGCCATCAGCCATAGTCCGCAGATGATGGCAAAGTTCATGTCCCGTCATCCTGCAGTTGACGCCGGGCATACAGCGCCATGATGGCGGCAAGTACGCCCAGCCCGTCCATCCCGGCATGGATTGCCCACAGGCTGCGGACCGCATGGGGGCAGACCACGACATCAAGCACCGGCAGGCCGCCCCCCAGCAATGCGGTCATGGCCAGTTGTGGCCGCCAAGCCGTATTCATGGATGTGCTGGTGGAGTGAAGGGCGGCATGTCCGGCACATAAAATCCATGCACCAAAAAAAAGACTGGTTTCCAGCCTGTCGCGTCCCGTCATGGTGGCGGGCAGCAGGTGATTGCACCACAGGAATACCAGTATGCTGATGGGCAGTCCGGTAATGGTCGTAATGGTCAGGCCTTCACCAATGCGAAAACCAATCCGGTGCCCGGATGCGCGGCGGCGTTTCATGATGAACAGCACCAGTCCACTGGCAATGGTGCCCGTGGCGCACAGCCCCGACAGGAAATACAGCCACCGCAACCCCAACGGGGCAAAGCGGGCATAATGCAGTCCATGCATGGCCTGCATGGTATGGGCGATCGGGCCGGGTGTTGTGGTCGTGCCCAGCAGGTGGCCGTCCGGCAGGCTGAAATCGGCATGGTCGCGGGTCAGGAATGGTCCGGATGCATCGCTGGCGTACAGGCTCAGGCGGTCAGGGGAAAACAGGATAAACCCGATCTCGCGACCGTGCAGGCTGCGGCGCGCTGTCGCCAGAAGGGGGGCAAGCGCGGGTAGCGGCGGCGGAGCGGCGGTGGTGACAGTCGGACCTGCCGCGGGCATTTCCGGCTTTTCCGGGGCAAACAGGTGTGTCAGCGGTGTTGCAGGCAGGATCAGGTTCGCGTTGACCACGGTGCCGGTGTAGATGATCATGATCGTAAACGGCAGGAACAGCACACCGACCAGCAGGTGGGCATCCAGCCATCCCCGCAGGCGTGCGGTGGACAGGCGCAGCATGACAATGTCCGGCACAAGCGCGCGCAGGTGTATGACAATGCCCGATACGATCGTAACAAGCAGGGCGATACCAAGGATATCGACGAGACGGGTGCCAGTCGTTCCGGCCAGTAGCGTGTAATGGAAACTGAAGAAGAATGTGCCCCCCATGGTGGCCCGTACCGTAATGGGCACGCCACTGCGCGGGTCGAACAGTGTGCCGACAAACTTCTGCCCGTCGTAATGCAGCACATCAAGGGTGGGCGACCGGGGTGATGGCAGGGTCAGGAAAACCGATGATCCGCGTACCTGCTGTTCATGGATCAGGGCTGCCGCGGCATCCAGCGCGGTGCCCGTCAGGGGGGCATTGGCCGGTACCTGGTTTTCAGGCTGCATCCACCGTGTCATTTCCGCGTCAAATACCGACAGGGTACCCGTCATGAAAATGCACGTCGCGATCAGGCCAGCCAGAAAACCGGCCCACGCATGTAGCCACCCCAGGCGGGTACGCAGGGTTTCACGCATTACGAAATCAGTTCGATAAGGACTGCAAGGCCGCCACCCATGCAGACAGACAGCACACCTGCCGACGAACTGAAACACAGCACGACCAACGCGGGCAGGCAGGCAAGGGCGATGATCTGTCCAAGCTGCGCGGTGGCGGCGCTGGCCGATACGCTGGCAATGACCATGAAATGGGCAAGCGCATAGGAAACCAGGCAGGCAGGCAGGATGCCGGCCACCCGGTTGCGTGTCAGGCGCGTCCTGTCCTGTGTCATATTGATCGCTACGGCTCCCTTCCGTTACGGCACATGAATAAATGCGACGCATTTGCATTTATGTCTATGCCATGGAAAGCCCGGTCATGCGAAGGGATACGGAATGTTTTTTATCATGGACCGTGACGCCAGCCACCCATAGCCGCTGGCCGCACTGAATTCATGCTGGCGGCCAGCGTGACGACCATGCCGTGGACCATCATGTCCACCCCGGCGCGCGCCATTGCGCCCCGGTGTTCGTGCGGTCGGTCTTGGGTCAGGCTGTCGTGTGGCGCACAGGCCGATCGGTGGCGGTATCCGCCAGATATACACTTACGACAGGTGTGGCGTGACCGTTCCGCAGTGGGGCGCACGCTGACGGATGAAGCGGAGCAGATTTTCCAGCGCCGTCATGCCATCCGGCCACAGGCCGACACGGGCATGGTTGCCAATATGACCGACCGTGCCAGCATTGACCAGCGTCGCCCCCCACAGGGCGGCAAGGTCACGGGCACGGGACATGCTCAGCCATTCATCATCCTGACTGGCCATAAGCATGGCAGGAAAAGGCAGCGGTGTTGTGGGCAGTGGCGCAAAACCGGCCACCCGTGCCGCGTCGGGACCGTGATGATGGTCAATATCCGCCGGTGCGACCAGAAACGCCCCCACGACGCCCGCAGCCCCCTGTTCGACCGCCATGCGTACACTCAGTATGGCGCCAAGGCTGTGGGCGACAAGGATAACGGGCCGGCGGCAGCTCCGCACGGCGTGTTGCAGGCCCTGCACCCAGTCCGGATAATGGGGATGTGTCCAGTTGTTCTGCTGCACACGTCGCACCGTCACCCCATGCAGGCGGAAAAATAACTCCCATTGTGACTGCCAGTGCTGCGGCCCGGACCCGTCCAGCCCAGGAACGATGACCACGTCAAAACCGGACAGGGCCTGTATCACTATCGCCCCGGCAGTCATGCTGCCATCTGGCGCAGGCAGCATGCCGGGCGGAACAACGGGTATTATGGGCGAAGGCACCTGCTCAGGATGCATGCGCAGGGACATTGTCGTGCTCCCGATGTAGGGAAAACAGTGTGGTCATGGGCGACCCGTTCACGGTTTCTATGCCGCGCGCGGGGTCTGCTTCAGGGACGGGCAACCCGCGCCAAGCCCATGCGCCACGCGGATGATGTCATTGAAATTCCGTTCCGTTGAGGCCGGGTGGATCAGTGTGCTGCGCACTGTATTGTCGGGATCTACAATGAAGGCGGCATGTTCTTCCATATCTTCGCCGCCCGGTCCGACATCCACCGTGACACCCCGCCACAGGGCGGCAATATGGCCTGTTTCATCATGAACGATCGGGAAATCCGGCATATCTGCCGCCGCCCCTGCGGAAGGCAGGGGGATCACGCCAGACAGAGGGGCAGGGGTAATGGGTGCAAGGCCCAGCAGGCGCACCGGCTGGGCGCGCGTACGTGCCCATCGCAGCCCGGCCCGCAGGCTGTGCATGCTGTAATCTCCCGGATGGGTCAGGACAATACGCCAGCACCCATGACCCCATGTATGGAAACGGACTGGCCCTGTGCCTGTCTCGGTCATGAAATCCGGGGCTTTCCAGCCGGGGAAAATTGCCATTGCCTGTCTCCTGATGATGAGGACGCCACGGGTGCGGACCTATGGTTCCATCATTCATTATGTGGATTATATAATCACATCCATAAAAATGTGCATATAAAAAATGTCATATAAAAATATAACAAAAAATAATGATATTTTGATCGTGAAAATTTCCCGCCATGCGCGTCGCACAGCGGATGTGCACGGGGCTAGGGCGTGTCACACAATCATTACAAAGGCATTCCTGCGGAAAGAATGCCCATTTAATAGACTGTAAACGTTAAAAATGTCTTCAAAATGCCATAAACAACGACAATCAAATGATGTATGGATAATTCCACTATAATAAAGTTATTATGTATTGACGCAGGGTACCCGGTGTGTATTGTTCCCGTTGAAAGACATACCGCACCCATCATGCAGGATGATTCCCCATGATCCAGCCAGCCATGCGAATGCGTTGCACCGATCGATGTCGCACCATTCCAGCCGTTCCCGTCATGCGGGCGGCCATTCCATAAAACAGCCGGCGGAAATCCTGCCGGAAACCGTCCGTGCATCGCCACGGACATGCAAGGGCAGTTTTTTCAATGCTTGAATCCCGTATCATCGAAATCGACGGCACATTCCTTGGCACCGTCATCCTGGAGGCGGATCGCCAGACGCGCCGCTTCTATGCCACGCATGACAGCGTGCGGGCATTTCATAACCGCACCCTGCACGGATCGGATGACGTGACCAGACAGGTCGCGCGCCTTTACCGCCGTTCCCACGTCCACGTGGACAGGCACGACGCCACAGGCGGAAAATGACCATGCGCCGGATCACATGCGGTCATGGTGCCGCATGAAGGGCAGGACGAATGCATGACAGCCCGGACGGATATGTTCCGTCCGGGCTGTTCTGTTGTGATCCTGCCATGGGGGCAGGGGTCGCCCCTGTCATCTGCGTCAGGCTGGCTGGCCCGCGGGCGGGGTCAGTCGGCCGGGGTTGGCTTTCCAGTCACGCAGTGCTTCCTCGCAATACGGCAGGACCTCAAACACCGCCATCATGCCCAGCGCCCCAAGGGCATAGGGCAGGCCAAGCGGCTCCCGCTTCAGCTGCGGCGGCGTGGAACGGATGATCCTGCGTCCCAGCAGGGCCTGTACCTGCGGCCAGTGCAGGACCGCGATCAGGGAAACGGCCATCAGCGGTACCATTTCCAGGAAAATAAGAATATACATACAAAACAATAAGTTAGTTTGTAGTTTTCCCGTGGTTTCCAAAGTTGTCCTGAAGCTTGTCCATAGCCTCACGAGCCAACACTTTTTGCCTGGCAGATTTCGTATAATGTTCGACCATTTCAAGCGTGGAATGCCCGGTGATCGATGCGATCTGATGGGACGTGCAGCCAGCCTCAGCCAACATGGCTGCCGCATATTTCCGCAGCCCATGCATGTTCAACCCCGCGGGCAAACCAAATTTCCTGACCTGTAACGCGATGCGTTTTGATAGATTTACTCCCACCCATTTTTCACCGCAGTTTTCAAGAATGTAGTCGCAGCCATCCTTTTTCCATTCCAACATCTCTGCGGCCAGTCTCGGATGGATAGGAATATAAACCTCAATATCTTTCGCCCCAGCGCGCTTTTTCTCTTGGTTCACATAAAGTTGCCTGCCTGACCAATGATCCCATCTCATTTTGATGAGATCGCCCCGACGTTGTCCTGTGTAGGCGGCCAGCAGGACAGCGCGGCGCAATGGCTCAGAAAAGCAGGTAAGCGCCGTCTCAACCTGAGATTCTGACCAGGCTATATATGACCCGATTGGTAGTTTTTTGACGCGGTAGGCAACATTGAATGGCAGCCAGTCCCGGTCAACGCCCCATCCTAAAATTGAGGACAGGACCACGATCATATTGTTTGCGCTACCGTTTCCTGTCTCCCTCGCGACCGTGTCTCTCAACTCCAGAATATGCCGCCTGCGTAACCCCTCGACGGGGATGCGGCCTATAGTTTCTATTTTTCGGATACTCGTCAGGTAATTATTTTGCGTCCTTTCTTTCAGGTGAGAAAACTCAGACGATTTTCTATATGCGGATAGAAGAGCATGAAGGCTTTTTTGATCCAATACTGGGTTTGGATCGGAACGTTTCCTTGGATACCGATATTCCTTGACTGTTCCGTCTGCCAACTTTTTCCGCACGATACGGACATCACCGCCACGCTCGTTCCATTTCTTCCCGGAAGATGGCGTCTGCGTCATTCTCGACCTTTCGGCTTCCCATAATCTGATCAAGTTCAAGCCGGTCATACCGAGGCGACCGAGGGCCAAAATGGCGCGATGGTTGGGGCAGCTTCCCAGCCCTCACCAGTCGCGGCAATTCATCCACGCGCCGACCAACATACCGGGCGGCATCTTCTGGTCTTAGCCATCGGGGCTGGACTTCACCCATTCCCCACCTCCCTCAACCGAGCAATCACCCTCTCCACGTCCTTTTCGATAGCGGCCCGCGAGACCGCCTTGGACTTCCCGACGACCTTTCCGTGCAGGATGATCCGCGCTTCTTTCCGGGTGCATTCCACCCGGCAGCCCTTGTAGAAGAAGCCGAAGTGGGTTCCGATCATGCGGCTACCCTCTCTGCAATTCGTGTGACCATTCCCAAGCCGCCCTTCTGAGCGTTCAGAAGAGCGTTTACGGCCTGACTGCCCATGCCTATCAGCACGACACCATTACCTGGAGAATTTCCCCGCGTCCCATCTGGGCGGATAAACTTTGTCTTGCCGCGTGGGAAGAGCAGGGCATCGGCCTGTGGCGCGAAATCATGGAACCACCCTGAACTGGTCAATGCGTTCACACATGCTATGCCATTTCCATGATCCATGAAGCGCCGCAGCCAAGGAACGACGCCATTGCGGCCACCGAACGGTGGATTCATCCAGACGAACCCATCCCACGGGGCTGTCAGGCCATCATTACTGACTGTCAGGAACCGGCGACAGGGAACAGACAGGAACGCGCGGCCCGTCTCCGGCTGGGCTACGTCCAAGTCGAACGTAACCCCGAGAGCATCAAAGACTTCCGGTGGCGTGAACCATTCGTCGGACTGGCCCGGCGCCGCGTGGTGAGGCTTGGTCATCCCCAATACTCCATATCTTCATCCAAGGCCCCGGCAGGCGAATACCCGTCATGCCAGTAGTCTTCCCAGCAATCCTCTCCTGTGCTGGCAAGAATGCTATCTCCGTATCCCTCAAATCCGGGAACGGTATCCCGCAGCTGAGTGTGATACTGTTCAAGGATGTCCAGCCATTCTCCCCATGTAAGGGTGCTCTCCGGCGTGCGGTCTGATCGTTTGGTCATCCCTGCGCCTCCCGCTCCGCCTTCATGGCCGCGTCCACAGCAGCGCGGAACGTCTCTCCATCGACCCCGCAGCTCTCGCCGTCTGGTACTATGTGCCAGCCAGAACCATCCAGATGCACGGCCTGCGTTGCGCGGTGGCGTTCGATCCAATCCAACCGCTCACTATCCCGCGCAATCTCTGCCTGCACGCGCCGTTCTGCCCGGCGCTCGGCTTCGATGATATGCTTGGTCGCGGCGTCCCGGTCATCCACGAATGAAAATGTGCCTTCCTCGCCAAATAGGTTGGTGAGATCAGCAATCTGTTCTTCCCGGCTTCTCACGACTTCTTCCCTCCTTCGTCGGTTAGGGTGCGGATAGCCCGCGCTGCCTCTTCCCATGTATCCGCCTCCCCAGCAGAATAGTCTGTGGGATTGAGGTCGTATATTGCACCGCAGGCCTGTGCCCATCTTTCGCAAACCTGCGCCGCCTGCTCCCGCTCATCCTTCCGCATCTGCGCGAGTTCGGATGGATCGGGGCAGCGGCAGATGTATTTATACCCGCTATCCACCATTTCTTCCGGGAAGCCTTCATCATCAATGTCAACTTCCCACTGCCGGGTGTCGTGGTTCCATTCAAACGGTTGTGGATAGTTTCCATTGGAATGCTTGAGCCAATGCCACCCACTCCGCTCCGGCTGATCTGGCAGGCCGTTCCATGGTTTGGTCATTCCCCATCCCCCGGCACGACTTCGCGGACGTGGATGGTGCTGCGTAAACACACGTTGTGCTTCTCTACATCTTCCTTGGACAGAAAGATGGATAAGCCGCCATCAACATGCTCCTTAATCCAAAACTCCCGCGCCACAGGCACCTCGCGGGCGTTCATGAGGTCTTGCGTCCCATCCGTAATTCCAGTCGTATAACAACCATCGCTGCGCCAGCAATCAGGCCCAGCCCTATGGGCGATCATGCCAATCACCGGGTATTCTTTGCTTCCACCCGTTTTGGAGATCAGTCGAACAGGTTGCCTATCCCGCGTGCAAAACGGCCCCTCATGCTCCGGCGTGTAAGGGCCGATGATTTCAAGTTTTGTCTTGGTCATGACTGGACTTCCTCAAAACGACCATCGAAAAACTCCGATGCCGGACGAACCCAAACACGACCGTCTGCCGTGCTGGAGTAAATCACGCACTCTGCCATGTCGTGCGGGCCATCAACCTGAAGCGTGGCGCGTCCATGCACGATATAGAGTCCACCGCGCTTTTTGTGACGATATGTGCTTTCACTCATGCGCCCGATCCTTTGTTGAGGGCTGCGCGGAGATTGCGGCATACAGTTGAGACATCAACGCCATCTGCAAGATCACATGCGGCGTGCACGATCGCGTCCCGAAGCATAGAGGTTCGTTCACTCACCACAGCCTCTACGGTCTGGACAGTGGCGCGGCTTATGGCGATTCCAATCATGCGATTCAGGGCATCAGACAGCCGCGCTATCTCCGCATCCTTCTCCGCCGCCACCTTCGCAACCTGCGCTTCCATGTCGGTGCGGCGGACGAGGGCAGTGTCAAAATGCTCTATACGGCCCGAAATGGGGTCCCGCATAGACGGTGGGCACATGACTGCTCGATGCCCTTGTTTCGGATAATCTCCATGCACATAACCAACCGTCTCCACATCCGCGCACGGCGGGATGGGAGTGCCCGCATGCTGGATGATTATCCCCCAATCATGAGCAACCATAGGGCCGACAAGAGATGATTGCTCTGCCGACAAACGCACAGGCACCATCACAAACTGTTCTTCGTTCTTCATAATCAATTCTTCCAAATGGACCTGCCGCACGTCATGGATCAGTTCGTTTTCAGAACTGCACATGGTCGGTTCCTACGATCTGGGTGAAGGCGTCCCACGGTTCGACGTCGTTATCTTGGGCAATGCGCAGGCGGCGTTTCTGCCGGGCATTGAGGGGCGCAGAGTTATGCGCCCTCATGTGCAGTTCGACCTGCTGCATCCACGTAAGCCGCGTGGCGAGGTAGTCGGGTTCGGCGGCGTCGCTGGTGGGGGTCATGCCGGAACCTGTTCTTTTTCTGTGATGGGATCAGAAACGGCCTGCTGGTTATTCTCGATGGCGGCGGGGTCAACACCGTGCGCAGCGGCTTCAAACGGGTCCATTTCCTGCGCTGTAGGTTCTGGATCCGCGATCAGATCAACCAGAGCGTCTGTTCTCTGGATGGCTTCCTGCAGGCGTTCATCATTCTGGTCAGTGCTGAACGGAAGGCGCTTTGACAGGCGCCGAATGACCGTCTTGCGGGCCATTTCATCACCCCAGTCCTTCCATGGGCCTTTCATCCAATATTTGTTGGTGTTGCGGACTTTTTCGATCTGTTTCCACGTCATGATTTCACGGATAGGTTCGGAGCCGTCCTTGAGGCGGGCAACCGCATAGGCAGCAACGATTTCTGTTTCTCCAGCAATATCAAGATCGCGCTCGTGCTCAATGCGCTCGTCGTCCCCAAGCACCACACGGAAACGCTCGCCTTTGTAAACAACCTGAGAAGAAATACTGGCAATCTGTCCGCTGTTGCGGGCCAGTTTCATCAGACCAGAAACCATGGGCTGCCAAACAGCTTCGCTACCGCGAGGAACGATTGCCCCTTCGCGCCCGTCGGGCAGAAGCCCATCGGAAGCTGCCTTTACGCATTCCATAAACAGGGATCGTGGCGAACACTCCAGCAGCTTATCGTTTTTCTGCACGGCAATTCTTACGACGCGCTCAAACTTATCGACCGAGATATGCGCAGGAAGAACCGCCTTTACCTGCGGCATGATCTTGGCGAACTCTGCCGCGAACGTCTGTCCATTCAATCGACCACGTGCTGGCGAGCGGTTTCCATAGTTGTTCTGAGGAACATTATTCATCACGCAACTTCCTTCTGGCGCACAGGCGGCGGTTCAAGACTGCCGTCTTTCATGCGCGTTTCGTATTCATTGAGAGCCCAGACCGGTGCACCGACCGTAAATATCCGCAGCGGACTCTGGATGCGGGGGCGATGGGTTGGCCACTGGTCATGTTCCAGGCACCAGGCAAGCACGCCCCTGGCGTAGCGGTTGGCATCCGCGCCCATCTGGAGAGTAACGGCATCAATCTCGCACAGGGAAACCAGATATGGCGGCTTCTTGGCCTGCACGATGAACCAGAATGCTTTGGGCCTTTGTCCTGTCACGGCTTCATATCCATCGAGATACCACGCCGCCTGCTGGTGATAGCCGCAGTTGAACATGGCCTTCTCAAAATCACGCGGATTGCTGCTGGCTGCCGTCTTATAGTCCACCAGATACCGACCATGACTGGGCACGAAGTCGGGGCGCGTCCGGCACCAGATACCGAACTCTGGATCCTTCCAGAACATAGACTGTTCAGCCCGGCCATCGCGGAATGCCTTGGACGCTACGGGGTCGTCCCAGATCTGGGCGCGCATCGCGCGGACCATTTCGACTTCACTCTTAAGAAGCGGCGTTTTCCCGGCCTTGTAGGCCGCATCGCGCTGCTCGATCGCATCCTTTGACTTGTAGCCCGCAGACGGCTTTCCGTCCGCTGTGCGCCCCTCCACCACAACAATCTGTTCATCGAACAGGTGAGGTTCCAGCACCATAAGATGCCCGGCCGTACCGATATCAAAGCACTGCTTATGCTGCGCATTCTGCCGGTCATAGATGAACTGTGCCGGGCAATCGGACGCAAGGGCACGGGCGCCGCTGCTGGACAGGCTCATCGGCCGGCACGGGTCAGCGTGATATTCTTCGCTGCTCATGCTATAGATGCCGGGCTGTGTGATAATCTGCGCCATCACACCCGCCCCTCAAAAAACGGCACCCTCTGCCCCCCGGGCAGGAACAGGGTCTCGTAATCAGGGAAGGGCCAGTCCTTCCGCTTCTGCGGCCCGGTGATGCTATCCCAGTCCGTCCGCGCATCCATCATGCGCAGGTTCCGGCGCACGGCTTCGATCTGGCGCGGGGTGAGGGGGGTCATGCTTCACCTCGGGCTTTAGCTATGGCCTTGATGACCTTCTCCCGTAAGTCAGCATATTTGAGCATGCCTGCGGCATGATTATCCTCATCCATCAGGCGCTCATATTCGATGAAATCGACCAGAATGGCGTACATGTCAGGCGCGGCAGCGATTAAGCAGGCATCATTCCACCGAAAATCACCGCGCATAAAACCGTCATCAATAAGGCCAACATCCCATTTTGCTTTTTGGTGCACATCACCTTCTGGGCCTCCTCCATTATCGCCCCGATAAACAGCAACCCAAGGTCCTGGCGTGAACTTCACTTCACTCACAGCCCCTTCCTCCCCACATGGTTCTGCATGACGCGCCGATTGATCCGCACGCGCTGGTGTTCTGTCAGGGGGAATGTCATGGCAGGTCTCCCGCAAGAAATGAGTGGCTTTTGCGGGCCTCGCAGACATGCGCCAGATCCTCTTCAAGGCCAGCCTTTATCTCAGGCCGAGTTTCCCGCGCGATGTCGCGGCGCAGAACGATTTCAGCGCGCGACAGGCCCTCGTAGATGTTGTCGAGGGGCTGTTCATACCGGCTGGTCATGCCGCGCACTCCATACGCTCGGCCCGGCGCATATCGGCACAGTCAAAAGAACGGCTCTCCCGACCATCTGCCTCGATGCGCTCAACCGTTTCCGGGAAGTCCTTGATGGACTTGTTCACCATGACGATTTCATCATCCAGCGCGCCGCCATGCAGCCCGCCCGTCATGTCGCTCACGTCGTGAAAGCGGGCATCAACGCCCTTTGCCTGTTCACGCAGGGCAATCAAAGACGACCGATACTCACACAGGCGCTGATATTCGTCCTCGGCCCATGCAGGCCAGTAGCCGCCCAGAGCGTTATCAATATCACCCTGCGAACAACCGTCAGGAAGATTACTGCACATAATCAATTCCTCTCATTACTTTGAAAATGCTTGGCCAACTCGGCCAGACTGCCGGGACCGCAGCCCCGGTGGCCCGGACGTGTCAGGGCATTGCAACAGTGGCGAATGCGTAGAACACCGTGCCCAGAAGCATCGCGCCGAGAAGGGCCATGCCCAGAAAGCGAGTTAGGTGGTTGTCGGGGAGGGGAGGCATTACGCCCTCACCACTTTGCCGTCTTTGACGGTGTAGAGGACGCCTGCTTCAATGCCGTCCTCGCCCTCGTAGAGGTGAACGAAACGATCACGGGTACCATCGTTCCACATTAGGTTTGCCGCTCCGCCTTTCCCCAAAATGACGGAACCATCGAGACCAGCAAACACGATGGTGGCGTTCTCGCCGGTGCATTCGGCCCGTGCGCCGTAGCCCGAGAACCCGGCCCGTGCGTCGTCGCCCGAGAACCCGGCCTGTGCGTAGTTGCCCGAGAACCCGGCCTGTGCGTCGTTGCCCGAGAACCCGGCCTGTGCGTCGTTGCCCGGGTCAACATCGACGCCTTCCGTTGCGGCAATGATTGAGCTTACATCGCTTTCGATAAAGTCGGCACTGATGTTCTTCACATCAAACGCCTTATCGGCCAGCCACCACGCGTCGCCGTAGCGTTTGTCAGCATACAGGCCGGTCATTACGTCGCCATACGTGCCGCCCTGGGGAAATTTCTCGCGAAACCAGTCGCGCCCATCGGAGCAGGCGCCCCATTCGCGGATTTTGAGGAGGGTAATCTGTGCAGGGTTGTTTTCGGGAGCAGTCTGCTGCTCGACCTGTGTGTGGGTCACTTCCCATCTCCGTGTTGGTGATGGGTATATGTTTGTCAGACAAACGTGATGGACGCAACAGGAAAGTTCGTCAAACAGACAAAATATCACCCATGCAAAAACCTTCTTCGCGAATCCGCTGGAACATAATATGAACACAATTGAAAGGATTCGCCATGGCCGCCGAAACCATCCTGATCCAAACCTATAGCCGCCAGCAGATGCCGTGGGGCGAATGCGTATGGCCAGACCAACTCCGCGTGTGCAGGTCGAGGCAAGAGGCCATGATGCGATTTTATCAGGTAAAGGCTGGACTATCTGACGCGGTGGGTGCGCACGTGTTTTGCGCCTGGGTAGGCGATGACGGCCAGAACTACGCACAGACGCTGGGGGAGGTGGGCGAGCGGACTATGGTTAACGCTGGATAAAAACCGCCGGAATGGGGTTAGTGTTAAGACTTTGGACCTTCCGCATAACCCATATCCAAATTCCGTATGCCTGTCTCTTCGCTTGTTCTGCTATCGTTCCATGAGAACGAAAGGGAAACCATGAACGGAAATGCGGCAAAAGACCTGCGGGCATTGGGTAGTGGGTCAGGCTGCATTGGTGTCGATTCTAGCCTTGAGAAGCGCCATCAGGCCGAGGCGCTCTTCGTCGCTCATAGCGCGCCAGATCTTCAGGAGGAGAACCTCACGTTCGTCATGCGCGGCGTTCTCGTAGCCTTGACTAGACGCGCCCGAAAGGCCCGTAAGGTAGTCCAAGGAAACATTGTAATATTGAGATAAAGCAACAGCCGCGTCTAAGCTGATGCCTGTGTGCTGGGACTCTGCCCCAGCCAAATGACTGCGGGATACACCAGCAGCATCCGAAACCTCAGCCTGCGTTAGCTTCCGGCCAAGCTCAAGGGCACGCTTCTGGCGCACCTCACCCAGTCTCGCAGCGAATAGTTTCCTGTCCATCATACGCGGGATTATGCCTCCTTTCTGGAAATGGCGTGCCTGTCAGGCAAACAATATGCTTGCCTGACCGCGTGTTTGTGTGGCAAACATGCGGCATGACACCGAAAGAACTTCTGCGCCGCGTGGGCGGCCCGTCTGTGCTGGCAAGAGCATTACGCCTTCGCCACTCGACGCCTATTCTTTGGAGAGAAATACCGCCTCATCACTGTCCGACGATTGAGGCATTATTCAGCATTCCCCGCGAAGAACTCCGCCCCGACCTGTTCCGAGGCGTGACGGTCGTGCGCCCCGAAGGGGAGGGTGCGCGGTGAACCTCACCAAGACGTGGACCACCATCGCCATCTTCTCCGCATCCGAAGGGCGGTACATCCCTGCACCTGGCGCGAAGATCACCGAAGTCCAGACTATGGGCAATCCGTCCATACAGCGCCGCACGGTTTCCGTGTCTGGCCGCAAACTCCTGCAAGTGAAGGCACGATGACATGGCGACTCCGGTCATTTCAGTTCTGCCGTCTGGATATCTGGGCCTCGGCCATCTGACGCCGTTTGGCATCCAGACCAGCATAGAGAACTTCGACAATTTCGAGCATGTCCAGAGATGGGCGAAGGATATGCACCTCAAGCCGAAATACGAGATTGGAGGCCGTCTGGTCCGCCATACTGATTTGCGAATCCTGTCGAAAATATCAGACCTCAGCGTGGGGCAGATTTCATTCGATATCGCCATGTCCGTAACGACTGTCATCAAGTCGATTGATCTCCTTTGTTCGGCGGGTCTCGTGACTATCGAGTGGGCAAGGCCGAAACGGACGTGCGTCCCGAATATTACCGAAGCCGGTAGAGCGGCCCTGGTTACTTTCAATGTCCGTGACAATGAGGCCCGCGCATGAGCAAAACCTTCTCCCTCTCAACGGCCCTCTGCCGCCTCGGCCTCGCTGGCTGTCGTCAGGAAGCGCGTGCCCTTGTCCGCTTCGGACTGGTCTGCGTGGATGGCGATCGCGCCAAAGGCGGAGAATTTGTTGGCTATGGCGTGACCCTCTCCCTGCGTGGCGTTGGCGAACGTGTGGTCAGTCGGCAGACGATGGGGGTGCAGTGATGGCATCCCTGATAGACCTGACCGGCCAGACGTTCGGACATCTTGAAGTAATCAACTATCTTGGATGCTATTCGGGCGGCGCGCACTGGAAATGCCGTTGCCTGAAATGCGGTGCGGCCCATACGGAAAAATCCCGGCTTCTGCGGAATGGCTCTGCTGTCCAGTGTGATGTATGCGTGCGGCATGAACGGGGCCTGTCTTCCAAGGCGCGACAGTGGAAGCGTGCTGACATCGACCGCCTGTGCGAGCTTTGGAACAAAGGAGCCAAGACGGCCGACATAGCTTCCCGTCTTGGTCGTTCCGTCAAGGCCGTGTACGTGCAGATTGCACGGCAGACGAAGGCCGGGCGTGCGTTTCCGCGTGCCGTTCACGCGACCGAAGATGATCTTCTTGGCCGGACCTTCGGCATGAGGACTATCATCGCGGCTACAGTTCCCGGTGCGGGCAGGACTGCGATGTGGTTGACCCAGTGCCAATGTGGTGCGGAGCATGCCGTGCCGGGCGATAAAATCATGACCGGCCACCGCCTGGCATGCAAGGCATGCTCCAATCGGGACAAGGGCAAGCGGCGCATTATCGCCAATGAGCGGAAGAAACAGCAAAAGAAGTTTCTGTCCTTCGCTGAAATCCGCGCCCGTGACCGCCAGATCGCAGCCCGTCACGCCGCAGCGGAAGCCGCTTTCGTCTGATGCATCACCGCCCCGCCAGTTCCGTGGCCACCATGGCCGCCAGATCCTGCCGGACCTCGACTGGCGCATCGGGATGGGTTGCCGCCCATACCCGCGCCATCAGGACCAGCATCTGCGGAATTGACAGGGTGCGGTCTCCTGCCTTCATCCCGTCCGCCAATTCGATTGGTGGTTTCTCCAACAAGTTTTTCTCCGGTTCCGTTCATCGCTGTTCGGAATGTGGAGCATGACGATGCAAATATCTCGGGAAAATCTTTCCCCCAATTTCACCCCAGAACGTGTGTCGAACGAAGACTGCGTCGAAGCCGTAAAGCGGTCGATGCAGCACCGTTATGGGGAGGTTCGCAATGCCGCCAAACGGGTTTCCCGCAAGCACGGATGGTCGGTGAAGGCTTTCACAAATTGGCTCTACGGCAAGAACGCGCCCCGCATGCATGACCTGATCGTGCTGATGGCGGATTGCCCGGAGCTGGAAAAAGAGGTCGGCCAGATGGTCGAAGAAACAAGGAAATGCCTACAGCAATCCAAACACTGAAATGGCGCGGCTTCGGCTTTGACCAGGGCGAAGGCTACGTCGAAATCCGCGTTGGCATGATCGGCTTTGCCTTTCTGCAACAGGAAGTCTGGGAGACGATGCGCCGCCTGCGGGCAGACAATGAAACGCTTCGGCGTGAGAATGAAAAACTGCGTGCCGACCTGCAGGATGCGAGCACGCGTCTGTTTGCAATCGGGGCGTGTTTGGACCTTTCAGTAAAGATCACGCGCAGCGCGCCCGATGAAATGAAACGGGGGGGCGGGGAATGAAGCGCAACACCCTCACCGACATTGATGTGCACCGCATAGTTTCCCACGCGATCAACAAAGCGGGGACGGCGCAGGCATTCGCAGATCGGGTTGGCATTTCAAAATCGGCCCTGAGCAGGCAGCGGAATGCACGAACGGCGCGAGGTTACACGCCAGAGGTCTTACTTGCGGCTGGCGTCAAGGTTCACCAACCGCCCCGTGAATATTACCTGATGGACGAAGTCTGATGCCATGCGTGTCTACTACAACGAGTGGGACAAATCCACAGCAGCATGGCTGCGCGAACTCGGCGCCAGACATCATCTGCCCGCCGGGCACGTCGATACCAGGTCAATTCGAGATGTTCGCGCCGGAGACGTGCACGACTTTGACCAGTGCCATTTCTTTGCAGGTATTGGCGGATGGCCGCTCGCCCTGCGTCTCGCAGGATACGAACGCCTGCCATGCTGGACGGGATCGCCACCGTGCCAGCCGTTCTCTGTCGCCGGACAGCAGCGGGGAAAGGACGACGAGCGTCACCTTGCACCGGTCTGGCTTGATCTTGTCCGCGAGTGCCGTCCTTCAATCCTCTTTGGGGAACAGGTTGAAGCAGCGATTAGGCACGGATGGATCGATGATCTATTCGATGCACTGGAAGCAGAAGGCTACGCCTGCGGGGCGGCAGTATTACCAGCTTGTGGCATCGGCGCGCCGCATATCCGCAAAAGATTGTTCTTCGGGGCGGTCCGGTTGGACGACGCCTCAAGCGCACGACACGACAGGCCGCTCTCGCGGTCAGAAAGCCAAGCATGGGACGAAGCACGGATGTGCATGTCTGGTGAGGGATGCACAACTTTCAGGCTGGCCGACGCCCACAAAGGGCAATGCGGACGGGTCTCAGATGGCGAAGGATGCCAGTCCGACCGGACGCAGACCGGATGGGTCGAAGGCGACTGTGTCGCTCAATCACATCGCCAGCCTGACGGGGCGGCCCACTCCGACAACCCGCGACCACAAAGACGGCAGGGAGTGCCAGAATGTGCCGACGAACAGCCTTCTGGGGCGCGAGGTATGGAAGGCGGACCAGCCGATCCGCATCACAGCTTCTGGTCAAATGCTGACTGGATCGGATGTAGGGATGGCAAGTTCCGGCCAGTTGAACCCGGAATTCTCCCTTTGGCTGATGGGTTTCCCAGCCGTGTGGGCCTCCTGCGGGGTGCGGGCAATGCAATCGTCCCGCAAGTCGCGGCGGCCTTCATCCAAGAATTCATCGGCGCGTTCGCCGAAATCCAAGAAAATACGGGAGGCTGAAAATGTCTGACCGCACATGGACCCGCGTATCCGGCGTCGACCAGAACGGCACATATTTCGTGGGGATATTCAACGTCCGGTCCGAGCGTGAGGCGCGGGACTGGCTGTGGCTGGAAAACTGGAAGTGGATCAGGGTCCGACTGACAGGGCTGCGTTACGAGGATCTGGGTCCGGGCGATCGCGCGTGTCCGTTCCCGGCACGGGGGATGGCGGCATGATCACCTTCACTCTCCCTAAACCCTTTCCGTTGCTCAACCACAGCATCGGCCAGAGCCGTTTTGCGCTTACTGGAATGCGTCGAAAGATGGCGCGGGCGGTCGCGGACGCGGCGCTTCATCTGCGTCCCTCTGAGCCGTTCCAGCGGGCGCATGTGCTGATCGAGCGCTATTCGACCGGCACGCCGGACACAGACGGCCTGTATGGCGGCGCGAAGTTCCTGGTGGATGCCCTGACGACGCCGTGCCTCCTGAACGTCCGCACGCCGGGCGCACGGCAGCGCGTGAAGAACAGGCGCGGTCTGGGCTTCGTCGTGGATGACGCTCCCAAGCACATGACCCTTGAGGTCCGATCCGTGAAATGCCGCCTGTGTGAACAGCGGACTGTTGTTACGATTACTGAGGTGGCGGCATGAGCACGACAACAAATCTCCCCACCCGCCTGCGGAAAGCGTGGCGTGTCACAGTCGAAGGCTATGACGGCGAGGGAATTTACTTCGCCCATACTGCCGGACGGGCCCGGATGATGTGCTGGCGTGGAATGGATTGCGAGCGCGGAAGGATCATCGAAATCCATGCTCGTCGGTGGCGCGAGAAGGACCAGGTATTACCGCATCGTGACCCTATCGCCGACACCCTTTCCAAAGAGGAAATGAGGTGCTTGCTACACGCGTTTGGCCTGAATGAATATGAGCCGTGGAAAGCTGGTTATCGCGATCATTACTTCACGTCATCGAAAGACAAGACGATGTTGGGGCTTGTTGATAGGGGCCTTATGCATCCGGGAAAAGCCCCATGTTGGGAAGATACGAACGTATATTTCCGCCTGACAGAATTGGGCAGGCATGTCGCGCTTTCACTGACCCCTCTTTACGAGGCGAGGTGATGTCATGAGCATAAAGGCTATCAACTGGGCGATTATGCAGGAAGGACTGGCGCCGTCGCCAAAGCTGGTTCTGATTGTGCTGGCCAACAGGGCAAATGCACAATTCAAAGCATGGCCTGCCCTCGAGACAATCTGCCGCGAAAGTGGACTTAGCGACCGCACCGCTCGGCGCGCTCTTTGTGAACTGGAAAAGGCCTCACTGATCGAGCATGTCGGCTTTTCCTTCAGGGCAAAATGCTACCTGCTCAAGGTGCCATCTGGCTTTGAAATGACCGTTGAGACGGCCGATCTAACCGGTCAAATTGACCACGTAACCGGTCAAAATCGACATGTAACCGGTCATGATGACCGACTACAGGAAAACGTAACCGGTCAAATTGACCACGTAACCGGTCAAATTGACCACGTAACCGGTCATGGTGACAACGTAACCGGTCACCATGACCGACAAACCATCAGGAACCATCAAAGGAACCATCAGGAACCAGAGCCCGCAGCAAGCGCGCCGGAACCGACGATCGACACGGCGTGGCGACCCCTGGTCAAACAGGTTCAGGACGCAGCCGGATACGATCTGGCGCGCCTCATGCCTAGCGCAGCCGATGGTGGTGAAGTTCGTCAGTGGCTGGCAGACGTGACCGCCAAGGGGCACTCCGTGCAGTCGGCATCCGAGATTGTCCTGATGGCCGTCAATGCCGTGATGGAACGGCGGCGCGATCAGGGTCCTCCCAAGACCCTGCGCTATTTCCGCAATGCCGTGGCTGAGATGGCCGAGGCTACGCCGACCCGTGCGGCTGCCCGGATGGAAGCAGCCTACCTCGAATATACCAAGGTCGAGATGCGCCATAAGCGCCGGCCGAAGTCCTGGACCGCGTTCCAGCAGGAATGGAGTTCTGTCGCATGAGCGCCGAAATCATCCCCTTTCCGCCGTCCATCAGCCTTTACCTCGCCCCGATGTACGCCGAGCGCCATTTCCGGGAAGCACGCCAGAAGATGCTCGAGGCTTTCCACGAGGTCATCCGGACAGGCGGATACCCGGAAAGTTTGCATGAGGAAGCTGTGGCGACCCTGAACGCGATGCGGGGTCTGATCGAAATTGAGGAGATGGAAGCGTGAACGGCATCATCTTCCCGCCCAATGCCGAGATTATGCCAGACGCACCGGTGAACATTCAGGCTGAGATGGGTGTTCTCGGGGGCATCCTGATGAACAATCGCGGGTATGAACTGGTCTGTGATTTCCTCGAAAAGCGCCATTTTGCCAATTCGGTGAACGGGTGGCTGTACGGCGAGATCGAGAAGGTTATCCAATCTGGCGTGGAGGCTACGCCGGTCACGCTGAAAGCCCGCGTCGAGAATGCAATCGAACTGGATGCGGTAGGCGGCTTCTCGTATCTCACGCAGATCCTCATGTCCCAACCGGGATGGATGGCGTGCCGGGATTTCGGGCATGCTATCCGCGATGCGTGGCTACGCCGCGAGTTGCTTGACATTGGGGCCATGGCCAAATCCCGTGCGATGTCCGCTGAGGGTTCAGCGCCCGAGGAGATCATTGATGACCTTGAGCAGGCGCTCCTCACGCTCGGGAAAGATCGTGGCGACCAGCGACTAACCAGCCTCACTTCCGCAATGGATCAGGCCATGGAGGAAGCATCCGCAGCAGCGGCGCGCGGGGATGGTATTATCGGCATGCGCACCGGATTTCAGAAGCTGGATGAGGAAACCAGCGGGCTTGCGCCGGGGTGTTTCTACCTCCTGGCCGGGCGCCCATCCATGGGGAAAACGGGCATGGGTGTGGGGATCGCCGTTCGCGCAGCCAAGATTTCCCGGAAGCCGATCCTCTACTGGTCCGGCGAAATGGATGCCAAGTCGATATCTGCCCGGATCATCTCGGCCCATTCGCGGCTGCCGTTGCGATGGGTGCTGACCGGCACGAAGCCGGGACTGCGTAATCCTGATGGATCAGAAGGTCCGCGCGTTCCCCTCAACCAGCGGGAGTGGGACAGGATATTCATGGCCCGCAAGGCAGCCGAACAGGTTCCGGTTGTGGTGGATGATCGTCCGGCCATCAGTGTGGCGCAGCTCTATGGCCGGGCACGACGCATGGCACGATCAAAAGCAGGGCTGGGGATGATCGTGGTGGATTATGTCGGCCTGATGCGCGGCACGCCCACGACCAGGAAGCAGGGGAAGTATGCCGAGGTCAGCGAGATCAGCAGCGACCTTCTGGCACTGGCCAAAAGCCTGAATGTTCCGGTCCTCGGCCTGCAGCAGCTTAACCGTGGCGTGGAAGGGCGCGACGACAAACATCCGACTATGGCTGACCTGCGAGACAGTGGGAATCTGGAACAGGACGCCAGCGGGATATTCCTGCTCTACCGGGATCACTACTACGCCCAGCGCGACCCCGAACCGACCAAGAAGGCTGCCGAAAGCATGGATGCCTTCAGCCAGCGGGTTGATGCCTGGCATGAGCGCATCCGGTCTTCCGAAGGGAAGGCGGAGATCATCATCGCCAAAAATCGGCAGGGAGATTGCGGGACGGTGCCGATGCTGTTCAACGGCCCGACAACGTGGTTCCGCGATGTGGTCGAGGGCGAGGACAGCGCGGCATGGTGACTGAGAAAATGGCTAAAAACCAACACGAAAACAGTACCAATCATCGCGCAAGGGTGGTATTATCCGGCATGGATAAACCCGACGAAATCTGGCCCACCCGCTGCGGCGCGGACTACGTGGCCAACCTTGCCCCAGCGAAGAACTGGGACGTAGCCGCAACCATCTGCCAGATGCGGGCCGGATACGATATCGGGGAAGTCGGACGCGCTGTTCTGGCTGACATACCCCTGAGAGCGTCGAGGATTGGCGCTGAGTGCGGTGTGATCGGTTCCGAGGGAGATTGACCGTGGGTGACGGGAAAGGCGCTGTGCGGGCGAATATGGGGTATTATGACATACCGTATCGTTTCCGAACCGTAGAGGGGGAGCTTCAAGGCGTCGGTATACACAGCGCTATCGGATGCGATGCCAACGAGGTCATCCGAGAAATCGTAAAATGGTGCTCGCGTTACAACTGCCAGTTCATCGAACTGACGGATGAAGGCGTGACGGGCTTTCAGAAACTGGCTCAGTTGGAGGGGATTTGACCGATGTGCGTTGATTGCGACATCGTCCGGGCCGACGGTTCACAGCAGCGGGCAAGCACATGCGGCGAACTGGCTGCAGCCTTTGGTATGCAGATCCATGAACTGCCGCTGAACTGTTCCGACCCGCGCAGTCCGGTAGCGGATGATGAATGCCTGTGCTGGATTGATATGCCAGCACTCGCGGCACGTCACGGAATGACATGCGATGATCCAGATTATTCGCCGGACAGCCTGCATTGGGATGCGTATGTGCTGCAGGAACGTGCGGCCGAGTTGGGAGGCGAGGGATGATCGTAGCCGCGGTAATCCTCTCCGCCACAGCCCTGATCCTTTTCGGTTGGTCGCGGAAGTGTCGGCATGAGTGGATTGAGGTGAAATCCGTGTGGATGTTCGATAATCCGGACGATCTACCGATCGGGACAAAATACATCCAGCGCTGCACGAAATGCGGGAAGATGAAGCAGGTAGCGCTATGAGCCGGAAGGCGTTCACGATATGCAGTTGCTGTGCAATTTGCGCTGTGCAGGGCGCGTTGATGTTCGTGCCGCCCGCATCGGCTGCGGCCGATCTTGTATCGGCAATTTGCTTTGGGGTCTGCGGCTTCATTGTAGGCGGGGTGATCGAATGATCCGCTTCCTGAAACGCCACGTCTGGCCTTGGGCGGAGATTGAGAGGCTGAAGCGGGAAGTTGGAGAGTTGCGCACCTCTCATTTCCGCATTCTTGATGACCTTGAGCATTACTTTTTTGCGTGGGTCACTAGCGATGAACGGGCGGATAAGCTTGAGGTGCGCCTTGCCAAATACGAGCGCCCGCGCGACGAAAGCGGGAGATTCACGAGCAATGACTGATGCCCTGGTAACATCCCTGATCTGGACCCTGTTCCTGCTCGTGATCCTACCGGTATCGGCTGTTTGCTGGGTGATGGTCTGGTGGTGTGAGCAATGAGGGCGTCAGGATACGAACGAAACACCAACGATTGGTATGTAGAGCCTGCATGGGCAGTTGACGCGCTCCTGTCGGTCGAACGTCAGTTCATTGGTCCCGTGATGGACCCGTGCTGTGGTGGCGGAAACATTCCCCGCCAGATGGAGGATCAAGGCGTTTCTACCGTGAGCGCGGACGTTTGCGATCGTGGCATGTGGCCGGTTGATATGGTTGGTGATTTCCGTAGTACCATACTGGCAGTTGGCCCTAATAGTATCATCAGCAATCCGCCCTATGGTGAAGCGCGGGAGTTCATTGACTGCGCACTCGCACATACAGCGGATCGCGTTTGCGTGCTGTTGCGTCTGGCGTTTCTGGAGGGGATTGGCCGCCGCGATTGGTTCGCCACGGTTCCGCTTGCTCGCGTGTGGGTTTCATCGCGTCGCATGTCAATGCCGCCGGGCGGCTCTGATGTGTCGCCCAAGGGCGGCGCGATTGCCTATGCATGGTTTGTGTTTGAGCATGGATGGAGCGGACGTCCGGTTGTTGGCTTTCTCCCGGATGTGGCGAAGGATGTGGCGGCATGATCCCCCGCGCGCAACGCCGCTTCCAGCAGGAAATGCAGGCGCGTGGCTGGTCCGTTTCCGTCACACGCGGCGGACACCTGAAATGGACCCACAGTAACGGCGCAATCTATTTCTCGGCAGGAACGCCGGGTGACCGCAGGGCAGTGAAGAATGCGAGGGCGGCTATGAGGAGGTTGGAGAAGTGAACGGAACCGTGAGAACCATAACACAGCAGGGCAACCTGCATTTCACCAGTGACGATCTATCTCCCATGGAGATAGCGCGCAGGCTTGAATCAGTCGGGATCTATGTGACCGAGATCAATGTTTTTGCACCCCTGCGGTCCGGTGAAGATAAGGAGATTGAGTTCTGATGGGTAAGAAATGGAATTATGCAAACAGGGCAAATGCCAGAAAAGGGCATAATTCATTCCATATTTACCGGGAAGGGGAGGGTAGCGGCTGGAATCCCCCTCTAAATATGGGTCGGTTTAACTGTAGAGGTGAATACGTCATTCCAGAAGAAAGGAATGATTGCGAAAAGACGATGCACAAATATATTATTGTTTCGAACGATTTTGACGATACAGGTCGGTCTCTTGCATTATACCAATCTTTCAGGGATTGCTTAGGTCAAGAGCAGTTTGTGAAGGAAGTGGCGGAGAAGGATGGTATAAATGTTAAGGCGGTCTTTGGGCCGGGAAAAGCAAATAGGACGGCAGCATTCCAAATGAGCCTTCGGGGTTAATGTTTATCGTTACATAGACTGAGTGGAATATTAATGCCTGCAATGATTACCAAAGAAGTCCAGCGAACCTTGAACGCAGTCGTCACGCCCGAGCGCCAGCGCCGGTCGGAATGGACATTGCAGCACGGCGCTCCGCGTGTGCGCTCAGCAGTCAAGACACTGTTGAACAGCGAGTATATCGAACAGGATGCGGCGGACGCTGCCGAACGATGGTTGCGGGCTTACAATCTCGGCAAGAACGATTACGTGGAATATGACGAAAACCACGTGATGAATACGACCGTGAAGCACGACGAGGTGTCATGGCAGATGCTGCGCGCGGTTTCGTGGCGCGAGGTGGCGTTTGTCAGGTCACATCTTGGGCGGCAGGCACATCAGTTGTTCGAATTGATGCTGGTTGATGAAAAGCCGTTCGGGCAGATCGCGGAGATTGTTTTTCCGTCGCTGGGCCTCACCACCGGCATCACGCGGTCATCGGCGGCATGTGCGATGGTCCTGTCCCAGCTTCCCGGCGCGTTCAAGGCGTATGACCGGTGGGTGAAAAATCAGTCAGAAACGGGCGCAAAGGGTGAGTGCTGGCTGTCAAAGGAAATGGCTGAAAAATAACACTTGTACTTTTCGAAAGAATGTGATGTTGTGTCGTTACATTCGATTAATTGCGTTCAATGGCCGCCGGTTGGTGGCCTTTTTTTGTTCGAGGGTGATGTGGACGAGAAGATGAAGGCGGGCAGGCCGTCTGGTTTCTCAACTGCTGTTGCGGACGAAATTTGCGCGAGAATCATGGATGGGGAAAGCCTTCGCGCGATATGTCTAGACGATCATATGCCGGGCCGAAGAACGGTATTTGAATGGCTTGACAACGACGCGCATGAGGATTTCCGCGCCAGGTACGCGCACGCACGCGCGCGAGCTGCTGAGGCTTTCGAGGATGAAATTGTTGACGTTGCACGTGCAGCAAATGCCGAGGATGCCGCCGCCAAGCGCCTGCATGTCGATACCCTGAAATGGGTGATGTCAAAGCGCGCCCCCAAGGTATACGGCGATAAGGTGACACAGGAGCATACAGGGCCGGACGGCGGCCCCATGCAGGTTAGCGAAATCAGGCGCGTAATAGTGGATGCCCCTAAAGACTGACGATGAAATCTCTCGACATACCAACGGCGCGCGTGTTCGAACCACTACTTGCGCCGCGTCGGTATAAGGGCGCATACGGCGGTCGTGGATCTGGCAAATCGCACTTCTTTGGCGAATGCATTGTCGAGGAGCATTTGCGCATTCCGGGGCACCGAACGGTGTGTATCCGTGAGGTGCAAAAATCCATCGAACGATCATCAAAGCAGTTGATCGTGGACAAGATCAGCAAGTTCAATCTGAACAGCCTGTTTGATGTGCAGGACCAGTTGATAAAAACGCCCGGTGGCGGCCTGATTATCTTTCAGGGCATGCAGAACCATACTGCGGATAGCATAAAGTCCCTTGAGGGTTTTGACCGGGCATGGATTGAGGAAGCGCAGTCGATCAGTGCCTATTCGTGGCGCATGCTGCGTCCGACCATGCGAAAGGCAGGTTCGGAAATATGGGCCAGTTGGAACCCGGCCAGCCCGGATGACCCAATAGATGACTTCTTTCGTGGTTCGGGATCTGATCGGCCTGACCTGATCTCTGTTCGGGCGAACTGGTCGGATAACCCGTGGTTTCGCTCTGGCACCCTCCCCACGGAACGCATCGAGGACCAGAGGGCGCGACCGGACGAATATGGGCACATCTGGGAAGGCGATTACGTCAGCATCACGGATGCAATCATATTCAGGAACCGGGTGTCGGTTGAGGACTTCAAAACCCCGGATGACATGCGGTTTTACTACGGCGTTGACTGGGGTTTTGCGAAAGACCCTACGGCGGCGGTGCGTTGCTTTGTGTCGGATGGGTGCCTTTACGTGGATCATGAGGCGGGTGGCGTCGGGATAGAACTGGACGATACTCCCGCGGTCCTGAGCCAGATACCTGGCGCGCTCGATTGGCCGTGGAAGGCGGATGGCGCGAGGCCGGAAACGATCAGTTTTCTTGCCAACAGGTTTGGGTTTCGCATCAGTGCGGCGAAGAAATGGCCCGGAAGTGTCGAGGACGGGGTGGCGCGCCTGAAGTCATTCAAGCGCATTATTGTTCATCCTCGATGCAAGCGGGTGGCAGAAGAGTTCAGGAAGTATTCATACAAGGTGGACAAGAGGACTGAGGAAGTCCTTCCTGTCATTGCCGATGCGTGGAACCACTGGATAGACGCCCTGCGCTATGCGCTTGATGGGGTAATCCAGAACAGGCGCACCGTTCCGGTTTTCAGTTCAGCAGACAACGACCAGATTTAGGCAACAAATGTTCTTCAGGCGCAAGAAAGAAGCGGCTCCCGTGCCTGCGCGGGTTGAGCCTGTGCTTGCGCGCGCCCATCGCAATCCTATGGTCATGCGGGACACGGACTGGCGTGAGGTAGACCGCAAGCCCGTCGCGTCTCTGGAAATCGCAAAACCCTATCAGCCAATACCCGGCGTCATCCCTGACGGTCAGGTTCTGGCGATGGACAGCGCGTATGGTCCCGGAGTTGCCCAGTCGATCAACAACGCCATTGCCGATGGCGTGGTGTTTCTTGGCTATCCGCGACTGGCGGAGATGTGGTCCGAGCGCGTTGAATACCGGCATATTGTCGGCACCCTGTCTGAGGAGGCCACGCGCGAATGGATCGAGTTCCACGGCCCGAGCGACGAGGCGAAGAAAGAGCGCATCAAGCAGCTGAAAGCGGAGTTTGTCCGGCTCAAAGTTCGTGAACGCTTCAAGACATTGTCGGATCTGGATGGTGCTTTTGGCATCGGGCAACTGTTCCTCAACACGGGATTGCCGCGCCTGTCCGACGATCTGGCGACGCCGCTCCTTCTCACGCCGGAGACATTCCCCAAGGGCAGCCTAAAGGAAATTGTTCCTATAGAGCCGATCTGGACCAGCCCGAACGAATACAATTCAGAAAACCCGCTGCGCCTCGATTTCTACCGTCCCACAAAATGGTGGGTGATGGGGGCGACTGTCCATCACACGCGCCTGTTGCGGTTCGTGTCGCGTGAGCCAAGCCAGATACTGGCACCCACCTATAATTTTGGCGGCGTGCCCCTGATCCAGCTTGCCAAGCCCTACGTCGATAATTGGGTGCGCACACGTCAGTCCGTGAGCGACCTAATCAACGGCTGTTCGATTGTCAGTCTCAAGACTGACATGGTGGCCGTATACGAAAATGCGGGCATCGGCGGCCTGATCGATCGGGTCCAGAATTTCATCAAGTTCCGCGATAACCGTGGCGTGTTCCTGTCCGACAAGGATAGCGAAGAACTCCAGATTTTGTCTGCGCAGTTGGCCGGTCTGGACAAACTCCAAAATCAGGCGCTCGAGCAGATTTGCGTGGTCGCGCAGATGCCGCTTGTCAAGTTCTCGGGCATATCCCCGTCAGGCTTGAACGCATCGGCAGAAGGTGAAATTCGCGTTTGGTATGACCGTGTGGCGGCCTATCAGGAGGCGTTTTTCCGACCCGGCCTCACGCATGTCATGCACGCGGCCATGCTGAACATATGGGGCGAGATCGATAAGGATATCGATTTCAGGTTCATCCCCCTGTGGCAGTTGGATGAAGCCGCGAAAGCCGCGATCGCAAAGACGCGCGCCGACACGCGTGCCGTCTATGAGGAAATGGGCGCGGTCAATAACGACGAGGTGCGCTCTTCCCTGCGCACGGACGAAGACGGGTTGTTTGACGGGGCCGATCTTGGTGGCCCCGGATATGAACCTCTGGCCGAACAGGAAGGGAAAGACCCTGAAAACGGGGGGATTCACCTGTTCAATAATCCAGCCGCCCATACGGATAATGACGGTATCTGATGCCCCCCAAGCCGAAAACATTGAAGCCCATCCGGCCCAATGCCGGTGTGGGGAAAGCCTATGAGCGCGACCTTATCGCGCTGATAGACGAGATGGAGCGCGCCATCAGATCGCAGTTGCGCACCAGGTATCGAAAGGTCGAGGACCGCATAACGCAGGACGCAAGCCCGGCGGCAGAATTGCAGAGCCTGATGGACAAGCTGACTGAACGTTGGCGGTCGCGGTTCGATGAGCTTGCCGAAAGTCTGGCACCACGGTTCGTGGACAAGGCCACGGCCAGTATCGATCGGACCTACAAGCGGGAACTGGACCGGGCCGCAGGGTTCACGATCCAGTTCCGCCCAACAGAGGGCGTGACCGATGCGATGAAGGCATGCGTCAATGAAAACGTATTGCTGATCAAGAGCATCGGTGACCATCACCTGAGCGAAGTCAACCAGATGGTGATGCGTGCTGTGGCTCATGGCGGCGATCTGGGGGAACTGACAGACGGCCTGCAACAGCGTTTCGGCATCACTCGCCGCCGGGCCGCGAACATCGCACGCGACCAGAACGCCAAGGTGACAAGCGCCATCAACAAGCAGCGCCAGATTGAGACCGGGCTGTTTGAGTCGGAATGGGTTCACTCGGCAGGCGGAAAACATCCGCGCGAAAGCCATGTCGAGGCTGGGCGCAAGCGCCTGCGTTTCGATGTGCGCGAAGGTGCGCTGATTGACGGTGAACGCATATGGCCGGGGCAACTGCCGAATTGCAGATGCTCAAGCCGGGTAATCCTTCGAGGGTTCAACGATAAATGACCAACATCCTCGCCTATGACCGCATGGGGACCGTCCGCACGACTGACGTGGAAGGGCGGCTTCGCGTCGCCAAGACACCGATCAGCAAGGCGAACATCTGCCCGTATATGGGAAGGGAAATCCCGGAAGGGCAGAAGCTGGGCCTTGATCCTGAACGAATATACCAGATGCTCCGCGATCCTGACGAACTGAAAAAGGCCGCGCCGAGCTTTAATGGCCTCCCTGTTCTTGAGGAACACTTTCACGTCACGGCTGCAAATCCGCGCCGCGATCTGGTGGTGGGCACAACAGGGAATGAAGCCGCGTTCGACGCGCCCTATCTGATGAACAGCCTTGTGGTATGGGACGGTGAAGCTATCAGCCGGATCAAGACCGGTGAGCAGCGCGAATTGTCCAGTGCTTATCGCTACACAGCTGATATGACCCCCGGTGAATACGAGGGGCAGAAATACGACGGCGTGATGCGCGATATTGTCGGCTCTCACGTGGCGGTCGTTCCCACAGGACGTGCCGGGCCGGACGTTCTTGTTGCAGACTCCCAAATGGAAAGCACGAATATGAAGTATATCCCCCGCGCTTCGCGGCGTGCGATGTTCGCAAAACTGCGCCCGTTTCTGGCGCAGGATGCCGATATGGACGCCGCCAGGAAGGCGCTTGATTGCGATGAAATGGGCAAGGATGACGCGTGCGAAACGCTGCGCAACCTGCTCGGCGGCCGCGTTCCTGACGAAATCATGGACCAGGTTCTTGCCCTGTTCGAAAATGCGTCCACTGGCGGCGCGCTGAACACGGCGCAGGATTCCGACGAGGCAGAGCGGCGCGAAAAGCTGCGCGCGGCTGGCCTGTCCGATGATGAAATCGACAAGGTGATCGCATCCCTCGCCGATGTGGCCGAGGACGATGACGACGACTTCGCAGAAATGGCGGAGAAGATGCGCAAGGCCGGGATGTCGGAAGAGGACATTGAAGACTGCCGCGCCCTTTGCGCACCGCAGGCCGCACAGGACGATGAGCAGACCGAAGCGGACCGCGCGCGTGAGGCCGCAGGTGCGAGCGAGGCCGACAAGGCCCGTGCGGAACGTGAACGCAAGGACCGTCGTGATGAGGCAGAAGGCGCGCGTCGCGCCGATGAGGAGCGCGCGGAGCGTGAACGGCGCGACCGCGAGCGTGAATCCGCCGGGGCCAAGGCCGCGATGGACGCCGCCATCAGCAAGGCGAAGTCAGATGCCGTGGCGGAAACGATGGCCGCCATGCGGGATCTGCACACCGCGCAGGATGCCGTGAAGCCGTTCGTGGGAGCGGTGGCGATGGACAGTGCCGAAGGCGTCTACCGCTTCACCCTGCGCCAGCTTGGCTACGACCTGTCCGGCATCCCCGCGACTGCATACCGCTCCATGTTCGATCAGCATGCGCGTCGCGCCGATAGCGCCAAGCGCCCGACCATCGCGGCAGACAGCAAGGCCGGGCTTGGGCTGCTGGACAAGTTCCCCGGCCTCAAGGCCGTGAAGATCAAGGGATAATCACATGCCTTTCCAGAATCAGGTTTATCAGGAACCCGCATACGGCGTTCCGGGCACGTATGCCTCCAACAACCCGTCGGCCAGCGTGCTGGCGGGTGAAGGAGCGCTTGTCGCAGGCACCGGCGGCTGCACGATCGCGGCGTTCGGGTGGATTCAGGGGGACGGTCAGACCGTCCTGAACACACCGCCCGGAACCAGCGTTGGCAGCGGGGCGACCGCGACCGCAACTCTCGGAACCGAGACGACCTATACCGTTTCGGCTCTGGCCGTGAATGCGGGCGGCACCGGTTATGCGGTCGGCGATACGGTGGAGGCAACCGGATTCAAGGCCACGGTTTCAACCGTGAGTAGCGGAGCGGTCACAGGCGTCACCATCCAGACCGCAACGGCGCAGACTGCGGACCCGGCAGGAACGGGAATTGCCACCACAACCAATGGCAGCGGCGCGGGCCTCACGCTGGATGTTACGGCAACCCCCGGCACATCGTCCAACGGCGAAGTGGCGTCCATCACGGTGTCGGCTGGTGGTTCAGGCTATACCGCTGTTCCCACCGTGACCATTTCGGGTGGTGGCGGCACGGGCGCCACGGCTACGGCCACGATCTACGGGGGTGCCGTGACCGGCGTGACCGTGACCGATGGCGGCTCTGGTTACACATCCGCCCCGACCGTGACCATCACGCAGGAGGCCGTGACGCCCGGCGCGCCCGATGGTTTTGTGTTCAATGACCGCAGTGCGTGGATTGCCGATATCTACGACGAATCGACCATGGTCATGCCGCAGGGCTACATGCTCGACCTCAAGGCGCAGGGCGATTATTTCGCCGTGTCCACGACCGCATCCACGCGCGGCCAGAAGGTCTTTGCCTCCACCACGGATGGCACGATCAGCACGGCGGCTGCCGGAAGCACGGTTTCCGGCTCCCTTGAGACCGAATTTTACGTCGCAATCGGCGGGAATGCCGGTGAGACGATCACCATCAGCACGTGGGATCACAACTGATGCCTTTTGAAACTGAATTCGCGCTCCTTGCCGAGCGCGGTTTTGTCATGCCCGAGGGCGCGCACATCCTGCCGAGCGACGACGTTATTACGTCTGACCGGCTGGCCATGGATGCCGCCCCGACCCTGTCCACCACCGCCAACGCCGGTATCCCGGCTTTCATGGCGACCTACGTTGACCCCAAGCTTATCAACGTTGTGTTCTCCCCCATGCGGGGCGCGGAACTGAACGGAGAGAGCAAGAAGGGGGATTGGGTCACGCCGACCGCGATCTTCCCGATGATCGAAAGCACGGGCCGCGTTGCCAGCTATGGCGACTGGAACAACAACGGCGTCGTTGATCTGAACGCCAACTTCCCGGACCGGCAGTCCTATCACTACCAGGCGTTCGCGCGCTGGGGTGAGCGCGAAGTGGAAATGGCTGGATCTGCCCGCATTTCGTGGGTGGCCGGTCTGCGTCAGGCCGCTGCCCTGAAGCTGAACAAGTTTCAGAACCAGTCCTACTTCTACGGCGTGAAGGGGCTGCGCAATTACGGATACCTGAACGACCCGCGCCTGCCCGCGTCGGAAGTGGCATCGGCCAAGACGGCTGGCGGAACGTCATGGGACAAGGCGACGCCCGAGGAAGTCACGGATGACGTGATCAACCTCATCAATCAGCTTCGTTCGCAGTCCGCCGGTTACGTGGATACGGATTCCGAAATTACCATCGGGCTTTCCCCCACGCGCGCTGGCATCATGACCAAGCCGAACATGTACGGCCTGTCGGCATGGGACCAGCTCAAGAAGCAGTATCCGAACCTGCGCTTCGTTCAGGCCATCGAGTTTGGTGACGCGGCGGGCATGACCGTGCAGTCCATGATCGCCATCGCCAAGGAGATCGAGGGGCAGCAGGTTGCTGAGGCCGCGTTCACCGAAAAGCTGCGCACCCATTCCGTGGTCGTGAAGGCTTCGGGCTGGGAACAGAAGATGTCGCAGGGCACCTGGGGCGCAATCATCTACATGCCGCTGGGCGTGGCAACCATGACGGGGATCTGATCCATGACCATTGCAAACCCTGTCACGGTCGGCTGCAAGCTGCCCAACGGCCTCGTGCTGCGCTCCGGCGAGCATAAGGTAGTGCTGTCCGGCGCCAATTCCTCCCGCGTGATCGGCGGTTACGGGCTGACTTCCGTGCCGTCCGACCTGTGGGAAGATTGGGCGAAGCGCCATGCTGACACCCCGTTCATCAAGAAGCGCATCGTATTCGCGCAGGCCACCCCGGCCAAGGCTGAGGGGCAGGCGAAGGAGCAGGAGAGCGTCCGCACGGGCCTGGAACCGCTGGACCCGGACAACGAAAAGGGCGGCGTCAGCAAGCTGTGAGGGAACTATGGCGATAGCGACGTTCGATTATGCCACATGGTCGGCGCGCTATCCCGACCTTGCGGCGAAGATACCAGCGGCGCTGGCTGACCTGTATTTCGGGGAGGCGCAGCTTTATCTTGACAATACCGAGTGCAGCCCTGTGCGTAACATCATGCAGCGCACGATGCTGCTCTATATGCTGGTGGCGCACATCGCATACCTGAACCTGCCGACAACCAGCGGCGGGAACGGGGCAGGGCTGGTGGGGCGTGTGTCGAACGCCACGCGCGGCTCTGTCTCGATCGGTACGGACATGGGCACGCAACCCGGTTCGGCGCAGTGGTTCCTGCAAACGCAATACGGCGCCGCGTTCTGGCAGGCCACGATCTGGCTGCGCACGGCGCGGTATGTCCACATCCCACGGGTTCAGAGGCAGACATGGCCGTAAACTTCAATGGCGGTTCGAAACTGAAGGCGGCGCTGAATAAGCTGTCGCAGAAGGTGAAGGACGGGGGGCATGTGAGGGTCGGATATCTAGAGGGCGCGAAGTATGATGATGAGAAACATACGCCAGTGGCCCAAGTCGCGGCATGGGATGAGTTTGGCACCCCAACCGCACCGCCTCGTCCGTTCATGCGTGATACGATAGCCAAACACTCCGACCAATGGGGCGACGGCCTGGGGAAAGCGCTGAAGGCGACGGATTATGATGTCAATCGTGCTTTGGCCGGAGTCGGCTCCATCATAGTCGGTCAGATAATTGATCAGATTGACGAAGGCTCATACCAACCCAACGCGCCCCTGACGAACTTGCTGAAAGACAGGTTCCCCAAAGGGGACTATTCGACTGAAGATTTCCTCAAGGCCGTCCATGACCTGAAAAATGGCGCGGATGCTCCAGAGGGAACGCCGCTAAACTGGTCGGATCGAATGCGGAATTCGACAGCCTATGAAGTAAAGGACGGCCCCGATGAGTCTTAACATCTTCGGCGCCGCCGGTAACGTCTGTCAGGCCGTCAACCCGCATATCACCATCCCGATCCGGTTCAGCACCGGCAGCACGGATAATGCCGATGGCTCACCCAATCCGACCTACTCAACCGCGTCTGTCGAAGTCGAGGTTCAGGCGGTCAGTTCGGAAGACCTGAGGCAGATTGAGAACATCAATCAGCAGGCGGACATGCGCTCTGTCTACGTGTTTGGCGTGCTGAATGCGCTGAACAGGCCGCTACAGATCGGCGGCGATATCCTGACATTCTACGGGTCGGACTGGCTCGTAACCCAGCAGCTTGAAGAATGGGGCGATGGTGAATGGACGAAAGTTCTAGTAACGCGACAGATCACTACGTCATAAGCCCTACCGAAAGCGAAATTTACACGGCCATCCGCGCATGGCTTCTGGAAATCCTGCCATCTGGCATGCGGGTCATTCAGGGTCAGCAGAACCGGCAGGCCGCCCCGCGCGATCCTTTCGCGGTCATGACCATCATCGGGCGCGAGCGGATTGCCACCAACGGCTGGACCTATGACGGGACCAGCACCCGGACGGTGACGGAACAGGTCCGCATCACGATGCAGATCAGTCTGTTCGGGCCAGCATCCAGCAACCAGATGCAGCTTGTCACAGCACTGTGGCGCGACATGCAGGCGGTTGATTATTTCCGCAACCAGTCCGTGCCTGTTTGCCCCCTGACCACATCAACCACGCGGCAACTCGGCTTCATCACCGGCGAACGCCAGTACGAGGACTGCTGGTCCGTCGATCTGTCCATGCAGGTCAACCTGACCGTCACCATGCCGCAGCAGTTCGCCACTTCAATCCCTGTAACACTGATCGAGGTCGATACGACGTATCGGCCCACGGAGTAATGTTTATGGCTGGGTCAATCCCCATTTCTCAGGTCGTAAAGGTCACGCCCGGCGTTCTCGCCGCCGGGTCCGGCCTCAATGAACTGTCCGCCCTGTTCGTCACGTCCGCATCGTCTGCACTGGCCGCCGGTTCGGTCCAGTCGTTCACATCCGCAAGCGATGTGGGGACGGCATTCGGCACCACGTCCGCTGTGTATAAAATGGCCGAGGTCTATTTCTCCGGCTATGAAACGGCGGTCATGACGCCCGGAACGTTGTATATCGGCGCGATGAACTCCGCCGGTTCGGGTGCATCCGCTACGGCTGTCCTCGGCACAACCAGCACTTACACCGTTTCTGCCGCCGCGATCGATGCCGCTGGCACCGGATATGCCAAGGGGGATACCGTCACATTCACCGGCGGCACGGCAACTGTTTCGGCCATCGGTACCGATGGGGCTGTTAGCGCCCTGACGCTCGGCGCGACCACGGCACAGGCAACTGACCCCGCAGGAACCGGACTGGCCACCACGACCAGCGGCAGCGGCACAGGGCTCACGGTTACGACCACGTCCACCACTGCGAGCGCCTCGAACGGAACTGTAGCATCAATCGCAGTTTCCACCGGTGGTGCCGGTTATGCGACGGCCCCGACCGTGACGCTGTCGGGTGGTGGCGGAACAGGGGCAACGGCTACCGCGTCCGTCTCTGGCGGTGCCGTGACCGGATTCACTGTCACCAATGCCGGTTCTGGCTACACATCGGCCCCGACTGTGACACTGACCCCCGCCAGCGTTGCGGATATCGGCACCCAGCTTGACACCCTGCGCGCGGCAGAAGGTGGCTGGAACGGACTTGCATTTGACGCCGAACTGTCCGCTGACGACAAGGAGGCGGCAGCGCAGTGGGTCGGGACACAGAACGATCAGGTGTTCGCGGCCATCGTGGATAGCGACAGCAGTGCCACGACCAGCGGGAGCCAGACGGCATTCGGGGTGTGGCTGGGCGACCAGTCCATTAACGGCGTCACGGCAATTTATTCCACATCCGTCCTGCCGGGCGCGCTGGCCATGGCATGGATGGCGTCCCTGTCGTTTGATACAACCGATGGGCGCCAGACGCTGGCATTTGTCGAGGATGCCTCTGGCCTGATTTCCGCCGATGTGACAGACGGCACCACGGCATCGACCCTGATTGCGAATGGCTATTCGTTCTACGGGCAGTACGCGAACGGCGGCAGTCAGTTCATCTTCATGCGCCCCGGTCAGGTATCGGGCAAGTTCCTGTGGGCGGATAGCTTCGTCAATCAGATCTGGCTCAATTCCAACCTGACCAGCGACCTGATCAACCTGCTGCTGACTACGGGCAATATCCCCTACAATACCGAGGGTGATACGCTGGTTGAGGCTGCCGTAAAGGATACCATCACACAGGGCATTTCCTTCGGCATGATCCGCACCGGCGTTAACCTGACCACCCTGCAAAAGCAGCAGATCAACAATGCCGCCGGGGTCACGACCGCAGCGGATAACGTGGTCAACTATGGCTATTACTTCAAGCCGGGTATCAGCACCGCTGCCGCGTCCTATCGCGTGGCCCGCACCACCCCACCCGCGCAACTCTGGTATTCCGATGGCCAGAGCGTGCAGTCCATCAACCTGAGCAGCATTGAGGTGCAGTAATTATGGCTGATCTTGATATCACGGCGGCCAATAGCATCTTTGTGATAACCGTCACGTCGCTGCTGAACGCCCCCGTCCGGCTGGAAAACTACGCGGCTGATCGCGCGTGGGATGCGCCGGAGCTGGAAATGGCCGAAACCGAGATGTCCATTGACGGATATCTTAATGCGGGCTGGGTGCCGAACCCGGTTGACCAGACCGTATCCCTGTCCGCAGCCAGTTCCAGCGTTCCGGTGTTCGAGGCAATCATCGCGGCCCAGCAGACCGCGCGGACCCTCTATCGCATCGGCGGCGAAATCACGCTGACCAGCACGGGGCGCAAGTATACCATGGTCAATGGTGTGCTTCGTGCGGCCAGTGTTCTGCCCGCCGCCGGGCGCGTGCTGGAAGCCCGGACATTCGCCATCCGCTGGCAGTCCGTAACTGCGGCAGGGGTGTGATATGGCCCGCAAGGAAGTAACGGTCACGTGCCCGCATGAGGGTGCGGACAAAGGCAAGCGGTTCATCATCACCCGCATGTCCGCCGTGGATGCCGACCGCTGGGGGCGTCACTGCCTTCAGGCGGCGGCGGCATCTGGTGGTGATATTCCAGGCGTGGTTCAGGGCGGCGGCATCGCCGCCGTGGCGGCGGCGGGCATCGGCATTTTCGCTGCTATGGACCCGGAACGAATGGACGTGCTGATTGACCGGCTCATGCAGTGCATCGAGATGCAGCCCGATCCCGGCAATCCGACGATGCGCCTGAACTGGTCCATTGCGCAGACCCAGATTGAGGAAATCCCCACGATCGGCTGGCTCCAGTCCGAGGCGTTCAAGCTGCACGTGGATTTTTTCAAGGGCGCAGGCCGCTTGTTCTCCCTCATATCCCTGATGCTGGGGACGGAAGAAAGCGCCCCTGTGCCCGTGTCCGAAACCTAGACCAGCGGCACGCAGCCGTGATTATGGAGGGGCTGGCAACCCTCCATGAACTACAGACCATATATGATAGCGAGGACTTCGAGGACTTGCTTGAGGCCGCTATTGTGAAAAGGTTTAACGGGTAATGGCCACTGTAATCGACGCCTTTGTTGTCACGCTCGGCCTTGACCCGAAAGGGGTGCAGAAGGGGCAGAAAGAGGCCGACACTTCGTTCGGAAAGGTCAAGTCTTCTGCCCAGAATATGGGGAAGAGCGTTGATGCCGCGGCCACCGGTGGCGCGCAGGCCATACGCACCATGTCGCGCGAGGCCCTGTCGTTCTTCGCGGTCCTGACGGCGGGCAAGAGCCTGAAGGCGTTTGTGCAGGACAACACCCGATCCAACGTGGCGCTTGGCAACCTGTCGCGCAATCTGGGCGTGTCGGCGCAGTCCCTTGGCACGTGGCAGAAGGTTGCGCAGTCGTTCGGCGGCACGGCAGAGGACGTGTCAGGCTCAATGCAGTCCCTCGTTTCGCAGTTCCAGACTGTGGAAGGGCGGACGAATCTGGGTCTGACATTTGGTCAGATGGGCGTGCGGCTACAGGGCGCTAACGGCCAGTTGCGCGACATGAACGAGATGCTACCCGATCTGGCGCGCGCGGCACAGCATCTTGGCCCGCAGACGTTCTCTGCCCTCGCTTCTCAGCGAGGGTTTTCCCAGGGCTTCATCAATATGCTGGAGCAGGGGCCGGACAAGATTGACCGGCTCTATAGGGCCTTGAAAGATTCCGCGCCCACTGACGCAGACCTGAAGGCATCGGCACAATTGCAGATGGACTGGATACAGCTTACGGCGCAGTCCGAATCTTTTGCCCGCACGATCATGACCGATGCGACACCGGCGATCCATGCTGTTCTTCAGGAAATCATAAAGCTTGAAAAAGAAAATCCCGGACTCATTAAGGGGATAATGGCCGGGACCGTAGCCGTGAGTGCCCTTGGTGCCGCAGCGGTTGGGCTGCTTACCATTTTGGGTGGCGTTGGATTTGTCAGGGGGTTGATGAATCTGGAACGGCTTGCCAAGGTCAGTGGCAGCATAGAAAAGGCTGAGAAGGCCGGAAAATCAGTATCAAAAACAGGTTCCGTCGCCAAGGAAGCGGGTGCCGTTACCAGAGAAGCCGAGGCGGTCGCGGAGGAAGTAACGAAGCCGTCCACCATGAAAACAACGGCGCGGATAGTCGGGCGCGGGCTAAGCACGCTCAATCTGGCTGCGGATGCGGTCGCAGTTGGGGATCTGCTGTGGAACGGCGCGGAGCCAGCGATTTCCAAAAATGATACCACCTTGAATGCGAATGAGCGCAAGCGATTTGCGCCTGCCAGCGTGCCGTATCAGCCTCGATCCATACTGAGTCAGATTGGTATAGATGAGGGCCAGTACCAGACGTATGCGCAATCTGTGGCTAGCATCGAGCATGCCGCGTACGGACAGATGGGCGGCGCAGGAAATAAATATGCCGGTCGGTATCAGATGGGTGCCGGGGCCATATTGGATGCATCAAGATATCTGGGAGAAAAGGCCCCTACGCGACAGCAGTTCCTAAGCGATCCGCAGATGCAGGAACGGTATTTCGAAGCCTATAGCGCCATAAATGACCGGTATCTATCGCGTCATAGCGATAAGTACTGGCACATGTCGCCAGAGCAACGGTTGCAGGTTCTTGGCTACGCCCATAATCAAGGCATGGGTGGCGCGCTTAAATGGCTTCAGACGGGGCATGTGGGGCGCGATGCCAATGGCACGGCGGGAACAGAGTATAGCAACCTGATCGCGAAAGGACTGCTTGCCAAACGGGAAGATCCGCCGGTTGTTGCGTCAAACAGTACGACCAACAATAATCATTCAACAACCAATCACGTTCAGAACCTGATTGATGCCACCAACCAGAGCATGCAGTCGGCGCAGAACAACTCCACATCAAACAGCACGGTGAATAATAATTCCCACATCACGGGGAACTACAACATCACCGTGAATGGGGCCGATCCTGCGCCGATAAAACAGGCCGTCATGGACGGAAACCGCAATCTTGCCCGGCAGGCAAACAGCGCATTCCCGGCATAGGAAACCTACAATGGTCATGACGCTGGTAGCCCAGCCCGTAACGGCGAATGTCGGGACGGGCACGGGCGTTCCTAAACTGTGGTCAACGGTCATATCGGACGCTGAGGCAGTGGCTTCCGTCGAGCTGGACACCTTTTTACAAAGCTACCTGGTCAGCAATGCCGCCACGCAGTGGGGTCTGTTCAACACATACAGCCAGCCAGTGCTGACGGCGGCGCGGGTGCGGGCGATTGATATCCGGTCACAGTACCGCAAGTCAGACGCCCCGCAGGAGAATGGCGGGTTCATGTCCTACAACAAGGTCAAGCTGCCCCGGCAGGTTATGCTTGAAGTGCTGTGCGATGGATCGGCTATGAGTTACGGCAACGTCAGCGCCATCAGCAGCCTGCTGTCGGTGGCGGGCATAACCGGCGCAACGCAGGGCGTGACCGTGCGCAAACAGTTCCTGACGGCGCTTGAATCCCTTGTGGCGGATCTGAACACATATCTTGTGGTTACGCCAGAGGCCACATATTCGGACATGAACGTGATCGGCTATGCAATCAGGCGCGAGACGCATCGCGGCGTAACCATGGTCTGGGCGGAAATCATGCTTGAGGAAGTCCGGTTGCAGCACAGCAAGTCCGTTTCCGTCTCCCAATCAGCGCAGCCATCCGGCGCCAGCCAGACAAACAGCGGAAACGTGCAGTCACAAGACCTGACATCTGCACAGACGGACACCTACGCCAGCGGGACCACCACATCATGACCGATGCCGTTACAATTCCCGTCAGCGCGGTGGCAAGCCAGACCCTGACCGTGCCGCTGTCCAGCCACACGGCCAAGCTGAACATATACCAGCTTGATACCGGACTGTTCATGGATATCTATCTGGATGGTACCCTGATCATGGCGGGCGTGCTATGTCAGGACCGGACATGGATCATCCGCAAGGCATATTACGGCTTTCCCGGCGATCTGGTCTTTATAGACAGCCAAGGCACTGAAGACCCGTATTATAGCGGCCTGAACGATCGGTGGTGTCTGTATTATCAGGAGGGCCAAAATGTCTGACAGCAGCTTTACACGCAAGCGCCTGCGCGTGAAGTTCCTGATTAAAGGGAATACAGAAGATTCGACCTTGACCCTGACAGACCTGCGCGTGGCGTGTCAGGTCGTTAATGCAGGGCTTGAGGGCGGCGTGATGTGTTCCCTTCGCATCGAAGGGGTAAATCTCAACCACATGAACCGCCTGTCCATGGTTCAGGCTGGTGTGGTGGCCCAGAATGCAAACACTGTCACGGTGGAGGCATGCGATACTGGCGACGATGTGTGGAAGCTTGTGTTTTCTGGCGGCGTAGTTGAAGCATTTGCCGATTTCAATGGGGCTCCAAATACCGCCTTCATGGTCACAGCGCAAAGCATGTCCATACCGGCAGCAATGCCGATTTCTGCAACGTCCTTCAAGGGCAGCGTGGCGGTGGCCGATATCATGAAAGCGATAGCCGAGAAAGTCGGCCTGTCATTTCAGAATAATGGCGTGACGGCAGTTATGAACGGCAGCATCACGCTAAATGGATCTGGCGCCGATCAGATTCAGGCCGTCGCACAGGCGGCACAGATAACCTATATCGTCGCCACGAACGTCCTGAGCATCTGGCCCGCAACCGGCCCGACCAGCACGACCGCACAGGTCACGATTTCATCTGAAACGGGCATGATAGGATATCCTGCCTATGCCCAGTATGGCGTAACGCTGCGCACGCTGTTCAACAGCGCCATAGGCTTTCAAAGTGTCCTGAAGCTGGAAAGCGAATATGCTCCCGCCGCATGGGTCAATGAACTGGGCCAGCTTAACCAGTTGGGCGGCAGCAACATTTTCCCGCCATCCAACGGCATCTGGGTGGCCTACCGCGTGCAGCACGACCTGCAATCTGAAATCCCCGGCGGGGAATGGACCACCTACATCGAGGCGCAACGCCAAGATCTGGCAAAGGGGACGGTATTTGCCCGATAACGCTTACATAGGGACAAACAGGCCCGAGGACGCAGGCTGCACGTTCAACGCATTCAACGCCATGATCCGCCGCGTAATGGGGCAGATGGGCGCGAACCTGCCGGTCAAGGTGCTGGCAGTCAATGGCGTTGGCCTGAACCCTGTCGGGTTTGTCGATGTGCAGCCGCTGGTGCATCAGGTTGATGGGACAGGAAAGCCAACCCCGCGTGGCGTGATCTATGATGTGCCCTACATCCGCATGCAGGGCGGCAGCCGGGCCATCATCTGTGACCCGCAGGTAGGTGATATCGGGTATGCCATCGTGTCGGGCCGAGACATATCCAACGTCAAGGTCAACCGGGCGGCGTCGGTTCCAGGGTCATACCGACACCATGATGTGTCAGACGCCGTGTATGTGGGCGGCCTGCTGAACGCTGCGCCGACCGAATATATCGGCTGGGTAGATAATGACGTGCATGTCCATACAGCCGGGAAGTTCATTGTGGACGCGGCCAGCATGCAGGTGAATTGCGCCATAACCACAACCGGCGATATCACGGCGCAGGGAACCGTTACAGGCCAGACGGACGTGAAGGCGGCAGGCATTTCCGGCAAGAGCCACACGCACCCGGTCACAGACGCGCCGGGAGAGACAGGAGCGCCAGAGTGATGCCAGATGATGAGGATTTCCCCCTGTTCCTGTTAAGGGAGCGTATGCGCCATGCAGAGGCGCAATACAAATATGTGGAAGAGGCCCTCAACCGAACCAAGTCGCGGGCAACCTCACTGCTGGGCTGGTCAATAACACTTGCATCCGCATCGGTTGCCGCCGCCATGGGCACGCATTCGGAAAGGCGCGCCGAGGCAGCGATAGCCGCCGCCGGTTTCACGCTGACGGCCACACTATGCGCCAGAGTCCTGTATTCCACGCGCACGGTCGCCCTGTTCCAATCTCCCGTCCGGTTTGACGCCATGTTTCAGGAGGGAGATGAGCGCAGCGAGGCTGGCTATCTGAACGCATTTTCGGAGCTGGCTGAGGAAGTGTCCGTTCACAACGATCAGGCGGTGGGCAAGGACCAGTCCACGATGCGACATGCATGGATTGCCGCATGCCTCACGCCCGCCGTTACCTTACTTTCCGTCGTTGCGTTTGCTGCTGGGCGCAGGCGTGCTGCGATTGATAAGCAGCCGATAAAAATTAGCCCAGAACGGTTAGAGCGATTAGAAGCGAGTCCGATCTGAAGAATCTCAATTACTTTCATTACAAGGTAAAATGATAGAAGCCACGTAATTATCTGCAACATACCCGGCATAGATTTAACATTTCAGTCTGAAGTTTTTGTTCGTTTATTTTTTGAGCCCATAGCATCAAATCTAGATTTAAATGCACTAAGAAGCTGATTATCTATTCCGGATAGTTCATCCGATCCAAATTCACCTCCAAATTCTTCACCAAAGTCAAACGTATATTTTGGACCCTTATCTTCATAAAAATCGAACAAACGTCCTGCCCGCTCTTTCCGGTAGAATACTACAAACTTTCCTTTGTAGTCTTTATATTCAATGCTGGTTATAGCATCGAATAATTCGTCACTATCCGCCAAGAACGCGAGCCGCCGTTTGGCATACTCATAAACTTCCAACTCGGTTTCTGTCGTGATAATACCATCTGCGGGTTTTGCATCGGGATCCACCTTCGGGACATCGACAACCAAAACCGGCTTGTCAGCTTCCTTGTCCTTTACTGGGAGGTCTAGTCTTTGGAGAATGCGAAGGTTCACGAACTCAGCGAAGGCGCTTTTTGTCAGGTCCGTATACTCGGCGACTGCCTTGGCGCGAATATGCTTAAGGCCAATGCTTTGTAGCAAAAGGCGCACAAACGCCTCACTAGGTGATGCTGCAAGATCCTCGATTTGCTGAACGAGATTTTGGAAAACAAGCTTGCGTTTGGCTTCTGCCCCGATGTTTTCAGGGTCGAAGTTGGACTTTTGAAGACTTTTCAACCCGTCAACAACGGAGTCCTCAATCTTCCCTTTTGCAATCTCCCGAAGGTCAAATGATAGAAAGGCGGTCGGGTCCATCATATTTGGCTCATCTGAGTCTGCATAGAACTCATAAACTAGGCCATCAGTGATAACGCCCATTTTTACTGTGTGGGCTGCATTAAAATATGACTTTAACTGTCCTCGGTCATCTTTCAATGGCGCACCTAGTGCCTTACACTCGATTGCAATTACCGGCTGTCCTTCACGAAGGACAGCATAGTCAACTCTATTTTTGTATTTTTCTGAAAAATCTGCGTGATGTTCCGGGCATACTTCGTCCGGATTCATGATGTCATATCCCAAGAACTGCAAAAATGGCAGGACAAGGAACATTTTGGTAGCTTCTTCATTGCTGCAACGCGGAGCGAGGGTAACCATGCGCTCTGAAAATGCTTTAAACTTTTGCCGGAAATCGTCTGACATAATCCATCTTTCATAAATTTTTTAAAAGTTACGGATTGTGGCGATTTTATGGAAATATTTTCAGAAAATTACAGTTATTTATTTAATTAATAAACGTCTCATTTTTCCCGAGCGCACTTCTGCGCATCCTTCGCTCTCTCAAGGGCCTCAAGCGCGATCTTCTTAATCTCGGCCAGTTCGTCATCGCGCGTGGCGATTTCCTTCTGATAGCCGTCGCGCATGAACTCGATCATCCAGACGAGTTCAGCGTTCACAGACCTGCCGTTTCGGGCAGCCTGTTCCTCCACCCATTCCTTTAGGTCTGGAGGTAGGCGGAAGTGGATCATGGGGGGTCGAATCGTCATGGTATCAAATTAGATACATTGGTTATTGACGGCAATACTAACCATATGTATACAGTGGTTACAGAGCGCAGAGAGGGAGTTCATGAAACAGAGAGACCCGCAAATTCATGTCCGCGTCCCACAGTCCATGAAGGACGCATTGGAAGCAAACGCAAAGGCAAACTGCCGATCCGTCAATTCAGAGATTATTTTTGGATTGAAGTTTTATGCTCAGCATCTTGAGCAAGCAGAAAAGGCGTTGGGCACCGCCGTAGGAAGCCAGCCCAACGCCCCTCAGAAATGACCCTTACAAGGAACATCACTATGACCACTCTTACCACAATCGACTTCCACGGTTCAAACCTTATCGCCATTCAGGGCGACCGTCCTGAAACAACGCTGGTGGCGATGAAGCCGGTGGTTGAGGGGATGGCGCTTGATTGGGGTGCCCAGCACAAGAAAATTACGGCGCACCCGGTGCTTAGCAAGGGTATCTCCGTAAAGGAGATACCTACGGAAGGTGGGAATCAGTCCGCAACCTTCCTCTCCCTCGACCTCCTGAACTTCTGGCTTGCCACGATCCACCCCGACCGGATCAAGAACGAAGCAACCCGCGCGAAGGTCATCGAATACCAGACCGAATGTGCTCGCGTGCTGTTCAACCACTTCTTCGGCAAGGCTCTCGCGCGTGGTGAACAGCCTGCACCCAACCATCTCTCCGCCCGTGAAGTTGGCGGCATCGTGAAGTCAGTCGTCACCAAGATGAAAAGCGACCTGCTGGCGGAACTGAAAGCCGAACTCCGCGAGAAGCTGACACCGGCACAGCAGGAGCTTTCCGACCATGCCGTTGCCGTGGTGCAGGAAAAGGTTGCCGAAAAGCAGGCGCTGGTCGAAACCCGCGTGCCAGGCCAGATCGCAGCCTTTCCCATCCCGTCTAACCTGATCCCCAAGCGCCGCCCGAACACAGGAACGTGCCGCCTTCCGGTTGGTGAGATTGGCCGTCGCCTTGGTATTGGCGCCGCAAAGGTCAACGCCATGCTGGCCGATCTTGGCTTGCAGTCGGCTGGCACGACAAACCAGCCGTGGATGGTCACGGACAATGGCGAGTTCTTCGCCGTTCAGCCCACCAAGCGGATGATCCTGTGGTCCGCCCGAACCCTTGACGTGCTGCGCTGGCGCATGGAGGTGCGCCCTTTCGCCAAATCCCCGGAGTCCGCGTCGGTGTAGGGCTGACAGAAAACCCCATCACCGGCCACCTGCCACCCGATGAAGAGCTTCTTGTCTGGATGGCGGAGTGTGAGGGGTGGGATCGTGTCCATAGCCGCGATCCTAAAGACATGGACGCCAATGCCAACATTGCCTTGCTGCTTTTACAGATTAAGAAGCGCCGGGGCATCCGCCCCTATGTCGAGCAGGCCCGGCAGAACTGGTTGCAACGGCGGCGTGTGGTGCCGTTGAGGGCGCAGAAGGTAAGGGAGCGTGAGTTGATCGCGCAGGAAGCGTGCAAGCCGCCCCTTATCCGGGCGGCTTTTTGCGTTTATGCCCCCGAGAAAACATGAACACGCTTCTTCTGGACCGCTCAACGTGGGATCTGCTGCTCGATGCCAGCGGAAACATCGCGGTGGCGTCGGATGTGTATGCGATCGCGCAGGACATATCGTCCGCCGTGCGCGTGTTTCTGGGGGAATGCTGGTACGACACCACGCAGGGCATGCCATATCGGCAGAACATCCTTGGTCGTAGCCAGTCCGTGGCGGCGTTCGAAAAGCAGGTTGAGCAGGTAGCTCTGACCGTGACCGGCGTTGCCGACGCGCAATGCCTGGTATCCGGCCTGACTTCATCGCGGCAGATGTCCGGAACAATTCTCTTTACCACCACCAGCGGAAGCACGGGCAATGTCAACCTCTGATACCGGAACCACGTCCGTTCCTGCGCCGTCCTTCACGGATGCGGGATTTGTGGCCCCGGCTGAAACCGACATTCTTTCCGGCGCACTGGCTGACCTCAATGCCGCCATGGGCGGCAACATGAACACGGCGCTGTCCACGCCACAGGGGCAGCTTGCCACCTCCTTCACGGCGGCATTAGGGGATGCCTATGCGCAGATCCTCAACGTCCTGAACGGTGTTGACCCGGATCGCGCATTCGGTCGCCTTCAGGATGCTATCGGCAACATCTATTTCATGACCCGGAAGGGAGCGACCGCAACGGTTGTGACGGTCGTATGCACCGGCGCATCCGGCACGGTCATACCTGAGGGGACTCTGGTTCAGGATGCCAGCGGCTACTACTATGCGGCAGATGGAGCCATAACCATCGCAGCCACCGGCGCTGGAACAGGAACATTTTCCTGCACTACCCTTGGCGCGATTGACTGTGCGGCCAACAGCATTAGCGTCTATCAGGCTGTGACCGGCCTTACATCCGTCACCAACCCTGCCGCCGGGTCAACCGGATCTGCGGAAGAGGGGCGTGCTGCGTTCGAGGCGAGGCGCGCCGCCTCTGTAGCATCAAACAGCGTAGGGACGCTTGATGCTATAGCGGGGGCGGTAAGCGCGGTTGATGGTGTGACGGCCAGCTACGTCGCGGATAACAGCACATCAGCCGCCGTTACAACCGGCGGCGTTAGCCTTGCCGCGAATAGCCTGTACGTGTGCGTCAATGGCGGAACGGATGAAGCTGTTGCGCTAGCGATCCTGACCAAAAAACCACCGGGCTGCGGCTATACCGGCACAACCACGGTAACGGTGACAGACCCTAACAGCGCATATCAGACGCCGCCGACCTATAGCGTGTCATTTACGCGGGCAACCGATACCGCCCTGTATTTTGTCGTGACGATCAAAAGCGGTGCCAGCGTCCCGTCAACGGCAGCGACCGAAATACAGGCCGCCATCGTCTCCGCTTTCACCGCAGATGGTGGAGATGGAACGATCATTGGTGGAACCGTCTATGCCAGCACCTACTACTCAGCCATCGCCGCGCTGGGCACATGGGCCAAGATTGTGGAAATAACGGTTGGCACATCGGCTAACCCGACCGGGTTTACCGCGGCCCTTGATATCGACCAGATTCCCACGCTCGATGCGTCAGACATAACCGTGACGATTTCCTGATGGAAAACATCCAACAGACAATACTGTCGCAATACGCGAACAGCCCGGCGCTCTGCACGATTATTGATGCGTGGAACCAGTGTATCGATCCGGGCAGTTTGATAGACCGATGGTATAATCTGGTCTGGAATGTGCAGACAGCGCAGGGGTATGGTCTGGATGTATGGGGGCGCATCGTGGGCGTTTCCCGTGTTCTGACCATATCATCGACAGACTACCTCGGGTGGAGAGAGGCTAACGACCTTACGGAAGTCGGGTTCAATCAGGCCCCGTGGTATTCAGGCAAGGCCGCAACCACCAACTATCGGCTGTCAGATAGCGGCTTCAGGCAACTGATTTATGCCAAGGCCCTCGCCAATATATCGGACTGCTCCGTCACGTCCCTAAACGCCGTCGCAATGACCCTGTTTTCAGGGCAGGGGGATGTCTACGTGAAGGACAACGGCGACATGACGATGACATACGTGTTCGACTTCGTTCCGACTGATGTGCAGGTCAGTATCATCCAGAACAGCGGTGTGCTCCCACGGCCTGCCGGTGTCAGTGTCTCCTATTCGATCAAGGGTTCGTCATGAAAAGCACCGATAGTCTCAACAAATTTGGCACCCTGATCGGGGCGTCTGCGTCCTCAACTGATATCACGACAATTCCTGCCACCCAGGCAACGGCGGGTGACGGCACGGCATCCATCGCTCTGGCCTTCCCCCCAGAAACGTTTATTGCCCGCGAAGCTGGCGGCGAACCACCGCGAGGGCAGGATATGAACGGGCTTCTCTACCTTCTATCTTCTGCGATCCAGCCTCTCCAAGCCGGGTATCTAGGGGCATACGACGCAGATTTTGCATCTGGGATCGGCGGGTATCCGGCAGGTGCCATTGTTTCAGGATCATCTGTAGGGACATTCTGGGTATCCACATCGGACAACAATACTACCGTTCCGGGCGAAGATGGAGCATCATGGCAGTCCCTATTTACCGGATTGCAGGCAGCCCTTGGCTTCACCCCAGTCCAGCAGGGCGGCGGCCCGAACCAGACTGCCGACAAGGTCAATATCGGGCAGGATTCGACCTATGAGGGCCTTTTGCGTGTCTCCATTGACGGCGCGGATCACGGCACATTGCTGTCTGGCACGTAT
>NZ_BANF01000028.1 GCF_000964425.1 Komagataeibacter intermedius TF2 | reverse complement strand
CACAGCCAATGGTTACGGCGGGCGTCTCCCATTCCGCGCTCAGCGCGCGCAGGGCCGGTTGCAGGCCAAATGCGTCATCGGGCACCGTGCAGGCCACGGATCCGCCACACGGCGTAAATGTTACCGTGCAGTCATCAGGCAGCATGGCGCGGACATGGGCGCAGAAAGCCTGGCGGATGCGCACCGGGTCCTGTCCCGCCACCAGCCGGAACGAAACCTTGGCCACGGCCTCGCCGGGCAGCACGGTCTTGAAGCCCTCGCCGGTATAGCCGCTGGAAATGCCGTTGATTTCAAAGCTGGGACGGCACCATGTCTGTTCAATGGCGGTGTAGCCCTGCTCCCCCGCCGGGGTGGACAGCCCGACCTCGCCCAGGAACGCGGCGTTGTCGGGGGCGATGTCGCGCCACCGCGCACGGAGTGCCGGGGACGGGTCTTCCACGCCCGCATAGAAGCCGGGCAGCATGACGCGGCCCGTTTTGGCATCACGGATGGAAGCCAGCACGCTGCACAGCAGTTCCGCCGGGTTGCGCGCGGCATTGCCATATATGCCCGAATGCAGGTCACGGCTTGCGCAGCGCAGGTGGACTTCCTCCCCCAGCATGCCGCGCAGCGTTGTGGTGATGGCGGGCACGCCGGGCAGCATGGCGGTATCGCAGATCAGCCCCACGTCGGCGCGCAGTTCCTCGCGATGCGTTTCCATGAAGGGAACAAGGCTGGGGCCGCCGCATTCCTCCTCGCCCTCGATCAGCAGCGAGATGCGCACCGGCAGGGTGCCGGTCGTGGCGCGGATGGCGCGGATGGCCTCGATGAAGGTCATGACCTGGCCCTTGTCGTCCGATGCCCCGCGCGCGACGATGCGTGCGGTCCCATCGGCGCCGGTAACCAGTTTCGGCTCGAACGGGCCGCTTTCCCACAGGTTCAGCGGATCGACGGGCTGGACGTCGTAATGACCATAGAACAGTACATGCGGGCCAGTGGGCGGCGTGCGGTCATGGGCGACCAGAATGGGATGGCCGGGCGTCGCGTGCAGGGTCACGTCAAAGCCGAGTTCGTCAAGCTGGTCACGCAGCCACTGCGCCGCCTGCCTGCAGTCATCCGCATGTTCGGGCTGGGTGGAAATGCTGGGAATGCGCAGCAGGGCAAACAGTCGCTCCAGCGCCGCATCAAGTGTGCGGTCCGCCTGTTCCAGGATGGGAGAAAGGGAAGAGGGGAAACTGGTCATGCATTCTCCGTCATGTGACAGGCATCGGGCAGCCCGGAGGGGATGAAGGGGATTTTGCCTGTTATGGAAGCAAAAGCAACGTGTCCCTGCGCCACAGGCCGCATCAGCCCGGGCATAAGAAAATGTACGGGCTATTCCAGCAGCAATATTTTCAATCGACCGGACCATGATCTGCAACGGAGGAATTGATCGCTCCCGGTGAACATCTATTATGTAGTCAGGATCGGAACAGGGTTTTAAACCGTCAATATGACATTATGGAAAAACGTAAAGTACCTATCGCTTTCTTTTAGTGCGACTGTTATTTCATACTTTTTTTATACCAGAATATTTTATAATGCCCCCGGCATTCTGAATATGGTCATCAATTCGGACAGCCTTGTCCTGCCCCGGATGGGGTGGGAGATGTGGCATGTGCCGCACGCCTGGCAGCATTTCCAGTGGCCGCGCGTTCCCAGCCTGTTCCCGGATATGCTCTGGTTCTTTCTGGCCGAACGTGTCGGGCTTGACTGGCGTGTCGCGCTGGACGGTTTTTTCCTTCTTTCGCTGTGCCTGATGACTGTCTGCCTGGCGTCCGCCATCTGGCGCATGGGCAACCTGTTCTGGCTGCAGGCCCTGTTCCTGGCTTCCGTTACGCTGACGGTCTATGTGGCATGTGTCTCGGCTGGCGTGTACGTACAGCGATTCACGGACATGTCCGGCCTGCTGGAACTGTTTCTGCCTGCCTATCATGGCAGTTCATTCATGCTGTCGCTGCTGGCGGCGGCAATGGCAAACATGGAATATGACCGGGGCCGCAGGATTGCGAATTTCTGTCCGACAGCCTGTCTGTGCCTTGTCGCCACCTTCAGTGATCCCCTGTTCGTGACAACATTCGCGGTTCCCTTTGCCCTGTCGACCCGCGTGTTCGCGCTGATGCACAGGAAAGACACGACACCGGTATGGAGCGCCCTGAAGGAAGGGATCGCGGGGCCCCTGTTCCTGCTGGCGGCCTGTGCCGTCGGGTTCATGGGGCAGGAGCTACTTTACAAGCAGAACCTGGGGGGACTGTTCAAGCATGTCCCGCTGGTTGCCCTGCCGGAAATTGTATATTCCGCATGCTTCAGCATGCGGGCCTTCTGCTGTCTGGCCCTGTTCGCGCTTTCCATCATACCGTTCATCAGGATATGCGCAAAAATATCAAAAAACGAAATTGAGCCGTATAAGGAACTGTTATTTTACCAGGGCTATACGGCATCGGTAATGGCATTATGTATCTTGTCGATAACGTATGTTGACATATCACTTTACAGATATGCCCTGCCGCTTACCTGGTGGTCGATCGTCTTTCTCGTGTCATGCATTGATCCTGCTTCCGTCAGGAAACTATCAGATTATGTCATGGTTTCCCTGCCCTGTGCGGTCCTGTATTTCATGTTGACCGGCAACCATGAAAACAGCCTCGACGGATGGCATTCCCCGCTTGAGACCTGCCTGTCTCAAAGCCATGACAGGCTGGGCCTGCGGGGTGGGCTGACGCATTACTGGCTGTCCAGAAAGGTGGCGGCATCCTCGAACTGGACATTGCAGATCGAGCAGGTGGCAGGCGGAAATCATATTTTCATCTGGGGCAATAATCCCGACCTGTACACGCATGACGTGCATGGTTTCGACAAGACGCCCGTATTCAATTACTTTATTGATGATGGGACGGAAGATCTGAAGGCGCTGTACAGTGACATGGGGCCGCCTGCCCATGTCCTGCACTGTCCTGAAGCGGATATTCTGGTGTTCGACCAGCCAATCAGGCTGCAATAATAATCCTGCACATTGCTGCTGTCGGCTTTCCATACGGATTGCGGGCGGGCTCTTCTATCGTGTCGTGTCGTGTCGTGTCGTGTCGTGTCGTGTCGTGTCGTGTCGTGTCGGGTCGTGTCGGGTGGCGTGCGCGTCTAACATTGCCCGTGCAGGAATCCCAGTGCGGGCAGGGGCCGCCATGCGCGCGGCAGGTCCGCGCGGCGATAGGGGCGGATGGTATGGCGGGGGATTGCGATTTCATTGCGTTCAAGAAAATTGCGGTAGGCGGCGACCTGCCGGTTTCGCCATTCGCAATCCGCCTCGGCCGCGGCGCGGGTGGGATAGATGCTGGCGATGCGCGTCCCGCGCCCGGTGGACGCCACGACCGCCCACGATTCATCACGGCGTGCAGTGGCCCGGAATGTGACAACCTTGCCCATTGCTCTGTCCCTGTTCCGGTTTACGGTGTCTGTCATGCACGCAAGCATGGCTGTGGCCCGCAGCGCAAGCGCCACGCCGCATGAATTGATTTTCTTGCAGGTGCCGGGTGTTGGGGGTAGGGAACAAAGATCATGATACGTCTTTTCATTACCCTGCCCGTAATCGTGGCACTGATCATTTTCGCGGCCTGTAATCAGGCGCCGGTGGAACTGTCATGGCTGCAATGGAAATGGACGTCATCCCCCGGCGTGCTGGCGCTGCTGGTCGCTGCCCTGCTGTATGCCACGGGGTCCGCGAGTGTCTGGGTCGTGGTACTGCGCCAGATGCGCCGCGCCCGCCGCGCGGAACAGGAAGTGCGTACCCTGCGCGCCCGCCTGCCTGAAAACGACATGGGCATGCCCCGTGCCCCCGGCCTGACATCCGCCCCGGCCGGTTCCCCCATGGTGAAGGCGTATGAGGCGGAACAGGCGGCGCCGTCTGCCGTGTCGGACCCCGTCGTGGTGACACCGCCTGCGGGCCCGACGGAAAAACCCCCGGGCGCCTGATCCCTTACGCCCCGAAACCTGTCATTACCTGTATGCCTGACCATGGAGCACCGCCAATGTCCGGACGGTCCACGCGCCTGATTGTTGCCCTCGATACCAAGGATACGGCACAGGCCATGCGCTGGCGTGCCGAAAGTGCCGGGTATGCCGGGGCGGTCAAGCTGGGGCTGGAGTTCACCTACGCCCGGGGGCTGGAGGCCGTGCGCGACGTGGCGGGGGATAGCCCGCTGTTCCTGGACCTGAAGCTGCACGATATTCCCAATACGGTGGCGTCGGCCATTGGCAGCCTGAAGGCCGTGCAGCCCGCCATGCTGACCATCCATGCCGCGGGTGGCCGGGCGATGATCGCCGCTGCCCGTCAGGCGATTGACGGGACCTTTCCCGATGGCGTGCGTCCCCTGCTGCTGGCCGTGACCGTGCTGACCAGCATGGATACGCAGGCCATGCATGAAATTGGCGTGGAAGGCAGCGTGGAAGCGCAGGTCGTCCGCCTCGGGCGACTGGCCATGGAATCCGGCGCGGATGGCCTTGTCTGTTCCTCGCACGAGATTACGCCCCTGCGTGCGGCACTGGGCGAGGCGCCGGTGCTGGTTGTGCCCGGCATTCGCCCTGCGGGAAGCGCGGTGGGTGACCAGAAGCGGATCATGACCCCGGCGCAGGCGCGTGCGGCGGGCGCGGACTGGATCGTGGTGGGGCGGCCCATAACCCGTGCGGCTGATCCTGCCGCCGCCGCCGCCGCGATTGCAGCCGAACTGTCAGCCTGACGGGAACGGGGATATGACGGTCAGGGTCAAGATATGTGGCATCCGCGACCGGATGGGGCTGGATGCCGCGTGCGCGGCCGGGGCGGACTGGGTCGGCTTCGTATTTTTCAGCCGTTCGCCGCGCTGTGTCACGGCACAGGTGGCCGCGCCCCTTGCCTGCGCCATCGCGGATGGCGGTCCCGGACGCATTGGCCTGTTTGTCCGTCCTACGGATGACGAAATCCGTGCCGTGCTGGATCACGTCCCGCTTGACGGATTGCAGATATACGATGATGCGCCCCGCGCAACCGCCATTCGCGACCATTTCGCCCTGCCGGTCTGGCTGGCTGCCGGGATTGACAGCACGGCCGACCTGCCCGTGTCCTGCGCGGTGGATGGTCTGGTCATTGAATCACGTGCCCCGAAGGGATCAGACCGGCCCGGTGGCAATGCCCATGCCTTCGACTGGACCCTGACCGCAGGCTGGGCCGCCCCCGTGCCATGGCTGCTGGCGGGCGGGTTGCGGCCCGATAACGTGCGGCGCGCCATTGACTGCAGCGGGGCGCGGGCGGTTGATGTCTCTTCGGGGGTGGAATCCGCCCCCGGTGTCAAATCGCCCGATCTGATCCGCCAGTTCGTGCAGGCCGCGCGCGCCTAGCGGTAATAGCCGTAATAAGGCGGCGGTGGCGGCGGCGGATACCCGTAAACATAGGGTGGCGGTGGATAGGCATAGGCAGGATAGGGATAGCCGTAATACCCGTACCGATAGGGTGACATGGCCATGCCCATGGCCGTGCCCGCGGCAAGACCCATGCCCAGACCACCCCAGCCCCAACCCCATCCGCCGCCGCGCCAGCCGCCTCCATGCCAGCCGCCACCCCATCCGCCACCGCGCCAGGCATAGGCGGCGGGAGCGGGCATGACGCCGACCAATCCCATGGATACGGCCAGCAGAAGGGCTAACTTGCGCATCGGGTCAGTTCCTTTCCCGTAACAGTGTGCCAATAGATATTGGCACGTTCGAAGGGAATATCCAGCCTTCTCCGCTGACATGCACATGACAAAAGGGAAAGCCGCCCGCGTATCACCCCTGCGTCGTGCCGGGGGATGACAGCAGGCAGGTGCCAGAAGGGTGTGCAAGGCAACTGGTTGATAAGACTAAAAGTTCCGGGTGCCGCCTTTTTTCGGGAAGGCGGCGTTCACTGACGCTTTTTGAAAAAACTTCACCAGAAATGTCTGTCAGTTTGCCGGACGCCTCAGCGGGGTTTCGGGCCTCGCGGCGCAGTCAGCCAGCCACCAAGGCGACTGAGGGCGTCCTTGAGCGGACCATCGGGCATGTCATCAATCTGCACGGGCGCGGGGGGGGGCTGGCGGCGTGGCGGCGGGGTGGAAGGACGCGGCGGGGCGGTCAGGTCCTGGACCATTTTCAGCCGTCTTACCACGCCCTGTCCACAGGTGGTGTTGATGCGCGCGATGACGGTGGGGGCGAGGTGCTGCAGTTCCATGGCCACGGGCCCGCGACACCCGACCGTCAGCGTGCCCGCGGACAGCCTGCGCGGCACGGTCATGCTGGCAAGGTGGGGGCCGACGATATCGGGCCAGTCCGTCATGACCTGAATGGCGGCGGGGGACTGCTTGCGAAAGACGGGCCGACTGACATGCGGCAGCAGGGCCGCCATGCTGCGCGTGCGCATGGCCCGCCGGGGTGGTTCGGGGGGCGTGGCGTCATTCTTTCGCTTGCTGCGGGTCGGCGGGTTCGTCATAAACGGGTCCGTGTTACCTTCTGCTGCCGATCTGTTACGCTGGTATGACCGGCACCGTCGCACTCTGCCATGGCGCGCGCTGCCGGGCCAGAGCGCAGATCCCTATCGCGTGTGGCTGAGTGAAATCATGCTGCAGCAGACCACGGTTGCGGCAGTCATTCCCTATTTCGAGCGTTTTCTGGACGCATTCCCCGATGTGACGGCCCTGGCCCGCGCGCCGCAGGACCGGGTGATGGCGTTGTGGGCCGGTCTTGGCTACTACGCCCGCGCGCGCAACCTGCATGCCTGTGCGCAGGCGGTGGCGGAAAACGGCGGCCGCTTTCCCGATACGGTAGCGGGACTGCTGGAATTGCCGGGAATCGGTCCCTATACCGCTGCGGCCATTGCCGCCATCGCCTTTGGCCGCCCGGTCGTGCCAGTGGATGGCAATGTGGAGCGTGTGACGGCGCGGCTGTTTGCCATGACCGATCCGCTGCCCGGATCGCGTAAGGCCATTGCCCGGCAGGCCATGACGCTGAATGCGGATAAGGCGGCCATCGCCCGCCCGTCCGATTTTGCGCAGGCGCTGTTCGACCTGGGGGCGGGGGTCTGCACGCCGCGCGCCCCGGCCTGCGTGCTGTGCCCATGGCGGGAAGCATGTGCCGGAAACCGGCAGGGAATCGCGGCGATACTGCCACGCCGGGCGGCAAAGGTGGCGCGACCGGTACGGCATGGCGTGCATTTCTGCATGGTGGATGCGGCGGGCGGCATCCTGCTGGTCCGGCGGCCTGAAAAGGGGCTGCTTGGCGGCATGATGGGCCTGCCCGGCCCGCACTGGCGCGATGTGGCATGGCCACAGGCGGAGGCACTGGACCATGCGCCCACCGCACCCCGGCTACGCGCGAAATGGCGGCAGGTCGGGCAGGTGAAGCATGTCTTTACCCATTTCACGCTGATGGTGGATGTCTATGCGGCGCGCATATCTGCCTTTCCCAACAGCCTTGTCGGGCAGGACGGCCTCATTCATTACGGGAATGATGTGGATGTGGCGCTGCCCACACTTATGCGCAAATGCGTGGAACTGGCGCGGGACAGCAATATTTTTTGATTGACGCGGGCATGATATGCGCGGTTGACTGATCATTGTCCGATCAGGAAAGGGACCGTGATGTTCACTTTTGTCCAGATGCTTTCCCCTGTTGTCGCCCTGCTGGGGCTTGCTGGTATGGCCTGTTACCTGCGTGCACCGGCGCGTGCGCTGCAGCCGGTCCGTGTGCGGACCCGCCGCTGATACGTGGCATGTGCGGGTTGGCGGGTGATGGCGCCCGCCGGTTTCTTTGCATCCCGGCACGGCTTCATGTAGCAGCCGTTTCATGACATTCATTACCGTAAATCGTGCGGCACGGCATGAAAATGCCCCGTCGCGCGCCGGGGTGCTGCTGAGCAATCTGGGCACCCCGGATGGCACCGGCTATGGCGCGGTGCGCCGCTATCTGGCGGAATTCCTGTCGGACCGGCGCATTATCGAAGCCAGCCCCCTGCTCTGGAAGCCCATCCTGTACGGGCCGGTGCTGACCTTTCGCCCCCGCAGGTCGGGGGAGGCCTATCACCGTATCTGGCATCATGACCGTAATGAAAGCCCGTTGCGGACCTATACCCGTGCACAGGCCGAACAGCTTGGCGCGCGGCTGGCGGCGGATGATGTGCCGGTGGCATGGGGCATGCGGTATGGCCAGCCATCCATAAAACAGGCGCTGCATGACCTGATGGGGCAGGGATGCGACAGGATCCTGCTGGCGCCGCTGTACCCGCAATACAGCGCCACCACGACGGCAACCGCCAATGATCAGGCGTTCCGCGCCCTCATGCGCATGCGCAACCAGCCTGCCATCCGCACATTGCCCCCGTTTGCCGATCATCCTGCCTATATCGCGGCCCTGGGCCGGTCCATTGCGGCCCGTCTGGCCACGCTGGATTTCAGGCCGCAGATGATTGTGGCGTCCTTTCACGGGCTGCCGAAAATCTATGTGGAAAAAGGCGACACCTATGCCGCCGAGTGCCAGCGCACCATCGAGGCACTGCGTCGGGCCATGGGATATGACGAGCAGATGATGCCGCTGACCTTCCAGTCACGTTTCGGTCCGGCGAAGTGGCTGGAGCCCTATACGGCGCCCTTTATCGAATCGTTGCCCGCGCGCGGGATCGAACGCATTGCCGTCATCACGCCCGGCTTCATTTCCGACTGTATCGAGACATTGGATGAAATCGGCAATGAAGCGGGGGATGCCTTTGTCAGGGCTGGCGGCAAGGAACTGGCGCTGATCCCGTGCCTGAATGATTCCCCCGATGCCATTGACCTGCTGGAAACCCTTGTGCGGCAGGAACTTGGTGGCTGGGTGCCCCGGGCGGGTACGAATGCCGTCCCGCTTCAGGGCGCCGCAACCTGACTGCGGGCCTTATGGCCGGTCGCAGCTTTCGGTCAGGGTGTTATAGACCTGCCCCTTCGGGCAGGTGACGGGCCGGGGGGACGTGGACTGACCCGCGGTCGGCTGTTCCTGCCGTGCCGGGGCAGTCTGGTCGGTCAGGAGCGTGGACAGGTCCTTGTCGTAAACGGAATCATCTTCCGGCGCGTTATTGCCCGTGCCGTTATAGATTTCCGGCGCGGCCTGATAACTGGCGCCAGCTGCGGCCGCCCCCATGGCGGCGCCCATGCCATATCCCATACCATAGCCCATGCCGTAGCCGCCCCAGCCCCAACCCCAGCCGCCGCCCCATCCGCCCCACGGATATCCCCAGCCGGCATAGGCGGGGTAGTAGCCACCACTCCATCCACCCCAGCCCCATCCGCCGCCGCGCCAGCCACCACCCCGGCCGCCACCGCGCCAGTCACCGCCACCCCGGCC
>NZ_BANF01000029.1 GCF_000964425.1 Komagataeibacter intermedius TF2 | reverse complement strand
CTGATTGGCAACAAGAAGGCGCTCAAGAAATTCCTGCCCGACCTGAAACGCTGGCAGAACGAGAAGAACTTTCCATTCGAGTTCTCGACCGAGGCATCGATCAACCTTGCCGATGATGCCGACCTGCTGCGCAGCCTGGCCGATACCAATTTCTTCGCCATATTCGTCGGCATCGAAAGCCCGGATACAGACTCCCTCGTGCTGATGCAGAAAAAGCAGAACACGCGGCGCAGCCTGCAGCAGAGCATCGAGACAATCCACAAGGCCGGGATTTTCGTCAATGCGGGCTTCATCGTGGGTTTCGACAGCGAAAAGGGCAGTGTCGCCCAGGGCATGATCGACTGTATCGAGGATACGTCCATCCCAGTCTGCATGGTCGGCCTGCTTTACGCCCTGCCCACGACGCAGCTGACGCGGCGCCTGCTGGCGGAAGGCCGCCTTTTTTCCGGCAGTGAACAGACGCAGTCGGGCGACCAATGCACGGCGGGGCTGAATTTCGAGACAAAACGCCCGCGTCGCGACGTGCTGAACGATTACAGGACGGTGCTTGCGGCCATCTATGACCCAGTCGCCTATTTCGGCCGCGTGCGCAGGCTGGGCCGGATGCTCGGGCGCAAGCGCGCGCACCGGATGATAAAGGGTGATTTGCGCAGCTTTGTCCGGCTCATGTTCCGCATCCACCGTGCGGGGCCGGGAACGGCCGGGCAGTTCTGGCGCATGATGCTGGACTGCGCCCTGCATAACCCGCGCGCGCTGCCCTATGTGGTGATGACAAGCGCGCTTTACCTGCATCTTGGCCCGTTTTCACGCCAGGTCATTGCCGAGATCGACCGCGAGATCGCGGATGTGGAACAGGGCCGCTGGCATGTGCCGCCCGTTGTACGTCATGTCAAGGCAGAACTCGTGCCAGCCTAAACCGTGTTAAGGGAAGATGCAGGAGTATGCATGATGTACAATAAAGGCGCTAATATGCATTGCCTGTTAAAGCGCATTTCGTATAAATTCCGACATAACGAAGCTATTCCACTTATCAAAATATATATTGAATTAATGAAAAGAATTGTTCAATAAATAATTTGTTTTAGATTTTATTATACGATATTTTTTCGAAAAATGAGGCGCATCTGGCATAATCATCATATATGGTTACATACAATCATATTATTGAAAACCTGCTCTTTTGCATATGCCCAGCCTGTTCCCGTAAGCGTGCTGAGCGCGGGCGTTACGCCACAGCAGAATATTCCCGACCATATTGACCCGCGCACCCATCTGTCCGGCAACTGGGGCGGAATACGGAACTGGCTGCTGGCACAGGGAATTGATATCCGTATATCGGATACCAATGAATTCTGGTCCAACCCGGTGGGGGGCGCGCAGGCATCCAGCAACTACATCGGGTCCGCCGCGGTTGAAATGGTGACGGATCTGCACACCCTGACGGGCCTGCCACTGGGTACATTTGACATCAGCGCCATGGAAATCCGTGGGCGACCATTCAGTAATACGCCCCTGTATGTTTTCAACCAGACATCGAATATCGAAGCGGATGATAACGGGCGGCTATATGAACTGTGGTACAGCCAGAAATTCATGGGAGAACGCCTGGCCTTCCGGATTGGCAAGCTGGATCTCGGGCATGACTTCATGGTCAGCAGCGTCGGGCTGAACTTCCTCAACGCGTCCTTTTCCTGGCCCATCATGCCCGATAATGACCTGTATGACCAAGGCCCCGTCTCCCCCGTGGCCACGCCTGCGATACGGTTGCGCTATACCCTGTCCCCACACTGGAATTTCCTGTTCGCGGCAGCCGATGACAATCCTGTGGGCGGCCCCTTCATCAACGCGAAGGACCCGTGGAACCAAAACCGCGACCCCGGTGGCACGCGCTTCAGTTTCCGCACGGGCGCTCTTTTCTTCGGGGAGGTCCAGTACCGGCGGACCCTGTACGGAAGGCAGGGCACATATAAACTTGGCGGTTACTTTGATACCGGACGCTTTCCCGACCAGTCCGATCTCAGAAAAAACCATAAAACCAACTGGGCCGTCTACGCCATTGCGGATCAGACGCTGCAGCATTTCGGGCGAATAACGGAGCTTGACGCTTTCATTCGGGGGAACTGGACAGCGGACACCGACCGCAACCAGATCGTCTATGCCGCAGATGCTGGGTTGTCCCTGAAGGGGCCGTTTGGACGTGCAGGCGACATGGCGGGGTTTGGTGCGGGCCTGGGGGCGGCTAGTCCCTATCTTGCCCAGGCGGACCGGCGTTCTGGCCTGCCCATGCAGGGCACCGAATATCATCTGGAGTTGACCTATCAGATCCCAATCACGCCATGGTTCATGCTTCAGCCTGATATTCAGGGCATCATATCGCCCAGTGGTGGTGTTCTCGATAATAAAGGGCAGCATGTGCATGACGAAGCCATCTTCGGTCTGCATAGCAGCGTAACATTCTGAACCACTCTGTACAAGGTTTTTTTGAAAAGATCCGACCAGACTGTGTTGTCCCGCCTTTTCATTCCAGGTTCATCTAGCAGCCTGTCGGGTTGGGCATTTTGCGGCTGATAACGCCGA
>NZ_BANF01000030.1 GCF_000964425.1 Komagataeibacter intermedius TF2 | reverse complement strand
CTGTCGTCGAATTCAAGACAATACTCTTTCATTCGCGATGACGGTTCTTAAGCTCTGCAAAAGTCATACGATGCTTTTGGGCAGGGTTTTTTAGGCGTTCGCGCACAATCTCGATAAGCTCCGCATCCTCGTCTGTGACAAGCCTCCGCTTGACGGGAGAGCGACCCGTTTCAGCAATATACGCGAGCGTATCGCGCAGTGCGTCAGAAAGTGAAATGCCTTGAGCCGACAACTTCTTAACTGCGGCTGCCTTCAGCGTTTCATCTACCCGGAATGTAACAGCAGACATACAAAGCCTCCTTGCGTGTATGCACATATGTATCACAGTTGTTGGTACAAATGAAGCGAAAGATGGTCGATGCTGATGTCTGCATTCGAGAAACCTGATCGGTTGCGGAAACGGCAGAAAAGAGGCGTAAGCGGAATGCCTGGATCTGTCCGTGTGGTTGTCGGGACTTCTGCTTGATTGGCAGATTTATCATCATCTTCTGGTTTTCGACACACGGGGCCTTTTTTTATGGTCTCCAACCTACTTGCGATAAGTGGAATTATCGCACGTAGGTATGGGGAAGGGGGCCTGTTTTCGATAAAAGACAGAGTTTGAAGTTAGGTATGAAATAAAGTAAGTCCATACGGCCACGCGTGGGTTTGATGTTGCGTCGTTTGGATCTAAATGATAGATATCAATGATACCTACTCCAAGGAGGTGGACATGTCTGATACAGCCAAAATTTTTATGACCGGTCGCAGCCAGGCCGTGCGTCTTCCTGCAGCTTACCGATTTGACACATCAGAGGTCACAATCCGCAGAGATCCACGTACCGGTGATGTCATTCTCTCGCCGCGTCCCCTGGGGTGGGGTAAGGCACTTTCTGCCATCCGGCAGGCCAAAGGGACTGAGCTTTTCCCTGAAGGTCGCAACCAGGATCAACAGGACAGGGATCCATTTGCTGTGTGCCTAACGTGATTTCTTATATGTTCGATACCAATACAATAAGTGATATCATACGCGCGGACGAAAGAGTGCTCTCACACGTGGAGGCGCTTGATCCAGGCCGGTGTTGTGTCTCGGCCGTAACCGCCGGAGAAGTTGCGTATGGACTAGCCAAACGCCCATCGGCAACTCGATTACTGCGTCTGACACGCACTGTCATGGATCGGCTGACCATACTGCCCTGGGATCATGGCGTAGCGGAGCGCTACGGCAAATTACGCGCTGAGCAAGAGCGGCATGGTCAAATTCTTGGGTCTTTGGACATGATGATCGCCGCACATGCCCTGACAGAGCATCTCGCGTTAGTGACCAGTGATCAGGCTTTTGCTCAGGTTCGGGGACTTACTGTGCTGAACTTTCGAAATTCGTGAAAACTGAACAAACGCTTATTACATTGTCTCTCAACAAACCAGAAATCAGAACATAGCGTTGACTGCAAACTGCGGGGAAACCTGTATACTTTTGTTGTGACCTGCAAAATAGAACGCAGAGCCGACGATTACCCCCCAATTTGCATTCCAGTTATATTCAAATGCAGGCGCGATCTGCCAGTCTGTTCCGGCTGTTCCTGTTTTATGAATATACGTGCCGTTATTATCATGCCCCCGCAACCACTTCCATCATAAATCTCTCATCATCGACGTCTGATCGCCATGAAATGCTGGCTTATCAGACAGTTGCACGTGTCCCGCTCCTCGAAAGAGGGGCGGGTAATCGCGCGCGTCCGCACCACGCCATGGCCAACAGGGCCGCCCCAACTGGTTTCTCCGATCCGTTCAAAACGTAACGTAGAAACTAATGAGGAATATCATCATGCGCGATGACGCAGTGAGAATGCTGTCGGGGCCAAATCAGAGGGAATGGTTGGCACGCAATACCAGATATGACCCGGAGACTGGCCGTCTTCTGGTATGGAACATCATTACATGGAAATGGTGTCTGGCGACCTCGGAAAATATCCTGGAGCTTTGTCCTCTGAGTGTAAGGGGCTTTGGGGATCCGGATGACATCTGGACGGACGTCCGCAGTAAGGCCAGCAGGCAGTCTTATGATCCGCAGCAGCGCGGCGATACTCCTGATTATAGTGAAGCGGAACGAAGTGCGTGGCTGAGGGAGAGCCGCCGCCGGAAATGCCTTCCCGAACGCATTGAAATTTTCAACGTGATACAGGGCCGGTGGATAGCGGTCACCCAGGAGAACCTAGCGGAGCATTACGCCCGCGGCTATTGGGACCTTATCGGGTTGGGTAACGCATGGGAGGAAATCGACGCGGAAATCTCACGGAAGGGTTGTACATCGGGTTAGATTATGAAAAAGTCTATTTTGTGTAAAAGAAATTTTCGTAAGCTATAAGAAAACCTGATGCAGACAGAGTGTAGCGCAGGCGCGTATGAATTTCCAGCCTCCTATGGACGGCGTGTTGTAGCCCGTTTTGACGGGGGTCGCATGAGTTCGGATGGCGGTGTCATCCTGGTAAAGCAGGTCGATGATAGTCTGGGGTTCAGTCGCCGTTTTGCTGCCTGTTTTCGCGATAAGCGGCATCCTGCCTTTGTGGAATACCGGGTTGAAGACCTTGTCCGTCAGCGGATCA
>NZ_BANF01000031.1 GCF_000964425.1 Komagataeibacter intermedius TF2 | reverse complement strand
GGTCCTGCGCCACCTGGTTCTTTTCAAGGTTGGCGAAGCGGAAGATGCCGCGCCCGTCTTCCTTCGCCTGCCGCATGGCGGTATCGGCATGGCTGAGCAGCGATTCACTGTCCGGCCCGTTGGCGGGGAACGTGCTTATGCCGATGGAACACGAAATGGACAGCGTGTTCTGGCCGATCTGAAGCGGACGACCGATGGTTTCCAGAAGCGTGTGGGCGATTTCCTCGATCCGCTTGCCTTCGCAGTCGGGCACCACCACCACGAATTCATCCCCGCCCGAGCGGCTGATAACATAATCATCCCTGGCGATGGAGCGGATGCGGCCTGCGATTTCTACCAGGAACTGGTCCGCATAGACATGGCCCAGCGCGTCGTTGATGTCGCGGAAACGGTCGATGTCCAGCATGAAGATCGCCAGCGTCCGGTTGCCCGGCTGGGCAATGATGTCCTCCATCACCCGGTGCAGCGCGCCGCGGTTCAGCAGGCCGGTCAGGGAATCATAGCGGGCAAGCTGGGTCAGGTGCGTCTTGGTGGCGTGCTGTTCCAGCGCCAGCGCGCAGAACGGCAGGCACGATCCGACCAGACGCTGCGGCCATGCGCCAAGCTGGTTGGGTTCGCGCAGGTACAGCGCGAAAATGCCCGTCACCCGCCCGTCGCCCGCCAGCACCGGGGCGGCATAGCACGACTGCAGCCCCAGCGAGCGGCACATGGACTGGTAATTGTCCCATACCAGACGACCGGTATAGGACGGGTTGGCCATAAGCTTTTCAACATCGGACGGCGACGGCACGGTGGTTTCCAGCGCGTTGCGGATGCGCGGCGGCAGGGCGGAGGTGCAGATCACCCGCCACGGCTGCGCGTCATCCAGCACCAGCAGGGCAGCGACGGAATTGGGGACGAAGGCCTCGACCTTGCGGCAGATCAGTTCCCCGATATCCTGTATCAGCATGTCGCTGGCCAGCGCCTGCAGCACGTCGTTCTGCAGGATCAGGATCTTGCGGCGCTGGCTTTCCTCCGTGACGTTTTTCATCACGCCCATGTAATAGGTCAGCTTCCGGCCATCCTTGTCGATCTGCACCTTCGACAGGGACAGTTCGCCGCAGATGTATTCGCCATCCGCACGCGTGAATTCCACTTCGCGCGACGTGCCGACAATGCGGTTATGGCCACTTTCCCGGTTGCGGTCGATGTAGCGGTCATGTTCATGGCGCAGGCGCATCGGCACCAGGCAGTCCACGTTGCGGCCCATGACATTGGCGCGCGGGATGCCCCACAGGGATTCCGCAGCCTGGTTATAGAATATGATCTCGTTATCCTGGCCGATGATGACCGTGGCGTCGATCGCCTGCTCCAGCGCGGGCAGCAGGATTTCGGTGGTGAGTGCTGTGATCTCGGGCATCTGCGTGCTGTCTTTCTTCGCTGTCATTCGGAATGGGCCACGATCGCGCGCAGGCGGTCAGGGTCGAGAATGTGTATGGCGCGCCGTTCGCGGGAGATGAGCTTTTCCCGGTGAAAGGCGCTGAGCAGACGGCTGACCGTCTCGGTTGTCAGGCCAAGGAAATCAGCTATGTCGGCGCGGGAAATACCGGGATCGACCGGCCACAGTTCGCCCCTTCCCATCCGGGTTCCCTGCCCGATCAGGAAGGCGGCCAGCCGTTCACGCGCCGTCTGGCGTCCCAGCATGAGCAGCCGGTTGTGAAACCCCACCAGAAGCTGCCGCGTCGTGCGCAGGGAGGCCGCGCACGCACCGGGCGATGTTTCATGCAGGTGCCGGAGGTAGGGCGCGGGCACGCACGCCACGCGCAGCGTGCGCATGGCTTCGGCGCTATAGTCATAATGGGTGCAGGGATAGGCAGGCAGCACGTCGCCCTTGTGGGCGAACCCGATGATCTGTCGCCGCCCGTCCGGCAGGGACTTGAACAGGCGCGCCCCCCCGCTCACCACATGGAAGTGCATGCTGGCGGGGGTATCTTCCGTCATGAATTCCTGCCGGTCGCCAAAACTGCGTTCCATTGCGGCTGAAGGATTATGAGGCTGCGTTAAAGACATCTTTATCTTTTTCTGTTCCCAACAGGACTGCGACAGTCGTGATTAATGACATAATTTTGCCATAAGTTAATTTGTAAAATACATGCAGAATAAACATCTGGAATTGTTTAGTTTTTCGCACATCTTATATTTTCATGTAATTGTCGAACGACTGCCGCAGCCTGTTCTGTAAGTATTCCGCCATGCGCGGCCCGATGGCGGGCATGGCGGATGTGATGCGTCCCGACCGCTGGGGTCATCATGAACGACATGGCACGGTTGCATGAATATGCGGTCCGTCCGGCTGCCGCCATGATCTGGATCACGTCTGGCCCGGGCATGGTCCCCGCCGCCGCGCAGGTCGGGCGGAATACCCGGTTTACCGCGATCCGTCAGGGGTGGATCGCGCTGCTCTTCTCCCTCTGCGCCGCCGGGGCATGTCGCCCTGAATGCTGCGGCGCCAGTTCGGTTGCCTCGCCTGTCACGACCGGGATGAAGGCCCCCGTCGCGTGCTGCATGCCCTGCCCCCGTTGTCAGTAACGGCGGAGCGGGGCGGCCTGCCTACACCCGCGTGGACAGTGTAAACGGCCGGTCTGGTCAAGTAATCACCCGGGCTGCATGACAACAGTACGGGCGTGTTCTTTCTTTCGTCACCTGTTATCCATCGTCCCCCTGCCGCACAATATGGCAAGGGGTGGATGGCATATGTTTCATGCCGTAAGCATGAGCCATGACCATTGCGCAAACAGTTTAATATTTCATGAAAATGTCTTGAAATGTGGAAATAAAATGTGTGAAAAATACATCTGAAAATAATTTTATCATGTAACGGAAATATTTTTTTAAATAATCCCCCCGGGGGTAATGTACCGCCCGTCAGGCCCCGCCTTGCCCCGTGTTCCGGTGCGCGGGCAGGCCCGTCAGGATCATGGCGGTGGACGGGCGTGTGGCCGCCACATACAGCAGCTGCTGCGTTTCCAGCACGTTCGTCGCGGCCCGGCGTGTAATATCGCCAATATCGACAAATACGCGGCCAAACGTGCTGCCCTGCGCGGTGTGCACGGTCATGGCATACACGGCCTGCAGCCGCCCGATCCCCCGGCGGAACACGAAACGGTGCTGCCAGCGCGCGCGTTCCTCCGCCGCTTCGCGCCGCAGGCGGCGTTCGATGGCCGCCATGTCCGCACCGGGACGCAGGATGGGCACGGGCACTTCCTCGCCCGCCAGTGTCCGTAGCACAACATCATGCACCGGCAGTTCGGTGGTCCAGCCCGCAACCCTGGACGTGGCAGGAAAGGCATGGCGCAGGATGGTGGGACGGATGTCGATCACCTCCGCCTCCTCATTGGTGGCGACGACAACGCGGCGCCCTTCCACATCCATCACCGGGGCGCGGGCGATCACGCGCTCGCCCGCGACAAAGGGGGTGGGTGTTTCTCCCCCATGCACCCAGCGCCGTACCATGCGGTTGACCGCATCCACCCGCGCATTGGTCCAGCACAGGTACCGGAAAGCGTCGCTGTCAGTGCGGAATTCATCGGATGTGAAGGCGCGCTGCATCCATGCATCGGGCGTGCGGGGCATGAACAGGCCAGCGCCGTCATGGTGATTGGCGCGACACCATGACCAGTCCAGCGGACCGCCCTGACTTTCGCGTATGGCGGTCGCGGCAGCGACCAGCGGGTTGCCCGCTGCCTGCCGCACCACCGTTTCCAGATGCGAGGCCGAGCGGATGGCGAATGACGGGCTGATCGCCTCCCCCACCGGCGGCAGCTGCGCCGGGTCCCCCACGAACAGCACGAACCGGTCGGGCACCAGTTCACGCACCCAGCGCATCAGTTCCGATCCCACCATGGAACATTCGTCAATGATGATGACATCGGCAGTGATCGGTTCGGGCCGGTCGGCGCGCTGCAGCACCTCGCGCCCGCCATCCTGCGTGCCGGGTTGCAGCGACAGGACGTTATGGATGGTGCGGCACGGCGCAAGGCTGCCCACCCGCGCCTTCAGCACGGCGGTCGCCTTGTGGGTCGCGGCGGTAAAGACCACCTCGGCCCCCTGTTTGCGCAGGGCGCGGGCGACACGCTGCATGAGCGTGGTCTTGCCCGTCCCGGCATAGCCGGTCAGCAGGTGCGTGGCGCAGGTTTCGCGCGCGGTCAGGGTTTCCGCCAGCGCGCGTTCCTGGCATGTCGTCAGCTCCAGGCGCGCCATGGACCGGAACACAGGAAACGGGTGGACACCATGGGGCTGGAAACATTCCTTCCTTCATACGCGAACGCACGCAGTATTAGGCGCGCTGGCGCGACAGGGCCAGCGGAAATGCCCCGGCCTATGCGCAGCGGCGACCGGCCACCCAGACTTCCTGCACCGTCAGGTCCGGTCCCATCACCACCATGTCCGCACGGCGCCCATGCATGATTGCGCCGCGGTCATTCAGCCCCAGCCAGCTGGCGGCATGGGTACTGACCAGCGCCGCCGCCTGCGGCAGGGACGCCCCCGCCTGTATGGCGTTGCGCAGCGCCTGGTCCAGCGTCAGCACGCTGCCCGCCAGCGTCCCGTCCGGCAGGCGCGCCACCCCGTCCTGCACCATTACGGCCTGTCCCCCCAGCGAACTGGGGCCGTCGCCGCCGCCGGTGGCGCGCATGGCGTCGGTCACGAACACCAGCCGCCGCCCCATGACCCGGTGCGCAAGGCGGAACAGGGCGGGATGGACGTGGTGGGTATCGAAAATCATCTCGGCATAGGCATCGTCGCTGCACATCAGCGCCGTGGCGGGACCGGGTGCGCGCGCCATGACAGGCGGCATGGCGTTGAACATGTGCGTGCCACCCGCAACCCCGCCGCCGCCACATATGCGGCAGATGGCGCGGTCAGCCTGTTCATAATCCGCCTGCGTATGGCCAATGCTGACCCGTATGCCCGCATTGACGAACTGCTGGATGGCGGTATCGGCATGTTCCACTTCCGGCGCCAGCGTCACCAGCTTCACGGCGCCGGTCCTGATTACCGCGCTGACCCGCGCGGGCACGGGCGGCAGGGCGTGCGCGGGCTGCGCGCCAAGGCGGTGGGGGCTGATGAACGGCCCTTCCAGATGCGCGCCGGGAATGCTGGGGCCGCCATAGGTGCCATTGCGCATGACATCGGCCACGGCGTGCAGCGCATCGGTTATGTCCGACCATGGCGCGGTGATGGTGGTCGGCAGCAGGGTCGTGGTGCCCTGCGCCATATGGAACATGGACATATGGCGGATCGCGACCACGCCATCCATGGTATCGGCCCCGCCGCCGCCATGGACGTGGGCATCGATGAATCCCGGCAGGATATAACGGTCGGGCACGTTATGCGACAGCGGCCGCACGTCGGTAATTGAGGTATCGAACACGACACGACCCGGCATGACCCGGTCTGACAGGACGATATGGCCATCAATATTCACGGTGCTGCTTTCCCTATTCCCTCAGATGGACGCTGTCTGTGCGTGTTACCGCGTTGCGGCAGCGGACGCCATAACCTGACGGGCATATGCCGGCCATTGCATGCCGGCAGCCCGCGCGGCAGGCCCGGCGGGCGGGAGCGCCGGAACAACATGGCCCGCATCCGGACCGGGAATGGGCGAAACGGCCCGCCGCATGGGCAGGGATTATGGCAGCAGCCCCGCGATCCCCGCCGGGCACCCGTTTCTGGTGGCCTGCGCACGGGACACCGGCCATATCATGGTGTCAAAAGCGCGGTGAAGCAGCGCCTTTATGAAAAAAGACGGTATCCGGAAATTTTTTCCTTTCCATCAGCATCTGAACGGATGATCCCGGGAACGACTCAGGCCCCCTTTCCCTTGCCGGTCACCAGTCCGTCGGGCTGATAGGCGGAAAACCATGCCGCCAGTTCTTCCGCCGGCAGCGGCTTGGAGAACATGTACCCCTGCAGCACGTCGCAATCCATGTCCGCCAGCAGGCGGCGCTGTTCTTCATGTTCCACGCCTTCGGCCACCACGGTCATGCCCAGACTCTGGCCAATGCGGACCACGGCCATGACCACGGCGCGAACCTTTTCAATGCTTTCCAGCCCGGTCATGAAGCTGCGGTCGATCTTCACCTCATTCACCGGCAGGCCCGCAAGGTTGGACAGGCTGGAGAACCCGGTGCCGAAATCATCCATCGACATGCCGACCCCCATCTCGCGCAGTTTCTGCGCCACGCGGATGGTGCGTTCGTAATTATCGATCATGGTGCTTTCGGTAATCTCGATTGTCAGGCGCTGTGGCGGAATCCCGGTTTCATTCAGCAGCCTGTCAACGAATTCCGGCAGCGTTTCATCACGGAAATGCAGCGGCGACAGGTTGACCGACACCACCGGCACGTCCACCCCGTCGCGCATCCACTGCGCCATCTGCATGCATGCCGCGCGCAGGGACCATTTGCCGATCGCCTCGATCTGGCCGGTTTCCTCCGCCACGGTAATGAAGCGCGCGGGGGACACGAAGCCAAGCGACGGGTCGATCCAGCGCGACAGCGCCTCCACCCCATACAGCTGGCCGCTGCGGGCATGGACCTGCGGCTGATAGAACAGGCGCAGCCGGTCATGGGCGATGGCGTCGCGCAGGGCGGCGGCAAGGATCAGCCGGTCGCTGGCCTGCTGGTTCATGCGCGGGCTGAAGAAGCAGCAGTGGCCACCGCCATTCGCCTTGGCCTGGAACATGGCGGTTTCCGCGTTTTTCAGCAGGGTATCCCCGTCCTCGCCATTTTCGGGGTGGACGGCCACACCCAGGCTTGCGGACAGGCTGACCGGCACGGCGCCGATATGGGTGGGCGTGCCGAGCACCCGCAGGATCGTGGCGCTGAGGGAGGATGCATGCTGCTGTTCGCCATTGGTGACAATGGTGAACTGGTCCCCCCCGCTGCGCACCAGCGTGTCGTCAATGGTCAGCACCTCGCGCAGCTGGCCTGCGATATAGGCAATCAGTTCATCCCCTGCCGTATGGCCGAACACATCATTGATATGCTTGAAGTTGTCCACGCCCACGGTCAGCAGCATAAGGTTGCCGCGCACATGACGGCGCAGCATGCGGGCCATGTTCTGGCGCAGCCAGCGACGGTTGGGCAGGCTGGTCAGCAGGTCGAAATCCGACAGGCGGTTGATATGTTCCTTCGCCTCGTGCCGTTCAATGGCCAGCGTGCACAGGTGCAGGCTGGTGGCCACCGCCTTCTGGCACGCGGCATCGGGCAGGGTGTCAGTGCGGGAATAGCAGGTGAATACCCCCGCTATGCGGTTGTTGCGCAGGATGATGGGGGTGGCGCGCGCGGCCTTGATGCCGTTATGCAGCGTCTGTTCACGCAGGTGCTGCCAGCGCGGGTCGTGGGCGATGTCGGGGCATTCGGTCACGTTGCCGGTGGCCGCTGCAATGCCGGAACAGGCCGCGCCATCGCCAATGGGCAGCGTGTCATACAGCTTGACCAGCGACAGCGGAAGGCTGGCGCGGCCCTTGCATTTCAGGTGTTCATCCTTTTCCACCAGGTAGATGGCGGGCATGACATCGGGAATGTAGTGTTCGATGCGACGGCATATGAAGTCCATGACCTCATGCAGGTTCAGGTCGCTTGAAATCGCCTCCAGCGTGTCGCGCTGCAGGCTGTCAAGGAAATGCTGTTCGGTAATGTCGGTCAGGACGACGACAATGTTCTCCACCTCGCCACTTTCGCTGAAGACGGGGTTCATCGCCGCCGACACCCATATATCGCGGCCGCTGGCGTGGCGGGCGCGGATTTCCAGCGTGAAGCCACGGGCGTTGCGCGCACCTTCATGCAGCTTGTTCAGGATGCCGATATCCGTCGTGTCCCCCGCCAGGATGACCGACAGGCCATGGCCCGTTACCCGTTCGGGGCCGAAGCCGAACATGTCGCTGAAGGCGCGGTTGACGTAAATGATGCGGAATTCGGGGTCCAGGATGGCAACGCCCCGGTCGGTTTCGCGCACCACCAGCGACAGCAGGCGGATCTTCTCCCGGTCATCCACTTCTTGAGAGATGTCGCGGATCAGCGCCATGTAACCGATCTTGCCGTCCACCGCGATGCGCGACAGCGACAGGTTGGCCCAGAAACTGGTGCCATCCAGCCGTTCGACCAGCACCTCGCGGCTGGTGCCGACGATCTTGTTGATCCCGGTTTCGCGGTTGTGGCGGATCAGGTCGTCATGGGTGGAGCGGATGTTGCGCGGCACAAGCACGTTGACATTGCGCCCGATCACATCCTGGCGTGCGCAGTGCCACAGCCTTTCCGCCGCGCGGTTGAAAAAGGTTATGGTGTTGTTTTCATCAATCAGGACAACACCAAGAATGGTCTGTTCCAGTGCAGGAAGGACGGTTACCTGCATGTCATCTATCATGTCGCGGGGCATCGGGCTGCTTGTCTCCTGCTGACTGAAAACGAACGGGATGGGGGTGAACGGCGGCACCGGTTCCAGACATTTCCGGGCCGTTGCAATAGGCGACAGCCAGCATGATGTTTCATGCACCCGAAGGGGTTAAGAAAAGGTATATGGAAGTATATATAAAATATTGTATTATACATTCATGTATTCACGCATGACGCAGGCAGGTTGCGGCCGGGGACGAACGGACATGGCGCGGCGTTACATCACAATGAGGTGTGTACGGCGGGCCTGTTGCGTCCGCCACCGGGGCGGTATGCTGGCGCACCCGTTACACCGCCCCGGTGGTGGGGCGGGCACGGCGATGGAACAACCCCGGCCCGGCGGCACGCGCCACCACATGGCCATGGCAGGAACGTGCATGGGACCGATACCGGCATATCACATAATGATGATGGCAGGGATGGCCCACCGCCCCGCCTGCCCGCATGGCGCGGCATGCCCCGTGCCGCGGGGGCGGGTGGCATGACGTGGGCCACCGACCATATCCAGCCCCATGGCTGGCTGCTGGCGTGCGACGCGCGGCTGGAACGGATCGTGCGCTGGTCCGCCAACGCCCCGCGCTGCGTAGGGCGCGACGGGATGCTGGACGGCCTGCTGCTGCGTGAGGTGGTAGGGCGGGAGGCCACCCACAACATCCGCAACGCCCTCGCCACCCATGGCGAGGCCCACCGCCGCCCCGCGCTGGTGTTCGGTCAGGAAGCGCCCGATGGCAGGCGCTATGACGTGGCCATCCATACCGCGGGACGCGACATCCTGCTGGAATGGGAACCTGCGGCCCGGTCCGATGGCGACGGGTCGTACATGTCGCTGCTGCGCACCATGATCGACCGGATCCGTGAGATCACGGATTTCGACCGCCTGTTCCGCACCGTGGTCCGGCTGTTTGCCGGGGTGCTGCGTTTCGACCGGGTGATGCTCTACCGCTTTGCCGAGGACGGGTCCGGAAAGGTCGCGGCGGAATACCATGCCCCCGACCTTGAAAGTTTCCTTGGCCAGCACTTTCCTGCCAGCGACATCCCCGATCCCGCGCGCAGGCTGTACAGCACCAACCTGATCCGCGTGATCGGGGATGCGGCCGCAACACCCATTCCCGTCATCTCGCCCGCCGGCATGCCGCCGCCCGACCTGTCGCATGCGCACCTGCGGGCTGCGACATCCATCCATTCCGGTTACCTGCGTACTATGGGCGTGGCGGGGTGCGTGTCCGTCTCACTCATGGTGGACGGACGGCTGTGGGGCATGATCGCGGGGCACCATTACAGCCCCCACATCATGAACATGAGCCAGCGGATCGTCGCGCGCATGTTTGGCGAATTCCTGTCGCTGCAGATCACCAACCTGCTGCGCACCAAGCGGCTGTCCATGACGCGGCAGACCCATACGCTGATCGAAACGCTGCTGAAGGGCGCGGCCCCGGTGGCGGACATGCCGGCGTACCTCATGTCGCACCTGACGGACATGCTGTCCTTCGTGCAGTGCGACGGGGCGGCGCTGTGGGTGGGCGGGCAGTGGACCCTGCATGGCGCGCATCCGCCGCCCGAAGCCATGACCGGGCTGCTGGACCTTGCCCGCCAGCGCGCGGGCACGCAGATCTGGCACACCGCCTGCCTGTCGGCGCTGATCGCGGATGCGGCGGATTACGCGACGCAGGCGGCGGGCGTGATGATCGTCCCGATTTCATCGCAGCCGGGCGACTACCTGCTGGTATTCCGGCGCGAAGTCGTGCGCACCCTGAAATGGAGCGCCGACCCCGCCAGCCGCCCCCGTGCGGAAGCCGAGGACGGGTATTTCGGCCCCCGCACCAGCTTCGCCATCTGGACCCAGCAGGTCACGCGCGAATGCCTGCCATGGTCGGGCGATGACGTGGAGGCGGCGGGACTTGTCCGTTCCGCCCTGATCGAGGTCATGGGCGCGTACCACCAGTTGCAGCTGAGCGAACGCGCCACGGCCGACCTGCGCCAGCGCATGCTGAACGAGGAACTGAACCACCGCGTGAAGAACATCCTGTCGGTGGTGCAGTCACTGGTCAGTCAGCCGCTGGAACCCGGCGGCACGGCGCAGGACCACGTCGACCGGCTGCGCGGGCGCATACGCGCGCTGGCGCTGGCGCATGACCAGGCGGTGCGCAGCGAAGGCGGCGGCCTGCTGCGCGCGCTGCTGGATGCGGAACTTGCCCCCTATCGGGAACGTTGTTTCATCACATGCGACGGGCCGCCTGTCTGGCTGACGGGCCGCGCCCTGTCGGTTCTGGCGCTGGTGGTGCATGAACTGGCCACCAATGCCGTCAAATATGGTGCGCTGGGCCACGCCCGCGGGCGGCTGGACATTACGTGGCAGCATGACGCCGCGCGGGATGAATGGCGCATTGCATGGCGCGAAAGCGGGGTGCCGGGCATTACGCCACCCGCGCGCCGGGGCTTCGGCTCCGTCCTGATCGAGCGTGGATTCCCGCACGAACTGGGGGGACACGCACATGTCAACTACCATCCAGGCGGACTGGAGGTGATCATGGGCCTGCCCGCCCGCCATGCCACCGCCGCCCCGCCACCCGTGGCGGAGGACACCACCCCCGCCGTCGCCACCCCGGTCTCCGGAAAGGAGGAGAACGTGATTGACGCCGATATCCTGCTGGTCGAGGACCAGTTCCTGATTGCGATGGAAGCCGAATGGGCGATCGAGGAAAGCAATCTGGGACAGGTCCGCACCGTGGCTTCGGTATATGAGGCACTGACCGCCATCCGCACCCGCCTGCCTGACGTCGCGATACTGGATGTCAACCTTGGGGATGAAAGCTCGATCGAGATCGCGCACATGCTGCGCGCGCGGGGCGTGCCGTTCATTTTCGCCACCGGCTATGCCGACCGCACCATGATCCCGCCCGACCTGCGTGACATCCCGGTGGAGCGCAAGCCGTATTCCGCCACCGCACTGGCCGAACGCATCCGCCAGCTTGTCTCGTGACCGCGCGGCCTCCCCTTCCCGCCATGCCATCTGTCGTGACAGGAGTGCCCGCATGCCCCGCATTTCCGTAATCCTGATGGGGGTGGCCAGCGCCGCGGCCCTGCTGTCCGCCACAACTGCACGGGCGGCGCCACGCACCGACCTGCTGCAGGTGCCGCCGGGGTTCCATGTCAGCGTGGTGTCCGACCATGTGCCCAACGCGCGCGAAATGGTGCGTGGCGCACGGGGCACCATATTCGTGGGCAGCATGGGGGCGGGCAGCGTCTATGCCCTGACCGGCGTTGACGGCGGTGGCCCGGTGCAGGTGCGGACCATTGCCCGTGGCCTGAGCCTGCCCGTGGGCGTGGCCTACCATGATGGCGACCTGTATGTGTCCGACATGCGGCGCATTGTCGTGCTGCGCGCGATAGAGGACCATCTGGACGCCCCGCCCAGGCCGGAAGTCGTGGCCGATAACCTGCCCTACCGCCCCGGTGACCATTCGTGGAAGTTCATTGCGTTCGGGCCGGACAACCGCCTGTATGTACCCATTGGCGCACCATGCAACGTATGCGACGTGGGACATGAATTCGGGCGCATCATATCCATGAACGCCAATGGCACGGACCGCCGCGATGTGGCGTACGGCATCCGCAACTCGGTCGGCCTCACGTGGCAGCCGGGCACGGGGGTGATGTGGTTTACCGATAACGGACGCGACAACATGGGTGATGACGTGCCGTCCGATGAACTGAACCGGGTGGACGTGCCGGGGCAGTCCTTTGGCTATCCCTACTGCCATCAGGGCGACATCGCGGACCCGCAGTTCGGCAACCGGCACCCGTGCAGCGAATTCACCCCGCCCGCCCTGCTGCTGGGTGCGCATGTCGCGGCACTGGGGCTGCGGTTTTATGAAGGCACCGAATTCCCCGCCCCCTATCACGGCAGCCTGATGATTGCCGAACACGGGTCATGGAACCGCAGCCAGCTTTCGGGGCACCAGGTGGTCAGTGTCGGTTTCGCCGCAGATAACAGGCCGCAGCCCCCCGCCGTGCTGGTAAGCGGGTTCCGCCAGGGCCAGCGCGCATGGGGCCGCCCGGCCGATGTCCTGCCCCTGCCGGATGGCAGCATGCTGATCAGCGATGACCTGTCCGGCGCCATTTACCGCCTGACATACGGTGACGCCGCGCCCACGCACTGACCCCGATTTTTCCCTTTCCGTTCCGGAGGTTCCCGCCATGTCCCCGCGCGCCCTCGCACTGTCACTTGGCCTTGCCGCCCTGCCGGGCCTGACTTCCGCCATGGCCGCCGTGCCGCCAGCGGCCCCCCATCCCGCCATCCTGTCCGACGCCACGCAGCCACAGTCCCCCCCGCCCCAGCGCACCTACCGGCATTTATGGACCGATGACAGGGGGATCAGCCATATCACCACCTGCCCGGTGCATGACTTCTTCCTGAAAAGCATGTCGCCGCCCGCTGACCCGCAATGGCAGGACCCCATGGAACCACAGGTGGCGACCATCATGGTCACCGTGCAGCCCGCCCGCTGGAACGGCACATGGCATCCCGACCCGAAACCCCAGTGGATCGTGCCGCTGCAGGGCCGGTGGTATGTCCGCGCCATGGACGGCACGCGCGTGGAAATGGGACCAGGCGACATCCTGTTTGGCGAGGACCAAGGCGTACGCCCCATGGAAACCGGCCCCTATCGCGGGAAGAAGGGTCATGACGCGGGCAATATCGGCAAGGGTCCGGTCACGCTTATGGTCATCCAGTCCGCCAATGCGCCGATCCCCAACCAGCCCTGCCGCTATCATTGAGGGAGCGGGACGTTATCCACAGATTCCGGGGATAGGGAGAAAGATAACCCTGTGGAAAAAAATGGGAGATCCGGATTCCTCCCGTATTTTCAACGGCTTTTCCCATGCCCGTGGAGTTTGCCCCGCCCGCCCTGCGCGCCACGTGCCCGGACCTGTCCCTTTTTCGGGCCTGCATGGCCGCGCATGTGGTTTTGGGGCTGTGCAGATCGGCGCGGGCGGAAGATAATGATCCGTTTTCGCAATGATGGTGGGAAGCTGCAGCATGGGTCAGTTCGTTATTCGCGGTCAGGTCATCAACCCGGTCACCCCCGACCGGACAACGTTGACGGACTGCGTGGTGCATGTCGGGGCGGATGGCCGGATCGTCGCCCGCCACGCATCAGACAGCCCCATGGCCACACAGATGCTGGACCATGCTGCCCGGCAGGGCATGCCGGTCCGCACGCTGTCGGCGTCACAGGTGCTGACGCCCGGTTTTACGGACCTGCATGTCCATGCCCCGCAATGGCCGCAGATGGGCCGGGCGCTGGACCTGCCGCTGCGTGACTGGCTGGAACAGCGGACCTTCCCGCTGGAAGCCCGCTTTGCCGATCCCGCCTTCGCCGCCCCGGTCTATGATGAAATGGTCCGCACCCTGCTGGCCAACGGCACGACCACCGCCGTGTTTTTCGCAACCATCCATGAAGAAAGCAGCCTGCTGCTGGCCCGTACCTGCCTGCGCCACGGGCTGCGCGCCCTGGTCGGGCTGGTGGCGATGGATGATCCGGCGCTATGTCCCCCCACCTATCGCAATGCCAGCGTGGACCAGGCGCTGGCCGCCACGCGCCGCTTCATCCATGCCGTGCGGGCGCTGCCGGGCAATGAAGGGGAACTTGTGCGCCCCATGGTCACGCCGCGCTTCATCCCTGCGTGCACTGACAACCTGCTGCGGGGACTGGGCGAACTGGCGGTGGAAGAAGACTGCCTGATCCAGACCCACTGTTCCGAAAGTGACTGGGAACATGACTATGTCCGCCAGCGGACTGGCGTGAACGACACGATGGCGCTGGACCGTTTCGGCCTGCTGCGTCGGGGCACGGTGCTGGCCCATTCGTGCCACATGACGGCAGCGGACATGGCGCTGGTGCAGGCGCGCGGGGCGGCGATCGCGCACTGCCCGCTGTCCAATGCCTATTTCGCGGGTGCTGTGCTGCCACTGCGCGCGGCATGGCAGGCTGGCGTGCATGTGGGGCTGGGCACCGACCTGTCGGGCGGATACTCGCCGTCCATCGCGGTCAACGCCGCCATGGCCGTGACCGCGTCGCGCATGCTGGATACCGGCACCGACCCCGCCCGTGCGGCCGGGGACCGCGGCAGGCCGGGCGCACGCCTGACATTTGCCGAAGGACTGTGGCTGGCCACGCGCGGGGGAACGGCGGCGCTGGACATCGCAGCGGGGCAGTTTGATGCGGGACAGGCGTTTGACGCCATCATGATCGACCGCACGGCCCCCGGCAGCAACATCCTGCCCCCTGTCCATGGCGAAACGGACCGTGTGGCAGCGGACGTAGTGCAGCAGATCCTGTGCAATATCGGCAGGCCCAACATCCGGACCGTATGGGTGGCGGGGCGCAAGGTGCATGACACAGAGGCGTAAACGGGGCCTGGACACGTGCCTGCCCCGTTTCGGTATGGGCGTGTCAGGAACTTTCGTATGATTTTTCAATCAGGGGTTTGGCACGCTCCAGATCATTGAGGTTACGCAGTGTCACCTCAAGGTCGCCCGTTCCGAAATGGCCCTTGTTTTTAACATTGCGTGTAAAGCCCTTTTCCAGCGCGACAGTATAAGGGTCGACCTTCAGGTAAAGCCGGAGCAGATCAAGGGTTGGCTTCACTTCCAGACAGACAAAGTTCTTTATCCGCTTGAATGCGAAGTAACAGTTCAGGGTTTTCTGCGTAACGTCATCACCCAGTGAAAGAAGATAGGCGACTGTATCCGAGTACAGGTTTGTCAGCGCCTCCCCTGCATCAGCCAGACTTTCTGAATTTGTCTTGTGGCGTGTAGCTCCTTTTGCGCTGCCTGTAACAGCCATGGCAGCGTCCGCCATCGGCATGGATGGGTTTATTACCGGCTGGCTGATGCTGGATGATGATACGCTTGTCAGCAAATCCAGCATCAGCAGATCCTGCCCGAAACGTCTGTAGCGGATCAGTTCAATATTTCGCCCCATCTGCTTGATGGCATGCAGGTCATAGCGGGTGAAATCCGCTGCGATACAGATCAGGCGCGGCGCACTCCATTCAATGGCATCGGCTTTTTCCTTGCCCAGGTTTTCCTGCACAAGAAGCCGGAAATCGGCCTTATGATCCATCAGCCAGTCAAGATAGAACAGACCCTGATTGATGACGTTTTCATTTATGTTTCTTTTGTATTCGATTATAACCGGGTAACTGTTTTCATCCAGTCCCAGCGTATCCATGCGACCGCCATGGGTTGTAGAATATTCGGATGCCAGAAAGCGGACACCCAGCAATGCTTCCAGATTTTTCTCAAAAAGGGTCTGCAATGCCCTTTCAAGCGGCGCTGATGATCCAGACAGTTCGCTCGCTTTATTATCGCTGATCTGAAAAAGTTTAATATCGCTCAAAAAAACTGCTCCGGCCTGATAATCCCCGTTTGTTTTTACCGTAAACGAAAGTACACACAACCATTGCGGCGCAGAGGGGCGTTATGCGTCTGATCTGGGGAAAAGGAACGGGTTGCCTATGGCAATCCGCTGACCCCGTCTACCGCCCAGTCCCAGTTATACAGATCAAGGTCATTCATCGTGGTGCCTTCGGCCACGCGCAGGTTGCCGTGCTGGTCACGGATGGGGCCACTGAAGGGCGACCAGCCGCCCATGATGCGCGCGCGCACGGCATCCGCCCGGTCGCGTACGGCCTGCGGCACGCGCTGGCCCCACGGGTCACGGTCCACGCCCTGCCCCATCATCAGCAGTTGCGGGACAGGCCGCCATGTTCCCGCCAGCCGCGCGCGCACCTGCGCTATGTAGAACTGTGCGAAATCCAGCACGACCGACGCCACGTATGCATCCGGTCCGAACTGCCGTATGTCCTTGTTCCACATGGCCGCCCACAGCCCGCGTTCCTGCGCCACATGCAGGTAGCCTGCTTCATCCATGATCCCGAACAGGAAGTCGCACCCCTTGTCCGCCAGCGCATTGGCCGCCTGGATCGCCGCCTGCGGGTCGAACCAGGCGTTGATGCTGATGACCTGCATGGTGGCATCGGGATTGACGCTGCGCGCGCCCATAAGGGCGGCATTGGCCCCGGCATAGGCTGACGGCAGCGGAAAGGACGCAATGAAGCCCAGCCTGCCGTCCCTGCTGAGCAGGCCCGCCGCAACCCCGATCACGTAGCTGACATACCAGTGCGCGATATAGTACCAGCTGACATTGGCGCGGATGGGCCGCCCGTCGCACTGCATGAAGGCCGTATCGGGCGCGCGGGCCGCCACATCGGTCAGGAAATCCCCATAATCCGCGCCGGTCATGACCAGCTGCGCCCCTTCCGCCACGAATTCACGCAGCAGGCGCGTAGCGTCGGCGGAATATGGCATGCTTTCCACATACACCGTACGCAGCCTTGGAAAGGCACGGCGCACGGCCTGCACCGCAACATGATGCATTTCGGTCCAGCCGCCATCACTGACCGGGCCGACATAGCCCAGCGCCAGCAGGGCATCTTCCTCCGCGACCGGGGGCATGGGCGCAACCGTGGAAAACGGATCCGCCAGCCCCGCCAGAAGCCGGTCCGTGGCGGTCGGGGCCGCCGCCAGCCCATGACGGGCCACAAGCCCGGTGGAAAACGCGGCCCCCGCGGTGGCCAGAAGCTGCCGGCGCGGCAGGATCATGCATGCAATCCTTGTCACAAGGGATGGAAGGTGCGCACACCTACCTTCCACGGCACATCACCTGCTGACATACCCGGTACGCATGCTAACCATGCACACGCCAGACACAAGGGGTCATGCAGCAGTAATCGGGGGGATGGAACCGTCCCCTGCCCGCTGCGGCGGATTCCGGGATGAAGGTTCTAGGCGATTTTCTGGATCCGCCGCGCCTGCCGCGCATGCTCGCGCAGCACGTCCTTCAGCGCCGTCATGGTGGGCTGGCAGTTTTCCACCAGTACCCTGCCATTCACGATGGACGTGCCCGCCACGGCCGGGCCGCAGCGCAGCCACGCTTCCACCGGGTCGGTCACCGCCCCGGCCAGCGCCACCTCGTTCGCATGCCAGATCACCAGATCGGCGCATGCGCCCGGACGCAGGTGCCCGATTTCATCGTCCCAGCCAAGACAGGCGGCGCCGCCACGGGTGGCCATGTCCAGCGCTTCACGCGCGCCCATGGCTGCAGGGCCATGGCTGACCCGGCCCAGCAGCATGGCGTTGCGTGTTTCCATCCACATGGAAGCATGATCAGTCGTAGCCGACCCGTTGCAGCCCAGCCCGACCTTTATGCCGCGTTCGCGCATGTCCAGCGCATCCGCGCTGCCGCCACCGATCATCATGTTGGAACTGGGGCACTGCACCACGCTGATCCCGGCCTTCGCCATGCGGGTGACTTCGGACGGGGATGGATAGATGTAATGCGCGACCCATGTGCGCGGGCTGGCCCAGCCCATCCGCTCGAACTGCTCGGTCGGGGTGCAGTTGTACATGCTCAGGCAGAAATCATCTTCCTCCATGTCCTCGCCCAGATGGGTATGCAGTCGCAGGTCGAGGCGTTCGGCCATGGTCAGGGATTCGCGCATGATGCGTTCGGACGCCGAAAACATGGAGACCGGACCCAGCGCCACGCGGCCCATGGCGCCGGGTGCGGGATCATGAAACGCGCTGACCAGGCGTTCGCAGTCGGACAGGATCGTATCCTCATCCTGCACAAGACCAGCCGGAGGCAGCCCGCCATCCGCCTGCGCGCGCGTCATGCTGCCGCGCGTGGCGTAGAAGCGCATGCCAATATCATGCGCGGCCCGGAACTGTTCATCAATCAGACGCGGCCGGGGATGGATATACATATGATCCATGGAGGTGGTGCACCCCCCCAGCAACAGCTCGATCATGGCGATGTAGGTGGACACATAGACGGAATCCGCATCCAGCCCGGCCCATAGCGGGTACAGCGTCTGCAGCCATGCGAACAGCCGCAGGCGCGTCACCGGCGCGTACGAACGCGTCAGGTTCTGGTACATGTGGTGGTGGGCATTGACCAGGCCGGGCGTGACCAGCCGCCCACCCGCATTGATGACCCGCGCAGCCTGCGGTGGGGACTGCTGCGGGCCGCCTGCGGAATGAATGCGGTTTTTTTCGATGGCGATCCAGCCACCGGGAATTTCCCAGTCGTGGTCAAGGTACAGGTGGGCATCACAAATCAGAATATCAATCATTACTCAACCATACTGTTCCAGTCCCCGCCGCGTACGGACGGGGGAAACCGTCGCATCGGGATGCTGGAAACGTGAATACTGAACCAGTCACTATTACGCTGTTATTTACAAAAATTATTTAAGTGTTTTTTAGAACATGCCATCATCATTCGTGCCTGTCCATATGTATAGACAGACGCATTCGCGGCACTGACAGAAAAAACAACCCCGGATTGTGAAAAGATATGCTGTATGGAGAGGAAAGGATATCCCGCCGGTTGTATTGTTTACGAACAATTAACTAAAACCCGGGTTTTTCTGCCCAAAACCGGACACCATCCCGCAATTCCCGCATGAATTGATTACACGGATGTTAATTTGTTCATTTTGGTACATATCATCAACCCTGAACAAAATTCTGATTACATTTTCAGCATAAGAACAGCCATATGACAGTTTGTAGGCATAAGTTCCTATCCTGCGAACCTGCGCGATACAGGATATGCAGGCATTTGCGGATCATGAATCAGGTAAAACCGGAAACCTGCATTTTCATATACGGTATTCTGTAACCATTATATTAATAATTTTAAATAATATGCCTGCCAAAATGAATTTATAACATTATGTTACATGAATTGTTCGCGCCCGTTAATGGCGAACAATGGCAAAAATGCGGCGCCTCCGTCATGATGATATACCATTCACCAGTTCAGGAAAGCACGCGGCGCATGGCAGGTTCCGCAGCGCCCATATGATCAAAAATTCTATAATAAATATAGGACAGGCATACCGATACCAGCAACCAAGGGTTGCAGTTACTGTACCACGTGCCATCCTGCCTCGCCATGATGTGATCAGGACGCGCGCACATGCCCTGTGGTGTTTCGGGTTGCATATCCCACGCCCCATGGCGGATACCACAGTTCATGGGCGGGCGGCTTCCCGCTATGGATGGAACAAGGGGCATGCTGGTTCACGAAGGGGCGTCACGCAATATCGGTACCGACCTGCGGCTGGGCTGCACGCTGGCAGCGGCGGCAGGCGGGGTGAACGTGGCGGGGTTTCTGGCGCTTGGGTATTATACCGCCAACATGACCGGCAACCTGTCGGCGCTGGCCGTTGGCGTGGGCGATGGGGGCATGGTGTCCGTCCTGTCGTGTATCGGGCTGGTCGGGGCGTTTGTCATGGGCGGGTGCGCGGCCACGCTGCTGGTGGGGGCGGGGCGCAGGCTGGGCATGCGCGCGGTCCATGCCGCCAGCATCGCGCTGGAGGGCACGCTGCTGGCAGCGCTGGGCATATTGTCCATCCTGCTGCCCGCATGGATGGAAGCGGGCGCGCTGGGATATGGCATGGGTTTCCTTATGGGGCTGCAGAACGCCACCGTTACCCATATTTCCGGCGCGCGGGTCCGCACCACCCATATGACGGGCATGCTGACCGACCTTGGCATGGAACTGGCGCAACTGCTGCAGAACCCGGGGGCAATGCGGGTACGCGAACGGGTGCGGCTGCATGGCGCGATCATTGCCTGCTTTGCGCTGGGGGGCGTGGGTGGCGCGATCGGCTACCGGCTGTATGGCATGCGGTTGCTGGTGCTGCTGGGGGGTGGCTTGATCATGCTGGCCATGCCGGGGCTGTGGCGGGCAGGACGCCCGCGCTGAAGTCGCATATCAGGCACTTGCATGACACCGGGTGCTATTTTATCCTTGGTGCATGAAGCGCGGGCACACCCGCGACCAGCGGGAGCAGAACGTGACACAGCAGACCAAAGCCACTGAATTCCTGGCCGCTCACGGCGTGCCCTTTTCGGTGCATGATTACGAATACGCCCCCGGCGGCGGCCTGATCGGGATGCAGGCGGCGCAGTCCATCGGGGCGGACCCGGGCTGTGTGCTCAAGACGCTGGTGGTGGAAGTGGACCGCAGGACACCGGTCTGCCTGGTGGTGCCTGCCGACCACAAGGTGAATTTCAAGAAGGTCGCGGCCCTGTTCGATGGCCGCAACGCACGGATGATGAGCCCGGAAAAATCGGCGGACCTGACCGGTTTCCGCTCTGGCGGGACCAGCCCGTTCGGACAGGAACACCAGCTGCCCGTCGTCCTGTCGGCAGCCGCGATGGCGTGCCCGCATGTCTATATCAATGCAGGCGACCAGGGACTGGTGGTGCGCATTACCCCCGCTGATGCGCAGAAGGCGGCTGACGCGAAGGTGGCCGATATTTCCGCCCCGCCCGCCCCGGCGGAACCAATCAAAAATTAACCTTTGGCGTGCATAACCCCTCCCTGAACAGAACAGGGACAGGAATGCACGATGGCTGTTTCCTCGGATACTGCGGAAATGGCTGCCGGGTGGGCCACGTTCGATCCCGCATGGTACCACGCCCGCCATGCGGCGATGCTCGACCTTATGGACATTCCGCCCGGGCAGGCGCAGGCGTTTTATGAAGCACACGGCGCGGCGCTGGGCCATTCACCCAATCCCTTTTTTGATGAGGACTGGTACCGCGCCACCTATCCCGATGTTGCGCGGCAGGTGCTGGAGGGGACATGGCGCAGCGGGTTCGACCATTACCTGAATGCAGGGCTGGACACGCACAACCCGCACTGGCTGTTTGACACGCGCGCCTATCTGGCGGCCTATCCCGACATAACGCCCGCGACGCTGGAAGCCGGGGGCTACCGCAACGCCTATGACCACTACCTGCGCACGGGCGATGGGGAAATGCGCAGCGGGTCGTGCTTTTTCGATCCCGAAACCTACCTTGCCCTGCTGGCGGAATGCCAGCATGACACCACCACGCACCCCTTTGCCGATTACCTGCGCCAGGGCATGGCCGCCCTGCCCTGTCGCAGCGTGTCGCTATATTTCGACGCGGAATGGTATGCACAGACCTATCCCGCCGCCCATGCGGACATTACGCAGGGCGTATGGCGCAGCGCCCTGCACCATTACCTGTGCAATACCACGCCACAGGCGTTCGACCCGGGGCCATTCTTTTCCGAATCCTTTTATGCCATGGTCAACCCGGACGTGCTGGGCGCGATCGAAGCCGGGAACCTGCGCAACGGCTATGCCCATTTCCTCAGTGACGGCGTGCATGAACAGCGCAAGCCATGTTCGACGCTGGACCTTGCGCAGTACATGCGCGATCCCGGTGTCCAGGCCGATATCGCCGCCCGCCGCGCGCGCGACGGGCTGGGCCATTACCTTGCCGCCCGCCCGGACCTGAAACCGCCCCCGCCACCGGCAGTCACGGAAGATCAGGCCCGCGCCCTGTTCCGCCACATGTGCAGCGCCCGCCTGCCGCTGCTGCTGAATGGCGGGATCGACTTCACGTCCGATGCGCCACCTGCGCTGAGCGTCATCATCGTGGCGCATGACCAGTTTGCGCTGACCATGTCCACCCTTGCCTCGCTGCGGACGAATTATCACGGGTCGATGCAGGTCCTGCTGGTGGATTCCGGCTCGCGCGATGGCGTGGCCGGGATCGAGGACCATGTGTGCGGGATCGAGGTCCTGCGCTTTGCGGGCAATATCGGGTTCGTGCGCGGGTGCAATGCGGCGCTGGCGCGGGTGCGGGCCCCCGCCACGCTGTATCTCAACAATGACGTGGACCTGCAATATGGCGCGGTGGCGCGCGCGCTGTCGCGGCTTATGGCGGATGAGGCGACCGGCGCGGTCGGGGCCCGTGTCATCCGCACGCATGGCCTGCTGCAGGAAGCAGGCAGCATGATCTGGCGTGACGGATCGGTGCAGGGCTACATGCGCGACGCCCATCCCTGCGTGCCCGAGGCGGGGTTCGTCCGCGCGGTGGATTTCTGTTCCGGCGTGTTCCTGATGGTCCGGACGGACGTGCTGCAGGTGCTTGACGGGTTCGATGAAAGCTTCGCCCCCGCCTATTTCGAGGAAACCGACCTGTGCATGCGCATCCGCACGCTGGGGTACCGGATCATGTACGATCCGGGCGTCTGCCTTGTGCATTATGAATGTGGCACATCGGATGGAACCAGCGCGTCACGGCTGATCGCGCGCAACAATAATCTGTTCACCCGCAGGCATGCCCCCGCGCTGCGGCGCAGGCTGCTGCGGCATGATCCCCTGCAGGCCCGCGCCCGGCATGCGGATGACGGGCGCCACATCCTGTTCATCGAGGACAGGCTGCCGCTGCGCCATCTGGGGTCGGGATTCACCCGGTCGCATGACATCGTGACCACGCTGGCGGCCCTTGGCTACCATGTTACGCTCTTTCCCATCTTCCGCCCGATCGAAAGCGCCGCGACGCTGGCTGCCGCCTTTCCCGAAACCGTGGAGGTCATCCACGACCGCGAACTGCCCGACCTGCCTGATTTCCTGCGCGCGCGCAGCGGGTGTTTCGATGCGATCTGGATCGCCCGCACGCAGAACGCCGCCCGCGTGGCCAGTATCCTGAACGATGCCGCGTCATCCATTCCCGCCGGCCACATCGTGGTCGATACCGAGGCACTGGTCGCCTGCCGGGACGTGGAATACGACCGCCTGCACGCCATCACCCCGTCGCCGCCGCTGTCCGAACGGCTGGAACGTGAACTGCGTCCCCTGTTCCTGGCGCAGCGCGTGGTCGCGGTCAACGCGGCGGAGGCGGACCTGCTGCGCGCCGCGGGCTTTGATAACGTGTCGGTCCTTGGCCATGTGCAGGTGCCACGGCCCACCGGGCCGGGATGGGCGGCACGGCGGGATATCCTGTTCCTTGGCGCGGTCCATGAAATGCGTTCGCCCAACCTCGACTCACTCGCGTGGTTCAGTAGCGAGGTCCTGCCCCTGCTGGTGGCGCAGCTGGGGGCAGATATCCGGTTCAGCGTCTGCGGCCATACCGGCCCGCGCGTTGACCTTGGCCCCCTGCGCCACAACCCCAACGTGCGCATGCTGGGTCGTGTCGCGGACACCGCCCCGGTTTATGACCAGCACCGCGTGTTCGTAGCCCCGACCCGCTACGCCGCCGGCATCGCCTACAAACTGCATGAAGCCGCCGCCAACGGCCTGCCGGTGGTCGGATCCCCGCTATTGTGCCAGCAGGCGGGCTGGCGCGACGGGCAGGACATGCTGTGCGCCAGCGTTACGGACCCGGCGGATTTTGCACGGCAGATCGTGCGCCTCTATCATGACCAGACCCTGTGGGACACGGTGCGGGACAACGCGCTGACCCGCATCGCCACCGAACATGCCCCGCAGGAATACGCCAGCCGGGTGGCGGACATCATGAACGCCGTATTCACACCGGGATAAGGGCCAGGCCTGTTTCCGGCACACTACCAACAGGAACCGGACACATGGCCCAGACGGAAAATATTTCCTTTGCCCCCGGCATTGACGCAGCCCTGCGCGGCCGGGTGCTGGACGCACCGCATTTCCGCCGGTGGTATCAGGGCATGCGCGAACGCTTCACCCTGCGCCACGTGCTGGTGCGCGACGCCATTGCCTTTGATTCACACCGCATGGGCTTCATACTGGTCGAGGCCGACGCCCTGCATGACGGCCACCGCGTGCCCGGCCTTGCGTTGCTGCGCGGGGATTCCGTATCGGTGCTGCTGGTGCTGAAATGCCCCGGCCATCCCGACCGGACCGTGGTCACGTGCGAGGCACGGGTGCCCGTGGCGCGGCCCGACCTGCTGGCGCTGCCAGCGGGAATGCTGGATGGCGGCGCATTTGTCAGCACCGCGCTGCGCGAACTGTCGGAAGAAGTTGGCGCGGATCTGCAGGTCCGTGCGCAGGATCTGGTGAAGCTGACCGATGTCTGGCTGTCCCCCGGCGGGTGTGACGAGGCGATTGGCCTGTATTATGCCGAACTGCACATGACTGAACCGCAGGCCCGTGCCCTGTCCGGCCGGCAGACCGGCCTTGCACGGGAAAATGAATATATCCGCCTGCGTGTCCTTGACCTGTCGGACCTGCCCCATATCGGGATGACGGACGCCAAAACGTTGCTTTCATGGCACATGTATCAGGCACGACGGTAAGCGCCGCTTTTTTTGTTGACACAACCCCGTGAGGACACTCATAAAGTCTGGAAGCAGACTGCCTTGTGCACCTGCTTCTTGGACGTTTCCTCCCTAAACTCAGCGGTGCATATGCACCGCTTTTTTTTGGCCTGTTTTATCAAAATTTCCTATAACTGTCCGTCGTGTCGTATACTCGGCACCCCACCCATACGAGAGACGGGAAAGAAAGCAGAATGAGCGGTATCTTCAATGATGTAATGGGCAAGCTGAGCGACCTTGCGGGCGCATCGGGCCTGTCGCAGCAGGTGCACTCCTATCTGTCGCAGCTGCTGACGCCCGACACCCTCAGCACGCTGCTGACGCAGGCGGAACAGGCAGGACTGGGGGACAAGGTCCGGTCATGGATCGGGGACGGCCATAACCTGCCCATCTCCACCGATGAACTGCGTAGCCTGCTCAGCAGCCAGCAGGTGCAGGCCATGGTGGACAAGACCGGCCTGCCCGCCGCCACCATCCTGCCCGTACTGGCCCACCTGCTGCCCGAAGCCGTCAATACCCAGACGCCGCAGGGACAGGTTCCCACCAAGACGGCCTGACCGCATGACGGGGGCCGGGCCATCCGCCCGGCCCTCCACTATTCAGCGGCCTGCTGCCCCAGCAGGCCGCCATACAGCACCAGACGGTCCACCAGATCACGCAACACCGCCTGCACCGCGGCAAAACCCGCATGAGGCGCCAGCGTGTCCTGATCCATGTACAATGCCCGGCTGATTTCCAGTTGCAGCGCCTGCACGCCACGGCGCGGGCGCCCGTAATGCCGCGTGACATATCCGCCGGCAAAGGGAACATTGCGCGCCACGTCATAGCCATGACCGACCAGCACCTGTTCCACCAGCGCCGTCAGTTGCGGTGAACACGCCGTACCCCACGCATTGCCCAGAACAAAATCCGCCTGCATGCCCCGCCCCTTCAGCGCGGGCATGGAATGGGCATCCAGCAGGATGCAGCAGCCATGCCGCGCCATGCTGTCGTCCACCAGGCGACCCAGCGCGTCATGATAGGGCTGCCAGCAGGTACGGATCCGGGCCTCGGCCTCGCTGAAAGGCAACGGGCGTGGATAGATCGGCCCGTCATGGGACACCATGCGCGCAATCGTGCCAAACCCCGCGCGTACCTTGCTGCTGGTCGTATTGCACCAGTCAGGCAGTTTTTCGCTGAACATGGTGGGATCAAGTTCCCATGCCTCGCGATTGGCGTCACAATAGGCGCGGGGAAAGGTTGCATGCAGCAATGTGGCCCCCTGCCCCGGCGCCGCCGCGAACAGCTGGTCCACGTAGCAGTCCTCGCTCCGGCGCAGGGCGCGGGCGTCCAGCCGGGACATGCGCAGGAATTCCGCCGGGTAATCCCGCCCGGAATGGGGCGAGGCCACGATTACGGGCGTTCCCGCCCCATCGGGATGATGGATGTGGAAGGGCGGCGCGACCGGGTCCATCACGGCATTTTTTCTGCACGCGACGGCCGTGAACGGCCATGCAAGATCACAGGCAGGAAGGCGGGACAGCACATGCCTGCCATAGGGACAGGTGGCCGCTTTGGGGTCAATGTGATTTTTTTCAAAACAGGGGTTGCATCCCCCTGAAAGGGTGAGTAAAAGCCACCTCACCGGAGCCGATTGGGCGCATAGCTCAGCGGTAGAGCACTACCTTGACATGGTAGGGGTCACAGGTTCAATCCCTGTTGCGCCCACCACTCGGCTCCGGGTATTCTCCCAAAAACGAGCGTTGCGTGTGATAATTCCCGGAACGGGAAAGTCTATCAGCGTCTACTAATATCTACGGAAATCCACCTCGATCTGTGGAAAATCCGTGGAGTGTTTTTGGCTTGTACCCGCGCCCCATTCCCCCTATAATCCCCACGCTGCGGCACACATCCGGTTGGCTCCGATCACGCCGCCGCGATGCCGCTTTTGCCCTGTGTGGCGTCTTTCCTGACGTGCTGCGCGGCCTGATTACGGCGGAGAAGCCGCAGACGCCTCACATGATGATTTCCGCAATAGTGAATCAATCAGCAGCTTGTGAACGTGACGCCGCAGCCGCATCGGGGCGAACAGGACCGAACGTTTGACCATATCGCACACATTCAGAGCATGTTGGCCGAATACCGCAATATCGCCTGCATGGACCATCTGTGACAGAAATGGACCGCAACCATCAAGAACGCCACGGTTGCCGGGAAGATGCCTGATACCGAACCATCTCAGGCGACGGTGAGCGGAAAAGCCTTGCATCATTCCGGCGCCAGAAGTGCATGACGTCCTCCACCTCTCGCCGGATGAACGTGCGTATTCGGCCATGATGCGCCAATACATCAGGACAGACCAAAAATTGTGTGCCTGTCGTTCTCAATGCGCGTCTCAAGGGAGATACTACAATCTGTTTCCCGCGCGGCAGGACGATCCCCCTGCGGATAGAAAATGCAAACATGATTATGCGCAGCAACAGTCCGGATGTGCGGAACCTTCATGTCCGGCGGACAGATGGCTGCCCTGTAAGTGCATGGAGACCTGCACGAATGGTTAGCGACCGCATTGTGCGTCAATGGACTGACTGACACCCTGCCAACAAAAGGGACATCCCGCATGGCGTGCAGTCCTTCGGCAGCATATGTGCCGTTGAGGAGATAGGGGTCGTATCATCAGCAACGGGGCATAGACCTCGATATTTACGTAATCCTCGACATCTGACCCGTGCACGGCTTTCCAGGCAGTCGGCAACAGTGAGGGTTGAATTCTGGATAAACGGCGTCAGCGGGACCGCGCATGATGGGGCGACCTTCAGCCCATATCCCCGGATCTGGCCGCCCTGTCCGGTCGCTGGTGGACCCAGCGGACAGCGCGGAACACGTCAGGTTTCTGGACATCGGATACTTTATCATCCGCAATCACACCTGTCGGATGTGCGACCCTGCCTGTCCCAGATGGGCATGAAATACCTTTTCAATATCCAGTTCCGCTTTTGCCATGGCCGGATCGGCACACGGCGCCGCAGCCAGAATGTCGGAATCATCCGGACGGGGACAGGTAAATCCAGGATGCCGGGTCGGGGCAGCAATAGCCGCCGCCCCAAGGACCATGGAGGCCAGCAGCCCATATCCCACCCAGCAAGACACGCGCATGCAGCAGACCTTTTTCGTGAAACTGGCCGCGACAATGCAGAAAAGCACCATATGCGGTACCCGCCGGGACCGGTGACCATGACGCGGATATTGTCCGCTGAAAAAAATACAAGATCGCGTGGCTATCAAACAAGGCAGGTAGAGGAACTTCGCAACCCGATAAAAATAAGCCACCGAAGCTATGGAGTCCGTCAGTGAACGGAACTGCCGCACGACACCACGTCGTCCTTTTTCCCGGTTTCACGGTCTGGCTGGAATAAGGGATCTGAATTCAGACATGTCAGTGTTGAACAGGAAACCCCGGATCGTCAAAATTTCTTGAGAAAATTGCATCCATAGGTCCGGTGTTTATAATATGACGGCTCCGTTCATCGGGCAGGCATCTTCAGCATATCGCTGGTTTCTTCAGGCAGATGACCCCGTATATCGGCGGATAGCGCATAAGCTCCTCGCATCCTGTAATCTTAGCGGGCTGTTTCTTTCCCGCCATTCGATCGCGGGACATGCAGGTCCGTGATGACCGTATTGCGAGACTGTTCAACGGCGGGCACACAAGATCGCCCTTCAGGCTTTTTCCATATGTCTGCCGACAGAAGGCTTCTGGCGTATCGTGTCTGTCTGGTATGTTCGCATGATAAACAGACCGGAACAACCAGCCCGAAAGAAAACCGGAGACTGCCATATGCCGTTCATGCGCAGATCAATGATTTTTGCGGCAATGGTCGTACCCGTCGCACTCCTTTCCACAACAGCCAGCGCGGCCGCGCCTTCCCCATCGCCCATTCAGACAGTCGTTGCGGCACCGGGGCCAGATGGGCCGCTCGGGGGTACCATGCTTTCCCCCGACAGGGATGCTCCTGTCGTGCTTATGATCCCCGGCTCGGGGCCGACAGATCGGGACGGGAACAGTCCACTGGGGCTGAAGGCGGCGACGCTGAAGCTACTGGCTGAAGGGCTGGCCACACATGGTATCGCAACCGTTCGCGTTGACAAACGTGGGATGTATGCAAGCGCTGGCGCCATTCCCGATGCCAATGCCGTAACAATTGGCGATTACGCGAAAGATGTTCATTCATGGATCATGTCCATCCGGCACATGACGGATGCACGATGCGTCTGGGTTCTTGGCCATAGTGAAGGCGGTCTGGTCGCGTTATCGGCAGCGCAGGACAGTACCGCTATCTGCGGCCTGATCCTGCTCGCGACGCCCGGGCGGCCAACCGATCAGACGCTTGCGGAGCAGCTAAGGGCCAACCCGGCGAATGCACCGGTGCTGGATCAGGCACTGGCTGCGATTTCTGACCTTAAGGCCGGACGCCATGTTGATGTCAGCCAGTTCCATCCTGCCCTGCAGCGACTTTTTCATCCTGCGATCCAGGACTTCCTGATCAGTGAATTCGCGATTGACCCGGCAAAACTCATCTCCACGATTCATAAGCCGGTCCTGATCGTGCAGGGTGAACGCGACATGCAGGTCAGTGTTGAGGATGCACACGCCCTGAAACAGGCCGACCCGGCGGCGAAAACCGTCATGCTGCCAGATACAAACCACGTAATGAAGCCGGTCGCGTCCGCTGACCGTCGGGCCAATCTTGCGACCTACGCCAATCCCGGCCTGCCGCTTGTTCCCGCCGTCGTGCCGGCCATAGCGGATTTTGTCCTGTCCGTCCCACGCTGATCCCTGCCGGTGCCCCCTTGCGTTACGTGCTGGAACAGGTCCAGCCACATTCATGCCGCCGCCATTCCTCCACAACGGCTGCCCGCTTTTGCGTGGTCCGGCAAAGGCGCAGGATATTCACCACGGTCATCATGATCGTTCAGACCGGGTAAACCGCCCCGAAACGGGGCACAAAATGCCTGTCACGACGCAATAATGCGGCGGAGTTCTGTATCCAGCCGGGACACGGCTGCCCCGAAATCAAATCCATCATTATCAAAGATAATGTCGCTGAAGGTGCGTGTATCATAGCCTTCAGCAATCATGGCCTGTATCCGGTCATGCTCCCCGGCATCGAAATGCCGCCCGCGCCGTGTGTCGGTTATTGTCTCATACGGCGCTTTCAGGCTGACAAATACTGTCCTGATGTTGTTGTCATTAAATTTTCTGCGGAAATAAATCCAGTTCATGCAGGTTAGCGGGTACGCAATGATAACGCACTTCCCATGCTGGAGGTGCCCGGCCCCTACGCGCACGATAGCGCGGCTTGTCTGCAGTATTGAACAGAACCACGGACGGTTTGAATCGGACAGGTCATCCCCGTCAATGAATGCGGCCCCATTGCACGCCGCCACGGCACGCCCCAGGCTGGTCTTGCCTGAGCCGACAGGTCCATTCAGAAACACCACGATTTTTGACATTCACAATATCCAGACCAAATCACTGGAACAATCATGCCCAGTTTCGGGACAGCTGGACAGGTATCCGTATCAACCCCGGTGAGGTCAGGATAAAGCAAAAAATGGGCAGGCCGGGACTCCCGACATGCAACCATGAACAGCCATTCACGCCCGCAGGTCCTGTAACCGCGACGCTCGCCCCATGCCATGACAGAGATCTGGCCCGCATTACGCCCCCGTACAGTCAGGGGCGGCGATCCCCACCATGGATGGCAATTAGACATGTCTAATTTTTCTTAACAGACACACCCCCTATGGCGCAGAGGGCAGGAAATGTTAGAAGCAACCTGCATGAAACGCTGAAAATGATGAAAAACGGGAGAAGTGGGTGAGCAAAACAATCTTGGTCTCATCACCGAAGGGCGGCAGCGGAAAATCAGTCATTGCCCGACATCTGCTGACCGCGGCGGCGCAGGACGGGCTGAACGTGACCGGCATAGATTATGACCGTCAGGGCACGCTGGACAAATGGGGCCAGAGGCGCGTGCATACACGCAGCAAGTTCCCGGATTTCGCCCCTGTGTCGGTTATCACCGGCACGCTGCAGAACTGGCGCGCGCCGCTGAAGACAGCGTCACAGGCCGAGCTGATCGTCATTGATACGCCGCCAAGCGTTGAAGACCATATGGCCGCCATAACCAGCCTGGCGCAGGCGGCGGATCTGGTCATCGTGCCGTCTGTCTGTACACAGGATGATGTCGATAGCGTTGCGCCGTGGATAGAAGCGCTCAGCACCACGCATTGCCGCAGCATGCTGGTCCTGAACCGCGCCAACCGGCGGACAAATTCGTTTGCGCGGGTCCGTGGCCGCCTGATCAAGATTGCTGATGTCTGCCCGGTTGAACTTCCCCAGCTTGAAGACGTACATGTGCCCAGCGCACAGGGACTGACGCTGCTTGATTTCACCAAAAGCCGGGGACTGGAATCATTCGAGGAGCTATGGACCTGCACGAAGCGGAGGGTGTTTCAGTGAGCAAGGGCCAGCGCCTCGGTCGTAGCAGACTTCTGAAACTTCTGGAAAAGGATGACGCCCCGCAACCGGTCGACAGTCGCGCTGAAACCCTGACATCGCAGGTTGTGGTGCAGGACGACGTGGTGGCGGTGATCCGGGATGTATTCGAAGGCACGTCCCTTCTGTCCGATCAGGGCAAGGTTTCACGCATCCTTGCGGTCCGGACCGAAATCAATGAAAGCTGGGGACAGGCAAGGGATGCGTTCCTGTCGATCGGGCGCGCGCTGCTTGATCTGGAAAATGTGCTGTCGAAAGCGGAATACCTGAAACTTCGGTCGGGATCAGATCGGCTGTTCCCCTTTTCGGATGCAACCGCAACGCAGTTCCGACAGATTGCGCGCGCGGTTGAAAGCGGCCGGATCCCGTTGGAAAAATGCCCCGGCAGTTATGGTACGGCATACCAGATCACGCTTCTGAACGACCAGCAGCTCACACTTGCCTACGAACGTGGGCTGATCCGGCCCGATGTCACACGCAAGGAAATTGCCAGCCTGCGCAGGGAAGTCATGCCGTCGGTCAATGATGCCGCCCGCATGGATCTGGCAGCCCTGCGTGAGGAACGACGCCGTCTTGTCCGCAGGGAACAGCAACTGGCCCAGGACCTCCACACGGTCCGCTCCCGCATTGCGGAGCTTGGGGAACTGCTTGGCTTCAGCAACGACTGACCCAGCCCCCTGAAGGTGAAGCTGACAGGTGACAATCCTGGGGGCAGGGTCGGCGTCACACATGGGTCCACCGCACATCATGGTCTGCCCGCCCCCTTCGTCACGACCGTCACGATATTCCCGGTCCAGTGCTGGTGGCGTGCAGGTGTCAGGTCGTACCACATCAACGGATTCATGGCACATTGCGCGACCGGATTATCAGTCAGACATATTTCGTAAGGGCAACAGGCACCGTCGGGCCATGCGCGGTAGAGATGCAAAATCTCATGCCGGCTGGCACGGGTTTACCATAAAAGACATGCAGGACAGTGGCGCCGCATCACGTCCATGAACGGCCCAAAATCCCGCCGATGACAGATTTTCAATCCGGGCGCAAGTCACCGCCACGACCGCATCACTCCCGCCGGGCCGACCACGCAGGCCCCTGCATTCCGCAGGCCCGCCGCTCCCGGTTGTACAATCAAGGCCTTACAGAGATATAACATCATCGTTTCGAACATGATTACATATTATTTCATATTTTATACAAATCTGTTCAGTATTGGCCCGTGTGCCCGGCACGCAACACATGCAGTTATTCTTTCAGACTAAGATGCGAATCATTTGCGTTCTCACCTACTCCCCCCTATCAACACGTTGTTCCCTTCACAGTGTTCAGGAGGCGCGCCTGCGGGATGACGCTTCGGGAGTAATGAATGAGCCAGCCAGACCAGTCCCCCCCACCCCCGCCGGCCAGGGGCCTGCGTGTCGCCGTAGCCCTTGGCATGACCATGGGCATTGGCGCGGGCGCCAGCGAAGCCAGCGCCGACGACACCACGCCCCCTGACCAGCCCAATGCATCGAACAGCACCATCCACCTGTCCACCGTGCGCGTGGGCGGGCATGTGGATGCGCCGGATGCGGGATACGCATCGGGCAATACAAACAGTGAGATCCTGCACATTTCACGCATGCCCGACCGGGTGCGTGATACGCCGCAGACCATTACCGTCGTACCGCAGGAACTGATCAGACAGCAGCGCGCCTTTACGCTGGATCAGGCGCTGGCCAATGTTCCGGGCATTACCCTGTCCACCGGCGAGGGCGCTGGCGGCCTGAACGGGGATCAGTTCCGTATTCGCGGCCTGCAGGCGCGGCAGGATATCTATACCGACGGACTGCGCGATTTCGGCACCTATACGCGCGATACCTTCAATACTGAAAGTATCGAGGTCATAAAGGGGCCATCGGGCGAATATTTTGGCGCGGGCAATGTCGGCGGCGTCATCAACCAGAGCCAGAAACATGCCCATGCGGGCACCAGCTACAGTTATGACCAGTCCTTTGGCAGCGGTCCGCTGTACCGTGGCGTGGGGGACATCAACTACCAGATCAACGAAGACATGGCCATTCGCGTCAACGGCATGTTCAACCGGCAGGACGTGGTTGACCGGGACAACGTGACATCCAACCGTTACGGTGCGGCGGTTGATTTTGGCGTCGGATTGCGCAGCAAAACATCATGGCACCTGACATGGCAGTGGCTGAACAGTAACAGCAGACCCGATTACGGTGTCAGCATGATACAGGTAAACGGCATCTATCGCCCCATTACCGAATACGGCGTGGCGCGCAATACAAGCTATACCCGCAGCTTCGACTTTGACCGTTCCAACATCCATACGCTGACATCGGCACTCAAATCCGACATTACGCGCTGGTTCACGCTGACCAACGATACGCGGCTCAGCCTGTACCAGCGTGATTACACCGCCACCACGCCCGCCGCCTGTTCGGGGGCATGTGCCGCCGCCATCCTGTCCGGCGCCAATTACGCCCTTCCCTATGGCGCGGGTGGCGGCGCGGCATACCGGCAGGAAGGCTGGGGCGTGCAGAACGTGCTGATGGGGCGCGCGCGCTTCAATACGGGCTTCATGCACCATGACATCAAGGCCGGGGTCGATATCAATTACGCCAGTGACTCCCGCTGGCCGGGCAGCTTCACCAACCGGGTGAATGACCAGACGATCCGCAACCCGCAATATACCTATTCCGGCACGTCCGTAAGCTTTCCCGCATCGGGGTACGGCAATGCGAACGCACGTGACCTGGGGCTGTTTTTTGCCGACCGCATCCAGCTGACGCGGCAGCTTTCCCTGTTCGGCACGGCGCGGTGGGATTCCTTCGCCAGCACCTATTACAGCAACGCCACCGCCAGCCGGGGCCGCGCGGAGCAGAAATCCGACCGCTGGAGCCCTTCGGCCAGCATCATGTATTCACCGCTGCGCGATACGTCCTTTTACTTCACCTTTGCGCGGTCGTACAAACCCGTGGGCACTGATGTCTCCTCCCTCGTCACCATCAAGCCGCAGGCGGGCGACGTGGCGCAGAACGGCGTCAACCTGTCACCACAGCGCAGCGACCTGTTCGAATTCGGCAACAAATCCGACTTCTTTCACAAGCGCCTTGGCACCACAGTGTCCTTTTTCCAGATCAGCGAAAACAATTCGCGCTATTATGACGTGAATGGCGACATGGAAACCGGCTTTGCCGATTCCGGCAGCGGCCGCCGCATCCGTGGCGTGGAACTGAGCGCGGACGGCAGGATCACGCACGACTGGCAGGTCTTTGCCTCCTATTCCTACATGGATGGCCGGGTCACACACAGCAATACGGGCGATAATGGCCGGACAGCGCCACAGGTCCCGCATAACAACATGTCGGTCTGGACATCGTACGACCTGTCGCGCGCGCTGCTGCGTCCGCAATGGGGTAGCCTGAAGGTTGGTGGCGGGGCGCAGTATTCGTCTGGCTACTGGGCGGGACCGGATACGACCAATACCGCGCGCATGCCCTATACCTTCAACCTGAACGGCATGGTGTCATGGGAGTACAGGCATTACCGGGTATCCTTCAACGCCAATAACATAACCAACCGGCTGAATTATGCATCATCATTTTCCGGGTCGCGCGCGGTTCCCTCGCCCGGACGGTATTTCCTTGGCAATATCGGCATCACGTTCTGATCGTATACGGCCATGGACACCCCCCCGATTTCCGTTGTGGAAACGCAGCTCATGCTGGGACAGATCCATCTGGACCACGGTCGCCTGCAGGACGCTTTCATGATGTTCGAGGCCGCGGCACGCAGTGGCGAACCGCGCGCCCTGAACATGCTGGGCCGCGCCTATGAACGCGGCTGGGGGACCGCGTGCAACCCGGCTGCGGCGGCCATGTATTTCCACAAGGCCGCGTATGCCGGTGATCCGTGGGCGGCGTTCAACCTGGCCGACCTGTACATGGCGGGGCGCGGGGTGGCGGGCGACCCGGACCGGGCGGGCGACCTGTATGCCATGGCCGCGCGTGGCGGGGTGGCAAAGGCGCTGACCATGCTGGGCCTTCTGGCGGAAGATGGAACCTGCGCGATGGTGTCCCCCCGGTCTGCCCCCCTGTTTTTCCATGCCGCCGCCATGGGGGGGGACTGCTGGGGCGCCCTCAACCTGGGTCGGCTGCATCTGGCCACAGGCGACGGCCCGGCCGCAGCACACTGGATACGCGTGGCGCTGGAACAGGGATTTGGCGATGTGTTCCGCGCCATCATCCACCTGCTGAATGGCGTAACGGACCCCGCGCTGCGCCTGCTGGCCACGCAGGCGGCCGGGCGGCTGGATCACCCGCCTTCCCGCCACGCGACCGGGTCATAATAATAATATGGAACTACAGATGAACCTGATTGTAAAAAAGTATTCGACCCCGTTCATTACGGGGCTGTTCGTGGTTTCGGCCATATCGGGCACGGCCCTGTTCTTCCACTGGATGCCGGGCCTGTTCCATTCAATGCACACGTGGCTGAGCATGGTGCTGCTGGTGCCGTTCGTCGCGCATGTCTGGCGCAACTGGGCACAGTTCCTGCTGTATTTCCGCAATCCCTCCATGCTGGTCGCCTGCGGCGCGTGCCTGCTTGCTGCGGGCGGGTTCATGGTGATGACGGGACATGCGGGCGGCAATCCGGCCCAGCGGCTGTTTCCTGTCCTGACACATGCGCCGCTGACCACGCTTGCGCCCCTGCTTCATGCATCGCCGGACGAACTGGCCGACCGTCTGGCGCATGCGGGTTATCATGTCCAATCCACCGATGAGACACTGGAACAGATCGCAATGGACGCCCGGCAGCGGCCCAATGATGTCCTGCTGAAGATCCTGCCCCACGGTTCAGGCCACCGGCATTGAACGGGCCGCAAGCACACCCACGCGGAGAACGCCGATGCTGATCCACATCCCCGCCCTGCTGACCCGGCAGGAAATCACGTACTGCCGTACCGTACTGGAAAAATCCCGGTGGGTCGATGGCAGGGTGACGGCAGGCGACCAGTCCGCCAAGGCGAAATTCAACCTGCAGATCCCCCATGACAGCCGGGAAGGCATGGAACTGGCGGACCTTATCCTGCAGGCGCTGGGCCGCAACCCGACATTCAACAGCGCGGCACTGCCGTTGCGGGTCTTTCCGCCCCTGTTCAACCGCTATGACGAAGGCATGCGGTTTCATACCCATGTTGATAACGCCATCCGCCCCCTGCCGGGCACGGGCTTCCGCATCCGCACCGATGTGTCGTCCACCCTGTTCCTGAGCGACCTGGATGAATATGACGGGGGCGAACTGCTGATTCAGGATACCTACGGCACGCAGGAAATCCGCGTGCCCGCAGGCGATATGGTGCTTTATCCCGCAACCAGCCTGCACAGCGTGCGCGAAGTGACGCGCGGCAGCCGGTGGGCGTCATTCTTCTGGTCACAGTCCATGATACGCAACGATGTCCAACGCACGCTGCTGTACCAATTTGACCAGTCCATTATTGAAACCCGCAGGAACCTGCCCGACGATCACCCGGCCGTGCTGGGGCTGACGGCAACCTATCATAACCTGCTGCGGCAATGGTCCGAACTGTGACATGACAGAAGCCCCGCATGGCCATGGGGGGGATGCACCCCTTCCCTCCCGCCCATGCGCGCGGCATAACGGTGGGCATGATGTCCGCCCGCCTTCGTATTGTCCCCGTACTGGCCGTCCTTGCCCTGATGGCGGCGCTGTCAGGCTGCGCGGACCGTGATGATCCGCGCATGGACCGTAATGCCCGCGTGGCCGCCGACCACGGCAATGGCGGCCCACAGGGGGACTGGGGCAGCCTGGGCGGCGGCTGGAGCGGGCCGGGGAACATGGGGTGGTAGCAGGAATGAACGGACAGAACGGGTCAGACAGACGCCGTAATGCCGCCATCCACCATGATAACATGTCCGTTTACAAAACTTGACGCATCCGACGACAGAAAGACCGCAGCCCCCACCAGTTCCTCCACATTGCCCCAGCGGCCCGCGGGCGTGCGCTGGCACAGCCATTGGGTGAAGACCTGATCGGCCACCAGCTTTTCGTTCATTTCCGTCTTGAAATAGCCGGGCGCGAGACCGTTGATCTGCAGGCCATGGCGTGCCCAGTCGGTCGCCATGCCTTTGGTCAGGTTTTTGACCGCGCCCTTGGTTGCGGTGTAGGGCGCGATACCCGGTCGCGCCAGTTCGCTCTGTACCGAACAGATATTGACGATCTTCCCACGCCCACGCGGCAGCATGTGGCGGGCCACGGCCTGCCCTACAAAGAATACCGCGTTCAGGTTGGTTGATATCAGCGCGTCCCAGTCGGCCCGGCTGAACTGGTCCAGCGGCGCGCGGCGCTGGATGCCGGCATTATTTATCAGGATATCAATCGGGCCCTGTTCATATTCTATGTTTTCAACCCCGGCGATGACGGCGTCCTGATCCGTCACGTCAAACGCGGCGGTCGTGACATCCAGCCCTTCCCCCGCCAGCATGTCGCGTGCGGTGGCCAATGGTTCGGAATTGCGCCCGTTCAGCACGATTTTTGCCCCGAACTGCCCCAGCCCACGCGCCAGCGTCAGCCCGATCCCACGTGACGCGCCGGTTACCAGCGCGCGTCGTCCCGCCAGTGAAAAAAGGGGATTATCCTGCATGACAACTTCCTTCTTCATTATGAAGGCGGCAACCGTAGCAAGAATAACACCCGATGCGCGGACACGTCTGCGCGTGTTCCCCCCCTTTCTTTTCACGTCTGGCCGGATACCCCGCCGCGCCGGGGCGCACAGGGCAGACAGGGCGGCGGAGCGAAGCAGCGCCTTGCCAATATGTGATGCCTTTACTTTGAACCTGTCTGAAACCATCGGTTCATGACGCATCCTGTCAATCTGCTGAACGTTTTTGATGAAGCGTTCTTCCAGAAAGTTCCGGGAAACGTCGCCTGTTCTCAAAACAGCCGACACCCGGAAAACATTTATGACGATTTCATGAAATTTTGACCGTGCCAGTACAAAGTGCTCGTTCCGGACAGTCCTGCTGGTATGATTTTCCCGTTTTTTATCAACACGCGCGGTCATCCGCACGTCCTTTTCCTGTCATGCATGCAGATGGTCCCATGATGTCCACCAAACGCTTTCCCGATACATCCCTGCCCCCTGCGCCCGCACCGGCAACATATGGTGCACCTGCCCGCGTGCCTGTTCCTGCGCCACGACGCGGATGGTCATGGATGGGGGGAATGGGCATCTGCCTGTCCGCCATGCTGCTGGGTGGCGGCATGGGCATCGCGGCGGAACCACCCGCCAGCGGGCCGGACGGCGGATACCTGACACCCGCCATGCAGCCCGACGGAACGCAATACCTGCCGCCCCCACCCCAACCCGGCACCGCCCGGCAGCACACGGATGACCGCGCCTTCACCTCCACCCGTGCGCTAAAGGGCACGCCGCGCTGGGCACTGGCCACGTCGGATGCCGACCTGCATGAAGACGCGCTTCTGCATGCGTTTTCCTGTGCCGCAGGCCAGAATCTGAGCACCGCCGCCACACCGCACCTTGCGGCGCTGATCCATACGATGGATATGTCCGAAGCCCCCGACATGCGCAAAAGCAAGGCCTACTGGCACCGCCCCCGCCCGTTTGTCGGCAATGGACAGCCGATCTGCACGGAAGATGACCGTGCCCATCTGGCGACATCGGGGGCCTATCCATCCGGCCATACCATGCTGGGCTGGAGCATCGCGCTGGTCCTGGCGGAACTGCTGCCCGACCGCGCGACGCCGATATTGCAGCGCGGCCGCGTCTTTGGCGAAAGCCGGATCGTATGCGGCGTGCATTGGGAAAGCGATGTGCAGGCAGGTTACATGGTGGGGGCCGCCGAAATCGCGGCCATGCACGGCAGTCCCGCCTTCCGCGCGGATATGGAACAGGCCCGCAGCGAACTGACGGCACGCCGGCGCGATGCCGTGGGATCTCAGGACCCGGCCTGCGCCATTGAAAGTGACGCCGCGCGGCATAGCCCGCTGTAACATGCGCCCCGGCGTGGAAACGGGCCACGACCGTCGTCCCGTTTCCCAGTCACGCCGGAACGGCATCCCGATCGCAACGCAACCGGCAGGCGGGCGACATTACCGGCACAGCGCCCATGGCACGATGGCGTCCCCCACCCGCCGGACCGTGACACCGTAAACCGTGCGCATGATGTCATCATCAAGCACCTGCATGGGCGACCCGTGGCGGATGACCGATCCCCTGTCCATCAGCACCAGGTCATCACAGAACCGGGTTGCCAGGACCAGATCATGCAGCACGATGACCACCCCCTTGCCCTGCCCCGCCTGCTGGCGGAACAGGTGCATCATGGACAGGGCATGGGCCGGGTCGAGAGCTGCAATCGGTTCATCGGCCAGTATGACCGGTGTGTCGGTCGCCAGCGCACGCGCCAGGTTCATGCGCGCCCGTTCCCCACCGGACAGGTGGCTGGCCGGGCGGGCACACAGGTTCTGCAGGCCGGTTGCCGCCAGTGCGTGTGTAACCGCCGGGTGCCGCGCGGCCTGCGCATTCATCTGCCCATGCGGCATGCGCCCGAGGGCCACCAGCGAACGGACGGACATGGGGGGCGGTTTTTCCCCGTCCTGCGGCATGAAGGCAAGCTGTCTGGCCCGCAATCCGGGCGGGATCTGGCCTATGTTCCGACCCAGAAGGTCGATCTGCCCGCAATCCGGGGCCTGCAGTCCCGCCAGCATGCGCATGAACGTGCTTTTCCCCGCCCCGTTCGGCCCGATCAGGCCGACAACCCGTCCTTTTCCCAGCGTCAGGGACGCGCCGGACACGACAGCTCTCCCCCCGCGCCTGAGCGAGACGCCGTTGGCCCGCAACAGGGTCATGATCCGGTTCTTTTCAGCATGATGACCCGGATGAAGAAAACCGGCGCACCGACCAGCGCCGTCAGCACGCCGAGCTGAAGTTCCGTGCCGGCACTCACCACGCGCACCACCATATCCGCCCCCAGCAGCAGCAGGCTTCCCCCCAGCGCGGATGGCACAAGCAGACGCGATGGCTGGTATCCCGTCAATGGCCGCAACAGATGCGGCACCACCAGCCCCACAAAGCCGATCGCCCCCGAAACCGCCACGCATGACCCCACGGACAGCGCCGCCCCCAGCACGATACGCGTCTGCATGCCGCACACGCCATGCAGCCGGAACCCAAGGCTTTCCGCCACGTCTTCCCCCAGCGTCAGCGCGTCCAGCGCACGCCCGGCCGACAGCATGAGCAGCATGCCGCACACCACGCCGGGCAGGCAGATCCAGACATGGGTAAAGGTCCGGTCCGTCAGCGATCCCATAAGCCAGTGCATGATCTCAAAAGACGCATACGGGCTGGGCACAAGGTTCAGCACCAGCGCGGTCAGGGCCGCCGCAAAACTGCTGAGTGCTGCCCCCGCCAGCAGCAGCACCAGCGTGCCCCCGCGTCCCACCAGCCCCATCAGCACGACCACCGCGCATAATGCCCCCGCCAGCCCACCCAGCGGCAGGGCCATGACGGAAACCTGCATGAGGCCGGTATAGAACACACTGACCGCCCCCAGCGCCGCCCCACCCGATACGCCCAGAATACCGGGATCAGCCAGCGGGTTACGCAAATATCCCTGCAATACCGCCCCCGACAGCCCCAGTGTCCCGCCCACCATGATGGCCAGAAGCGCGCGGGGCAGGCGCAACTGCTCCACGATAATGGCGCCTGCGCCATGGCGTCCCGCCAGTATGTCCCCCAGCGCCTGCCAGACCATGATACGGGTTTCCCCCCATACCAGCGACATGCCGGACAGGACGACAACACCCGCCAGCAGCACGATATTGAGCAACAGGGTATTCCGGTCAGGTTTCACGGTGCGGTTTCCAGTCTGTCACGCGCGGCGCGCAGCATGGCGATACTGTCCAGTGTCTGTGGCAGGCCACACAACCATAGCCGCGCGGGCATATCCAGATGATGCGCTCCGGCAAAGGCCTGTTTCAGCGCCGGGTGGTCCAGCATGGATTGCGCAAGGGATGTCCCCTGCCCCGAACGGTCAAGGACCAGCAGGTCAGGCGGATGGGCGATCAGCATTTCCATGGAAAGACGTGCAGATGTCTGCTGCGCCATGACGGTGGCATAATTGCGCAGCCCGGCATGGGCCAGCACGTCATCCGGCAATGATCCCGCGCGCGTGACAAACCCGCTGGCGGCGTAGATCGCGGCCGTAGGGTCGGCGGGGTCGCGCCCGGTCGAAAGGGATGCCAGACGGCTGGCGAACGCCCCGGTCAGTTCCCGCCCCCGCGCCGTAGCACCAATGGCGCGGGCCACCACCATGATCTGGTCGGGAATATCCGCCAGCGCCTGCGCCGGCGGCAGGACGATCACCCGCGCACCCCTGTCCCGCGCCACCTGAAGCGCGACCGCCGCGGTATAACTTTCGCCCAGCACGACATCGGGGTGGGCCGCCACGACGTTTTCCGCGGTCGGGCGCAGGACGGGAACCTGCCGTGCCCGTTCGCACAGCACCGCATTCCAGCAGTCGCGCGCCAGTGGCGTTATGCCGGCAATCTGCCCCGGTGCGGCCAGCAGCAGCAGCAGCTGGTCGGTGCAGACATTCACGGACACCACGCGTGGCAGGGGCTGCGCCCGTGCAATCGGGATACAGCCAAGGATACCGGCGATGATGCCTGCCATGACCCCCTTCATGTCAGTACGTCAGCATGAAGCCACCATATCCCGCCCGACCGGGCTGGAGATAGCCGACCGGTTCCTCGAACTGGCGGTTCAGCAGGTTGTCCGCCCGCGCGTAGACGGACACATAACGGTTGATTTTATAATTGGCGGCGACATCAATGGTGAAATAGCCGTGCCCCCTGGCACAGATGCTGGACTCACTGCAATTGCCGGACCCAAGCACCGACAGGTCACGCCAGCTGCTGGTATACAGGATATTGCCCGAAAATGTCAGGTCACGCATGGGGGTCCATGTCGTATTGAAATTGAACTTGTGCTGGGGACGCTGCTGCAGTTCGGTGTGGCTGGTTTCATCACGCGCATGGGTCCATGTGTAGCTGAGGTTGAATTCCAGACTGTCCAGCGCTTTCCAGTTCACGAAAGCCTCTACCCCGTACATCCGCGCCTTCGCAACATTGTCAAAGGTGCCGTTGAAGTTGCCCGACGAATCATACCAGTCGGCGGACTGGATCAGGTTCCGCACCCTGTTATCATACCATGTGGCGCCAAAATTCAGGTGATCGTGCAGAAGTTTCTGCTCCACACCCGCGTCGTAACCAATCAGCTGTTCCGCCTTCAGGTCCGGGTTGCCCCTTTCCGAATAACCGGCCCCCACCTGATTGACAAACAGCTGGTACAGGGCGGGACCGTGGAAACCCGATCCGGCGCTGGCCTTGATGATGGTGCCGGTTCCGGGAACATGAATCGCGGGCGCCACGCGCCAGGTCACGTGGTTGCCATAGCGCGAATTGGCGTCGTAACGGATGTTGGCCGCGCCATACAGGATGTGCTTCCAGTTGCCCTGATACTGTCCATAGCCTGCGGTCGTATCCATGCTGGCGGATGTGTCGTATCCGCTGTCCCACGTGCTGGATGCCGTATGGCTGGTGTCAAACGTATCATGAAAATGCTCGGCTCCGACCAGAAGCTGCCCGTACTGCCTGAAATTGAACGTGCCATGCCAGTCCACCTTCAACCGGCCGGAGCGGTAGTAATAGGGATCGGGATTGACCGGGCTGCCATAGCTTGTGCCGGTCTCGGTCCAGCGGTTGCGGTTGGTCATGTAACCAAGGCCCAGCACCTGATCAAAAAAACCGTGGAAGGAAACCAGATGCGCCGTCCCGCGCACGATGGCCTCGTTCTGGGTGGTCTGTTCCCGTACCCCTGAATCCCCATACGCATTTTCAGCCTGCAGGTCATACAGCGAATAGGAATGGTTATTGCCCTGTATCAGGCGTGCCGTCAGGCCCAGGTCGAGATTATGGGTCACGTCGTAACCCAGCCTGATATTGGCGCTGCGGTTGTCATTACGGTTGCCTTCGTGCCGCTGCTGGCGGTCTGCGCCGTAATACCGTTCGATGTAAGACGGAATGTTGTTGAACCCATCCATGCGGTAATGGGAAAATTCAACATTATAATGGAACCGCTTCCTGCTGCCACGCGCGCCGAAGCTCTGGTTGAAGGTTCCATACCCCCCGCCTTCAATCCGGACGAATGGCCTGAACCGTCCCTGCCCCTGTGCCGTGGTGATGTCGATGACACCCGCCATGGCGTCCGCGCCGTACAGGCCGCTCTGCGGGCCACGCAGGACTTCGATACGGCCGATGCCATCGGTCAGGAACTGCCCGGCATCAAAGGCATTGGTGTCATTGCTGCCGTCATTGATGTCCATGCCATCCAGCCGGACCTTGACCTCGCGGGAATTATTGCCGCGCATGAAAATGGACGACGTGCCACCCGCCCCGCCCGTCTGCACCACGTTCAGGCCCGGCTGGCGCGCAAGGATGTCCGTCAGGCTGCGCCGCTGCTGGGTCTGGATCTGCTTTTCGGTGATGATGGTCATGCTGGTGCCGATGTCATCCACCTTTGTCGGCCTGCGCGCGGCACTGACGCTGATCAGTTCGGGCAGGCCCGCATTGCCCGGCATGGCAGAGGCTTTCGCCCCGTCATTGCCAGCGACGTACTGCTTCACAGGCGATTTTTCTGGCATGTCCTTCCCAATGGGCGCATCGGCATGCGCCATCGTGGCGCCCAGAGTCATGAATGCCGTCGAGGCAATCAGAAAATCACGGAAAATGGTCATAAGGTCTGGATCTCGCGGTCATATCATCGTTGCCACGAGAGCGCGCCGCCACCCGGCTTCCGATCCATAAGGAAACCCGTGGCGCCACACCGTCAGGACACCCCGCCCGACAGGTCCCGGTCGCAACCATCATGACGGCAGGTCTCCTGGCTTGCGGCGTCATCTCCCGCGCAACCTTCCCGGAAAACCGCGGTTTCCAGTGGCCCGGCGCACATGTCCGGCAATGCGGGAAACATACCGCTTACAGTTGCGGGGACAGCCGAAGCATTGGACCGTAATCCGCACTTCGTTCCCTTTTCACCCCTTGTATGAAGGGGAACCGTCAGCAGGGTTCTGATCGGATGGGCCATCCGTGTCAACCCGGATACACGCGACCAACGCGGACGATGGCAGGTCATGCCATTTTTTTCCTGAACCATGGCCATGGTCCGTGGCCATGTGTCTTCAGCGCCGCACCTGAAGATAAAAAATAGCCGATAACGGGCGGGTTTCCATACAGTGGAAACGGCAATCCGCGGCCTTGACATCCATAACCGGGGCAGGCCACGCCCCGCATGAGAATCTTCCCCTGACACATGATATTTTTTTGGGTTATAGGGAGGAAATCATGAGCACAGACACACCCAACCTTCTTTCCCCCAGCCCGGTCTACAAGCCGTTCCGTTACCCGTGGGCGTTCGAGGCGTGGAAAACCCAGCAGTCCCTGCACTGGCTGCCCGAGGAAATTCCCCTCGGTGATGATGTGAAGGACTGGAACAACAACCTGTCCGATACGGAAAAATATCTGGTCACCCAGATTTTCCGCCTGTTCACCCAGCAGGATACCGAGGTCGAGAACGCCTATATCGACCTGTACATGCCCCGCTTCAAGCCGACCGAAGTGCGGATGATGCTCTCGGCATTCACCAATATGGAATCGATCCATCAGGCGGCCTACAGCCACCTGCTTGACACCATCGGCATGCCGGAAACCGAATACGCCGCCTTCCTTGAATACGAGGAAATGGCCGCGAAGCACGAATTCCTCAAACGCTTCAACATGGACGACCACTACAATACCGCCCTGTCCATGGCGGTGTTCGCGGGCTTTACCGAAGGGCTGCAGCTTTTCGCGTCCTTCGCCATGCTGCTCAACTTTCCGCGCCATAACCTGATGAAGGGCATGGGGCAGGTCGTGACATGGTCCGTGCGTGATGAAAGCCTGCACGTCGAATCCATCACGCGCCTGTTCAAGACCTACATGCAGGAATTCGGCCGCCAGATTGACAAGCCCGCCGTGGCCGATGCAATCCACCTTGCCTGCCGTGAGATCGTGACCAATGAAGACCGCTTCATCGACCTTGCCTTCCGCATGGGGCCGGTGAAGGGCCTGTCGGCGGATGAGGTCAAGCAGTATATCCGCTTCATTGCCAATCGCCGCCTGATCGGGCTGGAACTGAACCCGATCTATGACGTGCCCAGCAATCCCCTGCCGTGGATTGACGAGATGATGAACGCGGTGGAGCACACCAACTTCTTCGAAAACCGTGCAACGGAATATAGCCGGGGCGCAACACAGGGAACGTGGGACGAAGCGTTCGCCTGAAATACCGGATCGCACTGCCCCCATCATGCATATGGTGGGGGCAGTTTTACTGCCAGGATTTCAGGCCCTTTCGCACGTTCCGGGGAAACCGGATGGGCCGGCGTCCACCCATTTCCCCTTGCCTGTCATGTCATCCGCCATCATGATGTCCGGGCATACCCGATCAATAAACAAGTAGTAAAATTTCTGGATGTTGGCTTTTTTCGAAGACGACATTTCCTTAATATTTTCAGGATGCTTCATAAACAGACGTAGCAAACGATTTTCAGGGCTGCTTGTTTCATCATAAATATAAACTTATTTTACTTAAAAAATCACTCGATAATTAAATTTATATTTTAAAATACATTAAAAAAAATACAGATATATGTAAAATTATGATAGTAATTTTTAAAATTTACAACAAGACAGTGGCGTAAGTTATACCGACACATCAATTTGGTACGGCAATAAACCCTCCAGCTGACTCCATACCTGTCATTCATCATATTTCCGAACATGGATCATGATGCTGGCCTCATACCAGGCCAGCCAACGAACAGGAGCCTGCATCATTGTTGGCGATGGATATTCTGGAATGGGTCTGTCACTTACCTGATACAATATCTTTAGTGCGTCATCTCCATTTTATAAATGAATATTATAATATAGTTATTTTTTTATTTAAGATAAATATATGGATGTGCACATAGCAGCCTGAAGCACGCCTCTGTCTGACGGCAATGCATGAGGACGAAAGTTTCCACAAATCTTATAAACCATAAAATTTCCACAATAACAAAAATATACGTTCAGTAATAAATATATACAAACAGATTGGTTATCTAAATCACAATAAATTAATTCATGAAATAAAAAACCAACCCGAAACATAACCGTTTAGATGCCACAGATATAAAAACAATAATATACTGATGGCCTCAAAATGAAATATTTCACACGTAGATGTGGAAATATCGGAATATTATATTTCGGTTTTTCCATGCACATGGTCATCTGCGCATCTGAAGCACCTGCAAACGGGCTGCCCAATGGCAGTCTGGGCGATGATGCCAGTTATGCACTGCGTGCCAGCGCCCAGCATCCATCCACAACAATGACCGGCGACTGGGGGGGCACACGCCTCTATCTTCGTAACAAGGGCATAGATCTGGCTGGCGCGTGGACGAACGAAACCGCCGGAAACGTGACCGGCGGGGACCGGCACACTGCGGCCCAGACCAACCAGCTTGCCGCCATCATGGATATCGATGCCGAAAAACTGCTGAAATGGAAAGGCGCATCCTTCAACTTTACATTCACCACCCGCTGGGGCAGCAACCTCATTACACGGGCGGGACTGTATACCCTCCAGCAACCGCAGGAAGTATGGGGGCGCGGACAGACATCCCGACTGACCCAGCTATGGTATAACCAGAAGCTGGGTGATCATGTCAGCTTCAAGATCGGCCGCCTGCCAACCGGCGCCGATTTTGATAATGTGCCCTGCCTGACAATGGTAAACTATTTCTGCGGTGCAACAACCGGCAACATGGATGGCAATCGCTGGCTCAACTGGCCCGTCAGCACATGGGGCGGTCTGGTCAAGTATAACGACCCGCGCTGGTATTTCCTGGCGGGGGCTTATGAACAGAACGCGCGTAACCTGGATAATAAATTCTTCCTTGGTTATGTGCATGGGGCAACTGGTGTTCTCCTGCCTTTTGAAACCGGATTGCGTATCCATCTGGGATCCCATCATTATCCCGGGGTCTATCGCATTGGCGGGTGGGTCAATACGGCCAATGCTCCTGACATTTTACTGGCGGCAAACGGACAGCCTGCTGTCACCGGCGGACTGGCCATGCTTGAACGGGGCAGTTCCCACGGTGGTTACCTGTGGTTCCAGCAGCAACTGACGGGAACCTTTAGCGAAAAACCCGGACAGGACGCCGTTGTTCAGCAGGGGCTGACCGCTTATGTGACCTTTACCATGGTCGATAAGGAAACCAGTCCCGTTTCATCACAGGTAACAGGCAGCCTGCGTTATCTTGGACTTCCGTGGCGCAGGCATGATGCCCTGACGCTGGCTTTTGGCACCAATCATGTCAATTCACGGCTGGCCACGCTGGACTGGTATCAGGCCGGCAGGAAAGGACCACGCCGCGATTCAGAATTCGCAATCGAAACAGACTATACGCTTCAGATTACCCCGTGGGTCTATATCGAACCCAATATCCAGTTCTGGGTCAATCCGGGTGGTTACACCCAAAGGGAAATGGTGACGGTCATTGGCATGAAAACAGGCCTTACGTTCTAAGGCCTGTTTTCAGAACCGCTTTTAAAAATACGTCCCTGGGAACCATTATTTTATTCAGATTTTATTATAATACCCGGTCAGCGCAATAATGCTGACAGTCCGGCACCTCCATGTTCCTTCTTTCGTGTGCTTTTACATGGACAGACCCAACCGCATGTCCTGCATGCAACCGGGTCTGTCCATTTCTGTCAGGGACTGGCGTCTTCAGGAATGGAAGCCGGTTGCCGTATCCGTTGCAACGGCATTGTCCAGATCATCCGTCGCGCCGCTGACCCCGACCGCCCCGATCAGGTATTTCCCCTCCATGACCGGACAGGATCCCGGTACGGCCGTAATCCCCGGCAGTGTCGCCAGAAACGCCTGGTTCTGGCTGATCCGCTGTGCCAGCACCTTGCCCGGTGAATGATACAGCGCAGCCGTTCGGGCCTTCTTTATGGCGGTTTCGTCGGTGCCGGTCTGTGAATCATCCATGCGCGTAAAGGCCAGCAACCTGCCCGATGCATCCACCACCGCGATGCTGACCTGCATGCCGCGTTGCTTTGCCTCTGCTTCCGCCGCATTCAGCAGGCTTTTTGCACCGGCGCTGCTCAACTGCGGTCGTGTCAGCAATTTGGCGTCATCGGCACGTGCATTGAAGAACGCCGGAAGGCACGCCAGAATGGCCAGCGGCCCGATATGTCTGATTTTCATGGTATATCCTGAAACAAGGGTGTCTGGATACTTGTTTTTATTTACAAAGAAATCTCGATCCGGCCCATCTGCATCAATGAAAATGCTTGGCCGTATCAATCACCAGCGCCTGTTCGTTTTCGTTGGTGTCGCCGCTGGTGCCAATGCTGCCCACTACGGTGTCGCCCTGCTTGAACACCGCCCCCCCTGCTGATGGCAGGATACCCGGAACAAAACCGATGGGCAGGTTCTGCGTGCGCACGGCGTCAAAGAATTCGATCGTATTGCGGGCAAATCGTGCCGCCGATTTCGCCTTGGCGATCGAGGCTTCCACGCATCCCGCGTACGCGCCCTGCATGCGGATGAACGCAACCAGGTTTCCATCCGTATCCTCAACCGCTATGCACAGCTTGAGGTGTCGGTTTTCCGCCAGCCCGACCGCATAATGCGCCATGTCCATTGCCGCCGCCGTCGTGATGTTGAGCTGCGGCGCGGTGGATGACGTCTGTGCGAATGCCGGGGTGGCGAACGACGCCAGCAATGCAAGAACTCCAAGCATCTGCTTCATTTCAAGGGTTACCTTATTCCGGGTGTTATTATTGAACCCCTGACGACGCCTTATGTCCCGCAGGTCGATACATGCCAGGGAAATAAAGCCGTCGTTCAGTTCAGATCATACGATAGAATTGGTCTCATATCGCACGAAGCATTATATTACAGTCTTTGCCATACAGACAAATAACAATTAAAACACTCGCGCTTACGTGACATATCCTTTCACCATTTTTCATGAAAAACGCATGCGTTACATAAGCGCCTGCCAAACATGACAAGTATTTGTCAGGCACTTCGCCGGTCATGGGTGCGCATGCCAGAAACACACAGGGGCAGCAGGAACCGCGGCATCCAGCCATGGGCGATCAGCCAGCCATCAATCGAGAACTTCCCCGCCCCTGCAATTGCAAAGCTGGCGAAGGCCACGATCATGAGCATCGGATATTCCCAGCCACCCACGGGGGCGTTGTTCCAGGTGAACCCGTCACCAAAATGTCGTCCATAATGATTGGCGATCAGGTAATAAAGGGCGCCACCAATCCCGGCAAACCGGGTCAGGACGCCCATCCCCACCCCGATCGCAATGGACAGTTCACACAATCCGCCAGCAATGACGGCCTGTCCATCCGGCGGGAAACCGAAACCGACGAATACCTGTTCCATGTGGTGGAAGGAATGAACACCCGCAAAAAGCTTTTCCGCGAAATGCCCGACCATGTCGAACCCGAAATATATTCGGATTGTCGCCGTCTGCCATTGCAAATGGTCATTCCAGCCTGCCGCCCGGTCATGGACCATGCAATCCACATACAGCAGAAGGTAAATCATGAACGCGACCGTGGAGGTGGCCATGCCCGGCACCGCTCCATGAATGGCCGCCACCCGCCAGCTGATCATGAAGGGCAGGAGCGAGGCAAGGAAACCAATCACGAAATGCCGTGGCATGACCATGACGGTCATGGCCAGCGCAAGGCCATCCAGCCCGATTGTTGAAAGACAGGCAAAGTCCGGTATGACCGGAACAATAAAGGACGACCAGACCATGGCCGCCACGCAGGCGGCCAGTGCCAGCCATAATGGCCAGTAAGGTATGTAGCGCGGGCGCAATGTCACATATGACGATGGAACCGCATTCGACTTCATGAACATTTTGTTTTTCTTCTTTGCACGGTGTCGAACCGTATTTCAGATATGTGCGTGATGATGGAACGGGCGTTTTCCCACCCCGACTGCCACCTGCCTGTTCCTTTCCGCTCCCCCTGTCTGGTCAATATCGAAGCAGTGCCCCCGCCGCGTTCACATCAGGCAGCAGGGGGTCAGTAAATGACCGGTTCGGGCACGGACGCACCGAAATCGGTCTGCAGGAAATCGAAATCACATCCTTCATTCGCCTGCCGCATATGGTGGGCCGCCATCCAGCCATATCCCCGTTCATAACGCGGTGCGGGCGGCTTCCATGCCGCGCGGCGGCGGGCCAGTTCCTCATCGGAAACTTCCATATGGATTGAGCGCGCCTCCACATCCACGGCGACGATATCCCCCGTCTTCAGCAACGCCAGCGGGCCGCCCACGTAACTTTCCGGCGCAATATGCAGCACGCAGGCGCCGTAGCTCGTGCCGCTCATCCGGGCGTCGGACAGCCGCAGCATATCGCGGTAGCCTTCCTGCACCAGGCGTCTGGGCATGGGCAGCATCCCCCATTCCGGCATGCCGGGTCCGCCCAGTGGGCCCGCATTGCGCAGCACAAGCACATGATCGGGGCTGACATCCAGCGTCACGTCATCCAGCGCCTTCTTCATGGTGGGATAATCATCAAACACCAGTGCCGGTCCACGATGCTTATGGAATTTCGGATCGCAGCAGGCGGGCTTCATCACGCATCCATCGGGCGCAAGGTTGCCCCGCAGCACCGTCAGCGCGCCCCCTGCCTCCCCCGTGAACATCGGCTTGTCCAGGGGCCTTATGACATCGTCATTCCACACCTTTGCATCGCGGATGTTTTCCCCCACGCTGCGCCCCGTCACCGTCAGGCAGTCGAGATCCAGAAAACCGGAAATCCGGTTCATCAGCGCCGCAATGCCCCCGGCGTAGTAAAAATCTTCCATAAGGTAGGTCGTGCCCGTGGGCCGGACATTGGCAATGACCGGGATTTCGCGGCTGGCGCGGTCAAAATCATCCAGTCCGACGGGCACGCCCGCGCGGCGCGCCATGGCGATCACGTGTATGATGGCATTGGTCGAACACCCCATCGCCATCGCCACGGCAATCGCATTGCGGAAGGCGGCAGGGGTCTGGATTCTTGATGGTTTCAGGTCTTCCCACACCATACCGACAATCCGCCGCCCCGAACTCTTGGCCATGCGGATATGGTTGGAATCAACCGCCGGAATGGAACTGGCCCCCGGCAAAGACAGGCCGATCGCCTCGGCAATGGCGGTCATGGTGCTTGCCGTGCCCATGGTCATGCAGGTGCCAGCGCTGCGGGCAATTCCAGCCTCGACCCCGCGCCAGTCTTCCGGCGTGATCTTGCCCGCGCGCAGTTCATCCCAGTATTTCCATGAATCCGATCCTGAACCCAGGGTCTTTCCCTGCCAGTTCCCACGCAGCATCGGGCCCGCGGGGACATAGATCGCGGGAATATCCATGCTGGTCGCCCCCAGCAGCAGGCCGGGCGTGGTCTTGTCGCATCCGCCCATCAGGACCGCGCCATCAGCGGGATAGGCACGCAGAAGTTCCTCCGCCTCCATCGCCAGCATGTTGCGGTACAGCATGGTGGTTGGCTTCATGAAGTTTTCGGACAGCGAGATCGCAGGCAGTTCCATCGGAAATCCCCCCGCTTCCAGCACCCCGCGCTTCACATCTTCGACACGCTGGCGAAAATGCATGTGACAGGGATTGATGTCCGACCAGGTATTCAGGATGGCGATAACAGGCTTTCCTTCCCAGTCCTGCGGGTCATACCCCATCTGCATCGCACGGGAACGGTGGCCGAAACTGCGCAGGTCCGCGGGACCAAACCAGCGTTCACTGCGCAGCGTGCGTTTTTCCTTCCCTTCCATATTTCCGCCTTCTGGCCGTGTTCCGGCTTCTTCTGACATTCCTCTGTTCTCCCTGTGCGCCCTGCCCGGTCACGATAGCCTGATGGAAGGGGCGCTGCGTGTTGCAGTAAGGGCAAGGGCGTTCTGGGGTGTCCAGACCAGATACGGCATGGATTGAGACAGGATTGATATTGATGCTTCAGCTTACCCAGGTCCGGTGCTTTGTCACCGTCGCGGAGGAACTGCATTTCGGTCGCGCGGCAGCACGGCTGAACATGACCCAGCCCCCGTTAAGCCGACAGGTCCAGTTGCTGGAACATGCGCTGGGCGTTGAATTGCTGGAACGCAACAGCCGCAGCGTACGGCTGACGGCCGCAGGCGCCATATTCCTGCCCGAGGCGCGACGCCTGCTGCGCAATGCGGAAGATGCGATGCTGATGGCCCGCCGCGCAGGGCGCGGCGCGCTGGGACAGGTCGCGATCGGGTTTACGCCCGCCAGCAGCTACGATTTCCTGCCGCGCCTGATCCATGCGCTGCGGGCGACCTATCCCGATATTGAACTGACGCTGGAGGAAATGATCACCCGCGACCAGCTTGCCGCCCTTGCGTCGCACCGCATCGACCTTGCTTTCGTGCGGCCCCCGTTTGACGCGCGGGACACCCATGCCCGACTGGTCCGCAGCGAACCCATGGTGGCCGCCCTGCCCCACACCCACCCGCTGGCAACGCACACCGCCCTGACGCCTGCGGATATGGAGGGGCAGGACCTGATCATGTATTCCATACTGGGTGGCGGGTATTTTCACGACCTTGTACGCCGCCTGCTGGTCAGCGCGAACATCCAGCCCCGGCTAGTCCATCACCTGACCCAGATCCATGCCCTCCTGTCCATGGTCAGGACAGGGGTCGGCATTGCCCTTATTCCCGAATCCGCCTCGCGGCTTGGTATCGAAAATGTCATCTGCCGCCCGCTGGCGTTTGGCGATGCGATCATGGCGGAGCTGTACATGGTCCACCGCACCAGTGACGCCAGCCCGGTCCTTGGCAATGTCATGGCTGTGGCGGGCCAGATCACCGCAGCGGATGGACCTGGCGCGCGCCCGGCATGACGCCGTTCACTGCCATGCCGCAGTCATGGCGTGAACGATGCCTGTACTGCATCACTCCATACGAAGTTTAATTTTGACTTGTGCCATCGCGCTGCGTTCCCTTCCGCACAGGACCAGATGCGGCCAGAAGGCGGCCGGCACCGCCCGGCCCGCCGCACCGGTCCCGCCATCGAGGGAGAAAACAGGGTGACCATAACAAGAGGGCGCACCGCAGGCCCCGCCACCACGCATCCGTCAATTGCCACCGGGGCATCCCGCGCCATGCCACGCAGCGCCGTCCGCTACAGTGTCCTTGCATTCCTGTTCATCATCACCGCGATCAACTATGGTGATCGCGCGACACTCGGGATTGCGGGATCGTCCATTTCGCACGATCTGGGGCTGAGCCCGGTGGCGATGGGCTACGTCTTTTCCGCCTTCGGCTGGGCCTATGTCATGAACCAGGTGCCCGGCGGCTGGCTGCTGGACCGGTTCGGCTCCATCCGTGTGTACGGCGTCAGCCTGTTTGCGTGGTCGGTGTGTACGCTGTGCATTGCGGGCATGGGCCATGTCCCGCATACCATCGCCTTTCCCGTTCTGTTCATCCTGTGGGCCGGGCTGGGGCTGGTGGAAGCCCCCACCTTTCCCGCCAACAGCCGTATCGTATCAAGCTGGTTTCCCACGGCTGAACGCGGTCTTGCCACATCCATCTTCAATTCGGCCCAGTACGTGGCGGTGGCGTTCTTCGCGCCGCTTATGGGATGGATTACCCAGGCATTCGGATGGGAATACATCTTTGCCGTGATGGGAATTGCAGGCGTGGTCCTGGCTGGGATATGGCTTATGCGCATGCGGCCACCCGCCACCCATCCGTCGGTCAATGCCGCCGAACTGGCCTTCATCCGCGCAGGTGGCGCGCTGGTGGATATTGACGACCGCGCCATGCGCGTGCGCAAACCGCTGACATGGCGGCAGGTCCGCTTCATGCTGACCGACCGGACGCTGGTGGGCGTGTATGGCGGGCAGTACTGCATTACCGCCATCCTGTATTTCTTCCTGACCTGGTTTCCACTTTACCTGCATCAGTCACGCGGTCTCTCCCTTACGCAGACCGGACTGGCCGCCAGCGTGCCCGCGCTGTGCGGACTGGCCGGGGCGATTGCCGGGGGGGCGCTTTCGGACATGCTGCTGCGATCGGGACGGTCGGAAAACATTGCGCGCAAGACACCCTATGTCGTTGGCATGGCGATCGCCTCCACCATCTGCCTGTGCAACTTCGTGCACTCGGCCTGGGTGATCGTGCTGATCATGTCCTTCGCCTTCTTTGGCAAGGGGGTCGCCGCCATTGGCTGGGCCGTCATATCCGATATTGCGCCCCGGGAAACACCGGGTCTGGCGGCGGGCATTTTCAACGGGATCGGCAATATTGCAGGTATCGTGACGCCCATCGTAATCGGATACATCGTCGCAATCACGAAGTCTTATGACGGGGCGCTTGTATTCGTCGCGGCGCATTGCGGCGTTGCGATCCTGCTCTACCTGTTCGTGGTCGGCAGGATCAGGCGTCTTTCCCTGCCGGAATAAGGGAGCGTCCATTCCGGGCGACGGCGCAAGTACAGATCAACCGTCATAATAATAAACAATAATCAAGAGAACATCTTCATGACACACATTACCGATGCCTGCGGCCATGGCCTGTCGCGCCGCGCCACCCTGTGGGGACTGGCGGGCTCGCTCGCGCTGGCGGGAGTGGACTCCCGCATATCGCGCGCTGCGGCTGCATCCCGGCATGCAGCGGCCATTCAGGCCACCGTTATCGCGTCCTCGCCGCATTACCTGTGCAATGCCGTCGCCGCGACACGCGACGGCACGCTCTTCCTTGGCGCGCCGCGATGGGACCTGATGGCCGATACGCCCAGCGTCTTTCGCGTGGCGTCCGATGGCGCGCTGCATCCCTTTCCGGGTGGAAGCTGGAACGCATGGAAACCGGGCGATGACCCGCGCAATGCCTTCCTGATGGTCAATGGCCTGCATATATTCAGTGACGACACGCTGTGGGTTGTCGATCAGGGCATTGATCCGACAAAGGGCGCATCCGTGCCGGGTGGCCAGAAACTGGTTCAGCTGGACCCGCGCGACGGCAGGATCATGCAGGTGCTGCGATGGGGCGAGGACATCCTGCCACCAGGTTCGGCAATGAATGACCTGCGCATTGCAGGCGATCTTATGTTCGTGACCGATTCCGGTCTGGGCGGGATCATCATCCATAACATGCGCAGCGGCGAGACCGTGCGCCGCCTGTCGGAACACCCCCTGCTGCGCGCAACCGCCGCCAAGCCGCTGCGCGGGCGCGACGGGCACATATTGCAGGACAGGACGGGCAAGAGACCGCTGGTACATTCGGACATGCTGGAGATCACGGCGGACCGCAAATGGTTCTATTTCTCCACCCCCTCCGGCCCGCTGCGGCGGATTCCGACCAACATCCTGCTGGATTCCAGCCTGACGGACGACCAGCGCGCCGGTCGGATCGAAACGGTGATCGACATACCGACAATCATGGGTACGGCCATTGATACGCTGGGCAATTTCTATTTTGCCGATACCGAACACGGACGGATCATGGTGCTTACACCCGAGAAAAAGCAGCTTACGTTACTTGAAGATGACCGGCTGGTTGATGGCGACGCCCTGTTTATCACAACCGACCGCCACATGCTGGTGCCGGTTGCCCAGACGGAACGCCTGCCAGCAAACAACGCGGGCGTCAATGCGGTGCAACTGCCCTTCATAACCCTGGGATTTGCGCTGCCGGACACGCTGGAGGGACACAGGCTGGGCGGTGTCGTCAGCAGCCTGTAAGGCGGCACCCCGATCATTCACAAACCAGAAAAACATGTACCTGCGGCAATGCCGCAGGGGTGACGTGATGCCGTGGCACGGATCGGATACAGACGGGTCTTTTTTCCGGGGAACGCAAGAGCCGCCCCCGAAGAAAAGCACCCGTCCGGCACGACATCCCTCACCCGGTGTACATCAGGAGAAAGTCATGAAGCGGCGTGATGTCTTAAAGGGTGGGCTGGTGCTGATGGCGACCACCACGCTGGCCTCCATCTATAAACCGGCCTATTCGCGCACATATGTTGGTGGCACGGGCATGTGGAAGGCCGCCCCGCCCCCACCGCTGTCTGTGGTTGACCCTACGCGCCTTGTCTATCTGACACCGCAGGAAGCACGTCTGGCGGGTGCCGTGTTCGATGTCCTGATCCCTGCGGATGAACTGGGAATGGGCGCGACAGAAGCAGGATGTGTGACCTTTCTGGACCACCAGCTGGCCGGCCCCTACGGATCGGCGGCAAAGGATTACAGGCTTGGTCCCGTTGTTGAAGGACTGCCCCAGCAGGGGCCGCAGGGCATCATGACGCCTGCGGAAATGTACCGCAGGGGACTGGCTGAACTGGAACATGCAGCACATGCGGAATTCAACAAATCGTTTCTTGATCTGTCCGAAGAACAGAAGATTACTTTCCTGCAGGGTGTCGAACGCGGCACCATTTCTTTCGACACCCTGAAATCCGACCAGTTTTTTGTACTGATGTTGCAAAATGTCCGTGAAGGCTATCTGGCCGATCCCATGTATGGCGGCAACCGCGACATGGTGGGCTGGAAACTGGTCGGGTTTCCCGGCGCGATTTATGACTATCGGGACTGGATCGTATCAAAACGGGGCAAGAAGATTGATGTCCATCCCGTCAGCCTGCTGGCCCGCGCCTGATTGCGGCGCACCCGGCAGGGCGGTACGATCGGGTTGTCCTGCGCACAATGATAATAAAAACAAGGTGCAGCTGAATGAATTACAAAAGGCCAAAGGCCGACGTGGTCATTATCGGGCTGGGCTGGTCCGGTTCCACAATGGCGGAGGAACTGACCCGCGCGGGGCTGAATGTCGTCGCGATCGAACGGGGCGCATGGCGCGAGACCTCCACCAGCTTCCCAACCACACGTGACCCTGATGAACTCAGCGGATCCGTACGCAAGGAGATCCTCCAGGCACCGGTAACGGAAACCTATACCGTACGCAACAGGGTCGGGCAGACCGCCCTGCCCCTGCGCAAATACCATAACCTGACACTGGGCAACAATGTTGGCGGCGCGGGCACGCACTGGGCGGGCGCAAGCTGGCGGTGGCTGCCATTCGACCATCAGCCGCATACCCATGTCATGCAGCGCTATGGCGCAGGACAGCTGGTGGACGGGCTGATCCTGCAGGACTGGGGCGTGACCTATGACGACCTTGAACCCTTTTATGACCGGTTCGAGAAAATCGCGGGCACATCCGGCACGGCGGGCGTCGTTAACGGACAGCGCCAGCCCGGCGGCAACCCGTACGAGGGATCGCGCAGCAGCCCGTTTCCCACGCCCGCGCTGGAACGCTCGCGCGCCAACGTGCTGTTTGCCGAAGCCGCGACCCGGCTGGGATACAATCCCTTCCCCGTGCCATCGGCCATGATCGGCGCGCCCTATACCAATGCGCTGGGCCTTAACCTGGCCCCATGCACCTATTGCGGGTACTGCCAGCTGTACGGGTGCGGCAACTGGTCCAAATCCAGTCCGAACATCTGTATCCTGCCGGTGCTGATGCAGCGCACGAATTTCACGCTGGTCACCGAATGCGAGGTCCTGCGCATCAACACCACGCCGGACAAGAAAATGGCCACTGGCGTGACGTTCATTGACTCCGACGGCAATACTGGCGAACAGCCTGCCGATATTGTCATAACCGCGACCTTTACGCTGGACAATACACGCCTGCTGCTGCTGTCGGGCATCAGCACGCCTTATGATGTCGCATCGGGACAGGGCGTGGTTGGCCGGGCGTTTACGTTCCAGACCCTGTCATGGGCGTTCATGTTCTTTGAAAACGAATACATGAACCCCTTCATGAATACTGGTGCGCTGGCCACGCAGATCGATGATTTCAATGGCGACAATTTCGACCATACGGGCCTGGGCTTTATCGGGGGGGCGGGTATCCAGTCGCTCAGCAACCAGGGCCTGCCGATCGGCATGGCCGGACTGCTGCCAAAAGGAAGCCCGCAATGGGGCAAGGGCTGGAAACAGGCATTCCAGCGTGGATACCAGAATTACGCCCAGATACAGGGACAGGGCACAAGCTTCGCGCATCGCGAGCAGTTCCTTGACCTTGATCCGACATACAGGGACCGTTACGGTCGGCCCCTGCTGCGCATCACCTTCGATTATAACGAGAACGACCGGCGTTCCGGCCGGTTCATCCGTGACAGATGCGTTGAAATCGCGCGGGAAATGGGCGCTACCGAAGTCGGTGGGGATTCCTTCGCCGATCGTCCCTATTCCGGTTATACACCATGGGATTCATCGCATGTGCAGGGCGGCGTGGCCATGGGCGAGGATCCACGGACCAGCGTGCAGAACCGCTATCAGCAGAACTGGGACATTCCCAACCTGTTTGTCATTGGCGCGTCTTCCTTCCCCAACAATGCCGGATATAACCCGACGGTCGTCGTGGGGGCGACGACCCTATGGACCGCGAAAGCGATCATAGAGCAGTACCTCAGGAACCCCGGCCCGCTGGTAAGGCTATGATCATGGCAAAAAACCTGTTTCGCACTGCGCTACGCACATGCATGCGTGGCGGCATGGTCTTTTCCGCCGTGGCGTTTCTGGCCCATGGCGCAAAGGCACAGGATGACCGGGGCGCGCGGATTGAACGCGGGCGGTACCTTGCAATCGCGGGCGACTGCCTTGCGTGCCATACCACGCCGGGCGGGAAGCCGTTCGCGGGGGGGCTGGACCTGAAAACGCCCTTTGGCGTCATCACGACAAGCAACATTACCTCGGACAGGGAAACGGGGATCGGGTCATGGACGCTGCAGCAGTTCGACGGCGCGGTCAGGCATGGCAAAAGCCCGAAGGGGTACCTCTATCCCGCCATGCCCTATCCTGCCTATGCCAAAATCACGGATACCGACCTTGCGGACCTGTGGGAATACATCCGTACCATCCCGCCTGTCCGCAACGCGGTGGTCACCAACAAGCTGCCATTTCCCTATAATATCCGCGCCCTCATGATCGCGTGGAACCTGCTGTTCCTTGACCGTACCCCCTTTGCGCCCGATCCGTCAAAAAGCGCACAGGTCAACCGGGGGGCATATCTGGCTGAAGGGCTGGAGCATTGCGGCACGTGCCATACCACCAAGAATTTCCTTGGCGGCGATACTCGTGGCACCTACCAGGGCACATCCCTGCAGGGATGGTATGCCCCGGACCTGAGCAACAACCCCCATACGGGACTGGGCAGATGGAGCGCGGATGACCTTGTCACATACCTGCGCAGCGGCACAAACCGCTTTACCGCCGCGTCCGGCCCCATGACGGAAACGATCGAGAACTCCACACAACACCTCAGCGATGCGGACCTGCAGGCCATCGCGGCGTATTTCAAATCCCTGCCGCCCCGGACTGTGGCCGCACCCGCGCCACTGCCCGCCACCAACGCGCAGATGGTGACAGGCGCACGGGAATTCATCGTACAGTGCAGCGCCTGCCATGTCAGCAGCGGCGCGGGAATCCGCAACATGATCCCGACATTGCAGGACAATCCGGCGGTCAACGCGCCCGATCCGGACAGCCTGCTGAACATCGTGCTGCGTGGTACCAACGGCCCCATGACGGCCGCGAACCCCACCGGCGCGGCAATGCCGGCCTTTGGCTGGAAACTGCATGATGACCAGATCGCGGCCATCCTGACCTATATCCGCAACAGCATGGGCAACGCCGCCCCGGCGGTCCAGCCGGCCGATGTCGCCAGGGCGCGCAAGACCATCGGGGCGGAACAGCCCGTCTGGCGCTGATCCCTGTCCCCTTTCCTGCCCCACGCCGGGCAGGAAAGGGGAAAATACCCGTCGGCTGTAACTGATCCATGCTGAAGGACAGCCGACGCCGAAAATGACTGCATCATACACCAATACAGGTCAGGGAGACCTTATCATGCTTGGAATCGGCATTCTGGGATGTGGGCGTATCGGCGCCATGCATGCCGCCAATATTGCCGCCCATCCACGCGCGCGCGTCGCGGCGGTATATGACATCAACGTTGCTGCGGCGCAGGCCGTATCCAGGGCAACAGGTGCCCCCGTCATGCCATCCGCGGCCGAAGTCTTTGCCGCCCCCGATGTGGACGCGGTACTGATCGCAACCGCGACCGATACCCATGCCGACCTGCTGGAACAGGCAATCGCGGCAGGCAAGCCCGTGCTGTGCGAAAAACCGATCGACCTCAGCCTTGCACGGGTGGACAGCTGCGCCGCGGCCATTGCCCACACGACCCTGCCGGTCCAGATCGGGTTCGTGCGGCGGTTCGACCCCGGACACCGGGCGGTGTTCGAAGCGGTTCATGACGGGACGATCGGGGACCTGCACCAGCTTGTCATCACATCGCGCGACCCGGGCCTGCCGCCGGAAGCCTATCTGGAAAAATCCGGCGGGATCCTGCGGGACATGACGATCCATGATTTTGACATGGCCCGCTATATCCTGGGCGAGGAGCCGACCCGGGTATTCGCCGTCGGATCGCGACTGGTGGCCCCTGCGCTTATGGACGCGCTGGGGGATGAGGACACCATTACGGTGGTGATGACAACGGATACGGGCAGACAGGCGATCCTCATCAACTCGCGTGAGGCGACATATGGCTATGACCAGCGGGTCGAGGCCTTTGGCAGTCAGGGTATGGCGGTTTCGGAAAACCGTCGTCCGCACCACATGGTGCTGTCGGGCAGCACGTTTACCGAACATGCCGCCCCGCTGCTGAACTTTTTCATAGAACGCTACCGTGAGGCATTTAATGCGGAAATCGACGCCTTTGTCGATGCTGTTGAAAACGGCAGCCCGGTTACCGTCAGCTATCATGACGGACGACAGGCGCTGCTCCTTGCCGAAGCGGCCCTGAAATCGCTTAAGGAAGGCCGCATCGTGACGACAGGTGAAATCGGGTAACGCCGGGCCTGCCATGCGCCCGGCACCGTAACAGGCTGCCGGGCGCGGGCCTGCCTTTACCTGCATATCGGGGAATTCACGCGGCATCCCCTGTAAGGCGTCAGACCCGGCGCAGGGGATCGCACGCGTCAGTGCGTCATGGAACGGATACGGTAAATACAGTTTCATATATGCCGAAGGCAGGCAGTGCGCATTGCTGGATACAGTCGATGGGCATCAGCAATCCATGCGCATGGCAGACTGGAAACTGTTTTCAAACACAGCCTGATAATACATGGCACCCGTTCCGCGGATGCCGTCTTCTGTAAAAAACGTTCATGGCGCTGTTCCGTGGGGGCATAATGACACCCCCACGGTATTTGCAGCGTGCGCGTCAGTGAACGGGTCTGCCCCCGCCAAGTTCGCCAGTCAGAAACTGCGCCCGCCCGTTCCCGAAAGACCAGTGGGCGTCTTCATTCTCGACAACCGACACCATGACGTCGGACGGCGCGATCCCGCATTCGCGTTCCAGCCGTTCAGTCAGCAGGCGGTAGAACTCGGCTGTCTTGTCCGCCCCACGGGGGCGGCTGAACATCTGCACGACCAGGACCCTGTCCGTCCGGGGGATATCCAGCCCCGTATCCTCGACAATCATGCACGATGGCCTGTATTCCGATACAAGCTGATAACGGTCGCGACGCGGCACGGCGAATGCTTCGAGCATGGCTTCGTGCGCCGCGTCGAGAAGGGTGCGGATTTCTTCATCCGTGCGCCCTTCAAGCATGTGGAAATGTAAAAGCGGCATCAGTTTTCTCCCTGTGAACAAAAGGAAACAGGCGCGGTTTTCTTTCCTGCGCGCCCTGTCCCCGCAAACGGGCGTACGGCGGGACCCGCCGCGCGCCCCCTTTCCCCGACAGGGTCATTTCCGCCCGACCATATCCGTCAGGCCATCTGTCGGGACCGTTGGCGTGCCGGCCGCCGCGCGTCGGCGCTTTGGGGTCAGCATGACGCTTTCGATCTTTTCCAGCGCGATGCCTTTCGTTTCCGGCACATACCGTTCAACGAACCACCACGAAAACAGTGTAAAGAGCGCGAAAAGCCACATCGGCAGCGCACCATGAAAAAGCGCGTCCAGCCTGTGATTCTGCGCCATCATCGGGAAAAGCTGGCTGACGATGAAGTTCATCACCCAGTTGGCCGACACCGCAATGCTCATGCCTACGCCACGGATCCGGTTGGGGAAGATCTCTGCGATCAGCACCCATGTCAGCGGCCCCCACGACAGGCCGAACAGCAGCATGTAAACCAGCATGCCCACCAGGGCGGAATACCCATGCGTCTGTGTATAAAGCGCCCAGGATGTGGCCAGCAGGCCGATAATCATGCCGATCGAACCGAACCGGAACAGCGGCAGCCGCCCCTTGTGGTCAATCACCCAACTGCCCAGCACTGCGCCCGATACGGATGCCACCCCGATCCATATGGTCTGGAACAGGGCGTTCTGCACGCTGCCACTGACCGACCCCAGCACCAGCGGCGCGTAGTACATCATGCTGTTCACGCCCGTCAGCTGCTGCAGCATGGCGACCATGGCCCCCACGAAGATGATCCACCGTGCCCCCTTTGAGGCGACCGCCCGGCCCAGATCGGATGTCTCGATCTTGTGTTCAAGCGATTCCTTGATTTCCGTCAGGACCGATCGGGCATGACGTTCATTGGAAATGCGGGTCAGGGTCCGCATCGCATCGGCATCGCGCCCACGCAGCACGTGCCAGCGCGGGGATTCAGGCATGAAGAAAATCGCGATGCAGAATACGATGCACGGTATGACTTCCGACCCCAGCATCCACCGCCAGCCCACGTTCGTCAGCCACGCTTCGCTGGCGCTGCGGGCAATCAGGTAGTTGACGATAAAGACCGTCAACTGCCCTCCCACAATGGCGAAGGATTCCATGTACAGAGCCCGTCCGCGCATGTCCTTTGGCGATACTTCGGACATGTACATAGGCGAAATCGAAGACGCCACACCTACCGCGATCCCGCCGATGAAGCGATAGACCACGAAGGATGTAAAACCCGTCGCCAGCGCCGCCCCGATCGCCGATCCGGTAAACAGTGCGGCGGACACGGCCAGGGTGGGACGGCGGCCAAAGCGGTCCGCCAGCCAGCCCGAAACCCCGGCCCCAAGGATACAGCCCAGCAGCACGTTGGAGACCGCCCAGCCGATTTCCGCCGGTGAAAGGTGGAAATAGGACTGCAGCGACCCGACAGCGCCCGAAATGACCGCCGTATCATACCCGAACAGGATGCCACCCAATGCCGCAATCGCACATATTCGCAGCACGTAGCCCACGTCATGCCGGTCCGATCGGACAAACATGGCGTTTTTTATGGATTCTTTCATCATTTACTACTCCAACAGTCATTTTGTTCTTGTTGTCTGTTTCAGCAGAGGGACGCGGGACGACAGTCCGCGCCTTTAAATGAATCCAGCCGTAAAGTGCATGGCGCGACGGCAGCCTGCCCCGGCCACCATGCCCGCGGTCCTGTCCCTGCGGTACCGACCCGTTTCCACGCCCGGCGCCATGTGTGCAGCCGGTCCCGAAAGACACGGCGGCCACGACATGCATCGGGACCGGATACGGCGGCTTCATATCCCGCGCCATGAACGCGCAGGGACAGGAAACTGAAAATGAAATAAAACCGGACCGGGCAGGCATTGAATAATGCGTTCAACGCCCGTGTACATTCATGGTTCTCCGGTCATTATGTGTTTACGGGAAACATATACTGGAACGTATGGACTGATGCTTTCAAAAGCAGATGCATGAACGTCATGAATGCATCGTGCCCATAGCAGGACAGTTCTACTGGCCCGTCTGTTTTCCCTCCCGCCATCCCTGAACGATTTCACAGGAATGCGTATGGATTTCGATAACAGTGCCAAACGGGTCGCGACAGTACACCATCCGGTATATGCCCGATGGGGGGCGATCGTCCCATATGCGGGACGTCTGGGTGCCCCCTGTCGCAACAATCCTGTCGATCAGCCCTTCTATATCCGGGTCCGTGACGCATATGTGAAAGGGACCGGGCTGATCGAAGCGGATATCCGTGGTCGCGGGCAGGGTCGCTGGCAGGACAGGCTGGAACAGTTCAATTCCCACGCCCCCACCCGTTGAAAGATGCGCGATGCGCACATGCTGGCACCGCTCCCCCAACGCATCCTGAAACTGCGCCAGTGCGGGTGGGCTGGCGACCAGATCGAACGGGCCGCTGAACAGCCGGTAGCCCAGAACCTCGCCGTACCACGCAATGGCGCGGTCAATATCGGGCACGCTGATCCCGATATGGTTCAGGGGTCGGGGACAGGTCGTGACTGTCATGATGTCCGTCCTTGCATGGATGAAGCCGCGCGGTCGCGGGTCATGACACGGCCTGTGGCATCACGCCGGTCAGGTCGCTTTCATGCGGTTCGGCCACGGGCGGCAGGATGACGACCTGGTCTTCACGTATCCCCTCGCGCGGGGCAAGCGGCGGCAGGGACTGCGGTTTCCCGGTGCGCAGGGCCGCTTCCACCGCGACCAGCACACGGACATCACGCAGCCCGTCCTCGCCATCTGGTTCGGGATCGCGGTTATTGAGGATGCATTCCGAAAAATAGAAGGCTTCCCCCCCGAACTGTTCGACCGGGCCATGGCTGCGCCTGTCTTCCCTGCCGTCAATCAGCGTGGTGTAAGTAATGGCGACGGATGGGCCGAAGGTATAGCATGGCATGGCCCTGACACTGCCCCGGCTGCCGAACAGGGTCAGTCCCTCAACCGGCGCACAGGCATAGCTGACCATAAAATCCGCGATCCGCCCATCCGCAAAGCGCAGCACGACCGACACCGTATCATCAAAATTGAAGGTCCGGCCCGGCGTGCGCGTGCCTGTGGCCGTGACCTCCACGGGTTCGGCCCCGAACATGTGGCGCACCGCATTGATCGGGTAATTGCCCAGATCCGGCACGGGACCGGACCAGTACCCGCCATGGGCGCGATGGTTTGACTGCGGCACGTCCTGCCCGAAGACCGAACTGAACCCGACAAGAGAGCCGAAGTCCCCATTGCGGCAGCGTGAAACCAGTTCCACTGTTCCCGGCTCGCAATGCAGCCGGTAGGCAATCATCAGCCTGCCGCCACCCCTGCGCCGCGCCTGCAGGATCGCCTCGCAGTCTTCCACGCTTGTGGCCATGGGTTTTTCCAGCAGCAGGTGCAGCCCCGCCTCCAGCACGGGCACGGCATAGCGCCGGTGCAGTGCATTTGGCGTTGCCAGATACACGGCGTCGATCTCCCCCGATGCCAGAAGCTCCGGCAGGTCATCATAATGCCAGACCCGCACGCCATAGCGGGTTCCGAGGTCCTGCGCCTTGTGCATGTCGCCCGTCACAAGGGCCGCCAGGGTAGAATTGGCAGCCCGTTCGAGACCGGGAATAAAGGATTGCCGGGAAATCTGCCCACATCCGATCACGGCGTAGCGGATCTTCCGGTCATGGGTTGGCTGGGTCATGGTGCTCCCTCCATAAAATGGCAAGATATGGGGCCGTCATGCCTGTTCATGCTGCCGGTGTTCGTGCCGACGCGCGACCCTGTCCATCGGCACGTCACGCCATGCGGCGGCGCGGCTTGAATCATGAATGGCTTCCACCAGCGTCTGGATACGCAGGCCCGCGCGGAAGCTGAACGGTTCGGGCCGGTTGCCAGCCAGTGCCTCCAGATAGCGTGCGACTTCTATCGCCTTGAGGTCATTGAACCCAAGCTGGTGCCCCGGCGCCACGCAGAACAGCCCGTAGGGCGCATGGTCCGGCCCGGCCTCAATACGGCGGAATCCCCTGCGGCCCCGCGCATCCGCGGTCGAGAAGAAATGCAGCTCATTAAACCGCTGCTGGCTGAAGGCCAGCGCACCCTTCGTGCCATAGACCTCGAAATCATGCTGCATGGTGCGCCCGGTCGCAATCCAGTTCCCTTCGACCGAACCTGTCGCCCCGTTCTCGAAACGCAGGAAGGCGCGGCCGATATCATCCACCTGCACTGCGCGGGTGCCTCCTTTCCCGTCCGGCCGTGACCCGATCACCGTGACACAGTCACCCATGACCTGCGTAATCGCACCCGCCGCCGGTCCCATCAGGAATTCGGCGGTGGCCAGCGCGTGGCTGCCGATATCGGCCAGCGCCCCGCCCCCCACCGGGTCCAGACGGAACGTGAAGGGAGATGCGGCATCCGCCATGTAATCTTCCGCATGCAGGCCGCGGTACCCACGGATTTCACCCAGTTCGCCCGCCGCGATCATCTCGCGCGCCAGCGCGAACATGGGGTTGCACAGGTAATTGAATCCGACCTGTGTCTTCACGCCCCGCGCCTCTGCCGCTTCGGCCATTTCACGCGCATCCGCGGCAAGGGGGGCCAGGGGTTTTTCACAATAGACGTGCTTGCCCTCCGCTATGGCTGCAAGCGCCATCTCCTTGTGCAGGGCATTGGGCGCGGTGATGTTGATCACGTCGATGTCGGGATCAGCCACAAGGGCACGCCAGTCATCCGTCCAGCGTGCAAACCCCAGCGCCCCGGCTGCCCGTGCCGCCGCATCTTCCGAAATATCGGCCAGGCAGGCCAGTTCCGGCTGGAACGGCAGGTCGAACACCTTTGATGCGGTTGAATAGCCGAAAGCATGGGTCCGGCCCATGAAACCGCTGCCAATCAGGCCAATACGCAGCTTACGTTTGGTCATTTGACGAATTCCCTGTTCACGATAAGGGTGGGATCAAGTGTGCCAGCAAAGAAATCCAGAACATTCCGCACGCAGCCAACCGCCATGCGCTCCGCCGCCTGTGCGGTCAGCCCGGCGATGTGGGGCGTCAGGATGACACGATCCAGGCCAATCAAGGGATTGTGGACGGATGGCGGTTCGGGGTCGAATACATCCACCCCTGCCGCCGCGACATGCCCGTTCACGATGGCCGTGGCCAGCGCGGCCTCATCCACCACGCCGCCACGTGCGGTATTGACGATGATACCCCCCGGCCTGACGCGGCGCAGTTCGGCCGCGCCAATCAACGGCTGGTCGCCCTTTGGTACGTTGACCGAGATGATATCGGCCCATTCCAGCCCGTCATGCAGGTCCGCGACCTCGCCCACCGGGCCTGCGGGCCATTTTCCCCCGGTGGACAGGTAGGGATCATAGGCGCGGATTTTCATGCCAAAGCCCGCAGCCATGGTGGCAAGATGCCGCCCGGTGCGGCCATACCCCAGTATCAGAAGCCGCCTGCCCCCCACCTCGCCCGCCATGAGCCTGTTGCGCCACTCCCACTGGCCCTGGCGCACGGCCCGGTCCGCCTGAAGCAGATGTTTGGCGCAGGCGAGTATGAGGGTCATTGCGTGTTCGGCGACGGAGACCGCATTGACGTTCCCCACCACACACAGGGTAATGCCGCGCCGGTCCAGCGCAGGCAGGTCGATGCCGTCATAGCCAACGCCGTGCCGGGACACGACCCTGAGCCGCGATGCCCTGCCCACCGTTACGGCCGAAAGCGGCTGGGTGCGCAGGATCAGGGCATCGGCACGGGCCACAAGGGGGGCGTAGCTGTCTTCCGATATTTCCTCGACATAGTCATAGGTCACGCCGGGGGCATGGTCGAGCAGCGCAAGACCCGCATAATGCAGGCGCCCCGCGACCAGTACGTGGGGCATCAGTACGCCCCTCCCTGCACCACGGTCACACTGTCGCGGCTGACAAGCCTGCGGAACTGCGCGACACTTGCGCCCGCCGCTGCGGCCAGCAGGCGGGAATCCCCCGACACGGTGGTCATGTTGAACCCCCAGCCAATGGCGCGCGCGGCATATTCCGGCGTGCCGCAGTGAAGGGCGGCGCGAATGCCACTATCCTGACAGGCAGCGATGATCTCGTGCAGCCTGTCGATCATCTCCGCTTCCTCCCGGTCGAAACCGGGGGGAAGGCGTCCGCCCGCAAGGCTGAACGTCAGGTCGGCAGGACCGACATAAATGCCATCAAGCCCCGGGGTCGCGGCAATTTCAGCCAGATTGTCCATGCCCTGCTGCGTCTCGATCATGGCAAAGGCAAGGAGTTCGTCATTGGCCTGGCTGGCGTAATTGCTGCCCGCCGCGAATGAAACGCGCGTCGGGCCAAAACTGCGCTGCCCATAGGGGGGATAGCGGACATAACTTACGAATTCGGCCGCCTGTGCCGCCGTATTCACCATGGGGCAGATGACGCCATATGCACCGGCGTCGAGCATTTTCATGATGATGCCGGGCTCCAGCCACGGAACCCGCGCCATGGGCACGACGCCCGAGGCGCGCATGGCCTGCATCATGGGCAGCGCACTGGAATAATCCAGCGCGCCATGCTGCACATCTATCGTGACGGAATCATACCCCTGGGCCGCCATGATTTCAGCCGTGAAGGGGTTGCCGATGGAACACCAGCCATTGAGCGTGGATTTCCCTTCGGCCCAGAGCTGCTTGAGGCGATTGGGGATCATGTCAGAATACCACCTGTGCCAGTTTTACATCCAGATAATCAAGAATGCCCTCGCTGCCCCCTTCGCGGCCCATGCCGGAAAAACGGGTGCCACCAAAGGGTGCTTCCGCCGCGGCCAGGGCCGTGGAATTGATCCCGACCATGCCCGCCTGCAGTTCGGCCACAGTGCGGCGCGCACGCGCGGGCGACCGGGTGAAGGCATAGGCCGCAAGCCCCATGTCGGATGCATTGGCGCGGGTCAGGACTTCATCATCACTTGAAAAACGGGTAATGGCGGCAATCGGCCCGAAATTTTCGTCTGCCATCACGCGCATATCATCCGTGACATCGGTCAGGACCGTCGGTTCATAGAAATAGCCGCTGTTGAACCCCGGTGGCCGCTGGCCGCCTGTCGTCACTTTCGCGCCACCGGCCACGGCATCGGCAACAATGGCCTCCATTTCCGCCAGACGGTGCGCGTTGATCAGCGGGCCCATGCCCACGCCATCATCCAGCCCGTTTCCCAGCCTGATCGCCTTCGCGCGGGTCACGAACCCTTCCACAAACGCGTCATGCAGGCGGTCATGGATAAAGAAACGGTCAGGCGCCACGCACACCTGGCCCGTATTGGCGAATTTGGCCTGCGCCGCCGTATTCAGGGCCATATCCAGATCCGCATCATCATAGACGATCAGCGGGGCATTCCCGCCCAGTTCCATCGACACCTTTTTCATTGTATCCGCCGCGTCACGGATCATCTGCTGCCCGACGCGCGTAGACCCGGTTAGCGAAACCTTGCGCACGGTCCTGGATGCCATGATCGGCCCGTAGGTCGCCTCCGTCGAGCCGACGACCAGATTGACAGTGCCCGGCGGCAGGTTGCCCGCCCGGCAGCACGCAATCATGACCATCGCGGTGCCCGGTGTCTGGGAAGACGGGCGGGCAATGACCGGACAGCCCGCCGCCAGCGCGGGCGCCAGCTTGCGCGCCAGCAGGGATGCCGGAAAGTTCCACGCCGTAAATGCCGCGACAACGCCAACCGGTTCATGACTGACCTCGAAACGGCCAGACGGGACACGGCTTTCGATAATGCGCCCGTAAATACGGCGTGCTTCTTCCGCATACCACCGGAACTGGTCAATACTCAGCCCCCATTCACGACGCGCCTGCGCCAGCGGCTTGCCTGTCTCGCTGGAAATCATCCGTGCGGCTTCCTCCGTGCGGCGGATCATTTCATTGGCAATCGCATGCAGGGCTTCGGCGCGGTCATGGGCGGGCGTGGTCGACCACCGCGCCAGCGCCGCATGCGCCGCGTCAATGGCCGCCTGCGTATCCACGGCCCCCGCGCTGGGCACATCGCCCAGCGGGCTTTCCGATACGGGACTTATAACCGGCTCGGTTTTTCCTTCCGATGCCTGACGCCACGCGCCATCAATAAACAACCCGAAATTCGTGTACATTATTGGGTCCCCATTATTCTTGTGACACGACATATGGCGATTGACCTGATCGCCCCGTCTGGTGACGGCAGACGGGAACGGCGTGCATCCCGTCCCGCAGGTAAAACTGCCCACCAGTCCGTCCTTGCCCTGTTGTCCGGCACATATCCATCGGCAGTGCCAGGCAGCAGGACCGTCCTTTCCACGCATTCGATGACGGTTCGGCCATCCACCGCGCCACTGCTGGCGCCGGGGCACCTGAACATGGGTAAACATTCATGGTCGTGGCGTCATGGTGTCATGAACCGTGCAAGCGTTACGGCGTTCACCACCGGCATGCCATCTGTCCCCCTGCGTCCACATGACGGCGTCCCCGATCATCGGGCCGGGTCAGCAGGCTCCTTTCTTCCTTTTCTGTATTTGCAATTAATGTTGCGTATTTATTGTGTTGTCAACGTCTATTGCATTTGGATATGGTGACAACAACCCGTCAAGGGAGGAAACAAAAATGACACAGGCGACAATCCGCCTCACGACTGCACAGGCCATCGTGCAATGGCTGGTCAATCAGTTTACGGAAATCGAAGGTCAGCGCGTTCCGCTTTTCCCCGGAGTCTTCGGCATTTTTGGCCATGGCAACGTCAGTTGCCTGTCCGAAGCGCTCGAAGCCGTGCAGGACAGGCTGCCCACATGGCGCGGGCAGAATGAACAGTCCATGGCGCTGGCCGCAACGGGTTTCGCCAAGGCCCGGCGGCGGCGGCAGATCATGGTTGCCACGTCCTCCATCGGGCCGGGCGCGCTGAATATGGTGACCGCCGCCGGCACCGCGCATGCGAATCGCCTGCCGCTGCTGCTGCTGGCAGGCGATACCTTCGCCACGCGCCTGCCCGACCCGGTCCTGCAGCAGGTCGAACATTTCAGTAATCCCACAATAACGGTCAATGATGCGTTCCGCGCCGTGACCCGCTACTGGGACCGGATCATGCACCCGGCACAGATCCTGTCATCCCTGCCGCAGGCCACGGCAACAATGCTTGATCCGGGCGACTGCGGGCCGGCCTTTGTATCCCTGCCGCAGGATGTGCAGGAAATCGCCTTTGATTATCCCGTCACCTTCTTTGAAGAAAAACTATGGGCCATTCCCCGCCCCCGGCCGGACCGCCGCAGGCTGGCGCAGGCGGTGGACCTGCTGAAAACGGCCAGAAAGCCGCTGCTGATCGCAGGCGGCGGGGTGCGGTATTCACAGGCGGAGGAAGCCGTCGCCGCATTTGCGCTAAAACGCGGCATCCCGATTGTGGAAACGATCGCGGGCAAGGGCAGCGTGACGCATTACCATGAAGCGCATGCCGGGCCGATCGGCATTATCGGCTCCACCTCGGCCAATGCGCTGGCGGGGGATGCGGATGTGATCGTGGCGATCGGCACGCGGCTGCAGGATTTCACCACCGGGTCATGGACCCTGTTCAGCCAGACGGCGCGGTTCATTTCCATCAACACCGCCCGGTTTGACGCGGTCAAGCATCGTGCGCTGGCGGTTGTGGGCGACGCGCTGGAAACCATAACTGAATTCGACACGCTGCTGGGGGACTGGACAGCGGACCCGCGACAGATGCAGCGCGCCCGGCTCCTGTTTGGCGAATGGGACGACCTGCTGACAAAACTGCAGGCCCCCACGAATGCCCCGTTCCGACCTATGCGCAGGTCGTGCATGCGGTCAATGACGCAGCGGGGGAATGCGACACCATCATTACCGCCGCGGGCGGCCTGCCGGGCGAAGTGTGCAAGGGCTGGCGGGTCAAGGCCCCCAATACCTTTGATCTTGAATTCGGCTTTTCATGCATGGGGTACGAAATCGCGGCGGGCTGGGGCCACGCCATGGCCAGCGAGGGACCGGGCGGGACAGGCGGCACGCCCATCGTCATGATTGGTGACGGCACGTACATGATGATGAACTCCGACATCTATTCCACCGTGCTGACGGGCCACAAGATGATTGTCGTGGTCTGTGACAATGGCGGCTTCGCGGTCATCAACCGCCTGCAGCAGGCCAAGGGCGTGCCGGGTTTCAACAACCTGCTGGTTGACTGTCACGTGCAGCATCCCGACCGGCCCCTGCATGTCGATTTTGTCAAACATGCCGAATCCATGGGCGCGCTGGGCCGCAGATGCGACAGCATGGCCGAACTGGCCACGGCCCTTGAATGGGCGAAGACCACGGACCGGACCACCATCCTTGCCATCACCACGGACGCCCATGCCTGGACGCCGGGCGATGCGGACTGGGATGTGGGGGTGCCGGAGGTCTCGACCCGCGCATCGGTGCAGACGGCAAGAAAACAACAGGAAGAAATCCGCGCGAAACAGCGTGTGGGAGTGTAATGGCCATGAAGGCAAAACTGGGTATCGCACCGATTGCATGGTGGAATGACGACCTTGCGGAACTGTCAGATGATGTCAGCCTGGAGGAATGCCTGCGCCAGGCCAGCGAGGCAGGCTTTACCGGCATGGAAACCGGACGCCGCTTTCCCATGGACATGCACGAACTGGGACCGATCCTGAAACGCTACGGCATTTCGGTCTGCGGGGGATGGTTTTCGGGCCTGCTGCTGGATGGGGACATGGAAGCGGAGAAGGACCGCATCCGCGCCCAGATGGATTTTTTCATCGCCGCCCGCGCGCCATGTATTGTCTATGGCGAAACCGCGCGGTCGATCCAGGGAATCCGGTCCGCGCCGCTTGCGACCAAGCCGCGCCTGTCGGAAGAAGACATACGGATCTATGGCCGCAGGATGACGGCCTTTGCCGAATGGTGCGCCGATGAAGGCATGCCCCTTGCCTATCACCACCATATGGCCGCCCCGATCGAGACCGAGGCCGAGCTTGACCTGCTGATGAAACATTCGGGCCCGGCGCTGCACCTTCTGTTTGATACCGGGCACATGTATTTCGCGGGTGGCAACCTGCTGCGGGTCATTGACCGACACCATGCCCGCATAAGCCACGTGCACACCAAGGATGTGCGCGACGCTGTCATCGACAGCCTTGACCGCAACAGCGAAAGCTTCCTGGACGCGGTCGTAAAGGGGGCCTTTACCGTGCCGGGGGACGGGTCGATCGATTTCCTGCCCATTATCAAACGCCTTGCATCCTATGGCTATGAAGGCTGGTTTGTGGTGGAGGCCGAGCAGGACCCCGCCCTCAACCCGCCGCTGGACATGGCGCGCAAGGGGCATGCCGCGCTGATGCAGCTTATGGCGCAGGCGGAATACAGGGTGGCGTCATGAACCGGATGGATAACAGGGTATGCGTGGTCACGGGGGCCACGCAGGGGCTTGGGGCGGCCATTGCACGCCGCCTTGCAGCGGCGGGTGCTGCAGGCATTGCCATTACGGGGCGTAGCGAGGCGCGCGGCACGGCAGTCGCGCGCGAGATTTCGGACAGTTGCGGCGTGCCCGTGCTCTTCATCCGTGCAGATCTTGAATCGGTCGCGGACTGCCAGGCGGCAATCGCCCGGACACATGACCACTTTGGCCGTGTGCATGTGCTGGTGAACGCCGGGGCGCTGACGCAGCGGGGCACCATACTGGATACGGACCCCGACCTGTTTGACCGCATGTTCGCAACCAACGTGCGCGGGCCATATTTCCTGATGCAGGCGGCGATCAGGCACATGATCCGGGACGGGACTGAAGGAGCGATCTGTAATATCGGCTCCATTTCCGCCCTGTCGGGGCAGCCGTTCATCAGTGCGTACTGCGCATCAAAGGGTGCGCTGGCCACACTGACCGCCAATACGGCCTTTTCCGTCATGGGCAACCGGATCCGCGTCAACCAGCTTAATATCGGCTGGATGGCGTCGGACAAGGAACACGAAATCCAGATGGGCGAGACGAACGACCCCGACTGGATGGAAAAGGCGGCCGCAAAGCTTCCGTTCGGACGACTTGTCGCACCCGAGGAAGCCGCCCGTGCGGTGAACTTTCTTGTCTCGGATGATGCCGGTCTCATGACCGGCGCGATCGTGAATTTCGATCAGTCCGTCTGGGGGGCGACCGCCCGCAGCATGCCCACCCCGGACGGGCCAATGCGCTGGCCTGCCGGAAATACCAGCGCATGACATATCCCGCAGGCCATCGGGGCATCTGTGATGGCATATTTTTTCCCAAAGACGTTCAGGAAACGTTGCCTTTTTGAACAAAGGCGACGCCCGGAAACTTACAGCCCGGTCAGGGAATTATTTCCAAGCGGCCGTCACTTCTGCGTTGCGACCGGAATCCGGGGCTTGCGGGATTCATTTTGCAACCGTGTTGCCAGCGCCACGACCAGCCCCTGTGTCAGACACATGGGGGCGGCCAGCGAGCGCGAAAACGTATATTCATGCTCCGGCACGGAAAACAGCACATCCGCATTGCGCGCAAGCGGGGACAGGGTACTGTCGCTGATCGTCACCACCGGAATGTTCCGGGTCACGGCTTCCTCCACGATATTGACGACCTCACTGGCATAAAAGCGGAATGAAACCGCAAACAGCATGTCCGTCGGCAGCATCGTCCGGGCCATATGGGTGGCAAGGCCGCCCGCTGCATCCAGCAGCACCGCGCGTTTTCCAAGCATGGTCAGCATATAGCGCAGCAGTTCGACCACGGGCGCTGAACGTAGCTGACCGATCAGATAAATCGTATCGGCCTGTTCCATAAGATCAACCGCCCGGGCGATCTGCTGCGCGGTCACATTGGCCAGCAGTTCCTCCAGTGATGAGATATCGCGCACGATCAGTTCGCGCATGAATCCCATTTCGCTCCGGTCCTCCCGCGTATCAAGTTCCTCCTCCAGCGCCCTGACGCGTGCGCTGAACCCAAGGGCGGCCGTGGACAGGCGGTGGCGGAATATGGCCTGCAGGTCCTTGTAGCCCTGATACCCGAAAGACTGCGCAAACCGGACGCAGCCCGACGCATGCACACCGCATTTCCCGGCGGCGACATGGACCGAATCAACGGCCACGTCATTCGGGTTCTGCGTCATGTACAGGGCAATCTTCTGGTAGGAATTGCTCAGCCGGGCATATCGGTCATGGATGACACGGATCAGTTCTTCATACGTGGCCGGAGGAACCTGTCCGGTCGCCGCCTGCTTCTTTTCCGATACCTTCATCGTTTCCTGACCATCCATCCTGCACGACATGACCCGGGCCGCTCCCCCTGCCCCAACGTTTCCACCACCCGCACGGGACAGTTCCGCGCCCCGGCCGTCCCATGACCGCAGCACCCTCCGGTCCGGCAGGAACGGCATGATGACAGGTTCCGCACCCGGCCCCGTTCGCGCCACGACCGGGCGGCCTGCCCTGACGGCACACGGTCGTTCCGGTTCCATCGTAACGTGGATGGCCGATAGTGCAACTCATCTGACAGGGTCGACGGCCCGATCCCGGCTGCCCCAACACCATCGTGTGACCGACCGCTTTTCCGATTGCGTGGCTTTCCCCCCGGTCTGCATCATGGGACCTGTCCGCAGCAGGGAATGACGCACGTAATGGATATGAACAGGGTCATGCAGCATGTCATTATCACAGGTGGGCTGTTCCTGAGTTCCCCGGCCTGCGCACAGGGCCATGTGGTCCTGATGCCCAAGCTGGACTGGACCACGGCCGCGCATCTGGCGATGGAGGCCGTGGCAGCCTGCGCCAAACAGGGATATTCCGTGACCGCCACCGTCGTGGACACGACCGGCCACCAGCAGGCTGTCATCAAGGGGGACAATGTTCCGCTGCAATCCCTGTCAGTGTCCTACCGCAAGGCCTATACGGCCTATTCCTATGGCCTTGCCTTCAACATGAACACCACCAGCGAACTGATCGCCGCCAAGGTCACGGGGCCGGCCAATGGCGCGCTCAATACCATTCCGGAGGTACTGTTCGTGCCGGGAGGCGTCACGCTGCGCCGGGCATCGGACCAGACCGTGCTGGGTGGCATTGGCGTGTCCGGCGCGCCTGGCGGGGAAAAGGACGAAGCCTGCGCGCAGGCGGCGGTCACGAAATTCCGCGGTGATTTCCGTTAGGGACACACGCCGCCACAATCAGACAGTAGCAGGCTGCACCATTTCCATACCGGGATGTGCCGAACAGACCGGTTCAGCGCCATGACATGTCGGCTCGGGTCATATCATTCGGTGCACATGGGAAAATCGGACGGAAAGCCGGGCATGGGGCCATATATGGCATCCATGGAATAATGGCCATGCAATCAGGCGTGGATAAGGCATGGACCGGGCGGCCATAAATATCCGTTCCCGCACCAGACAGCATGCGCACCATCGCCCTGCCCCGCCGTCCGCGCATTCTGTCCGCAGGTTACAGGCAGATGGCATGGAGAAATCCCGCAGCCACATGCCCGGACCTGCCAGAGCGCCTGGCATGCGGCTGTGGGAAGATGCCCGCGACGGGCGGGCCTAGCCGGGCTGGATATCGATCCTGCGTTCGGTCGGCCTGGCCGGTTCGCGGCGCGGTAGTGTAACCTTCAGCACCCCGTCCTTGATACGGGCGGTGATTTTATCCTCATCCACGCCTTCCGGCAGATTGAAATGCTCGGAAAACGCACCAAAGCTGCGGGTAGAGACATGCGTCTTGTGGCCGGTTTCCGCCACGGGGCTTTTTTTCTCCCCTGAAATGCCCAGCACGCCGTTACTGGCATTAAGCGTGATGTCCTTTTCGGAACAGCCGGGTACTTCAATATAAATATGGTATCCTGTCGCGTCCTCGGTAATATCGGTGGCCCCGATACGGCCCGACCCGAACGTGTCGGGCGCACGATAATCATCAATCAGCCTGCCCACCTGACGCTGCAGTACGGCAAACGGATCTGCCACCCGCGCCGCAGTCGCACGGACCGGGGTTGCAACAAATGTCGGTCGAGCAATCATGGTCATTCTCCTGAATTACGTAACCGGGGCGGCCTGTCCGGCGACATGCCCGCCCTGTGCCGCGAATTCTGGAACCGATACCCGCCCCCGACCGTGACACAGGTCAAACCTGCCATGCGGCCTGTTCCATACAGGGCTGCCCTTTACTTTATCGAAACAAAATCAGCGCAGACCTATGTCAGTTTTGACGAGAAACATCGGAATGCAATGCAGTATTGCGGCAATAAATACCCTCCCGCACTTCTGTATAGCGCCAGACAGGGTATAACCTGCCGGGTCCGTTATAACATGCGGCAGCCCGCACCGGGTTCAACCAGAATGGAACATATGCATGTCAGTTGAAAACACGCTTCGTGACGCCATCCAGAAAAAGGTCGTTGTCGGCTTTACCTTCGATGGCAAGAACTACATTGGCTCCCCCCATGCGCTGGGTGAGCGCGACGGCACGTCGCAGGTCATGATCTACCGTGGCGAGGACGCCCATGAAAAGCGCGTGCCCCCCACGGGCGAATGGAGCGTGCTGCCGCTGTCCAACATCAGCGACATCCGCCTGCTGCCGGGCGAAGCCTTCCATGTCGGCCACCCCGACGCCAGGGCAGAAAAGGACCTGCACAAGGTCACGCTGCGCGTCGCGTAAGCTGGCTGGATGCCCTGCCTGACCGGGTGGGGTATTTCCCGCATGAGCAGGGCGGCGGGTCAGGTCCCCCGGCGGGCGACAAGGCCCAGCAGGGCTTCCGCCGCCGGACTGCGATAGCGTTCCTTGTGCCGCAATCCATAAAACGACCGGGTGCCCAATGCCTGTGGCACGGCATGCAGCGTGCCAGCCTGCAACGCGGGCGCGACCACCAGCGATGACAGCGCGCCGATACCCGCCCCGGCTTCGATCGCGGTCCGCACCCCTTCGTTGGATGGCAGGACAAGGCTGACATTCAGGTCTGCCGGGTCAATCCCCAGCTGGCGCAGGCTGTCTTCCAGCGTGGCGCGGGTGCCCGATCCGGGTTCGCGCATGACCCAGCTGGCGGCGCGCAGCCAGTGCGTATCCACCATGGCGGGCAGGCAGGGATCGGCCTGTATGATGGTCAGGCGATCCGTCCCGACCGGCCATTGCGCCAGGGCCGGATCATCCACAATCGCCTCGACAATACCCAGATCCACATCCCCATCACGAACGCGTGTTGCCGCTTCTTCCGTGTTGGTGATCGCCAGTTCGATCGCAACATGCGGATATGCGCGCCGAAAGGCCACCAGTGTGACGGGCAGCCAGTACGCCGCGATGGTCTGGCTGGCGACGACACGCAGCGTACCGCGCTTCAGCCCGCTGAATTCCTCCAGCACGTTTTCCGCCACGGCGGCACGGGCCAGGACCGCCCGCGCTTCCGGCAGGAACAGCCGACCGGCCTCCGTCAGCCGGATGCCACGCCCGATACGATGGAACAGCTTCACGCCATGTCGTTCTTCCAACGTGGCGATGGCCGCTGATACGGCGGACTGGGTCACGTTCAGGGCCCGGCTGGCGGCCGTAACGTGTTCACGTTCCGCGACAGCGATAAAAAGGCGGAGCTGTTCCAGTGTCATGCATCGCGCATAGCACAACCAATCATGATTTTCGATTGGAATAAGAAAAACTATGAGTTGGAATGATGTAATGCGCTCCTCCTACCCTGTCGGGCGAAAGGAAGAGTATCGTGACAACACTGCTTCACGTCCCGTCTCGCCAGATGCAGCGGACCCGCCCCCACTGGATACGGCAGGTGCCAGGTATCGGGCTGTGCCTTGCGATAACGGGCTTCGCCTGCCTGCTGGAACGCATGGAAATGCGTGTGCTGGGAAAAGCATGGCTGGAAAGCCTGAATCTTGCCCTGCTGGCTGGTATCGCCTGCCGCGCCATGCACACTCCCGGCCCGGCATGGACGCCGGGCATCCGGTTGTGTTCACGCACGCTGCTGAATATTGCCATTGTCCTGCTGGGGGCGTCGTTCAGCCTTGATGCGGTCCTGTCCGTCGGGCCGTGGGTGCTGGCCGCCGTCATTGGCATGGTAGTCCTCAGCCTGACCTTTACATGCTGTATCGGGCGCATATGCGGACTGGATACCAGCCGGACCCTGCTGGTGGCCTGTGGCAATTCCATCTGCGGCAATTCCGCCATCATGGCGGCAGCTCCCGTCATTCATGCCCGCGATGAAGACGTCGGCACCACCATTGCGTTCACCGCTGCCGCAGGGCTGGTGGTGGTCATCGGGCTTGCGCTGTCTGGTCCGTTGCTGGACATGGGGGCGTGGGCGCATGGCGCGCTGGCAGGGCTGACCGTTTATGCCGTGCCGCAGGTGGTGGCCGCGACCATGCCGTTCGGCCCTGCGGCCATGCATGTCGGCATGCTTGTCAAACTGATACGGGTGCTGATGCTCGGGCCTGTCTGCATCGTCCTGTCCATACTGACCGCCCGATCCGGCCGTGGCGGGACTGATGGTGGGCACGGGGCCGGGATGCGCGCCCCTGCCCGTCTGGTGCCATGGTATATTACGGGTTTCATGGGCATGATGGTCGTGCGTTCCCTGAACCTTATGCCGCCGGGCATTGTGGAACCGCTTGGCCATGTGACAACCGTGCTGACCATCCAGGCAATGGCGGCGCTGGGGCTGAGTGTCGATATACGCGCCGTCATGCGGGCCGGGCGACCGCTGGCCCTGACCGTCATGCTGTCGCTATGTGGTCTGGTGGGCGCGGGCATGGTGCTGGTGCGGGTCGCGTTCCATGGCTGAACGGATGCTTCAGAATATCCGTCAATAGAAACCATATATTTCAGCCAGTTAGGTTTTTTAAAGGCCGGGTATCCTGTCGCGCCAGAAAAAGCCATACCGGAAACATCTTCATTTTTTTGGAACATACCTTTCCAGCGCCTGTCCGGAACGGAGTTTGATCCCGGTCCGGTCGGGCACCGGTTTTGGAATTGACGGAGCTTTTTTTCTAAATTAAACGAAACGGGTTCGTTCATTTAAATGAAACGAATATGTCATATCCATTTTCATACTGGACATACCATGATCCGCTTCAGGCATCTGGGCCTTCTGGCCCTTGCAGGCTTTCTTGCCAGTCATGGCACGGGCCATGCACAGACAGGCTGTGCAGACACGGACGCATGGATTGACATGTCCGCCCACCAGATTGGCGCAGGGATCGGTTACCTGTGGGGACAGGGCACATTACATGACGGCACGCATCACTATCGCTTCCGCGTGCGCGGGGGCGGTGCGCTGAACATTGGTGGCATAGCCCTGTCGGGGCGGGGCTGCGTGCGCAATCTGGGGCGGGTGCAGGATTTCAATGGCACCTACTGGACCGCAGGGGGCACGGCCACAATCCACCATGGCGCGGCGGGTGTTGTTATGGAAAATGCCCGTGGCGTTGATATCAACCTGCATGCACAGACCCGTGGCGCGCAGCTGTCGGGGCAGGTTGGGCGGCTGTCTTTCCGCCTGCTTGATCCCATCCATTCATGATGACCGCCTGCACGAAAGCGGCATTCCGCATGGAGGCCAACGCAGGAAACCGCCCGGTTCTTTACGGATTTCATGCCCTTTGCGCCCCACCTGTTCAGGCGGCGCGTTCCCGACATGGACGTTTATATACATATTGCGATACGAAACAGTATCGTATATATAATTGACGCCAACCGGTTCATTTCCCGCATGGTTCAACGGACATGGTCCGGTTCAACAGCGTGGTGAGCGTGACCCCTTATGGCCGCTGCGTCATGAATGATTGCGATATAGAAACAGATTGTCATAATGTTCAGTAGTTTCAAACTGACCGGTGAGGAACGCGAGGCGCTGAATGCGATCTCGACCCGAATACACCGGCCAGCAAAGCGCCGTGTCTATACACAGGGTGAACCAGGAAATCATATCTATCGTATCCGTTCCGGCGCCGTGCGGCTGGAACACCACATGAAAGACGGACGCAACCAGATTTTCGCCTTTCTGTGGGCGGATGACATGTTTGGCACGCTGGAAGACGGGATGTACCACACATCCGCCATCACGCTGGTGGACACCTACCTGTTCCAGATTTCATGTTCCGCGCTGAAAGGACTGGTGGAGGTCTATCCCCGCATCCAGGCGCTGTTTTTACAGCAGGCGCTGGACTATGCCAAAACGGCGGAGCGCCATCTGCTGCTGGCGACCTGTCCGCTTGTCATCAAACGGCTGGCGGGGTTCCTGCTTGAATGCAGCCGGCAGAAGGATTTTTTTGACCGGCAGACCAATATCCTGACACTGGCCATGGACCGTAAGGATATTGCCGACTATCTGGGCTTTGCCATTGAAACCACCAGCCGTACCCTGAAGGAACTGGAGGACATGGGCCTGATCCAGCGGCTGTCTTCCCAGCGGATAAAAATCGACTGCGCCCGGATCGGGGCCTTCGTCTGACCATCCTGCTCCGGCCAGCAGGCTGCGGGATGGTCGCGCGATACAGTCCGTAACGTATCAGTCCCGCCACGGCAGGGGCACAAAGCCCGGCAGCGCCTCGACCCGTTCCAGCCATGCCCTGACATGTGGGTAGGGTTCAAGGGAAATACTCCCTTCCGGCGCATGGGCGGTGTAACCGTAACAGGCAAGGTCAGCCAGCGTCGGGCAGACTGCGGCCAGATACGCACGGCCGTCCAGCCAGTTATCCATGAAGGCAAGCAGTCCCGCCGCCCGTGCGTGTGCATCCGCCGGTTCGCCCGCCTTGCCGAACAACGCCACCATGCGGGCCGCTGCCGGTCCCTGTCGCAGTTCACCCGCCGCGATTGACAGCCACCGCTGCACATGTGCCGCGCCGACTGCATCATCCGGCAGCCAGTGCGTGCCTGCACCATAGGCTTTCGCCAGATACACAAGAATGGCGTTACTGTCCGACAGCACCAGATCTCCATCACGCAGGACCGGAACCTGCCCCAGCGGATTCAGGGCCAGCAGTTCGGGCGCGGATGCGCTCACGATCTCGAAGCGGTAGTCAAGGCCCAGCATGGACAGCAGCAGCCGGACGCGATGCACATGCCCCGATAACGGCATGCCGTAAAGTATGATCATCTGAATCCTTTCTGACCTGCCTCAAGCTGCATGCCACCCTACTCCCATTAAGTGGGCGGCACGACGGTATTTTGAACGTAATGCAATGGAACGGCGGCATGGACCAGCTATAGTGCGCCTGCGGGTCATATCCGTCATCCATCCCGTCTGCTGATGGTGGGATATTGATACCTGGGGGAGGAACATGATGGAACGACGTTCGTTCAATTCCATCCTTGCCGGGCTGGGCCTTTCACTTGGCGCAGGCCGCGTGCGGGCCGCCAGGGCGACACCGGCACGGACCGAAAGCTTTATCCTGCGGGCCAATGACTGGGTTCCCAACAACCCGAATCTGCCGGTCATTGTCTATCGCAACGCCCTGCCCCCTTCCGGCGACGACCCGGCAGCCGTGTTCGAAACGGTATTCCAGCATAATGGCTGGCCGCCGCAATGGCGCAACGGTGTCTATTCCTTCCACCATTATCACACGATGGGGCATGAGGTCCTGGGCTTCTATGGTGGTCAGGCCCGGCTGATGCTGGGTGGGCCAGATGCGCAGGTGGTTGATGTCCGGGCCGGGGACATTGTCCTGCTCCCCGCCGGAACGGGACATATGAAGCTGTCTGCCAGTCCTGATTTCGCGGTGGTGGGCGCGTATCCGCCGGGACAGGATTTCGACATCGTGCGCAGCGCCCCCGATGGCGTGCAGCGGGCAAGGCTGGCGTCCCTGCCCTTTCCCCATTCCGACCCCGTCACGGGGGCGCAGGGCCCGATGGTGCGGGCGTGGCGTGACTGACCGCCCGCCATGCCACCACCTGCCATGCCGGGCGATGGCCATCATGCACGTCCGGCCCCGCGCGGGTCATGTGGTTCCACGGGGGCGGTCACCCCTGTCCTGTTGATGCCTGCGGATCGCGCGGATGCCGCCGCCGCTCCCGCCGTTCCCTTATGGCAAGGCGTTCAAAGCTGATATGCTGGCGGATCCAGTTCAGCATGCCCGACAGGGTTACGACGATAATGCCGACAATCGTCCAGTTATCCAGCGGCTGGTGAAACAGGAAGTAGCTGAACGCCACGGCCCATAACATCTGGCTGTACTGCGGCAGGGCAACCCGGTTGGCCGGTGCGCGGGCTGTCGCCATCATCATCAGCAACTGCCCCAACGCCGCCAGAAACCCGTATCCGAACAGGAACAGCCACGTCTTCAGCCCATGCGGCCAGTGCGCATGCGCCAGCATAAGCAGGCCATCGCCCACCAGCGGGCCGAACAGGCTGGACCCGAACAGCGACAGCCGTGGCGTATCATTCCCCGCCAGCCGGTAGGCAATGACCCCCACGGCATTGGCCACCGCCGCGATCACCGCGCACAGATGCCCCAGATGCAGTGCCCGCATGCCCGACCGCAGCACAATCAGCACGCCGATGAAACCCAGGACAACGGACAGCCATGCCCAGCCGGACACCTTTTCATGCAGCAGCGTGACCGACAGGACCGTCACGAAAAACGGCATGAGGAACATGAGCGAAAGCGCCTCGGGCATAGGCAGCAGCATGAAGGCTTCAACACTGGCGGCGGTGGAAGCGAAGATGGCGATCGCCCGCACCACCCACATGCCCGGTCGCTGGGGAGAAAAAATGTCGCGGTAGGGTTCGTCCGGCCTGCGGATGAACGGAATGATCAGGAAACCGAATATCCCGCCTGAAAAAGCGACCTCGAAGGGATCAAGCTGACCGGCCAGCAGCTTGGAATACGCATCACTGATCGAAAACGAGGAAAACGCGGCAAAGGCCAGCATCATACCCGATGTAAGGAAAGACATGTTCATCTGCACTGCCTGTAGCCAAAGGACATATAGTTTATGGATGCAAAAGAAGCCGCCCCCATACCGGATGGGGCAGCCTGATATGCTGCCGGGTTACCTGTTTTAAATATCACGATAAAACAGGATGTCGCCCTTTTAATGAACGGGGACAGGCCGAACCGGAGCAGGGGGACGGAATGATGATATAATCCGGCGATGGCCGCGTCCGGTCATGAACGGCCGCGATCATATCGCCCATGATGCGGTCCGCCGTCATGAGCCGGTAATGGATCGGGTCCCAGAACATGTCACGGTTATCGACAATCGGGCCGGGAATATCGAAATCGATCACCAGTGTATTGGGCATATGTCCCGCCACGGACGCCACATAACGGTGGCAGGCGGCGAACATGCTGTCATACATTGATCCCTGCGGGTTATGCCGTATGGCCTGTACCGGCGGGAACCAGACAATGCGCAATGTGGTATCGGGCACGGCATGCAGGACCCGCGGCAGGTATGCCTGCATGGCGGGGGCGGCCGCGACGCCGCCCGGTGGCGGGCGCATGTGGTCCGGTCCCCAGTGCACAAACAGCCTATCGGCGCGTGCGCGGGTATAGGTACTGTCCGCACCGACGAAGCTGGTGTAGCCATCCGCCCCGTAATGATCATGGCGCAGGCCGACCTGCAGCATGAACTGGTTGGCCGCTTCCTGCAGCGCATACAGGTTGGCCATATGCAGATAGCCCATCCATGGCGTTCCCTGATACATCCAGTCTGGCCACGGTTCGGGGTTCAGGGGAACCTGCTTGGGGCCATCCAGTACCGCAGGCTGCATCAACCGCCCCGTGGAGGTCCCCAGCATAACGGAATCAAAATGCCCATCGCGCGCCAGCATGGGCATGGTGAACCGCGCATTGCCCGTAACCGGCAGCCGGTGCAGGGGCAGCGGCAGTCCCCCCCACGGGTCAACCAGCACCACGAACAGATAAAGACACCCGCCAGCAGCCCCGATCGTGGCCAGAAATATACTGCAGAACCAATACCAAATGTTTTTCTTGTATCTCCGCACTGATCCATCAGCTTCGAACGCAGGTTTGACGGGCCCCAGAAATCATCATTTCCCGTCTGGCGCAACCCGCCCTGCGGGCGATCAGGATCGGTCATCCCCACCTTTCGCTGCGTTGCCAATGCCGGTATCGTGACCGCGCCAATCTGGACAGGACGCGGGCATAGGGAAATACAACGCGATGGATGAAGCCTTCTGGCATGCCAAATGGCAGCGCAACGAAATCGGTTTTCACGAACCGCGACCCAACCCGCTGCTGACTGATCATTTCGCGGCATTACACCTGCCTGCGAAGGCACGGGTCTTTGTGCCGTTATGTGGAAAAAGCCATGATATCCACTGGCTGCTGGAACGCGGGTATCAGGTGGTTGGCATTGAATTGAGCCCCATCGCCGTCACACAGCTTTTTGCCGAACTGGACCTGACGCCGCACAGGTCCACCGTCGGGCCGCTGCAGCGGTTCGAGGCAGCGGGACTATGTGTTTTCGTTGGCAATATCTTTAACCTGACGCGTAAAGAACTGGGGCCGGTTGATGCCGTGTATGACCGCGCTGCGCTGATTGCCCTGCCTGCCCCCGTCCGCGCGGAATACGCCGCGCATCTGGTATCCATTACCCGGGCGGCCCCCGAACTTGTGGTCTGCATGGAATATGACCAGTCCCGCAAGGCAGGCCCGCCATTTTGCGTCGATGAACAGGCGTTACGGCACTATTACGCCCGGACGTTCGACCTGACCTGCGTGGCCCGCCAGTCCATACCGGGCGGCCTGAAGGGGGTCTGCCCGGCGGTGGAAAGCGTATGGATCATGATGCCGCATGACGGCATGCGCATAAAACCGTAACCCGGACGTTCCTGCCCGCGTGCGCGCAAACGGGCCGCGCACCAGTCACGTCATTTCTGGAATCCATATCTTCTGATCAGCCTTTCCGGGAATTATCAATCTCCGTCATGGCTGGTGAGTGATCTATTTCATTGTGGCAGGGAATTGAAAATACATAGTCAGCTGGACCGCTTTTTTTCCATAATGCCGGGCAACACGTTCACGAAGTTCATGTATATTATCGCATGTTTTTGCCATGCCAACGACCTCCCAACAGCGGGAAACAAGCTGCCTGACCCCCAGATTTTCAGTCAGTTGCCTATGCCAATGAATTGATGATTGCGGCTGCAAATGATCTGTCTGTCCTGTCGCTCCGCATGGAAGTGAGATTGAGCAACCTGTTTTTAATAACCATTTCTCGATAAGGTGGCACTCTCTGAACAGGGCTCCATCGAACAGGCGTCTGTCGCGGCGGTTCCTGCGCTGGGGAATAACCATGCAGGCTCTGATCAAAACAGGGAAAAGTTTCTGAGTGTCGCCTTATTTTCAAAAGGCGACGACCGCCGAATTTTTCTTATGATTTCCAGATATTTCCCGGACAGGACTTCAGGCAGCCTAAATATACAGCTCCCTGAACTTTCCCATACCATGCACGTTCATCCCGCACCATTACGGGAGGCGGCAGATGCGTCATGCCAGCAGGGTTTTTGCCATCCTTGTCATCCTGTCGGTCGCGGGGTGTCACCGCCATGCCCGTGATCGCCCCGACACCGACCGGAATCTGGCAGATGAGTACCGCAATCCCCATCAGCACTGGAGCCGCGGTCCCCATACCGACCACTGACCACCAGTAAACGTCGCGCCATCAGGCAACGCGCAGGAAATACTCCAGCGCGTTCAGGAACGCCTGTGGTGCCTGCGCGTGCACCCAGTGTCCTGCATCAGGTATGACTTCCAGCCGGTAATGCGGAAAAAGCCTGCGCATGGCGGGATAGTTGTCCGGCTGGATATAATGGGACCGTCCCCCTGCCACAAACAGGGTTGGCCCGTCATAATGGACGCCGGGCAGCACATCAGGCCAGCCGATGATCGCTGGCATCGAGGCCGCCATGTCCTTCAGCCCGATCGTCCAGTGTGGCTTTTCCCCCAGTTCAAGGTTCATCAGCATAAGATCACGCACGGGCTTTTCAGCAATGACCTGACCCAGCCATGCTTCCGCCCCCGCCCGGTCCAGGAAATCCGGCAGGGGAAGTGCGGCAAGGTTGCGTGCCAGTTGGTGAGATTGCGAAAAACCGCCCTCACCCGGTGCAATATCCACCACCATCAGCGAATGCACGTCAGCAGGAAAGCTGAGCGCAAGCATCATGGCGGTCTTGCCCCCCATTGAATGTCCCACCACGGTTGCGGGCAATGCCCCATGGGTGGCCAGTGTTTCGCACACATCCGCCGCAAGGACCGGATAATCCATGGGGCCATGCGGGCTCTGGCCATGATTGCGCAGGTCCAGCGCCAGCGTGCGGCGGGTTGCGGCAATGCGGCGCTGGAAAAAGCCAAAATTGCGCGCCCGCCCGAACAGCCCATGCAGGAATACAACAGGCGGCAGGGACAGGTCACCGTTTTCAGGACCAAGTTCGATGGTGTTAAGCAGCATGGGGTCACAGGCTCCGGTTTCTGCGGCAAATGTCGGGGCATATTAGGCAGGTCGGGCCTGTCAGGCTTTTCATAAGATTGTGGGGTCCGGGCAATGCCGCAGGCCGGTATCGGCGTGCTGCGCCACATCGTGGGCTGATGCAAAACAAACACACGGCTTTTATTTGTAAAAAAATTTATAGGTTCGGTGAAACCAGTATTAACTTTACATTTTATTACAGTTGGCAAATTGTGCGGGATCGCAAGGTCACCCCCAATCTGTTGTCATGCAGCTTCTGTAGGGTGATCCCATGAGTCTGAATTTACACGCCAATTACCGGCGCGATATTGATGGACTGCGCGCAATCGCGGTCACCGCCGTGGTGCTTTTCCACGCCAATCTTTACCCCGTACAGTCCGGATTTGTCGGGGTGGATATATTCTTCGTTATTTCCGGTTTTCTGATAGGCGGCATCGTATACAGGGATGTCAGCCTGGGCACATTCAGTTTTCTTGGGTTTTACGCCCGTCGGGCCCGACGTATCCTGCCCGCGCTCATGGTCACTGTCATCTGTGTCATGCTGGTCGGCCTGTTACTTTCCAGCCCGACGGAATTACGCCAGAGCAGCCTGGGGGCCATTAGCGCGCTACTTGGGTGGTCGAACATCCTGCTGTGGAAACAGATCAGCTACTTTTCCCCCGATGCCCACCTCAATCCATTCCTCATGACGTGGTCACTGGGGGTGGAAGAACAGTTCTACCTGTTCTTCCCCCTGCTGATACTTGCATTTCGCCAGTTGCGGGGGGCCTATGTGCTCTGCATGCTTAGCGCGTTGTGCATCGGGTCGCTGTGCATTGCCCAGATCGGCGTGGGCCGGTGGCCTGCCGCTGCATTCTACCTGCTGCCCACGCGGGCATGGGAACTGGGCATGGGCACATTCCTTGCCGTGGCGAAATCAAATTATACTTTGTCCTTTCCCCGCCCCGTCAATCATTTCATTGGTTGGACGGGGCTTTTTCTTATCGGGCTGTCCATATTCATATTTGACGAACATACGCCGTTTCCGGGTGTCGCGGCCCTGCTGCCTGTCGGTGGCACACTGGCGCTGCTGCTGTCCGATGGCAGTTTTGTCAACCGCGCCATCCTGTCCACACAGCCATTCATATGGATCGGGCGCATATCCTATTCATGGTACCTGTGGCACTGGCCGCTCATGGCGTTCATCTGGGTGTGTGCCCCCCAGCCACCCGCGCCATTGCTGCTGATTGGGGCGGGGATCGTATCACTGCTTCCGGCCGTGCTGTCATGGCGTTACATCGAACAGCCCTTCCGCCGGGCTGGCGGGCCGGATGGTGGCGTTGTCCTCCGGTACGGGGGGGCGCTGGCACTGGGTGTCGGCATGCTGGCGGCCGTGTATGTCTCAGATGGGCTGCCCCGGCGTTTTGACCGCAGCCTGATGCTGACGGAACAGGTGCTGGCGGAAGGACGGGGGGAAGCCTGCCTGGCCAATTACGGGGTGTCTGAACCCAATATGTCCCCACACTGCGTGCATGATGCGGGACGGCCGCGCATCGCCCTGCTGGGCGACAGCCATGCATCGGCACTTGCCGCATCACTATCGCATATGGCGGATCAGGCGGGATTTGATTTCGTCCAGTTTACCAAATCTTCCTGCCCCCCGCTGCTGGGGACCACACGCCTCATGCCGTCCCATCCGGGTCATGCCGCGCAGTGCGCGCTTTATAATGACCGGGCCTTTGCTGCCGTCATGCGCGACCCGCGCATCCAGACGGTCGTGCTGGCGGGATACTGGGCCGCCCCATTCGCGCCTGACGCCGGGGGCGATGCCTATACCGACCCGCGTGACAGGACGAACCACGGCGTGGCAACCAGCCTTGCGCGACTGGATGGCGCGGTGCGCACCACAACGCAGGTACTGGCCCGCGCGCACAGGCATGTCATCATACTGGGGGACGTGCCGCAGTTCCGCTTCGATCCCGCACGTGAGGCCGTCACGGCGTTCATGCCCGTGCGCCAGCGTGTCGCGCATGTGCTGGACCCGTCATTCCTGACTGCGGGGGATATCGCCCCGGTCCTGCTGCTATCCGTCCCCGGCCAGCCCATTGCCGACACCGTGCGCCATGCAGCGGCGGACACGGCGGATGTGACCTATTTTTCCCTTGCGGACGGACTGTGTTCGCCAGCCGGATGCAAATTCCGCATGGGGAATGACCCGTTCTACGTGGACCAGCAGCACCTGTCGCGCGGCGGGGCCGATTTCCTGCTGGCGCGGATAGATGGTCTGATTCCCGTCACGGGGGACAACGTCGCCCGGATTGCCACGCAGCCCCCCATCCCCACGGCGCCAATACCCCTGTCCGTCGCGACGCAGGTGGCCATCCACTGACGGGTCATGCCCGGAATCCACTGACAGAAGCCCCTGCCGATATTCCGGATGCCGTCTTCTGTTCCCGAAGGCGGCATTCATATCCCAAAAGCTTTTCAGCCTTCTTCCTCGGCTGGGGTCAGCGCGCGGGGGAAGGCCGCGGGATTGACCATGGCCACCATCATGCCCAGCAGCACCATGGCGCAGGATAGCGGGGTCAGGATGGCAAATCCTCCGTTGGACAGCACTTCTCCCCCTACGGCCGATCCCAGCAATATGCCCATGTTACATGCGGCATTGATCGCCGCCCCCGCAACATCAGGCCGCGTGGCGCGGGCACGGATCGCACCGGACATGACAAACGGCACGACGGCGGAATAGCCGATACACCACAGGCCCACCGCCGCCACGGCCATCCAGCCCGACAGGATATGCCCGTACATAAGCCCCATGCCCAACAGCATGGCCAGCCCGCTGCCCAGCAGCCCTGCGGCAGGCCAGCGGTCCACCACCAGCCCCGCCGCCCATAGCCCAAGAATGCTGAACCCGCCCGTCATCAGCAGCGCGATGCTGAGCGTCCCGGTTGACAGCCCATGCGCCAGCAGCAGCGGCGTGATGTATGTGTACAGCAGGTGATGGGCAAAGAAGAACACCGCATCCACCACCACAACAACAAGGAATATCCGCATCGCCCGGCGGCCCGCCAGTGCGGGCAACCCTTCCCTGACCTGCACTGGCGACGAAACTGGCGGCAGGAAAAACGCGATGCAGACCGTCAGCACCACCGCCAGCACGGTCATGATGCCCATGGCCATGCGCCAGCCGACCATATGCCCGATGGCCGCAGCCCCCGGCACACCCAGCACCATGCCGAGTGACGTCCCGCCATATACGAACGAAATGGCCCGTCCCGTCATGTTCTGCGGCACCAGCCGCGCGGCATAGGCCGCCGCGATCGACATGAGCAGCGCATGCGCCAGCCCCCCGATCAGGCGCCCGGCACATAGGATAAGAAAGGTTGGCGCCACGGTCACCGCAAGGTTGGATGCGACGTATCCCAGCAGGGACAGCAGGACCAGCCGCTTGCGGTCGATATGCGCCGTCATGATCGTAAGGGGAACCGCGGCGATCATGACCATCAGCGCAAAGGCGCTGACGGCCAGCCCGGCCTGGCCTTCGCGGATGTGAAAGGCCTGCGCCATCTCGATCAGGATGCCAACGGGGGCGACTTCACTGGTCAGGGCGGTAAAGGTGCAGGCAAACAGGGCACACAGCCCGACCATGGCGCCCGGAGGAAGGGTTTTGAACAGCATGATCACCTGCTTTGAATGGCGTCCGTGTCATGACGCCGGTTTTCCGCTGCCTTGTGGCACTTTCCACATCTGTATGGAATAGGCGTATTTCGCGTTTCAGCACACTGAAACAGACAAAATTTTCACAAGGCGGATCGTCATGGAAAAAGCAGGCGGGCCCCTTCGTCCTGATCCATCATAATATGCTGTTTCTAAATAGTATTTTCGAAAAAGTCCTACCGGCATTCAGTCGTCACGCACACGGGGGCCGGTCGCTGTTCCGGACATCGCTTTCCTCCGCCATGCCGCGCGGGCAACACGGGATGACTGCGCCGCCGGCACAGCCTGCCGGGAGGGGCTGCGGAAACATGGAGATCATGCCATCCCTGCGCCCCGCAGGCTGGACTACGGAAAGGGAAATGGGGAAACGCGGGTTATACGCCGCGACGGTCCAGGTTCTTGCGGATATCCTGAACGAAACGTGAATACCGGACACCCTGGAAGAAGACATCCATAAGCAGTCGCGCGGGCCACCGGCACGGACGCCGGATCTGGATCAGCAGGACGTAGCGTGTGTCGGTCGTGTTGTTCCACACTTCGTGGTTATAGGTATCGTCAAACAGGATCGACCTGCCCGCCGTCCAGGGGCAGACATGCAGCCTGTCGCCTTCCTCGAACTGGATCCAGCAGTTTTCGCGGTCGGCAGGCACCTGTAGCGCAAGGTGATAGGTCAGCATGCCCTTGGTCATGCCCCGGTGGCGGGGAATGTGACAGCCGGGTTCCAGCACGGAAAAGCTGGCGGTGCATAAATTGGGGATCCGGTCGATCAGCGCCGCCGTCGTCGGGACGCGGGCACGGTTTTCCTGCCGCTTGTACCCGTAACCTTCCAGAAAGAAGGACCGCCAGCGCCGATCCGCCGCGATCCGACCATGATCGGGGGAAATCTCACCAAGCGAGGGAATATCGGTCGTGGCCATGCACAGTGCCTCGTCACGAATTCTTTCCCAGTTCCGTTCTAGGTCACGGACCCACTGCATGATGTAGGGATCAAAAAGCGCCTGATCCGGCAATAGGGAAAACCGCATGATAAAGGCATCGACCCTGTCCCGCAGGCCCTTTGTCAGATGATAGATGGTCTTCTTTTTCGCCATTCCCTCTCCCTCCTTGAACAGTGGCGCGGAAATATATTCCGGGCGGGCATGCCTGAATATCCCTCCCGCGCCCTTCCCAACATGGCCGCCTGTCGCCCGACGGCCACATATCCCGGCACATGGGCGGAAAACTGCCTGCAAACGCCCGGGCGGATGCAGGGATGCACGCGCATCATGTCAGAACACAGGGAGAAATCATCGTGGCGGCCCTTTTGCTGGCGGTCCGAACCATATAGAATCCCCTGTCAACCGCAGACCTACGCCGCGCCGGGTCTGCCGCATGTTCTTCATGGCGCCATGCAGGGAGTAAGGCGTGCCTTCAGCGACACCACAGCCCGTTGACACCACATTGACCAGTGCGGCAATTTTCCTCGTTTTCACGCTCGACCCCGGAGAGGGACATGACGCCACGGTCCGCGACCTGTGCGGGGATCTGTCGGCCATGCTCCGTGGCGTGGGATTCCGCATTCCCGACGGGCGACTGTCCTGCGTAATGGGTTTCGGGGCGGATGCGTGGGAACGTATTTTCAGGGGGCCGAAACCCAGGGAACTGCACCCCTTCCGCGCCATACACGGCGTCCATGAAGCGCCCTCCACCCCCGGCGACCTGCTGTTCCACATCCGCGCGACGCGCATGGACCTGTGTTTCGAACTGGCCGCCGCCATCACCGCCCGGCTGGACGGTGCGGCGCAGGTGGTCGATGAAGTCCATGGCTTCAAGTATTTCGACGCCCGCGACCTGCTTGGCTTTGTCGATGGCACGGAAAACCCGGTCAACCAGGCCGCGACCGAGGCAACCCTGATCGGGGACGAGGACCCGGACTTTGCCGGTGGCAGTTACGTCATTACCCAGAAATACCTGCATGACCTGAAGAAATGGGACGCGATCCCTGTCGAGCAGCAGGAAAAGATCATTGGCCGCAGGAAACTGTCGGACATTGAACTGCCCGAAGCCGCCAAGCCCAGCTACGCCCACAACGTCCTGACCAATATCGAGGAAAATGGCGAACAGCTGCAGATCGTGCGCGACAACATGCCCTTTGGCGAAGTGGGCCGGGGCGAATTCGGAACCTATTTCATCGGTTACGCCAAATCCCCTTCCCGGGTCGAACGGATGCTGGACAACATGTTCATTGGCAACCCGCCGGGAAATTACGACCGCCTGCTGGATGTCAGCCGCGCGGTGACAGGCACGCTGTTTTTCATTCCCACCGCCGATTTCCTTGACGCCGCCCCGGCATATGACGCCACGGCGGCAGCACCTGCGGACAGCAATGAAGACACACGCCCCACACCTGCCGGATCACTTGGCATCGGGTCACTGAAGGAAGAAGCCTGACATGAACAACCTGCACCGGAACCTTGCCCCCATTTCCGACGCCGCATGGGCGGAAATCGAACAGGAGGCGTCCCGCACGCTGCGCCGCTACCTTGCCGGACGGCGCGTGGTGGACGTGCCCGATGCCCGCGGTGTCGGCTTTGCCGCGGTGGACACCGGCCACACGGCCCGTATCGACAGCCCGGCGGACGGCGTGCGGGCGCTGCAGCGCAAGGTGCTGCCGCTGGTTGAACTGCGCGTGCCCTTTACGCTGGACCGTGACGCCATTGACGACGTGGAACGCGGCGCGCTGGATTCCGACTGGCAGCCGCTGAAGGACGCGGCAAAGAAAATCGCCTATGCCGAGGACCGCGCGATATTCGACGGCTACGCCGCCGCCGGGATCACCGGCATCGGGCAGGATACATCCAACGCGAAATTCACCCTGCCCGCATCCGCGCGTGACTATCCCGCCATCATTGCCGATGGCCTGAATGAACTGCGCATTGCGGGCGTGAACGGCCCGTACGCCGTCGTGCTGGGTGCCCGCGCCTTTGCCGCCGTCAGCGGCGGGAACGAGGAAGGCTACCCCGTACTGCGCCATATCGAACGGATGACCGAAGGCAGGATCATCTGCGCACCGGCCATTGAAGGCGCCTATATCGTATCCACCCGCGGGGGGGATTTCGAACTGTCGATCGGACAGGATGTCTCGATCGGCTATATCAGCCATTCCGACACATCGGTGGACCTGTACCTGCAGGAAAGCTTCACATTCCGCGTGCTGACGACCGAGGCCTCGGTCGTGATCGCACAGGCCGGCGCGTAAAGGGCCGCCCGCCGCAATGTGGGCGAATGCCCGTGACCTCTGCCGTGGCCACGGTCTGCACTGCGCCCCATTTCGTGATTGCCGCCGGCAGGCCGAAACCCAAGGAAGGACATAAAATGAAAATCAGCGCACGCAACCAGATCGCGGGCAAGATCACATCCATTACCAAGGGTGCGACCACATCCCATGTTGGCATCGACATTGGCGGTGGCACCATTGTCACCGCATCGATCACCAATGAAGCGGTTGCCGACCTGAAGCTGAAAGTCGGCGAAGCGGCGACGGCCATCATCAAGGCGTCCGATGTCATGGTGGGCGTGTAAGGTCCATCATCCGCACGCCGTCCGCCCACGGGGAGGGGCGGCGTGCGTCCACGACATGAACAATTCCTAATCTGCCAGATACATAAAGACAGGATCGAAACACAGGCTGGTCACGTTGCGCGCATATGGTGCATCCGACATATTCCAAGGTGCCTGTGTGATCATGAAAACCATACTGTCCGTCCTGCCCGTTTTGTGGATTGTCCTGATGGGTGCGCCCGCACTGGGCCGGACACACCGTATCCACATTCCCACGACGAAACGTCACCCACGGCAGGTCAATACGGAATTCGGCCATTTCCATGGCCATACAGCCGTCCTGCCGCCCGATAGCAGCGAATATCGCAACATAGATGCAAAATGTTCCGCCCGGGGACTGGATAATGTCACGTCGCAAAGCGTGACGGTTGGCGTCAGCATGGCGTCACGCCGCAATTTCTATGCCCAGTGCATGGTTGAAAGCGGGGCGTGGCGCTAATCGGGGACTGGCGCGCGGCAGACCATACGGCTATCGTAACGGACCGGCGGCTGCCCTGCTGCCGGTCCATCATACAGTCAGCCCCAACCGGAAGCATCCGTGTCCATACCGCCCTACCAGACCCGATTTTACCCGTCCTCCATGACCGGGGACCGGCCCTGCCACGACGCCACCTATCCCGTACGCCTGCGTGACGGCTCCACGCTGGTCCTGCCATTACGTCCGTTGCCGGACGGGGAAAAGGCCATCGCGCTGCTCATGTCCAACCAGACGGCATTCGCGGTTGAACACGCGCTGGTCCGCCTGCTGACCGATCTGGCGCGGGAACTGCGGCCGGAGGTCATTGTCGGCGTGCCCACCATGGGTCTGGCCTATGCCCGCCCCGTGGCGGAAAACCTTGGTTTTGACGATTATGTCGCGCTGGGCCACTCGCGCAAATTCTGGTATGACGACGCCCTGTCGCAGCCACTCACATCCTCCACCAGTCCCGATCAGGCCAAGCGCCTGTACCTTGATCCCGCCCTGATCGAGCGGGTTCGCGGCAGGCGCGTTCTGGTCATGGATGACGTGCTGAACACGGGCCGGACGGCGGTTGCGGCCATCGCACTCATGCAGCAGGTGCAGGCACGGGTCGTCGGCATTACGGCGGTGCTGACCGAAGGGTGGGCATGGCGCGACGCCCTGCAACAGGTGGGGCCGGACGCGCCCGGACTGGTGCATGCCCTTGGCCATATTCCCATGTTTGGCCGCAGCGCAGGGGGATGGGAGCCGCTTGCGGGCACATAATGCCCCTGCCCGCGCGTGACCGGCGCAAATACGGGAAACGAAGCGTTTCCGATTTTGGCGTATGCACCTGCGCGACGGGCCGTATTGTCAGGAAGGTTCCTGTTGGAAACGATCCATGACACAGCAAGGGGTTACGACATTGTCCAAGGTTCTCGTATTATACTATTCCACCTACGGCCACGTTGAAACCATGGCCCATGCGGTAGCGGAAGGCGTCCGCGCCGCAGGGCTGGAGGCGGACGTGAAGCGCGTGCCCGAACTGGTGCCGGAAGATGTGGCCAAGGCCCACCATTTCAAGACGGAACAGGCCGCCCCCATCGCCACCACGGCGGAACTGCCCGAATATGACGCGATCATTGTCGGTGCGCCCACGCGGTTCGGGCGGCTGCCATCGCAGATGGCCAATTTCTGGGACCAGACGGGCGGGCTGTGGGCAAAGGGCGCGCTGATTGGCAAGGTTGGCGCGGTCTTTACCTCCACCGCGTCACAACATGGCGGGCAGGAAACGACCCTGTTCTCGCTCATGTCCAACCTGCTGCATCATGGCATGGTGATCAGCGGCCTGCCGTACAGTTTCCAGGGACAGGTGCGGGTGGATGAAGTCACCGGCGGCTCGCCCTATGGCGCGACGACGATCGCCGCAGGCGACGGTTCCCGCCAGCCCGGCGCCACTGAACTGGATGGCGCACGCTTCCTGGGCCAGCATGTTGCGGAACTGGCCAGAAAGCTGGCCTGACCCGCATGACACGCCCGACCATCCGCCGGGCGTGTCATGTCCCGACCGGCGCATTGTCCTTCGCCCAGGGCGGATGGACAAACGCCCCGGCAAGATAATCGATAAAGGCCGTCACCCGCATGGGCCGCAGGGTACTGGCGGGCGTGACCAGGTACAGGGCTACGGGAGGTGCCTCCCACTGCGGCAGGACACGCACGAACCTGCCGGATTTCAGCCCGTCCCACACCATGAATTCCGGAAACAGCCCGAACCCCAGCCCGGCCTCCAGTGCCGGCAGGAAGGTTTCGGCATTATCCGCCCGCAGGCGCGCGGTCTGTGACAGGACAACCTCCCGCCCGTCCGACACCTGCCGCAGACGGATCATGCCGGGGGCGGAGGTATTGGTGTAAACAAAGCTTTTGTGGCCTTCCAGCGCGCGCGGATCATCCGGATGGCCGATCCGCTCCAGATATTCCGGCGTGGCCACAAGCAGCAGCCGCACCGTACACAGCCGCCGCGCCAGCAGGGCGGAATCAGCCAGTGACGCAATGCGCAGCGCCATGTCATAGCCACCGGCCACAAGATCCACGATGGCGTCGCTGTAATCGATGGTGATGTCTATTTCCGGGTAACGCACAAGAAAATCCGGCAGCAGGGGCGCAAGGTGCCGGCTCCCGAACACCATGGGGGCGGCGACCCGTATCAGGCCCGATGGCGTCAGGGTGCCGCCGCGCGCCTCCATTTCCGCGGTCTCCGCTTCAGCCAGTATGCGGCTGGCATGCCCCAGCAGCCTTCGTCCCGTTTCAGTCAGGGACATCTGTCGTGAATTGCGGTTGAACAACGCGACACCCAGCGACTGCTCCAGTCGGCCTATGGCCTTGGATACCGTGGGTTTCGATAGCTGGATGTCCTCCGCCGCGCGCGCGAAGGAGCCGCGTTCCGCCACTTTTGCAAAGATGGCCCATGCCTCAAAATCCGGCAGCCGCATTGCACCGTCCCACGCAATGGTTCCCACTGGCTGTTTCCATAACTGATCGTCCGGAACCTGTCTCCCCTTCCTGGCCATTTACGGTCAATAAATGGAAACAATGACTTTCCTTTGTTTCTGTATTCATGAACCCATCGGGACGATACCGTGCTGTCCATGGCCAACACTGGCATATGGAGAAAACCCGATGATTGAAGTACGTCCCTTTGACCGGCTGGGTCACGCCAACCATGGCTGGCTGGATGCCCGCCACCATTTTTCGTTCGCGCATTATCATGACCCCGCGCGCATGCACTGGGGCGCGCTGCGGGTCTGGAATGATGACATGATCGCGCCGGGCACCGGCTTTGGCACGCATCCCCACCGGGATATGGAAATCATTACCTATATCCGCGAAGGCGCGATCACCCACACCGACAGTCTGGGCAACACAGGCCGGACGGAAGCGGGCGATGTGCAGGTCATGTCGGCAGGCACCGGGATCCGCCATGCCGAACACAACCGCGAGGACGTGGCCACCCGCCTGTTCCAGATCTGGATCATGCCCGACCGCGCGGGCCATGCGCCCTCATGGGGAACGCGATCGTTCCCGAAGGCGGACCGGGCCGGACAGTTCGTGGTCCTGGCATCGGGCCATGCGGGGGATGAGGACGCCCTGCCGATCAATGCCGATGCCCGCGTGCTGGGGGCCACGCTGAAGGCGGGACAGGTGGCGCAGTACCCGTTGGGCGCCACGCGGCTTGGCTATCTGGTTCCCGCGCAGGGCCGGGTGGACATTGAGGGCACGACGGTCGGTGAACGTGATGGCGCCGCCATTTCCGACACCGAAACACTGCACATACGCGCCCTGGAAGATAGCGAGATCATTCTGGTCGATACCCTCGCCTGACCCTCGCCTGATGCCGGTGGGCGGGATTCACGTGACCGGGTGGCGTCTGTCCGCCATCCGGTGCCGTTACCCCGACATGCCTGCTGACAGTCGTGCATCCCACCTCATGAAACCGGCCGCAGGCTACACAATATGGAGAGGCCCGGCACGGCACCCGCCACATCGGATGGCGCGCGGGTGCCCATCCAGCCCGAAAAACACCAAGCCCACCTGCATTCCCGATACCGCCTGTCCAGCCTGGACTGATCCCTGCCCCGGCCTTTATCGTGTCCGGCCTGATATGACGACGTGACCGGCCGCCACAGGCGACGGGGCTTTTTCTGGCCGCATTTTCGTGATTCACTGAACCGCATGATCAGGATGGAATATGGCGACAGGACGGCATGACATCACCCGCCCTGATGGGATTGACGCGCGAAATCCTGCCTGTCACGACGGCGCCACGCCGGGCGGCCACGATCATGTGCGCCAACCGCGACGTATTCCATGTGTTCATGGCCGGGCAGGCGAACCCGCCCGGTCCCCGCCCCGAACCCCACCACAGTTGTTGAGAGAACCACATGAAAATAGCCCAGTGGATGAAGCAGTCCGGTGTCGCCTTCGGGACCAGTGGCGCGCGTGGCCTTGTGACCGCCATGACGGATTCCGTCTGCTTTGCCTACACAGTGGGTTATCTGAAGCATCTGGGCACGCTGGGGGAATTCGCGCCCGGCACGCAGGTTGCGGTGGCGGGTGACCTGCGGCCCAGCACGCCGCGCATCCTGCGGGCCTGTGTCGCGGCCATTACGCATATGGGGGGCGTGCCGGTTTTCTGCGGGTTCGTGCCCACGCCCGCGCTGTGCCTGCATGCGTTCACGCTGGGAATTCCCTCGCTTATGGTGACAGGCAGCCATATCCCGGCGGACCGCAATGGCATCAAGTTCAATCGCGCGCAGGGCGAATTCCTCAAGACCGACGAAGCCGCCATGCGCGAACAGGACGTCACCCTGCCCGATGGCTGGTTTGATGCCACCGGCGCGCTTGCGCGTGACATCGTGCTGCCGGTCATAACGGATGTCGTGCCGGGCTTTGTCGCCCGTTACCGTGATTTCTTTGGTCCCGATGCCCTGTCCGGCCTGAAACTGGGCATTTACCAGCATTCCGCCGTGGGGCGTGACGTCATGGTGGAAATTGTCGAGGCACTGGGCGGCATCGCCGTGCCGCTGGGCCGCAAGGACGATTTCATTCCCGTCGATACCGAAGCCGTGCGGCCTGAAGACGCAGCGCTGGCACGCGAATGGGCCAGCGATGGCACGCTGGACGCCATCCTGACCACCGATGGCGATTCCGACCGACCGCTGCTGGCGGACCGGCACGGCAACTGGCTGCGGGGGGACGTGCTGGGGATCATTGCCGCGCGTTTCCTTGGCGCACGCGCCGTGACCACGCCGGTCAGCAGCAATACCGCGCTGGAGCAGGCAGGCTTCGCGCGGGATATCCGGCGCACCCGCATCGGTTCCCCCTTTGTCGTCGCCGCCATGACCGAAGCGGCCGAAGCCGGGCTGCTGCCTTCCGTCGGGTATGAAGCCAATGGCGGTTTCCTGCTGGCCAGTGACGTAACGCAGGACACGCGCACCCTTGGGGCGCTGCCCACGCGGGATTCCATCCTGCCCATGATCTGCGCCCTTGTCGCGGCACGGCAGCAGGGGGTGGATCTGGCGGGCCTTGTGGCGACCCTGCCCCGGCGCTTTACGCTGAGTGACCGGCTGGCTGAAATGCCAACGGCCCGCAGCCAGGCGCAGATCGCAGTCCTGCGGCAGGACCCGGACAGGGGGGCTGCATCGCTGGGGCTGCTTGATGCCTGCGGCGGGCTTGCGCATGTTGATGAAACCGATGGCCTGCGCATGACCTTCGAAAATGGTGAAATCGTGCACCTGCGCCCCTCAGGCAATGCGCCGGAACTGCGGGTTTATGTGGAGGGCGACAGCCCCGAACGCACGGCCGAACTGCTGAAAACCGGCATGGCGGCCGTCAGCGCCTGGCGCACGGCGTCCTGACTGTATCCCTGCATCTGACCAGGCCGTAACCGGGACGGCATGACGCCCCTGAACCATCGCCCATATGCGGCGTTGCACCCGCAGCGACCGGGGGCCTGTCATGCGCCGTATCCTGAACACAATCATAGCCTGCGCCGTCATCTCCTGCCTTGCAGACTGTCAGGACCGGCACCGTGAACGTCCCCTGTACTGGCATGAAGTCCAGCATCATACCGCGCACCCGGACGCCGCGTCCGTAAGTCACCCCGCTGCACAGGCAGCGGGGCAGGCCATCATTTCAAAATAAACCGGCCGGTGCTGTTTTGTTAATCAAAGACAGCATGCTTCCAGCACGACTGTCCATGCGCGGATGGTCCTGAAGCATATGTCCGGACATGCAGCATGGACGGCGGCGCCATGCCCCTGCATGCGGCACCCGGGTCGCCATGAAGCCTGTTGTCTTGACGTGACCTTTGCGGCATGAGGGTGCGTACCAGCACTCCATTCTTGTCTGTCAGCAGGTTTTTATATGTCCGAGCATACGCCCATTGGTCTCGATAACGCGGCTGCCCCCGTCCGGGCGCTGACCCATTCGGGGAATTTCCACGTTGATGAGACGCTGGGATATGTCATCCTTCACTATGCCCTTGCACCCGAAGGCGACCTGCGCGGGCGCATTCTGGGGGACGCACCTGCGGACCGGCTGGCCTTCACCCGTTCGCGTTCGCCCGAGCGGATCGCGGCATCCGATATTGTATTTGACGTGGGCGGCCAGTATGCCCCGGCCAAAGGGCGGTACGACCATCACATGAAGGACAAGCCCCTGCGTGATGACGGAACGCCCTACAGCGCCGCAGGGCTGCTGTGGAAGGATTACGGCACGGCCGCCATTCGCAATATCCTGCAGGCTCCGGCCGACGATGCGGATGTCGCCGCCATATGGCAGGCCATCGACAGGTCGCTGGTCCTGCCGATTGACGAGGACGACAACGGCGTCGTGAAGATGGGCAGGCTGTCGCTGGCGGATATCGTCTCCTCCTGTCGTCCGGCATGGGACACCACCGAACTGTATGGCCCGGAAGAAGCAAAGCGGCGCGAAACACTGGGCTTCGCCAATGCGGCAACAACCGTTGCCGGCCATCTGGTCAACGTGGTGGACCGCGTGCGCGCCAGCCTGAAGGCGGCGAACCGGGTCATGGCCGCCTATGAAGCCGCCGACGACAAGCGCATCCTGCTGATGGACACGGGCATGCCAACCGAAAAGGTCATTTTTGAAAACGACCTGCCCGTCGTCTATGTCGTCTCGCCCGCCGCGCCCGACCGCTGGAACGTCAAGGCGGTGCCCCCCACACGCGGCGATTTCGGACAGCGCGTTTCCCTGCCCGAGGCATGGCGTGGCCTGGATGGCGCGACACTGGCCAGGGTATCGGGCGTGGCCGACGCAGTATTCGCCCATCCCGCCCGCTTCATCTGCGGGGCAGGCAGCAAGGAAGGCGCGCTGCAGATGGCGCGTCTGGCGCTGAAGATCAATGACGAACTGGAACAGGCCGGGGACTGATCCGGCCGACTGGCCGCCCTGTCCCCGCCGGGGTACCGCCATCGTGGCGGACTGGCCGGCATGATGCCGGAAACGTGATGGCAGATCCTGCCTGCCTGCCCGCCTGCGGGGTCATGTCCCCCTTTCGGGGCAGGTGGGGGCTGCCTACATGGCATCCATCGGGCGGTTTCTTTCCGTCCGGACTGGAGGTCACCATGGTCAGGGAAACACGTTACCGTTCGAACCCCGACACGATCGACATGATCGGTATTGGCATGGTCCTGCTGACCCTTGCCCTATGGCTGTCGTTCATCTTCATCTGATGGTGCAGGCGCGTCCCATGGACGCATCGCCTGTGCCGCACTACATCTACCGGAGGCTGCAATGTGGACATACCTGCGACGCCAGCGTCTGGCTGGCATACCACGAACAGGGTGGATGGGCAGATGGGATATTGCGGGGCCGGCACTGATCGCCGCCGCGTTCGCGCTGTCCACGGCCATGATATTCCTGTTCTGACATTCCCCGCATCCCTTTTTGCCGAAAGCCCGGTGGCGCAGTGCCGCCGGGCTTTCTGCCATCCTGTCATGTGCTGTCCCGTCGGGGTGTCATACCTCCCCTGATTGGCGTCGCTGCCGCCGGTACGTTAGGCTGGCGTCCCGATTGCCGTGGAGAGGACAGAGTACATCATGGACCCCAAGACCATTGCCGAAGCCTACTTCACGCTGGGCACCCATATCGAGGACAGTCAGGCGCGTGTCAGTGATGCAGCCGAAGCACTGATCCCCCTTGTCCGGCGCGGCGACCAGAACGCCGTTCAGGCACTAGGCAACCTGCGCAGGGCAGCCGTGTCCATGCAGGCCGAACGGCAGTGGGCCGAATATCTGTGGCAGCTTGCATCCGGCAAGAACCCGCCGCCACCTGCGACCGCCCCCACCACGACGGCGGCATCGACGTCGGATGATACGGCTTCGCCCCACACATTCCTTGACAACCTGCTTGGCGACCTGATCACCCTCCTGCCCTGATGCGACACCGGACAGGTCGAGCAGGCACGCCCGGTCTATTGTATGCGCACGATGGTATTCATGGCATGGAATATCATATATCACATATATAAATATGTATTGATCCGGAATGCTTATGGAAAATATTTGTATTCCCGCATTGAAGCACTCTCTCTGACCATCAACATATGTTGATATCATAAGGAGTTATCTTAACATGTCCGATCACAAGGTTCCCCATGCCGCCGGTTCCATTCATGACCTGGTGCGCAAGGCGACACATTCCCCTGCCATCATGACAAAAGCGGAAACCATCCGTCTGGCTGAACACGTGCTGAAAAGCGGCGAACACGCCACGGAGGAAGAGCAGGCAATCGCCAGACGGGCCGCCCTTGACCCCGACGGCGTCAATGCTGCTGAAATCCAGCTTCTGGGCAAGCGCGCGGCCGCGAAGAAATAAACCACTCAGCCCGACATGGCATGGGGGTGATATATTCCCCTTCATGCCGTGCGGTGCCGTATCGATCCTCTTTACATCATGCGAAAACGGCACGTGCCCGCCAGCGCAGGCACAGGATTGTTCCCGGCAATTTTTCCATGCATCCTGACCCGCGGCGTGATTTCGACCGTCAGGACAGCGCCACAGGCAGAATGGTTGGCCAAGGCATGCAGGCACCGGGGGTGACAGGCGTCTGCCCCTGAAAAGGTCCACGCACCAGCCAGTCTTCCATTCGGGCCAGCATCCCGAAAATCATGCTCAGGCACCTTCCTGTCGGGGCCGATGCAACCTGTTGCCCTGTCGCGGGTTTATGACCGCGGCAACTGGAGGGGTAAAGGACATGATCCAGCGTCCCGTCCCCACGCCACAACGTCATTCTACGTCCCGCAGCAGGATGCACCAGATGTCGTACCGTCCGATCATAACCCTGCCTGTCATGGCGATTGGCCTCACGCTGGCCGGTGGGGGCCTGCCTGCCATGGCCGCCCCCGCTCCCACCGTCACGCCGCAGGCCATGATTGACGCCGCGCCGGGCGCGCGGCTGGCGGGTTACCTGAATTTCTGCATTGGCAATGGCCTTGCGGACCACGCGGGCGCGACCCCGCTGCTGGACACGCTGATCCACAATACAGGCGCCGTCCCGGCCGATGAGCGGGGCAACATGGATTATGCCTATGGCACGGCAGGCGTCCTGCAACCGGGCACGCACGGCTCCCCCCGCCTGACGGATTTCGACATTCCGGCACGGCGCGATGCCTGTGCGCAGGCCGTCAGGAAAGCAGGCATGGGGGCCTGATACCCGCAGGATGGCTTCGCAGCGATCCATAAAAGTTTTCGGGTGTCGGCTTTTCAAAAGAGCTTCGCCATGAACTGCCCATGATTGCAGGTTTTTAATCGGGAGCCGCTCTTTTCATAACAAAGGCAGCATCCCGTAACGCTTTTTTATGATCTGTCGGATACCCTGGGAACAGGCACGGCAGGCAGCCTGTCATGTTCGTGTCCGTGCAAAGGACAGGCATCCCGGCATGCAACATATCCAGCCATCACGACGTTTGGACCTGCATGCACGCCCGACGGGCGTTCCTTTCCCCTGTCATCTCCCGATGGAAACACAGCATGCCCCGTAGCATTCCCGCCCAGAGCCAACCCCACCAGCCCGGCCTTGAACGGCTGCTTGACCCACCGGCTGAACATATCCGCGCCGATTATCAGGGCAGCGGCAAGCTGAAGGGCCGCAGGGCGCTGGTCAGCGGCGGCGACAGTGGCATCGGGCGGGCCGCCGCCCTGCATTTCGCACGTGAAGGCGCGGATGTCGCCATCGTGTACCTGGAAGAAGACGAGGACGCGAATGAAACCGTCCGTCTGGCACAGGCCGAAGGCGTGCGCGCACTGGCCATACGGGGCGACGTCGCCCACAGCGCCACCTGCGATGACGCGGTCACACGCACGGTACAGGCCCTTGGCGGACTGGATATCGTGGTCAACAATGCGTCCGTCCAGTACGTCAGCAATGACCTGACCGATATTTCGGACGAGGTCTGGCAGCGTCATATGGATGTCAACATCAACGGCTATTTCTACCTGACCCGTGCGGCGCTGCCGCATCTGGGACGGGACAGCGTCATTATCAATACCTCCTCGGTCAACGCGTTTGCGGGCAATGCGTCACTGGTCGCCTATACCACGACCAAGGGCGCGGAAATGGGTTTTACCCGCGCCCTTGCGCTCCAGCTTGCGCCACGGGGCATACGGGTCAATGCGGTTGCCCCCGGCCCGGTCTGGACGCCACTGCAGCCCGCAAGCTGGGGGCCGGTGGACCCGCAGGCCGTGGCCAGCCTTGGCAAGGATACGCCGCTGGGCCGCATTGGCCAGCCCAGTGAGCTGGGTCCGGCCTATGTCTATCTCGCCGCCCGGGATTCTTCGTACGTGACGGGACAGACGCTGCATGTAAACGGGGGCATGATCATCAATGGGTGAAACCCTGCCCGCGCTCATGGTGCCGGTTTCCTCGTGGCTGCGTCGTGGGCCGCACCAGCGCTGGCTGGACATGCAGGGGCAGCGGCTGCTGGATTTCTACAGGCCCGCCCGGGTGCCTGACGGGTTCGCCGCGCTGAATGACTGCGGCAACCTGCAGCCGGGGGCCGTATCCGACGCCACGCTGGGGGCGCGCATGACGCATGTCCATGCCGTGGCGACGGGACGCGGCCTGCCCGGTTGCGGGCCGCTGGCGGCGCATGGGGTGGCGTCCCTTCTTGGCCCGCTGGCGGATCATGAAAACGGGGGCTGGTTCCTTGCCCCACCCACGGATGAACAGCAGCACGGCGGCGGTCGCAAACAGGCCTATCTACACGCGTTTGTCGTGCTGGCCGCGTCATCCGCCACTGTTGCGGGCGTTAAAGGCGCACGCAGGCTGCTTGATAAGGCGCTGGCGGTCTGGGAGCGGCATTTCTGGAGCGAGGACGAAGGCGTTTTCCGTGAGAGTTTCGCTGCAGACTGGTCGGATGAGGAAGATTACCGGGGTGCAAACGCCAACATGCATTCGGTCGAGGCCTGCATGGCGGTCGCGGATGTAACGGGCGACCCGTTGTGGCGCAACAGGGCCGTGCGGGTGGCTGAACGCTTCATCCACACGCTGGCGCGTGATGCCGGATACAGCCTGCCCGAACATTACAGCCGCGACTGGCGCATGCTGAAGGATTATAACCGCGACCGGCCCACCGACGCCCTGCGCCCGTATGGCATGACGCCGGGCCATTTCACCGAATGGGCGCACCTGCTGCTCAAACTGGAAGCTGCCCTGCTGCGCGCGGACGGGCGCGCGCCATCGTGGCTTATGGAAGATGCCATCGAACTGTTCCATTCGGGCATGACCGCCGGCTGGGCGCGTGATGGCGCGCCGGGCCTGCTGTACACCATCGACTGGAATCATGACCCCATGGTGCATAACCGTCCCCACTGGTGCCAGGCAGAGGCCATGACCGCGGCGGCCGCCCTGCTGAAACGCACGGGCCACCGACGGTATGAACAGTGGTACCGCACCCTGTGGGACTATATCGACACCTTCATGATCGACCGCAGGCGTGGCGGCTGGATACAGGAACTGGACCGCGACAACCGGCCATCCGCCGTGGTGTATGAAGGCAAGGCCGATTTGTACCATGCATGGCAGGCCACCATGACTCCACTGCTGCCCCTTGCCCCCAGTTTCGCGACCGCCGTGGCCCTGTTGGAAAACCATGGTACGATACCGGATCCGGCACGGGATACGACAGATTCCTGACGCCTCCCGCCACCTGCGCGGACCAGGCACCGGCAGGCGCATACCGTAGGTGCCACGCGCCCTGCCCATGCCGCGAACATGGCCATCCTCACCCGGTCCCAAGGCTATGACGGGGATGAAAAACGGGAAAAGTTCCGGGGCGCCACCTTTTTTTAAAAAGGTGGCGTTCTCGTTCTGTCGCAGCTTTCTGCAAAAAGCTTCACCAAAAACGTCCTTTGGCTTTAAAACACCATCATGAGCTGACTTTTTAAACAGCCTTTGAAATGGGGTAAAACATGCCCCTGACCATACCCGCCCCTTCGCAAGCGGGGGATATGGTGCCACCCTGTTCGTGCGTCCTGATCCCAAGTTTCCGAGTGCCATACCACCATGCCCGCCCCGACCCAGCCCGTACCCCCCGGCCCATGGCGGCAGGCCGCAGGCAGGCTTGCACGCACCCCATCGGCAATGGTGGCGCTGGGCATGCTTGTGGCCGTGACGGTGGCGTGCCTGCTGGCCCCAATCTATGCCCGTGACGTGGCGCGAACCAATCCGTTCCAGTCTACCGTGGCGGGCACCGTCATGCTGGACGGGCGGGAAGTGGACATCATGCAGCCCGATGACAACCCGCTGCATCTTGGCCTCAGCCCCATCGGGCCAACATGGCGCGCCACCTATCTGCTGGGTGCGGACAGCCAGGGGCGCGATGTTATGGCGCGGCTGCTGTATGGGGGCCGCAATTCGCTGCTGATTTCAGCGGCGGCGGCGGTGCTGTGCCTGCTGCTGGCAGCGACGGTGGGGATCGTGGCGGGTTTTTTCGGCGGGATTGTCGATACCATCCTGTCGCGGCTCATGGACATCATGTGGGCGGTGCCGGTCTACCTGTTCGCCATATCGCTTTCCATTGTCATGGTCAGCCAGCAGATGCGCCTTGGCCCGTTCGTGCTGCGGGCGGACAGCCTGCTTGTTCCCGTCCTGATCATCGCGCTGGTTTACGTACCCTATGCCGCGCGCCCGATACGCGGGCGGGTCATGGCGTTGCGCCAGGCGGAATTCGTCATCGCTGCACGCTGTCTGGGCGTGCCAGGATGGCGGATCATGCTGCGTGACATCGTGCCCAATGTCATGACCACGCTGGTGACGCTTGGCCCACTGCTGATGGCGCTGGCGCTGCTGGCCGAAAGCGCGCTGTCCTTCCTCTCGCTGGGGGTGCAGGCGCCACAGCCTTCGTGGGGGACCATCATCCAGGATGGCGAGGGCCTGATCTATACCCGTCCCATGGTGGCCGTGGCGCCGGGGCTTGCGATCGTGACGGTGGTTCTTGCGCTCAATATTCTGGGCGACGGGCTGCGCGATGCGCTGGACGTGCGTGACGGGGGGCGGCGGTCATGACCGCCGTGCTGCGCCGCGCGGGCCAGACGCTGCTGGTGCTGTTTGGCGTGTCGGTGCTGGTGTTTGGCGTGTTTTTCGCCACTCCCGGCGTGGACCCGACCGCGCGCATTGCCGGGCGGAACGCATCGCCACAGATCATGGAAAAAATACGCCACGAATACGGCTTCGACCGACCATTGCCGGTGCAGTACGCAATCATGATGAAGAAACTGTTCATCACCCGCGACCTTGCATCCTATGCCGACCGGGGCGAACTGGTGGTGCCCGAAATCCTGCAGGCCGCCCCCGTTACGGCCTGCCTTGTCTGCGGGGCGGCATTCATCTGGGTTACGGTATCCATCGCCATGGGCACGATGGCCGCCGCCATGAAGGGAACATGGGTGGACCGGGGGCTGATGATGCTGGGGCTGGTGGGAATTTCCATTCCCGTATTCTGGCTGGGGGAAGTCGCCAACCTTGTAACCCAGAGCCGTTACCACGACACATGGCTGTTTTCATGGGTGCCGGGACTGGGTTACGTACCGTTCAGCCAGAGCCCCTCGGGGTGGTTCCGGGCACTGGTCATTCCGTGGGTCGTGCTGGCGGTCATGTTCATTGGCATATACAGCCGCGTGCTGCGCACCGACCTTGTCACACTGGCGGGCGAGGACTTCATGCGCACGGCGCGCGCCAAGGGACTGTCGCCCGCGCGTATCCTGCTGTGGCATGGGCTGCGCACGTCCATGGTCACGTTCGTTTCCCTGTTCGGAATGGATTTCGCTCAGCTTGTGGGCGGTGGCGCGCTGCTGACGGAAGTGGTGTTCGGCCTGCCCGGTGTCGGGCGGCTGACCTATCGCGCGCTGACCACGCTGGACCTGCCCGTCATCATGGCCACCGTCATGTATTCCGCCGTGTTCGTGGTGCTGGCCAATGCAGCGGTTGACGTGATCTACCTGTTCCTTGACCCAAGGGTGCGTGATGCCCGCTGACTGTCCCATCCCGCTGCTGGACGTACGCGACCTGTGCATCGGTTTCCCCGCGCGGGGGGGCATGGTGCCGATCGTGGAGCATGTCTCCTTCACCATGCCCGAAGCCGGGATACTGGGGCTGGTGGGGGAATCCGGGTCCGGAAAGTCCGTTACCGCCATGGCGATCATGGGCCTGATCGACGCGCCAGGGATGCGGGTCAGCGGGTCGGTGCGCTTTCGCGGGCGTGAACTGATCGGCCTGCCCCCACGGCAGATGCGCCGCCTGCGCGGGCGTGACATCGCCATGATCTTTCAGGACCCGATGACGGCCTTTACCCCCGTCTATACCATTGGCTGGCAGATCGATGAGCAGATCCGCGCCCATGAACGCCTGACCCGCGCGCAGGCGCGTGCGCGCACCGTGCGGATACTGGGGGAAATGGGCGTGCCCGACCCCGAACGCGTGGCACGGCGCTACCCCCACCAGCTGTCGGGCGGCCTGCGCCAGCGCGCGATGATCGCCATGGCGCTGTCATGCAACCCCACCCTGCTGATTGCCGATGAACCGACAACGGCGCTGGATGTCACGGTGCAGGCGCAGATCCTTGACCTGATCCGTTCGCTACGTGGCACGCATGGGTCGTCCGTGCTGCTGATCACGCATGACATGGGCGTCGTGGCCCAGACCTGCGACAGCACGCTGGTGCTGTATTCCGGCCGGGTGGCGGAAACGGGACCGACGGCGCGCGTGTTTGACCGGCCCGGCCACCCTTATACAGCGGCCCTGCTGGATTCCATCCCGCCGCTTTATGGCCCCCGCCCCGACCGGCTGCCCGCCATTTCCGGCACGCCCCCCGCGCCCATGGACCGTCCCGCCGGCTGCGCCTTCGGCCCGCGCTGCGCCCATGTCCACGCGGCCTGCACCACGACCCCGCCCGCGCTGGCGCCGCTTGGTCCAAACCATGCCGCAGCCTGCGTGCTGCCGGTCGAGGGAACGCCCCTGCCGCCACGCATTTTCCCCGCCAGCAGCGACACATGCCCATGACCGCGACATCCCCTGCCCCTGCCGCGCTGCTGGCGGTGCGCAACCTGTCCAAGACCTACCGCGTGGGACATGGGCAGCGCCTGACGGCGGTGGATGGCATATCCCTGTCGGTCATGCCGGGCGAAATGCTGGGGCTGGTGGGGGAATCCGGCTGCGGCAAGTCAACGCTGGGCCGGTGCATGCTGCGGCTGACGGACATATCGGCAGGGCAGGTCATGTTTGAAGGGCGCGACATCACCACCCTTTCCGAACGCCGCCTGCGCCCGCTACGCCCGCGCATGCAGATGGTGTTTCAGGATTCCAGCGCCTGCCTCAACCCGCGTCGGCGCGTGGGGGACCTGCTGGCCGAACCGCTGCGCGTCCACCCCGGCCCGGACGGACGCAGGCGACCGGCCGCGGACATTGACCGGCGCATGCGCGACCTTATGGACCTGGTCAGCCTGCCCGCCAGTGCGCTGGCGCGGTATCCACATGAATTTTCGGGCGGCCAGCGCCAGCGCATCAACATCGCCCGCGCCCTTGCCCTGTCCCCCCGGCTGGTGGTGGCGGATGAACCGGTTTCCGCGCTGGATGTGTCGGTACAGGCGCAGATCGTCAACCTGTTTGCCGACCTGCAGGCGCGGCTTGGACTGACCTATGTATTCGTGGCGCATGACCTGGCGGTAGTCCGTCAGGTCTCCACCCGCGTGGCCGTCATGTATCTGGGCGCGATTGTCGAAATCGGGCCGACGGACAGCGTGCTGCATCATCCCGTCCATCCCTATACCGCCGCCCTGACTGCCGCCGTGCCCCGTCCCATGGTGGGCGCACGTCCCCCGCCGCCGCTGGGGGGTGACATACCCAGTCCCGTCAACCGGCCCGCCGGATGCCGTTTCCATACACGCTGCCCATATGCGCAGGATCGCTGCCGGGAAGACGAACCTGCCCTGCGCCCCATCCGGCCGGGTCATGAAGCCGCCTGTCATTTTCCCCTTGCCACGTCATGACAGGGTGTTGGAAGAATATTCCAAGCCACCCCCCTGAAAAATAAAAGTTTCCCCGTGTCGCCCCTGTCAGACGGGCAGTTTTCCCGGACAGGCGTCTGAAACATGGCATCGCCCTGTCAAATCTCCGCCAGTTCACTGTAACCACAGGGCGCGTCCCCGGTCGTGGCATGGCATGCGGGTGCGGGATGTGCCATCGTGCCGGAGCCATGACCTGTACCGGGGAAAACCGTTTCCATGCCCAGCACCACCAGCCTGCCTGACCTGTTCCTTGCCATACGGCGTGGCCAGCTTTCCCCTCCCGCCTCCGTGGATCAGGGGCTGGCACCAGCCACGGAGGCAGAGGCCTATGCGGTGCAGGATGCGGTCGCGCGCCATCTGGGACCGGTCGAGGGATGGAAGGTCGGCGCATCCGGCCCGGATGCCGAACCCGCCTGCGCGCCCATTCATGCTGCGACCATTTTCAGGGATGGCGGGACCGTCCCGGCGGGCACATGCCGCCATCTGGGGGTCGAGGCCGAGATCGGCTACCGTTTCGCCCACGCCCTGCCCCCACGGGCCACGCCATGGACACGCGGGGAGGTGCTGGACGCCATTGGCACCGCGCATCCGGTGATCGAAATCCTCGATACCCGTTTCGACCAACCCGGATCACAGCACAGGCTGCTGCATGCTGCAGACCACCAGAGCCATGGCGCGCTGATCGTAGGCCCCGGCACCATTGCGTGGCGCACGCTGGACCCGGTGCATGAACCCGTGGTGCTGCGCATTGATGGCAGGGTCGTAAAAGACCACACGGGCGGCAATTCAGCGGGCGACCCGCTGCGCATGCTGGTCTGGCTGGCCAACCATGCATCCCGCCGGGGGATCGGCATCGGTGCGGGCTGCCTGGTCACCACCGGGTCCACCACCGGCACCATATTCGTGCCGCATGGCACGGACGTCACCGCCAGCTTTCCCGCACTGGGGCAGGTCAGCACCCATCTTGCCTGAACGCGCGCCCTTCACACGAAAGGTCTGTCATGAAGCCCGATATCCTGCTGCTTGAACCCATGATGCCTGAAATCGAGAAACAGCTCGATGCCGCCTATACCGTCCACCGTGCCGCCACGCCCGGACAGCTGGAAAAAATTGCCGGATTGATCCGTGGCATTGCCACCGGCGGGGGCACGGGCGTGCCGCGCGCGGTCATGGACAGGCTGCCACACCTTGAAATCATTGCCATAAACGGGATCGGCACGGATGCGGTCGACCTGAATGAGGCAAGGCGGCGCGGCATTCATGTCACCACCACACCGGGCGTACTGACCGATGACGTGGCGGACATGGCCATGGGCCTGCTGCTGTCGCTGCTGCGCGGCCTGCCGGCGGCGGACCGCTACGTGCGTGACGGCGCATGGGGCAGCAGCCCCCCGCCACCACTGGGCCACAGGGTATCGGGACGCAGGCTGGGCATACTGGGCATGGGCCATGTGGGACAGGCAGTGGCCACGCGTGCGCGTGCATTCGGCATGCCGGTGTCCTATACCGACCGGCGTGACAAGGCCCTGCCCGGTTACGCATTCGTACCGGACCTGCCAGCACTTGCGCACCACAGCGACGTGCTGGTGGTCGCGGCATCCGGCGGCGCGGGATCGCGGCATCTGGTCAACCGGCAGGTGCTGGATGCACTGGGGCCGGATGGCGTGCTGATCAACGTGGCACGGGGTTCGGTGGTGGACGAAGCCGCCCTTGTCGCTGCCCTGACCGACGGGACGCTGGGCGGCGCGGGCCTTGATGTGTTCGAACATGAACCCGATGTGCCCGATGGCCTGCGCACCTCGCCGCGCACGGTCCTGCAACCCCACCGCGCCAGCGCCACGGTGGAAACCCGGCTGGCAATGGGCAATCTGGTCGTAGGCAACCTTGCCGCACATTTCGCAGGCCAGCCGCTGCTGACGCCAGTGGTCTGAACAGTCAGGCAGGACATCAGGGGGTCCGGGTATCGTCTTTTTTCAAAAGGTGATGTTCGCAGGGGCTTTTGAAAAAAGAGTCACCAGAAACGTTTTCAAAACCTGTGGATCATGATGTCGTACATCTTACGAACCGATGCGTGAACCAGTTGCCAGAACGGCCTGCATTTCAGCGGTCAGTTCCAGAGCGTGACACCGCAGCCCATGATCATGAACGGGCAGCGCAACCAGCAGTTCATCGGGTTCATGACGGGCGATGAAATCGCGCAGGCGGGGCGTAATGGACCGGGCCGAACCCGCAAACGTGCAGGACAGGGTATGGTCCACCATTGCCTGTTCCGCAGGCGACCACAGGCCGGACGTGTCCGCCACCGGCGGCGGGAAGGCAATGGGGCGTCCGCGCCGCAGGGCGATGAAATACTGTTGCAACGACGTTGCAAGCAGCGCGCCCTGCGCATCGTCATCCGCCGCGATGATATTGACGCTCAGCATCACATGGGGTGCCGGGCACCGGGCCGAGGGTTCGAAGCGTGCGCGGTACAGGCTGACCGCCTCCGCCATCTGCCCCGGCGCGAAATGGGACGCAAAGGCATAGGGCAGGCCAAGCCGCGCGGCCAGAACCGCCGAAAACAGCGATGACCCCAGCAGCCACACCGGCACCCGCAGGCCCATGCCGGGTATGGCATGGATCATGTGGGTGTCTTCAGGGGCCGCCGGTTCAAAATACTGCAGCAGTTCAACCACGTCGGATGCAAAACGTTCGGGCGCGTGCGGATCGCGGCGCAGGGCGCGGGCCGTGCGCTGGTCCGCCCCCGGCGCGCGGCCAAGCCCGAGGTCGATCCGTCCGGGAAACAGGGTTTCCAGCGTGCCAAACTGTTCGGCAATGACCAGCGGGGAGTGATTGGGCAGCATGACGCCTCCTGCCCCCACGCGGATACGGCGCGTCGCGGCCGCCACCTGCCCGATCAGGATTCCCGTCGCGGCCGACGCGATACCCGGCATGGCATGGTGTTCAGCCAGCCAGTACCGCGCAAACCCCAGATCATCGGCCCGTTGCGCCAGATCCAGCGTATTACGGAAGGCATCGCCCACGCTGCCGCCGCGCGTGATCAGGGAAAGGTCAAGGACGGAAAACGGAATCACACCAGTACCCCGGCACACATGAAACATGGAAGGTCAGATAGATATGGAAACGGACCCGCATGAAATCCAGCACGGGGCATACAGAAGTTTCTGGTGATGCTTTTTTCAAAAAGCGACTGGAAACACTGTCCTTCCAGAAAAAACGCACCCGAAAGCCCCTGTTATTTTCACCCGCCGGGTTATCGTGAAGTACTTTTCGCAAAAACAGTCTGGCAGAACGGGGCCGAATACAGGAACCATCCCACCGATGGGTCGTTGGGTCAGCAGGCATTCTGTGGAGTACATCCCATGCTGACCCTTCTTATCATCGCCCTTATCATCTTCGCCATTGGTGGAGGTGGCTATGGTTACCGCTCCGGCTGGTACGGCGGCCCGAGGGGGACCGGTTTCAACGGCCTCGGGCTGCTGCCGATCATCCTGCTGGTCATCGCGCTTTTTTTGTTGCTGCATACGCCTGGTAGCGCGCCGCCGCCATGATGGTGGCGCGTCAGGGGGTCATGGACGGTCGTCGCGCGGGGGCCGTCCCGCCCACAGGGCGGCCAGGGCCGAACCCGATATGTTGTGCCATACGGAAAACACCGCCCCCGGCAGGGCCGCCAGCGGGGAGAAATACAGACGCCCCAATGTCGCCGCCAGGCCGGAATTCTGCATGCCGACCTCCAGCGCCAGCGTGCGGCATACGGCTTCGTCAAAACCCAGCAGCCGCCCGCCCCAGTATCCACCCAGCAGCCCGATCGCGTTGTGCAGCACCACACCCACCAGCACCAGCGGCCCCACCGCCGCCAGTGACGGACGCACGCCTGCTACGATGCTGCCGATGATCGTCATGATCGATACCATGGCCACCAGCGGCAGCACCGGCTCAACCCGCCGGACCAGCCGAGGACAGATGGTGTTGACAATCACCCCGCCCATGACCGGCAGGGCCACGATTTCAACAATGCTGCGAAACAGCCCCCAACTGTCGACGCTGACACCGGACGAGACGTAAAACCGCGTCAGTACCGGCGTCGCGATAATACCGACCAGCGTGGATAGCGTGCTGATGCTGACCGACAGCGCCACATCACCACGTGACAGATAGATCATGACATTGGACGCCGTGCCGCTGGACACACAGCCCACCAGGATCATGCCGGTGGCGATCATGGCCGGCATGCCCAGGACGTGCGCGATCCCCCACGCCGCCAGCGGCATGACGAGGTAATGCAGCACGACCCCCGCCACCACCGGCAGTGGCCTGCGCGCGATACGCATGAAGTCCCCCGCCGTCAGCGTCACCCCCATGGTGAACATGATAAAGGCGAGCAGCGGCGTGATGGCGGGCGTCAGCACCAGAAACGGCGCGGGATACGCAATGGCCGCAACCGAAACAAGCACCGCCCATAGCGGGAACAGCCGCGTCAGGACCGACATGTCATTTTCCGTGCGTGCACCATACCCTCACCTGCGTCGTGCTGCCTGTCCATGCGGGATGCCCGGACCTTCGTCATGATTATGTGGGGCATCTCCATACGCATGGGCGCGCGATATGGCCAGAGCGTACACGCCCGTATGCGCCGGGTTTTATGTCCCCCCGACAAACCGTAACGCAACCGCACCCGCGCCATGCTGTTGTCATACAAAGACAGGATGCAGGCCACACCCGGCCATACCTGCGCCCTGATGCATGGAGGCCCGCGTGCCCGATACCGTTTACCGCAACGCGCTTTTTTTTGATGGGACTGGTGGCTGTCCCGTCATGTCAGACATTGCCGTATCCCATGGCCGCATCGCGGCGATCTCACCCGACCTGCAGTGGGATGAAAACGCCATACAGGTGGACTGCACCGGACTGTGGCTGATGCCGGGACTGCTGGATATCCACACGCACCTTGACCTTGAACTGGAACTGGCGCCCCAGCTGCCTGAGGTGGTGCGGCACGGGACCACGACGGTGGTCATCGGCAACTGTTCCATCGGCGTAACCTATGGTCACCTGCGCAATGACGGGGAAGATCCCATAGTAGACTGTTTCGCCCGGGTGGAAAACATGCCCAAATCCGTTCTGGCCCGGGTGGCGGATGCCTGCACATGGACGGATTCACAGGGGTATCTCAATCACCTGTCCCGCCTGCCGCTGGGGGCCAATGTCGTGCCGCTCATTCCCCATTCCATGCTGCGCATTGCGGTAATGGGGCTGCGGCGGTCAATTGAACGCCGGCCCAGCCGCCGCGAACGCGCGAAGATGGCGCAACTGCTTGAGGCCGGCATGGCGCAGGGCTATGCCGGATTTTCCACCGATGCGCTACCCTTTCACTTCCTGGCCAATGCCCCGCACAAAAAACGCCGGATACCTACGCAGTACGCCAGTTTTCGCGAACTGTCGCGCCTGACCCGCATCGTGCGCCGCTATGGGCGCGTGTGGCAGGCGACCCCCCCCAAGGATCATATCTTCAGGGCAGTGCGCACCTTCCTGCTCAGCAGTGGCCGGCTGTATGGCCGGCCACTGCGGACCACGGTGCTGGCGGCGATCGACCTGCGCACCAACCGCGCGGCGGTCACGATGTGCCTCATGCTGTCGGCCATCCTCAATTCAAAGCTGCTGCGCGGCATCTTCCGTTTCCAGGTGCTGCCGGGTCCGTTCCGGATATGGAGCGACGGGGCGATCAACCCCATTGCGGATGAAATTCCCGAACTGCGCGCCCTGAATGAGCTGGAGCTTGATGACCGGGCGGGCCGCCTGCGCATTCTGGACAGCCCGCAGTGGATCGCGGCCTTTCGCGCGATGTGGATGAAGGGCAAGGCGGGATGGTCCATTGCACGGCTGCGACGTCTGCTACGGCTGGAGGATACCGTGCTGACGCGCCGCCTGTCGGACATGAAGGTGGCCGAATGTCCCCTGCCCCACTGGAATGGCGAGACGCTGCAGCAGCCCTATCACCGCCTGCGCCGGTGGCAGGCAAGCCGGGGGCGCCATGGCGCCGCCAGCCCGGCGGAAGCCGCGTTCTTCGCGACCTTTCCCAACCCCATCGAGGACGACGCCGCCTTTTTCATACACCTGCTGCGGCAGTGGGATACGGACCTGCGATGGGAGACGGTCATTGCCAACAATGATCCGGCCACCCTGAAAAAACTGCTGTTCAGCCGCCACACCCTGCCTGGGTTCAATGACAGTGGGGCGCATCTGGCCAATATCGGCTTTTATGACGGCAACCTGCGCACCCTGAAAATCGCCCAGCCCGATGGGCCGCAGCAGGTGGCCATTGCCGTCCATCGGCTGACCGGGCTGCCCGCGGCCTTTTTCAACCTTGATACCGGCGTGCTGAAGATCGGGGCGCAGGCGGACCTGTGCGTCATCGACCCTGATGCCCTGCGCCGGTGGGACCCGGAAAAAACCTATGAGTTCGTGTATCGCAGCGCATTCGGCTGCCGTCAGGTCATCAACCGGCCGCCCGGCGTCGTGCGCCATGTCATGATCGCAGGCCGGACCGCGTGGACCGATGGCGGTTATGCCCATGATTTTGGACAGGTGCCCTTTGGCCGGGTCATGCGCACGAAAGACCATGCCCGGTGACCGCCACGCCCTGTTTCCCGACGGGCAACGCGCCCGTGCACAGATTTGATGACTTCTTCCCCCGCCTTTCCATGCTATGGGCTGTAGACCCGCCTCATGACGTTGTGTGGAGAGCACTGCCCCTTGTCATGCCAATTGCAAGCCGGATCCGCACTGTGCACTTTCGTGATGATGTGCGCAGGCACGGCCCATGCCCAAAGCGTTCCCACCATTGACCTGCACGGCATAACCATAAAGCCCTACGCCACGGACCAGCTTGATGTTGGCGGGTTTCCCGGCGCGTCGCCTGCCCGTCCGGGCACGGGGGCACGTGGCGCGCGCATGCGCAATGGCGTGCGGCTGAATATCCATAAACAGGTCGAAATCGGGGCGATATGGGACTTCGGGCCTGCGCCCGGCGGGCCCATGCGTCTGTTTGAAGGCCAGGTTTCCTATATCGGGCTGCGGCATTTCGTGTTTACGGCGGGTATTTTCAAACCCAGCTTCGGCCTTGAATCCATGCAGGCGCAGGGCGATACCGTCTTTATCGAACGTTCCAGCATCTCCACCCTGACACGCAACCTGGCCACGGGCATCGAACGGCAGGCGGTGCAGGCGGAAACGTATGGGAAACGTTATCATTTTGCCCTGTCCGCCACGGCTGGCACCGCAGGCCCGGGCGAAAACGGCAACCAGCGCGCCATGGCGTTCCGCCTGGTCGGCCTGCCGGTGCGTACGCGCTCGCTGCTGTTCCATCTGGGGTTTTCGGGGGAATGGATATTCCGCCCGGCCTCCGCGGGCAATGCGGCGCCCACGCTGTCGCTGTCCGACAATCCGGAAATCAATCCCGGAACGGTTTCAAAATACCTCAATACAGGAAAAATCCAGTCCGACAGTGCAGGCGCCTTCGGGGTGGAGGCCGCCGTATCATGGCAGAAACTGCTGTTTCAGGGTGAAGCCTTTGACATCATGCTGAACAGCCACATCAACAGCAGCAGCCAGCAACTGCGCTTCCACGGGTGGTACGGGCAGCTTGGCTACACCATCAATGGAAAAGGACGGGAGTGGAAGGGACGCACGGCGGCGTTTTCCTCGCCCTCATGCGACACGAAGCAGAGCATGCTGTGCAACGGCTATGGCGTGCTGGAGGTGGCAGCCCGCTATTCCCAGGCGGACCTTGACGCCGGCCCCATACATGGCGGCGATCAGCAGACCGGGTCGCTGGCCGTGAACTGGTGGCCCACGGGAATCATCCGCACGACCATACAATATGAATACGGGCAGATCACGGGCGGTGACACGCCCGAACATTTTCATGCGGTCATGTCGATGTTCCAGATAAAATTCTGACGTCCCCATTCACACGCAGCCACGCCCCACGGGCTGGCACGTAGCCCCTGCAACGTAACGGATGCGCATATGGGGCGTTGATCCTGATATGAAGGGATCATGACGACCACGACAGGAAGGTGACCGGCATGGAACAGCACTCACGCCCCATCAACGAAACGGCACGGCCCCGCCAGCCCGTCCTGTTCCTGCCACATGGCGGGGGGCCATGTTTCTTCATGGACTGGTCCGATACATGGGACCGTATGGCGGCCTACCTGCGCGGGGTGGCGGCAGGCCTGCCGCAGCCTCCGGACGGGATCGTGGTCGTGTCCAGCCATTGGGAAACGGGGGTGCCCACGGTGACATCCGGCGCGCATCCCGCGCTGATATATGACTATTCCGGCTTTCCACCGCATACATACCAGCTCCGCTACCCCGCGCCGGGTTCGCCGGAACTCGCGGCGCATGCCTGCACCCTGCTGGACAGGGCGGGCATTGCCTGCGCGCAGGACCCCGAACGCGGGTTTGACCATGGCGTGTTCATCCCGTTCATGCTGGCGTTTCCGCAGGCGGACATCCCGGTTGTGGAACTGTCGCTGCAACGCGACCTGAACGCCGCAATGGAAATACGGATCGGGGCGGCGCTGCGCCCCCTGCGTGAGCGGAACATCCTGATTGTGGGCACGGGCATGACGTATCATAACCTGCACCATTTCATGGGCCAGAACCCGCAGTCCAACGCCGTATCACGGGAATTCGACACATGGCTGGCCCATGCGGTGGAAGCCCCACCGGACGTACGGACCGAGGCGCTGACACAATGGATGCACGCACCGGGCGCACGGATCTGCCACCCCCGGCCCGAGCACCTGCTGCCGCTCATGTTCGTAGCGGGGGCCGCCGGGACGGACCGGGGCGTGCGCGATTACAGCGATACCGTGATGGGCAAGGCGCTATCGGGTTTCCGGTTTGGCTGAAGGTGGCAGGCATCCCGTCTGTGGAGTGGTTTCATGACACACTACATGACCAGCGTTACCGCAGCCTTCATGCTGCTGGCGGCCCCTGCCCTGGCCGCGCCACCCGTGGCAGAGGTGCAGGCCGGACGCTATCGGGTCGATCCGGCCCATACCCAGATCATCTTTTCCGTGCTGCACATGGGGTTCACGCATTATTCCGGCATGTTTTCAGGCATAAGCGGCACATTGCAGCTTGATCCGGCGCATCCATCCGCCGCGCGGCTGACAGTCAGCGTGCCGATCGGCAGCCTTCAGACCACCAGCGACAGGCTGACAGGGGAACTGAAGGATGCGGACTGGTTTGACGCGGGCCGGTATCCGGATGCGACCTTTCCCTCCACATCAGTCGTGCCCGCTGGCGTGAACGGCGCAGCCATTACGGGCAACCTGACGCTGCATGGCGTAACCCGCCCGGTGGTCCTGCAGGCCCGTTATGTCGGCGCTGGCGTCAACCCGCTGGACAGGGCCTATACCGTGGGGTTCGAGGCGACAGCCACACTGCGCCGCAGTGACTTCGGGGTTACGGCCTATATGCCAATGCTGGGCGATACCGTCACGCTGACCATTGCCGGTGCGTTTGAAAAACGTGACTGACCTGTGTTGCCATCAGCACCGTGGGGCGCAGGTGCGCGCACATCCGGCCTGCCCTGTCGTGCACAGACAGCATCCTGCGCATCGCAGGCCACATGATGCCCCTGATCCGCCCCAGCGCCCGACGATTGCCCCCGAAGCGGCACGACATGCCCGGAACTGGCCTGCTGGATGCCGGGGCCTGCTCCGGCATGGCCTCTGGCGGCAGCCTTCCGGTGCACGTGTGACCTGCTGCCACCACGATGCGTGGGTGGCTTGACCATATCGTGATGTCCACCTAACAAAACAGTACCAAATCGTTCCATATATGGTGGCGCATGCCTGATACACACCAGACCGATCCTTCTTCCTCAGGCCAGCGCGCACCAGACAGTGCGACAACGGACATCCCCCCGGAAAAACCGGTCGACCCGCGCAAGGCCGCAATGCGCAGGCTGGTACTGGCAGGCATCGCGGGTCTTGCCCTGATCGCGTTTGTGGTCTGGCTGGTTCACTGGTGGACGCATGGGCGGTTCATCCAGTCCACGAACGACGCCTACCTGCAGGCCGATCAGGTCACGGTATCCACCCGCGTGGCCGGCTTTGTCGATCAGGTCCTGGTGGCGGAAAACCAGACGGTGACAAAGGGGCAGGTACTGGTGCGCATGGATGAACGCGACCCCCGCGCGCGCTTTGAACAGGCCCGCGCGCTGGCGGATCAGGGCAATGCCGCGATCATCCAGACCAGGGCCCAGATCGACGCGCAGGATGCCGAAATCGCACAGGCGCAGGCCCGGCGCGACGCAGCGCAGGCACAGGTCGATTTTGCCGACCGGCAGGTTGCCCGCTACCGTGCGCTGGCCGCCACGGGGGCAGAAACGAACGAACATTACGACCAGTTGCGCAACAGCAGCGCACAGGCGCATGCCCAGCTGGCGCAGGCCACAGCCGCCCTGAAATCCGCACAGCTTCAGATCGCCACCTTCCGCGCCGAGATCCTGCAGGCGCAGGCCCGCATTGAACAGGCCATAGCCCAGCAGCGTTCCGCGCAGGTGGATCTGGACGCCACCACCATCCGCGCCGCCGTGGACGGACGCGTGGGCGACCGCAGCGCCCGCGTGGGGCAGTACGCCGCCGTGGGCACGCATATGATGACCATCGTGCCGGTGCAGGACATCTACCTTGTCGCCAATTTCAAGGAAACGCAGATCCGTCGCATGCGCGCGGGCCAGCCGGTCACGGTATCGGTCGATGCGCTGGGTGGTGAGAAAATACACGGCACGGTCGAAAGCTTTGCGCCGGGCACGGGCGCGCAGTTCGCCCTGCTGCCGCCGGACAACGCAACCGGCAACTTCACCAAGGTGGTGCAGCGCGTGCCGGTGCGCATCCATATCCAGCCAGATCCGGCGCAACGTGTGGTGCTGATCCCCGGTCTGTCGGTTACGGCGGCAGTCGATACGCTGGCAGCCGGAACCGACCCGGCCCCCGGCGGTGGCGGATCGTGAGCACGCAGCCAGCAGACCCCAGCGGCCCCACCGCCCCGCAGAAAGCGGACGCGGCGGCATGGCTGGCGGTGGCGGCGGGCACCATCGGCGCGCTTATGGCGACGCTGGATACCTCCATCGTCAATTCGGCGCTGCCCACCATCCAGGGGGAAATCGGGGCGTCGAGCAGCGAGGGCACATGGGTCACCACGGCCTACCTTGTGGCCGAAATCGTCATGATCCCGCTGGCCGGATGGTTCGAGCGCATATTCAAGCTGCGCAATTTCCTGCTGATCGCAGCCGTGCTGTTCACCATCTTTTCCATGTGGTGCGGGCTTTCGCCCAACCTCATGCACATGATCATCGGCCGCGTGGGACAGGGCTTTACGGGCGGGGCGATGATCCCGACCGCCATGACCATCGTGGCCACGCGCCTGCCACCGGCGCAACGGCCGGTGGGCATCGCGCTGTTTGGCATGACCGCGGTCCTTGGCCCGGTGATCGGGCCGGTCATTGGCGGGTGGCTGACGGAAAACCTGAGCTGGCATTATGCCTTTTTCCTCAACCTGCCCATTAGCATCGGGCTGATGGTGCTGCTGTTTGTCGGCCTGCCCAAGGGCCGGATCGACTGGGGCGAATTCCGGAACACCGATTATTACGGCCTTGCCGGGCTGGTGCTGGGGCTGGGTGGCCTGACCGTGGTGCTGGAGGAAGGGCAGCGCGAACGCTGGTTTGAATCCGACATGATCCGCGAACTCAGCATCATGTCCCTGCTTGGCATGATCCTGCTGGTGGTGGGACAGTTCCGGTCACGACAGCCGGTCATCCACCTGAAAATCCTGCTGCAGAAAAGCTTTTTCGGGGTATTTGTCCTCAGCCTCGGGGTGGGTGGCGCGCTGTATGGCATCCTGTACCTGATCCCGCAGTTCCTTGCCGCCGTTCCCGACTACAATTCCGAACAGTCCGGTGTGGTGGCCGCCATAAGCGGCATTCCCACCCTGCTTATGCTGGCGGTATTTCCCATTCTGGTGCGCAAGCTTGATATCCGGCTGGCCATCGCATTTGGCATGTTCCTGTATGTCGTCAGCTGTTTCATGAACGCGCACCTGTCACCCGACAGCGCGGGGCCGCATTTTTTCTGGTCGCAGGTGGTGCGTGGCTTTGCGCAGTTCTTCTCGCTGCTGTTCCTCAACCAGGCAGCGACCAGCGCGGTGCCCATACAGTATGCGGAAGATGCGTCCGGCCTGTTCAACGCCGCGCGCAACCTTGGGGGATCATTCGGACTGGCGGCGGTCGCGACCCTGCATGACCGCCGGATGGACCTGCATACCGCCCGTATCGAGGAAACCATCACCGCCAATTCCCCGCTGGGGCAGGAATTCGTGCAGCATTACGGACTGGCGCGCCTGAGCGCCCTGATCACGCGGCAGGCCACGGTCATGACCTATGGCGACCTGTTCTGGATATTTGGCATCGCCCTGCTGGTGATGATGCCCCTTGTAATCCTTATCAAGCCCATGCCCAAAGATGCCGGCATGACGGTGGGATGACGCACATGACCCTTTTCCCCTCCCGTCGTCATGCACGCGCATGCCGCACCGTTACCGGTATCACCCTGGCCACGACGCTTGCGGCATGTTCCGTGGGCCCTGATTACAAGGGGCCGCCGCACGTCGCCCCCGTGGCCGAACATGCGGCAGGATTCCACCGCGCAGACCCCGCGCTGACCACGGCGCAGGCACCCCTGTCGCACTGGTGGGACGGACTGAACGATCCGGTGCTGACCGACCTTGTCACCACCGCGCTGCACAACAGCCCCGACATGAAGCAGGCGGCGGCCCGGCTGCATACCGCGCGCGCAACCCAGCGTGAACGCTTCGCCGGGTTCTTCCCCGGCGGTGGCATGGCCGCGTTCTGGGACCGCACGCGCCTGCCCACGGGGGACATTACCTCGGTCCTTGGCGGCAGCGGACAGCCGGAGGCCATGTCGCTGCCGCCTGCCATCAAGTCGGATTCCTATGGCGCGGGATTTGACGCCAGCTGGGAAATCGACCCCTTTGGCGGCAACCGGCGCGGATACGAAGGCGCCCGTGCGCAAAGCGAGGCCCAGATGGCGCAGCTGGCCGATACCCGTGTCCGGCTGGCGGCAGATGTGGGCCGCAATTACGTCAGCCTGCGTGATGTGCAGCGCAGGCTCCAGCTTATGCAGCGTTCCGTCGAAATCGAGCAGACCATGCTGGACCTGACCCGCCAGCGCCGGGCACAGGGCACGGCATCGCAGGAAGATGTGGAACGCTTCGCGGGGCAGCTGTTACAGATTCAGGGCGCCATTGCCCCCATGAAGGCCCAGCAGGCGGGATACATGGACGCGCTGGCCACCCTGACCGGACGCGAGCCGGGGCAGCTTGACGCGCAGTTATCCACGCCCGCCCCGGTTCCCCTGCCGCCTGCCGTGGTGCCCGTTGGCAACCCCGCCGACCTGCTGCGCAGGCGTCCCGACATCCGCGTGGCCGAACGCGACATTGCCGCGAACAATGCCCAGATCGGGCAGGCCATCGGGCAGTATTTCCCCAAGATCAGCCTGTTCGGCACGGTCGGCTTCACCGCCGCCAACGGGCAGCGTTTCTTCTCGGGCGACAGTTTTTCCTACATGGGCGGCCCCACGCTGGAATGGAGCATCCTGAACTTTGCCCGCACCAATTCGCGCGTGGGCGAAGCAAAGGGCGGGCGTGATGCCGCCCTTGCCCATTATCAGGGTGTCGTCCTGTCCGCGCTGCAGGATGCCGAAGGCGCGCTGTCCCGCTTTGGCCACCAGCGGGAATACGTGCTGAAACTGCAGGAAGCGCGCGGGGCGTCCGACCGGTCATGGACACTGGCGCAGCAGCGCCAGCGCGCGGGCACCCTGTCGGTCATTGACGCGCTGGATGTGGAACGCCAGCGCGTCCAGATCGAACAGCAGCAGGCACAGGCGCAGGCCAGCATGACCAATGACTACATTGCCGTGCAGAAGGCGCTTGGGCTGGGGTGGGAATCCGCCACACCGTCGCCTGAGCCGCTCCGCACGGCGGGACGTTAAAACCTCCCTGCCCGCTTCGTCAGTTACATTTCGTAATGAAACTTCTGCCCCCGGATGCCTGCCGGGATATTGCCACGGCCCGGATCTGAATTCATAAAAGCCGAACGGCAACGGGCGGGAGACCGGGTTTTGCATTCTCGACCAAGGGGACGGCACGCGCGTGTCATCCTGTCAGCCCTGATTATTGCCTCATCCTCCCCCATCCTGTCCGCACGCGCGGCTGATGGCGTAACGGCCAGCGCGGCGGCGGCGCCATCCGTTCCCCATGCCGCCGCCAGCACTGCGGATACCGCGCTCATGAACGATCTGGAACGGCGGACGTTCCGCTGGTTCTGGGATGCGGGCGACCCGAAGACCGGGCTGGTGCCAGACCGGTACCCATCCCCCCAGACACTGAGCAGCGTGGCCTCCATCGGGTTCGGTCTGACGGCCTATGGCATCGGGGCCAGCCGGGGCTACGTCACCCGCGCGCAGGCCGCGACACGGACACTTGCCACCCTGCATTATCTTATGGATGGTCCCCAGAACGACACGGCGGACGGGGCGATGGGGTATCAGGGGTTTTACTATCACTTCCTGAACAAAGGCACGGGACTGCGGTTCAGCCATGATATCGAACTGTCCAGCATCGATACGGCACTGCTGATGCAGGGCGTGCTGTTTTCACAGTCCTTTTTTGATCGCGATATACCGCAGGAAGCCGAGATCCGCACCCTGGCGGACCAGCTGTACAAACGCGTCAACTGGCAGTGGATGACCCGCCCCGACAACCGGCTGAGCATGGGATGGAGTCCCGAACACGGCTTCATTCCCAGCTACTGGGAAGGGTACAGCGAGGGGATGATGGCCTATATCCTTGGCCTGGGTTCACCCACCCATGCGCTTGCGCCTACGTCGTGGCAGGCGTGGCTGGCCACGAACAACCAGCGCTGGGGGGATTATTACGGACAGACTTTCCTGAATTTCGCGCCCCTGTTCGGCCACCAGTACACCCATGCATGGATCGATTTCCGTGGCGTGCGGGATGCATGGGCGCGTGAAAAGCAGATCGACTATTTTGAAAACAGCCGCCGCGCCGTCTATGCCCAGCGGGCCTATGCCATTGCCAACCCCGGTAAATGGCATGATTACAGTGCCACGATGTGGGGCCTGACCGCGTGTGACGGTCCCGGTGATGTCACCCGGCAGATTGACGGGCAGTCGCGGCACTTCCTGTCCTATTCCGCCCGTGGCACGGGCCGTGACTACACGCAGGATGATGGCACCGTTGCCCCTACCGCCGCTGCCGGGTCCATCGCATTTGCGCCGGAAATCGTGCTGCCGACATTGCGCAACATGAAAAACAGGTACGGGCAGAGTATTTACGGCCAGTACGGTTTCGTTGATGCGTTCAACCCCAGTTTCCGCAACGGGCAGACCTTCTGGACCGACAGGGAATATCTGGGCATCGATCAGGGGCCGATCCTGCTCATGATTGAAAACTGGCGCAGCGGGCTGGTATGGAACGTGATGAAGCGCAACCCCTATATCCGCGCGGGACTGGAACGTGCCGGGTTTGAAGGGGGATGGCTGCCCGCCACGGCTACCGCCACCACGCCCGACACCCGGACGTCGCAGCTTGCGCCAGCCTCCCCCACCGCGGCACCGGCGCCTGACGCCGCGCGGGGACCAGCCGCCCCGGCCAACCCGTCGTAACGGGCTGAACGGGAGGGGTGGAGCATCATCCAGTCATGGACGGGCAATACAGCGCACCGCACAAACGTCCTTTACGGACCGGCATCAATCGGCACGACGTCAATCAGCTTCTTGTTGACGAATTCCTGTATGCCCATGGAAGACAGTTCCCGACCGAAGCCCGAGCGCTTGACACCACCGAACGGCAGGTCTGACGTGGTCCATGTGGGATGGTTGACATAGACCATGCCTGTTTCGATCTGTTCCGCCACCCGGATGCCGCGTGCCGGATCGGACGTAAAGACCGAGCCACCCAGCCCGTACGGGTTGTCATTGGCAAGGGCGATGGCCTCCGCCTCGTCACGGACACGGAAGAACATGGCCACCGGCCCGAACAGTTCCTGATGGAACACCGGGTTGTCGGGGGTAATATCGGTCAGGATACCGGTCTGCACGAACGCGCCCTGGTTGGGGGGCGTGGGGCCAACACGCATGAGTTTCGCGCCATTCTTTACCGCCAGTTCCACCTGTTCATTCAGCTGGTCGGCAGCACCCTGCGATGACAGGGGCGGAACCCCGCTTTTTTCATCCATCGGGTCACCGGGCACCAGCTTCCCCAGTTCGGTTGCAAAGCGATCGAGGAAGGCATCAGCAATCGGCTCGGCTACGATAATGCGCTTGGCTGCGACACAGCACTGCCCCCCATTGTTCATGCGCCCCCAGACCGCCCATTTCACGGATTTTTCAAGGTCCGCATCTTCCAGCACGATAAACGCGTCGCTACCGCCCAGTTCCATGGTGGTCTTTTTCAGCGCCTTGCCGGCCTGTGACGCGACAATGGCCCCTGCCCCCTCGCTGCCGGTCAGGGCGACACCAATCACACGGTCATCGGCAATGATGCGCCCCGTCTGGTCACGGGTGGCATACAGGTTGGTGTACAGCCCTTCCGGCGCGCCGGCATCACGGAACAGCTGTTCAAAGGCGGCAGCCGCCTGCGGCACGTTGGATGCATGCTTCACCATCACCACGTTACCCGCCATGAACTGCGGCCCCACCACGCGGGCAAGCTGGTAGTAGGGAAAATTCCATGGCTCGATGGCGAACAGGATGCCCAGCGGCTGGCTGACAACCATGGCCAGATCCCCACGTCCGCTTTTTTCCGTCAGTTTCTGCGGTGCAAGGAATGTTTCGGCATTATCGGCATAATATTGCAGGATATCGGCGGACAGTTCGACTTCCGCCAGACTTTCGCGGTACAGCTTGCCCATTTCCAGCGTCAGCAGGCGGGCATACCTGTCTTTGTGTTCGCGCAGCAGGTCGGCGGCCTTGCCCACAATCGCCGCACGCCGGGCAAAGGGCAGTTTCGACCAGTCCCTGTAGGTCGCATGGGCGCGGTCCAGCTTCTGCGCCAGTTCCGCATCCGTCAGATCGGGAAATGTTGCAATGGTTTCGTTGGTAAACGGATTGACTGTCTTGTACGCCATTGGCCTGTCTCCGTCGGGATCATGAGGCAACAGGCGTGGTTCATGCGGCCGCGTGGCACCTGTCGGCCAACGCCACCTTCATGTCGCCTGCCCCTGCGAAACGGCCCGAAGGCAGACGGGTTGCGTGGCATTCGCACGTAAGAAAAATGCCGCCTTTTGAAAAAGGCGGCATTTGGAACGCTTCATGATGGTCCTGTCGGGACAGATGGATCGATGATCAGGCCATGACCAGATTTTCCCGCGCGGGCGCAGGCACGCGGATCAGGTAGTCAAAGGCGGACAGCGCGGCCGTCGCCCCTTCGCCCACGGCAATGACAATCTGCTTGTAGGGCGTGGTTGTCGCATCACCCGCAGCGAACACACCGGGGATTGATGTGGCGCAGTGGTCATTCACGATGATTTCACCAAAGTCATTCAGATCAAGCGTCCCCTTCAGCCAGCCGGTATTGGGCAGCAGGCCGATCTGTACGAACACCCCTTCCAGGTCGATGTGGTGGTCCGCGCCATCGCCACCACGATAGGTCAGGCCCGTCACGTTACGCCCATTCCCCTCGATCCGGGTGGTCAGGGCTTCGGTCAGGACCGTGACATTGGGCAGGGTATGCAGCTTGTCCTGCAGCACCTTGTCCGCCTTCAGGTGCGACCCGCGCTGCAGCAGCGTCACGTGGGCCACGATACCCGCAAGGTCGATTGCCGCTTCCACCCCGCTATTGCCGCCACCGGCCACGGCCACGCGCTTGCCCTTGTAGAACGGGCCATCGCAATGCGGGCAGTAGGCCACGCCCTTATTGCGGTATTCTTCCTCACCCGGCACGCCCAGATGCCGCCAGTGCGCGCCCGTCGCCAGTATGACCGTGCGCGAATGCAGCACCGCGCCATTTTCCAGCACCACGCCATGCAGGCCGCCGGGCTGGGGGGCGGGAAACAGTTCCTTTGCACGCTGGCCGGGAATGATCTCCACATCGTACTGCCGGACGTGGGCCTCGAGTGCCGCAGCCAGTTTCGGGCCATCGGTTTCGGGGATCGAGATGAAGTTCTCGATGCCTGCGGTATCCATGACCTGCCCGCCAAAACGGTCGCCCACCAGCCCGGTACGCAGTCCCTTGCGCGCGGCATAGACCGCAGCCGACGCCCCGGCGGGCCCTTCCCCGATGATCAGGACATCAAACGGCGCGATGTCCTTCAGCTTTTCGGCGGCCTGCCGGGGTGCGTCGGCATCCAGCAGGGCCAGTATCTGCTCGATTTCCATGCGCCCCGTCTCGAACAGCCTGCCATTCAGGTACACCTGCGGCACGGACATGATGTTGCGCGCGGCGACTTCATCAGGGAACAGCGCCCCGTCAATCGTGACGTTGTGGATGTTGGGGTTCAGCACGCACATGGCGTTGAGCGCCTGTACCACATCGGGGCAGTTCTGGCATGACAGGGCAACGTAGGTTTCGAAACTGTACTGTCCCGGCAGGGCGCGGATTCGGGCCGCCACATCATCGGGGATTTTTGGCGCGTGACCGCCAACCTGCAGCATGGCCAGCACGAAGGACGTGAATTCATGCCCCATGGGAATGGCGGCGAACGTGACCTGCGTTTTCGTGCCATCGCGGCGGATGACAAAGCTGGGCCGCCGGGTGGCCTGACCCGCCTCGGACACCTGCACCTTGTCCGAAAGGGCGGCGACCTCGTGCAGGAGTTCGTGCATCTCGCGCGATGCAGGGGTTTCATCCAGGCTGGCCTCCAGCACGATCGGGTGCGCAAGGCTGGCCAGATAACCCTTGAGCTGCGTCTTGATGGGATCTTGCAACATGGGAATGGGCTCCGCTCTTTGGGAAAAGGTGGCATGGCTGGCCCGGCCCCGAAGGGCCGGACCATGACCATGGACGTCAGATCTTGCCGACGAGGTCCAGCGACGGGGTCAGCGTCTTGCCGCCTTCCTTCCACTTCGCGGGGCAGACTTCGCCGGGGTGGGAGGCGACGTACTGCGCGGCCTCGATCTTGGCGAGCAGTTCGGCCGCGCTACGGCCAACGCTGCCGGCGGTGATTTCGATGTACTGGATCTTGCCTTCCGGATCGATCAGGAAGGTGCCGCGGTCGGCCACGCCAGCTTCCTCGATATACACATCAAAATTACGTGCGATGTGCGCGGTCGGGTCACCCAGCATGACGTATTTGATCTTGCTGATGGCCGGCGACGTGTCGTGCCATGCCTTGTGGGTGAAATGCTTGTCGGTCGAAACCGAGTAGATTTCCACGCCGAGCTTCTGGAACGCTTCGTAATTGTCAGCCAGATCTTCAAGTTCCGTCGGGCAGACAAAGGTGAAATCCGCCGGATAGAAGAAGAATACGGACCATTTACCCTTCACATCGGCATCGGTCACCTTGATGAACTTTCCGTTGTGGAAAGCGTCTGTCTCAAACGGCTTCAGAGATGAATTAATGCGTGCCATGCGGAATGCTCCTTACTTTGGCTTGTCAGGTGTTGACGGGCCATTTGTCCCACAAACACGAAATGGGGAGAAACCGTTTCTGTCAATGGGTGTGATCGGAAAAACCTTTTTACAAACACACCGAAATCGGTCCTATCTATAGACATGAGCTATATTCCCCTTTCCGGCCTGTCGCTGCGCGACATCGAATATGTGGTGGCGGTGGATGACCTGCGCAACTTCTCCCGCGCGGCCGAACGCTGCGGCGTCAGCCAGGGCGGCCTGTCGGAACAGGTGCGCAAGCTGGAATCCCTGCTGGGCGTTGTGCTGTTTGAACGCTCCCGCCGTCATGTAACCGTAACCCCTGATGGCGCGCGCCTGATTGCGATGGGGCGCGACGTGCTGGCCGCCGCCCGCGCCATGATCGAGGCCGCGCGCGTGCGCACTGGCCCGCTGGAAGGGCTGGTGCGCATGGGGGTCATTGCAACGCTTGGCCCCTATTACGTGCCCGACCTGCTGCCGCTGCTGCGCCGTGCCTATCCGCAACTGAAGCTGCAGCTGACCGACAGCCTGACGGATACAATGCTGCGCATGCTGCGGCATGATGAACTGGATGTGGTGTTCGCGGCCCTGCCGGTGGGCGGCGACGGATTCGAATGTGCGCCCCTGTTCCGCGAACCTTTTCTTGCCGCCTTTCCCGCCGGTCACCCGCTGGCGCACCGCAGGACGCTGGCGATGCCCGACCTGCGGGGACCGGACCTGCTGCTGCTGGAAGACGGGCACTGCCTGCGTGACCAGGCGCTGACGCTGTGTGGCATGCCGCCCCAGCGTGACCAGCCGCGTCTGGCCACCAGCCTGGAAATGCTGTGGCACATGATTGGCGCGGGCGAGGGATATTCCCTCATCCCCCGTCTCGCCCTGCGCCACCGGGCCGCATGGGAGGGGCTGATCACCGTGACCGCGCTTCCGTCAGCCTACCGCACGATCGGGCTTGTCTGGCGCACATCCGACCCGCGTGGTCCGGCGTTCAATGAATTCGCCCGCTTCCTGCGTGACAACCCGCCAGAAGGCTGCACGCCGGTCGATACCGTATCATCCGCTCCCGCCCCGCGCGACTGAACCTTGCGCCACGTAAGGGCGCTTTTTCAGGGCCATGCAGCGTCATCGCATGCCCCCGGCCAGGGGATGGCGGACACGACGCAGGCATATCCGTCCCGATCCTGACTGGCGGGCCGGGCATGGAACCGGGCCGGTATGCCCCTCCCGCACACCCTGGCAGGAGGGCTGCACATGCGGACCGAACTGGCCGCCTGCGGCACAACGCATGGTCCTGTACCGTGATGTCATCGACTTGTCTTGAATCCCTTGCCCAGTGCCTGCTTGACCTTGCGCAGACGGATCGCGCCAGCTTCCAGCCCCCATTCTGTGGAGAGTCCGCGCCATGCATGCCCGGATCGTCCGGAAACGCAGTCGTCGGGCGGAATGACGGTCAGGTGTCGTTCCGCCCAAACCTTCGCGCCGCCGTGACGTTGTCATGCGATTACAGGAGGCACACATGACACGTATCACACAATTGCTCTGCGCCCTGGCCATCGGCCTGTCCGTTGCGGCCTGCCATGATGGCGGCCGCTATCACCACCATCACCGTGGCCCGCATGATGACGGCTATGGCCGCGGGGGATATGGCACCGGATATGGTGGTCCGGGACGGGGGCCCTATATGGGCGGCGGCATGCGCGGGCCGTAATCGCGCGGCCCGTGGCGTGGTTACGCCCCGTTCAGCCGGGTGACCAGAAGCTGGTTGATGCGGAAGCCCTCCACATCAACCACTTCAAACCGGAAGCCAAGCGTATCCACGCGGTCAGCCTTGCGCGCCATGCGGCGCAGGCGGTGCATGACAAAGCCGCCGATGGTATCAAAGGGGCCGCCTTCATCCAGATCAGCGGCCTCCAGTTCGCGTCGCACGTCACCGATGGAGGCCGCGCCGTCAATCAGCCATGAATTGGCGTCGCGGCGCACGATCAGCTGTTCCTCGAACGGGTTGGCCAGTCCGCCCATCAGCGCGCCCATGATGTCCTTGAAGGTAATCAGCCCCACGACCAGCCCGTATTCATTCACGACCAGCGCAAACCCCACGCCATGCGTGTCAAACTGCGCCAGCGTATCCCACAGGTTGATCGTCTCGGGTACGGACAGGACATCCCGTCGCACCCGGAAAATCGCATTGCCGCTGGATAGTGCGCCCTGTGGCCCCGGCGGGGGGGCTTCCGCCGGGTCCCGGTCCACCACGGCCGCCAGAACGTCCTCGGCGCGGATGGAACCAACGACATTATCCAGCCCGCCATTGCACAGGGGATAGCGTGAATAGGGCTTGGCCCGGACCTTGGTTTTCTGTTCCTCGATGGTTTCCTGAAGGTCGAGAAAAACGATTTCATCACGCGGGGTCATGGCGGATGTGATCGAACGGTCCTGCAGGCCCAGTACGTTCTGGATCATCTGGTGTTCCTGTTCCAGCAGGACACCAGACGCCGTGCCTGCGGCAAGGATGGCGCGCAGGTCCTCTGGCGTGACAGGTTCAACCGCCGAGGCTGCCGGAATCTTCAGCGCCCGCAGGATGGCGTCGGACAGTTTGGAAAATACCCAGACAATGGGATAGAGCAGCTTCAGCGCCAGCGCCGGGAACCAGCCGACAGCCAGCGCAATCTTGTCCGGCGCGTTCATGGCCACGCGTTTTGGCAGCAGGTCGGCAAACAGCACGAACAGGCCCGTCACCAGCACGAAACCGAACAGGGTGGCCAGCGTTTCCGCCGTGGAACGGGGCAGCCCCCACCCCATCAGCCCATGGGTCAGGGAGGGCGCGATCATTTCCGAACTGATCATGCCGCCCAGCACGCCCACGCCGTTGAGGCATATCTGCAGGACCGTCATGACCTGCCCGCTGTTGCGCCGCAGCTTCAGGAACGCGGTGGCGCGTTCATCACCCGCCTCGGCGCGGGAACGCAGCCGCGCATCACGCGCCGCGGCAAATGATATTTCGGAAAGTGAAATGAAAATATTCAGCGCGACCAGAAGAACAAGCGCAATCAGGCCAGAAAAAAACAAAATCACCGGAACACCCATGAAATGACCGGCGGACAATATAGCATGTCATTTTATAAATCTGTACAGATATGTTCCATCTGACAGGATCACCCTGTCATTTATACTTTGTCCCCGGACATTGATGAAAAAGGCATGATGCCACCACGAAAACGACCGTCATGGCGACACGGATGCGTGGGGTCCATGGACCATTCCGGACCTCGGGGAAGGCCGCCTTTTGTTAAAAAGGCGGCCCCGGGAACCGTTTTCATGTCCCCGTTATCCTGAAACCGCGCACGACCGGGACATGGTCAGGGCGCGGGGTTGGAATGGACCTGATGGATCGCATTGATCCTGTCTTCAAGTTCGGGGGTAATGGTCACGTTGTCCGCCCCCACAATGGTCGCAAGCTGCGCCACGCTGGTCGCGCCGATAATGTTGGATGTCACGAATGGCCGCGATGTGACAAAGGCGATGGCAAGCTGGACGGGGTCGATGCCATGTTCGCGCGCCAGCGCGACATAGGCGCGGATGGCGTCATCCACCCCCGGTTTTTCATATCGCTGCCCGCGATTGAACAGGGTCGTGCGCGCATCGGCGGGCCGGGCGCCATCAAGGTATTTCCCGGTCAGGTAGCCCTGCGCCAGCGGGGAATAGGCCAGCAGGCCCACGCCCTCGCGCAGCGACATTTCCGCCAGCCCGATTTCAAACGTGCGGTTCAGCAAGTTATAGGCGTTCTGGATGGACACGACGCGCGGCGCGCCGTTACGGGCTTCGGCCAGATATTGCGACAGGCCCCATGCGGTTTCGTTCGACAGGCCGACATGGCGGATCTTGCCTTCCTTCACCAGATCGGCCAGCGCGCCCAGTGTTTCGGCAATCGGTACCTCATCCGCATCGGCCGGCGTGGTGAACGTGTTGCCCCCTGCCCCGAACAGGCCGATTTTCCGGTCAGGCCAGTGCAGTTGGTAAAGGTCGATGTAATCCGTGCCCAGCCGCTGCAGCGACCCGTCCAGCGCGTAGCGGATCTGTTGCGGCGTCAGGCGCGTTTCCTCCCCGCCAGGACGAAACCATGGCATGGTCCCGCGTCCGACCACCTTGCTGGCAATGATCAGGCGCTCACGTCCTCCGCGCGCCCTGAGCCAGCTTCCGACAATACGCTCCGTCGCGCCATGGGTCTCGGCACGCGGGGGAATGGAATAGAGTTCGGCCGTATCAATGAAATTGATGCCGTGCGCCACGGCCATATCAAGCTGGGCATGCCCCTCGGCTTCCGTGTTCTGCTGGCCAAAGGTCATCGTGCCAAGACAGATTTCACTGACCCTGATACCGGTACACCCGAGTTCACGTTGCTTCATGTCAAAAACCTGCGGTCTGGAAAAAGGGGGGCGGCGCGTGCATGACCCGCACCGCCGCATGACGGGCCGCCATACTTGCAACCCCGCCCGTATGGCGCAACCGCGCGGACGCGCTTTCCTGTCCAAATGCCAGATGACCGCCGGGCTGTCTGGCCGGGGCGGATCACGATGGACGACATGCCTTGCGCCTGCCGTTTCATGATGATGAAGTCCACATACCCCGATCCGCCATGGATAACTGCTGCAAGGACATCTGAACTATGGGTTCACCCATTTCCCCGCCCCCCGCCGTGACACAGCAGGCGCTGGATGCGCTGGCGGCACGTTTCGCCCCCCGCGCGGGCGCGTATGACCGGTCTGGCGACATTGCCATGGACAACCTTGCTGACTGTCGCGCCGCGGGCCTGTATGGCCTGACCATAGCACGCGCGGACGGCGGACAGGGCGGCGGGATCAGGCAGATCGTGGAAGTGACGGGCACACTGGCCACGGGCGATCCGTCCACGGCGCTGATACTGGCCATGCACTTCCTGCAGCATGCCCTGATCGCACGCGCCACCGGCTGGCCCGAAACCACGCGGCGGCGGGTCATTGAAACCGCCCTGCATGATGGTGCGCTTATCAATGCCTTACGGGTCGAGCCTGATCTTGGCACCCCGTCGCGCGGCGGCCTGCCTGCCACGCGCATTTCGCAGGCTTCAGGCAGGCCCGTGCTGAACGGGCGGAAAATCTATTCCACCGGGTCAACCGCGCTCCGCTGGGGAATGGTATGGGTTGCGACAGATGAGGCGCAGCCACGGGTCGGGCAGGTGCTGGTTGACCTGCATGCGCCGGGCATACGCATTGAACGAAGCTGGCACCAGATGGGCATGCGCGCCACAGGCAGCCACACCTTCATATTTGAAAATGTCGAACTGCCCGGAACGGCGCTGGTTGACCTGCGGGCGCCAGACCAGTGGCACAGTAATGATGGCACGCTGGTTGTCGGCCACGCGCTGGCCATTGCGGCCCTGTATGATGGCGTTGCCCGCGCCGCCCGCGACTGGCTGATCTCCTTCCTGCATGCCCGCGTGCCGACCGCACTGGGCCGGCCGCTGGCAACATTGCCACGGTTCCATACCCTGCTGGGACAGATTGACGCGCTGCTGATGACCAACCGCAGCATACTGGCTGGTGCGCTCAGCAGGACCGAAAGCGGGGATTATCCCGGTACGGAAGCCAATCTGGCCAAATACGTCATAACGGAAAACGCCATCAGGGCCGTGGAACTGGGGGTTGCGGCGATTGGTAATCCGGCACTCAGTCAGGACAATCCGCTGGAACGTCATTTTCGCAATGTACTGTGCGCACGTATCCATACGCCACAGGCGGATGTCGCGCTGGCAGCGGCTGGCAAGGCAGCCCTGGCGTAAACAGGGACAGCGACTACGCGCCTTTCCACCGGAAAGGACGCGTGCTGCGCCCCTGATCCGCGCCATTGATAGTGCCGTATCAGGGATATCCGGCCAGAATATCCCCATTCCAACAGCATTGCGTGCGATATTTACGTTGGATATGGCGTAAGGCACCGACGCCTGCGGGATACCTTCCCCCTTTCCTGACAGGACCGAAGCTTTTGAAAAAAAGCTTCACCAAAAACTTCTGGCGTATCGTCGGCAGGTTTATGGAACCGTCTGTTTTATGCGGCACACATGAAACACAACCTGTTGTTTGGTAATTCATATTATTTAATGGAAATACAAAATATTTTCAGTTCTATTTTATAAATTAAATATAGTTTTCAGAAATTCCCATATTTTTCTTCAATACCCCCGCAAGCACCCAGCCATGGTAAAGGCTGATAAAATTTCCCTGTGCAATGTGATATAGCATATTGCATATTTATGGCGGATACGATTGAGTATGACCATGACGCCACCAACACCCCCGACCTCCCCTTCGTCTTCATCCGCAGGATGGCGTTTTGCCCGGACGGGGGAACCTGACACCAACAGCCTGCCCGAAGCGTTCGCCAGCGTGCGCGTGCCGGATGCCAGCGCATCATGGCTGCGCCGGTTCATGGCGTTCGTGGGGCCGGGATACATGGTGTCCGTCGGGTATATGGACCCCGGCAACTGGGCCACCGACCTGCAGGGCGGCGCGCAGTTCGGTTATACGCTGCTGGCGGTCATCATGCTGTCCAACCTTATGGCGATCGTGCTGCAGTCCCTGTCGGCGCGGCTTGGCATCGCCACCGGCCGCGATCTGGCGCAGGCGTGTCGCGATCATTTCCCGCCGGTCGTGAACATTATCCTTTGGCTGGCCTGTGAACTGGCGATCATTGCCTGCGACCTGGCGGAAGTCATTGGAACGGCTGTGGCGCTGCAACTGCTGTTTGGCATTCCCCTGCTGGCAGGTGCCCTGATTTCCGTTCTGGACGCCTTTCTTGTCCTGTTCCTGATGAACCGTGGCTTCCGGTACCTGGAGGCATTCATTATCGGGCTGCTCAGCATCATTGCCCTGTGCTTCGCCGTGCAGGTTGCGGCCGCCAGTCCGCCCATCGCCGCCCTGCTGAAAGGGTTCCTGCCCTCCACCCGGATCGTGACCAACAGCAAAATGCTGTATATCGCCATTGGCATTATCGGGGCGACGGTCATGCCGCATAACCTGTACCTGCATTCCTCCATCGTGCAGACGCGCGCCTTTCCCCGCACCATACCGGGGCGACGGGACGCCATACGCTGGGCCACATGGGACAGCACGCTTGCGCTTATGCTGGCGCTGTTCATCAATGCTGCGATCCTGATCGTGGCGGCGGCTGCCTTCCATACCACCGGCCATCAGGATGTCGCGGAACTGGAAGATGCGTACCGCCTGCTGTCGCCCGTGCTGGGCATGGGCATTGCCTCTACCCTGTTTGCGGTTGCACTGCTGGCGGCAGGCACCAATTCCACCATTACCGGCACACTGGCGGGCCAGATCATTATGGAGGGGTTCCTGCGGCTGCGCATTCCCCACTGGGCGCGCAGGCTGCTGACACGTGGGCTGGCTATCGTGCCGGTTGTCATTGTCACGGCCATTTATGGCGACAGGGGCGTGGGCGACCTGCTGCTGGCCAGTCAGGTGATCCTGTCCCTGCAGTTACCCTTTGCGGTCATTCCGCTGGTCATGTTTGTATCCGACCGGCAGAAAATGGGGACATTCGTCATCTCCCGGCCCCTTGCCATGGTATCGTGGCTTGTCGCGGCCATTATCGTGGTACTGAACTTCAAACTGCTGTTCGATACGGTTTTTCCATCGTCCTGATCCTGCGGATACAGCATTTCCACCCGTGCCATGGTATTCGCGACCTGCCCCCGGACGGCAGGTGCCGCAGGCAACCTGCCGGGATGCCGAATGATCTGACTGTTACAGTTCCCCGCAGCCGGGGTAGCAAAGGCAGGAGACGTTTTACTGTCATTATTATGGTCATTGTGATTGTTCCTGCCCTGTTGAAACTGTATGGCTGAACAGATACGGGCATCAGGATTCAATCCATGATAAAACTGTCGATCCACACAATAACGACTGTCATGCTGGCCATTGCAGGCACGGTTTCTTCCGCTGTGGCCGCACCCGTTGCCGGGCTGCCTGCCGGCCTTGCGCCGGTCACGCTCCATGACGGCACGAATGTGCTGGCCCTTCCGCCAGGGGTGCTGCCAGGGGACCGGCCGGATATTCCAATGGGGACAAAAATATCCGTCTTTCAGGCATGGCGCGATAATGGCAACGCATGGGGCTATCACGTCTTTCTTGTCACGGCCGTAACACCGGATGGACGACAGAGCGTTATCGGGGCCGATCCCCTGCCCGAAAGCAGGGACCACAGCCTTCATGACCACCTGACCGATACCCCGCACACGGGTGACGACGCCCTTGCCGCGCTATCGTTTGCGACCGCCCGGATTGACAATACGCCTGTATTATTGCTGATCGAGGCCGTGCGTTCCCCTGCCGGGGCGGCGCCAGCGCCCGCGCCGACAACGCTGCACATCTACCGGCTGGTCGCCTCTGACGGCACGCCCGGATGGACCCCGCTTTATTTCAAATCCATCAGCAGCATTCCGCTGAAGGGCCTGTTCGTCAACGCCGGCGTAGCCCTGTCATCGGCAACAGGGCTGACCGCGGGCCCGTAACCCTGCCCCCGGAATACTCACGCCTGTGGCGCGTGCGGTCCAGGCGTGGGCGATACGGCGGCTGTTACCTTCAGGCCATCCGGGTCCGGGCCATTTCCCAGCAGGTTCAGGGAACTGGGAACCGGGAATTTGATGCCTTCATTATTCATGCGCACGGCCAGACGACTGTAGTATTCCCGATAGACCGTCCATTTGGCGCCCGGCATGGTCCGCACCGAACCAAGGAAGCGGGCGCCATTTCCATCCGCCTGCTCGATCCCCAGAAATGAGAACCCGGACATGATAAGGTGCCCGTAGCGCGGGGTCTTGCGCATCAGTTCCAGTTCTTCATGCAGTATGGCGCAAAGCTGTTTCGTGTCCTGGCTGAGGTCGATCATGAAATCAACCACCACCAGGTTATAGTCACGCGACGTATTGGCGATGGACGACACTTCCGAAAACGGGATGATATGCAGGTCACCGTTGACCGAACGCAGCCGCAGGGTACGGATCGACAGATGTTCGACCGTGCCGGACACGCCGCCCGCCGTAACCCAGTCGCCCACCTGAATGGCGTTTTCCACCAGCATGAAGAAGCCGGTGATGAAGTCTTTCACCAGGCTCTGCGCGCCAAAGGCGATGGCGGCACCCATGATCCCCGCACCCGTCAGCAGTGGCGCCACATTGATCCCGATCTGTGACAGCGTGGTAACAGCCACAATGATGATGATCAACGCCAGAAGGACGGTCTTGATAATCGGCAGGACCGTTCTCAGCCGGCTGGCGCGTCCGGTCTGTGATGACTGTTCAAACCGGCTGATCTGTCCCTGCAGGGCCGCATTGGCGGCCTCCCACGTGATGATGGCGACCGTATAGGCGACAAGGATGGACAGCATCGCGCCAATGATCTTCGGCCCCAGCCTGCCGTGGAACAGGAAATGGATGGCGGGCAGCCCCAGTGCCTGCAGGAACAGCGTGGCGGATGCAAAAAACATCAGGAACGACAGGATTTTGCGTGACGTGGGATAATAATAGTTCACCCGCGCCTGCAGGCCGGGATAACGCGCCTCCATCGCGGGGGAGATATGGAACAGCCGGTTCTGCAGGTTATAGATCACGACCGACAGCAGACGTGACACGATCACGACAGTTGTCGTCAGGATGACGGTGCGGATGATCCACGCATACCCGCCCTGGATATGCGTGGCCCAGATCAGCCACAGGGCAAAGTTGAAGAACATGGCCGGCACCCACCACAGATAGACCAGACGCCCGAGGAACATCCAGAAAGGCTGCGTGCGCAACCGTGCGGGTGGCTGCAGCGCCAGTGCGACGTGCCTTCGGACACGCCAGGTAAAAATGGCGACCAGTACATGTTCGATCAGCACGACAGAGCGGATGATGGCCTCCGTCCCCCGCGCGGGCATGTCAAATACCCCGCCCAGCGTGGACAGGCACACCACCACCGATGGCGCGGCGACCAGGAAATTGAGCCAGTGCGTGACCATGAAGGCGGTCTGGTCGCTGGCGCTGCACAGGCGGATGGCGGGCGAATGGGGCACGAACAGCGTTTCCATCAACAGATAGACAACGCGCGCGACCACATAGGCATTGGTCAGCGTAAGCGTGACCAGCATCGCCTGATGCGTTGTGGTCAGCAGGTAGGCGAAACTGGTGCCCAGCGCGAAGAACAGCCCCACCGGCAGCAGCTTGATCAGCAGGTGCATGAGCGAATAGGGCACACGCGCCAGCAGGCGGAGCGTCGCGTGCTGCGCCTGCATGTCGACCTGCCGGGTCTGTGCTTCATCACTGTCCTGCGCCGCAGCAGCGGCCGCCGGGGCTGGCGGCACGGGCGGTCCGGCCGGGGCATCGGGCAGGTTCAGGCGGCGTTCGGTCGCAACCGCCCGTTCGGTCACCTTGAGCAGTGGCTTGCGCAACAGCAGGGAAAAGCCATGTTCCGCCGCCAGCGCCAGCAGCAGGATAAGGGTGGCCCGCCCGACGGCGTCAAACAGGATGACCCGCGATTGCGGATCGGCAAAAATGGTATGGGTCCAGTGCACCACGAACACCAGATCACCAAACAGGGCCACGAAATGCTGGGCCTGCACGATCAGCCGGCCACGCAGGGTTTCCATGTCCTGCACCAGGTCGCTGCCCAGGGTATCAGGTTCAACCGCCAGAGCATCCGCGGCGGCTTTGGGCGCGGGTGCGGCGGCAGGCGCAGCCGGGACAGACGGAAGCCGGGACGCGATGGCGGATAACGTACTGGCGAATTCAGCGCGTTTTTCCGGATCATTCATGACGGCCAGCACCTGCCGGGCCTGGTCACGGGTCATGCCCTGCCCCGTATCGGCATCCGCTTCGGCGGCATGGCCGTGCGCTGGCGTGACAATCATGCACAGGGCAAACAGTCCCGCAACGGCGACCTGCCACAGCGCCAGCAACGAATGCCCCTTGCCACCCCGCTGACAGGTCCTGGTAAAGTGCCGCATCTTTCCCCTTCCATCCCGGCTGCCTGACCGGCACGGGCCGCCATGTATACATGGCGCCATCACTGGCCATTTCAGACAGATACCGTGCGTTATCGCAGAGATGGCAGTAAAAGCGCAGATAGGGGGGAGCCGACCTGATATGCAATAAATAACCTACCCTTTTGCAACTTACATGCGGCAGGGGATTTTTATTTACTCTGGTAAGTTTTTATTGAAATAAGACTTATGTATTAAATTTATATGCATTTTTTCTTATATTTGGTTTCAGAATGAATACCACCGTACAGGCATGCAGGGGCAGCAGCCCGTCATGAGGTTCCCTTGGGGGCCGTATGTTTTTTCAGCAGCGGTATCGTATCCGCGCCCTGCGCAACCGCGCGTTCCATCAATTCCTGCCCGAAGGCCTTCAGCGCCAGCGGGTGCATGTCATCCAGCGACCGCGCAAGGTCGTGCCGTTCCGTATCTGATAGCGTGGGGTCGCGCGCAATGCGCTGGTGCAGGGTCTTTACGGTCGCAGGGCCATCCAGCACCATATGCACGTCATTCGGCCGGTCCAGATAGGCCAGGCCCGCATTGGTCAGGGTGCTGTCGCCGGTAATGCGCAATCCCCTGTCGGTAATGGTGACACCGCCCCTGGTCAGCCCCTGCAGTTCCAGATCAAGCAGGTTTCTGGCGTACCGCTCTGCATCCGCATCGTCTTCCGGCGCCAGATCGGCCGAACCGCCATTGGCCGCCATGTGATGGAGCATCATCCCCTGCAGATCACGATCAATCACATCCAATCCTCATTTCCATCATGATTACAATGCTAAATGGGGTCCCCATCCCCAATAGACAATCAGTGACATGGAAAAGATGCTTATGCACGATCAGTCACAATCGGGTATGTCCCGGCACCACAGCGGCACGCGCAAGGGTGGCGTACGGTCCGCTGACTGATCCATTGCCTGCCCCACCACATGCAGGGCATGGTCCTGCGCCGCACGGGTATTGACGCGGCTGGGTGTATCCTTGCCGTGGGCTATCGTCTGGCGCAGGCGGTCCAGCCGGGCCAGCAGCCTCCGGCGCTGCGCGTCATCCAGATCAAGCAGTGCGGCACAGAAGGCATTCTGCCAGATCTGCACGTCCAGCTGCGCCCGTTCCGCGGGGGACAGGCTATCATCGTGCGATGGGGGCATGGTCGGTCCTCCGTAACATGGCGGGCACCGTCGTTGCATGGGTGCCCTTATGCGGACCGCCATAAAGGGAAATCAGGAAAACGGCCAGTATTGATGCACAGCCGACCATTTCCTGTTGCGCGAAGTACATGCAACCATTTTATACCATGATATCGCAATTCAGGAAGTTATGATCAATCCGGCGCAGTATTTCCGTACTGCGGAACAGTTCCTGCCGGTCCGGCTGCAATGATCTGCGTGCCAGGAACGCGCGGGCTTCGGTCATGGCCTCCTGCACGGAATAATCATTGCCGGCGGGCTTGAGGTGTTCGATGGCCGTATAATCGACAATACCGACGTTATGGTTGTGCCTGTGCGCTTCATGACAGAACAGGATGTCGGTCGCCCATGCCCAGCGCAGTTCCGGGAACGGAAACAGGTAGGACATGGCATCACGATGGAACGCCGTGACCGGGCCGTCCTCCACATATCGCGTCACACGCGCGATACTGTTCCATTTCCTGTAGTTGAACGTAAAGGATGTATAGGAATGATAGCGGTGCGCAGGCTGCGATATTTTCAGCTTCATGATTTCACATAACGGAATGAACATGTCCAGAAACCGCGGTGGCAGATCCACATCATCATCCGTTACGATAACCCAGTCATAATCCGACAGGTTGACCTGTGACAGGGCTTTATTGATATTGCTGAACTTTCCTTTTCCCTGCATCATGCGGGCGGGGGCGAAATCAACACTGTGCCGTGTTTTCTGAAACCGGTTGAATACCGTGCGCAGCTTCCTGTCCCGTTTGGGAACCTGAACCGAGGTGACAAGTATTTTCCGGATCGGGTGCCGTGTTGCGACGTGACTGACCTGTCTGGCGAATTTCCTGTTGTGAAGATCAAACATCATGTCAGACAGTACAGAAACCTTCCGTTTCTGCCAGAAATTCTTATGCTGACAGAACTCCGAATCAAAGAAGTCCTTTTTTTGGGATAGTCTGTTCGGCATGTTCGTCCTCCCATCATTACATGCGTCGTAACCGCACCAATGTGATGAAAGCGTTTTACCCCCAGATCTGATGCATCATTTCGGCTTTACCTGAACTGTTGCGTATCCGGAATTTACCATAACGACGCCGGGCATGAACGTGTCGATTTTAACAAAAGTTTCAAATTGTAATTTATAAAATAATTATAAATTCAAAATGGAATGTCACGCCACCCACTTCGCGCGCAAAAGTAATCCCTCCCATATTACAATAAAGACATTCATCAGGCCGAAACTGTTCATATCCCCGCGCGATATGGACAGGGGATGCATGAAACGCCGCAACCGGACCGCCGGACAGGCCAGCCGTTGCCCCTGCGTCCCATCCAGCCATCTTCAGAGGAGACGACGTGATGCGATACCTTCCTGCGCCTGTCGTGCTGTGCATGCTGCTGGCCGTATCCCCCGCCGCCATGGCGCAGCATCATCCACGTGATGAAAGCGTAAGCCAGCCGGGGTCCAATTCGCCGTCCACCATCGAACGCACCCAGCCCTATTCACGCAAGACGGAACCCCTGCCGGAACAGGCCGCGCCTGCGCCGCAGCAGCCGGACCATCCGCTGACACGGCAGCCAGCCGGGAACACGCCCGACAGTCCGGGCATGTCTTCCAGTCACCAGACCCTGCGCAGCCCTTCCGCCCTGCACTGAACATACACGATGGGGCAGGCACGTGACCGTACCTGCCCCACCCCATTCATTCACATGTACAGCCGGGGCGACAGGACACCCGCCGCCCCCGTATCACCCGCGGCTTTCACCCTGCGAAAGGCCCATGCCATGCGAAGCAAGAAACCGGAACTGCGCCTGTTCTTCAGGAAAAGCCGGAATCCCCTGCAACGCATGCGTTGTCCTGCGATAACGATGAAGGTTGCTTAACCGCCGCCATGGCCGGTCGGGATGCTGTTTGTTCCACAGGTTTATGGCCCGCAGTTCAAGTTCCTGATTGTTCACGGTGTGATCTGACGTCGTCATGTCCATCTCCCTGCATCTGCATGGTGGGTACTGGAACTGTCACGAGGTTTGTGAAGGGTGCGATGGCAGCCCGCCACATGCACCCAACGCGAGATGTTAACATAAGTTCGGGCCGATGGTGTTTTTCTCCGCACGATGTGATCCGGAATGAACGGACCGGCCGGGACGAAAACCGGCCCGGGCAGTTTTCCGGTCACTATGCCCCTTCATGGTGGACAAGGCAGGTCAGGGGCACCTGTCCGCGTGTGAAGGGATGCGTTACCTGCCGGGGCACATCACCCAGCAGGCTGTGCCATTGCCCCCCCATATCGGGCAGCACAAGGGAAAGATCCATATCCCGCCCCACGGCCAGCGTCCCGGCATGGATCGCCAGCCCCGCTGGCAGACGCGGGGCTACGACCAGCAGGCTGATCCCCCCATGCCGCCGCATGAAGGCAATGCCGTGGGACCGGTCATCCCCCCCGATGTCCACGGGTTCATAGGTTCCATCCGTAAACAGGTCCGGATAATTCTGGCGGAATGCAAGGATGCGCCGGATCATGTCCTGCTTGACCCGCCCCGTGCGCCATGTCGCGGCGGCAGCGGCAAAACTGGTGGACTGTTCAAGCAGCATCGCGCGGTAATCGAAATTGACCGGTGCCCGGTTATCGGGATCGACAAGGCTGAAATCCCATAACTCACACCCCTGATACAGGTCCGGCACCCCCGGCGTGGTCAGCCGCAGCAGGGTCTGCGCAAGGCCGTTCACCGCGCCCGCCGGGGCGATACGGTCCACAAATCCGGCCATCTGCCGCAGGAAGGCGGCGGAGACAACGGGATCAAGCAGGCGGTCCACAAACCCGGCGCAGGCGTCCTCATATGCCGTATCGGGGCTGATCCACCCGGTATGGCGCTTGGCCTCACGCAGGGCCTTGGTCTGCCATTGCTGGATGCGCCTGCGGAAATGCAGCCGTTCCGCATCATTTGCAAACGGCTCCAGCGGCCATGCCCCCACCATCGTCTGGTACAGCATCACTTCGTCAATACGGTCCGGCCCGCCGCGACCTGTCGCGTGATTATGGGCAAACCAGTCATGCACCTGCCGTTCCCATTCGGCGGCCATCGTGCTCAGGACCGCAAGGCGGGCGCGGGCATCCTCCCCGCGCTTGTGGTCATGGGTTGCGGTCGCCAGCAGCGCATGGGGAAAATGCGCCTGCCGCAACAGGCAACTGGCATGGAAGGTCGCGACCGGCAGCCCCAGTACGGCCGGGTCCGACCCCACCTCGTTACGCGACAGCAGGCGGCCATAACGGTAGAAGGTCGTATCCTCCAGCGATTTGGCGGCCAGTGGCGCGGTCAGGTGTTCAAACGCCTGCTGCGCCCGGCGCACCACAGGGGGCGGTGCCCATTCGGGACAGGCGGACAGCAGGCGCGCAATGTCCTCCACCACCATGGCCTGTTCGCCCGTGGCAATCCGGCGTGCCGCCATTTTCGCCCTGTCCAGCGCCATGGCGTCCCCCCCATGGTCCTGTACCGCCTCATCCCCGAAATAGGTGCGGTACGGGCCAAACCACAGCAGCAGGCTTTCCAGCGCGGGCCGTATGTCCTGCGCCGCCCATGATCCGCCTTCATCAGGCAGGCACTGACGCAGCAGGGCTGCCAGATGGCCGAATTCCGCGCAAAAGACCTGATCCAGCAGATAGGCGCGCGCCGCCCGGGCAATCGGGGCGGGCATGCTGGCGTCCGGCCCGCACCCGGCCCATAGCCGGTCCAGCACACCAGCCCCGGCAGGATCGTGCAGCACGGCCGATACCTGATCCATGAAGTCATAGCCCGTGGTGCCGTCAACCGGCCATGCGGCGGGAAGCGCTTCCCCTTCGGCCAGGATCTTTTCGACATATACCGCCCCGCCCGGCAATGCGTCCTCCGGGCGGTCGGGCGTCAGGGCGTCCAGCCGGGCGCGCAGGCGCTGGCAATAGACCGCGGGCGCACTCAATCCATCGATATGGTCCACACGCAACCCGTCAACCAGCCCGCGACGGTACAGGGACAGGACATAGCCATGCACCGCCTCGAACACGTCCTCACGTTCGACACGCAGGCTGACAAGGCCGGTAATATCAAAAAACCGCCGCCAGTTCAGGCGCAACACCCCGTCCCGCCACCACGCCAGATGCCATGCCTGCCCCGCCAGCACACCCGTCAGCCGCGCCCGACCCGACAGGTTGGTACCGTCATGGATCATCGCGATACGGGCCATGGCCACCCGGCCCGCGCCGGTCGCCGCCCATTGCCGCAGCATGTCCACCGCCGCATCCACCTCCCGCCCTGGACCTGCGCGCATGGCCACGGTGGTAAAGGCCGCCAGCAGGTGTCCCGGCGCATCCACCGCAGCCAGCAGGCCAGCATACCCCGTGGGACACAGCGGAAAGCGCTGGTCATGGTGATGGATGAAAAACAGCCCGCTTTCCCCATCATGGCGCAGCACCAGCAGCCCCGCCGCCAGCGCGTCATCAGACGGGCGGTCAAGGACGGGCAGCATGACACGCCCATGCAGGTCGGGGTCCGGCACGTCCCAGTCAATGTCGAACCAGTTGGCGTGAACCGACGCCCGGCCCCATGTCAGCACATCCCTCCACCACGGATTATGCCCGTCCGCCGCCATGTGGTTGGGCACGATGTCCATGATCAGCCCCATGCCATGGGCATGCAGCCGCGCGGCCAGACGCGCCAGCGCCGCTTCATCCCCCAGCACGGGATCAATCCGGTCATGGCGGATCGTGTCATAACCATGCGTGGAACCGGGACACGCGGCCAGCAGCGGCGAGGCATAGAGATGGCTTACCCCCAGTCGCGCAAGCTGCGGCACAAGCGCCGTCGCGCCGTCCAGCGTCATCCCGCCACGGAACTGCAGGCGATACGTCGCCCGCACCGATGGCGCGCCATGGCAACTGTTCATGACGACCTGCCCGCCCGCAGGCGCCCGAAACGCCGGCGCGCATCCACACCAGACAGCACGGTGGCGGTCATGCCCGGATACCGCCTGCACCAGTTGGGATGGCCACTGGTGGTACCAGGCAGGTTGGGCTGTTCATCCAGGCCCAGCAGGTCCTCCAGCGGAATGACCGCCAGCGGACATACCGCGCGGGCGACGAAACCTATGGCTTCATCCACCACCCGCGCCGCCCCCGCGGCGGTGGCGGGCGGTTTTTCAGCACCCGGCTTCCTGCGGGCGGTAGGGCTGGCCAATGGGGTCGTCATGGCCGCCCACAGCGCGGTGCGGTCGTTTTCACGTTCATCCTTCAGGGTGACGCCATCCACGCCCGGCGCCATCTGCCCCAGCTTCACGCGCCAGTCGATATCGGTTCCCTGCCACCATCCCGCCACGGTGGGCAGGTCATGCGTCGTGGTCATGGCGGTGGCGTTAGCCGACCATGTTGCCGGCGGCCTGAACGCGCCCTGTGGCGTACGTTCGAAAAACATCACGTTCATGCCCATGATCCCGTGTTTCTGCGCCATTGTCCGGAAGGCGGACGTGACCGTGCCCAGATCCTCGCCAATCACGATGGCGTTGGCGCGCGTGGCTTCCAGCGCCACAAGCCGCATGAGGTCACGCACGGGAAAGGACAGGTACGCCCCCTCCGCCGATGTTCCGCCCTGCGGTATGACCCATAACCGCTCCAGCGCCATGACATGGTCGATGCGTATTCCCCCGGCATGCGCCAGCCCCGCGCGCACCGTTTCGATAAAGGCACGGTAGCCGCCCGCCCGCAGGCCCGCGGGGGAAAAGGTGGTCAGCCCCCAGTCCTGACCCACGGGGCTGAGGGCATCTGGCGGCGCGCCGATGGACGCACCGACAAGGAATTCCTGCTGCCGTGACCAGCATTCGCTGCCCGTCGGGTCAACGCCCACCGCCATGTCGGCCACCAGCCCGATCCGCATGCCCACGGCACGCGCCGCGCCACATGCCTGTTCCATGCTTCTGGCGGCCAGCCACTGCACGAACACATGAAAGTTCACGTCACTGGCGAATTCATAGGCAAACCGCGCGACTTCCGGGCTGTCGGGGCGGCGCATCGCAACCGGCCACTGCCGCCAGTCCCCACCGCGCCCGCCACGGGTGGAAAAATAGGCATGCAGGGTTTCGAACACCGCGTGCTGTTCCAGCGCCACGCCACGTACCTTGCGGAATTCGGCCAGTTCGGCCGGAGGGTGCGGCACGATCCGTTCCTCATACAGCCGCCGCAGCAGTTCATAACGCCGGGCCGCCGCCTGCGGCCAGTCGATCAGGGGCGCATCTTCCAGCATCCTGACCGTATCGATATAGGTCCGGCCATTACGCAGGGCCGCCGCCTGCACCGTTGCCGTATCGAACACCGCCAGCGGATCGGCCAGCAGGACATTGAGGAACAGCCGCGAGGACGGTGAATACGGGCTGTACTGATCCCGCCGCGCGGCAAACATGGCATGGACCGGACTTATGGCCAGCGCGTCCGCCCCCCGCGCCGCGGCAAGGCGCGACAGGGTCGCCACGGCCCCCAGATGGCCAATCCCCCCGTCACCGGGCGTACGCAGGCCATAAACCTGCGCACCCACGCCCCATGGCCGCATGCCCCCCACCCCGTCCATCCGTGCGTCAATGGTGGGACAGCCGGGCGGCGCCACCGCAAGGGTGGTGGCATGCGGCCCGATCGACAGGTGGTGATACCCGCACGACCGGAACGGCGGCAGGGCCGGCCGGCCGCGTATGCGGCGCAACGGGCCTTCCACCACCTCCCCCGTTTCCGTCTCCAGCCGGAAATCGCCTGCCTGCATGCCATCCGGCAGGGTCAGCGGGGTCAGCTGTCCCATTACCGTCACGATCATGGGCGGCAGTCCGGCGGCAACGGGGGCGTCATGTCCCTCCAGCACGGCCAGCAGGCGGCGCACGCTTTCGTTGGAAACACGGTGGATCTGCCCCGCCGCGTCGCGCCAGCGCATGCTCAGCCCGGCATGGCGGGCACGATCGACAAGGTCGCGGTTATTCATCATGCACCTCGGTCAGGCGGACCATGACGCAATGGGGTGGCAGGCTGTCCGCAGTCATGTCGGCAGCCTGCGGCAGCGCATACAGGCACCGTCCCTCCAGCGCATCGGCCATGGGCACGGGGGCCGCGTCCAGGTTGAGCGCAATGCCCAGAACCGCCCCGTCACCCATGCGCCAGCGCGCCACCACCGCCTTTGGCCCGATCACCTGCGCGCCCATGGCGTGCGCGCCGGACAGGCGGGGCATGATCCAGCGATGGCGCAGGACCAGAAGGTCATGGATGAAGGCGGTCCACGCCACATGACCGGACGCGGTGCGTTCCGCCTCGCACGGACGGGACGCCGTGAAGGTTTCCGGCGCATTGGGATCGGGGATGGTGTCGCGCGTTTCGGGGGAGGCAAAATGCGAAAACCCGGCAAATTCCCGCCGCCGCCCGTCCCGTACGATCCGGCCCAGTTCAGGCGTATGACTGGTGAAAAACAGGAAGGGACGACGTGATCCCCATTCCTCCCCCATGAACAGCAGGGGGATCTGCGGGCACAGCAGCACAAGCCCGTAGGCCGCGCGTAACGCCTGCCGGGCGGCCAGCACACCCAGCCGTTCGCCCATCGCCCGGTTGCCGATCTGGTCATGGTTCTGCAGGAAGATGATGAACCGGTCCGGCGGCAGGTCCGCGCTGGGGCTGCCACGCGGCAGGTGCGTGACGGGCGATGTTTCGCCCTGAAAGGCAAACCCTTCCGCCAGCACGCGTGCAAGGGCCGTCGCGGGCGCGGGGGAGAAATTGCCGTAATATCCTTCATCCTCCCCCGTCAGCAGGACGTGCAGGGCGTTATGGGCGTCATCATTCCACTGGGCGCGATACCCCGCGCGCAGCAGGCCCGCGTCATTGTTCTCGTTTTCCACGATCAGGTGTATGTGCCGTCCCGGTTCGGTCCGCGCCCGGACGCGCGCGGGCAGTTCACGCAGCCAGTCACGTTCAGTAATGGCCTGCACCGCATCAAGCCGCAGCCCGTCAAAACGGAATTCCATCAACCAGTACAGCGCATTATCTTCAAAAAACGTCCGCACTGCCGCCTGCCGGAAATCAATGGCCGCCCCCCATGGCGTGGGCTGGTCGGCACGAAAGAACGGGGCGGCATAGGCGGCCAGGTAATTCCCGTCCGGCCCGAAATGGTTGTACACCACATCCAGGAACACCATGAGCCCAAGCCCGTGCGCCGCATCGACCAGCGCCTTGAGATCATCAGGATGGCCATAAGAGGATTCCGGGGCATACGGCAGCACGCCGTCATATCCCCAGTTGCGTCCGCCCGGTATCTCCGACAGGGGCATGAGTTCAATGGCGGTGAACCCGAGGGCCGCAATGCGCGGCAGGTCGCGCGCAACCCCTGCGTACCCGCCCATCAGTCCGACATGGAGTTCGTATATCACGACATCATGCCACGGCCGCCCGGCCCAGCGGGGATACTGCCAGTCATATGCCCCTGAATCGATCACCATGCTTGGCCCGTGCACGTCCTCGGGCTGGTAGCATGACGCAGGGTCAGGCACCGCAAGGTCAGGGGCAACGCGGTAGCGGTACCGCGCGCCGGAACCGCAGGGAAAGACGCATTCGTACCATCCCCCCTTGCGCCGCGCCATGGGGGCGGGCGCGTGGCCTTCCACCTCCAGCATGACGGTATCGCATGACGGCGCCCACAGGCGGAAGCGCGTGTGGCCACCGTCCACCATCGTCGCCCCGGCATGGCGCGGATGCTGGAAATACCGGTTCATGGCGCGTCCCCGGCAGGCGATGTATCAGGTTCGGCATCGGGGGCAAGCGACAGCAGCAGCAGGCCATGCGCGGGCACGACAACATCCTTCGCACTTTCGTCCAGCACCGTTTCGGGCTTTTCGGGACTGGTGGTGTCCAGCAGCATCGTCCATCGCCCCTCCGGCCCCGGCAGCATGGCCCTGATGTCATCGCCACCGGGGTTGAGCAGCATGTAGGTTATGTCCACCCCGTCATGCGCATCCATGCTGGCGCGCCGCACGCCCAGCAGGTGGAAGGCTTCCTCGCCCCACTGTTCCTGCCCCATGGGCGAGCCATCACGGCGGAACCAGCCAATATCAGCCAGCCCGGGCAGCGGGTGGTGCCGTCCATGCATGTAACGCGCCGCCCGCAGCGAAGGATGCGCCCGGCGCAGCGCCGAAAGCCGCGCCACAAATCCGATCATGGCCTGCCCCCCGGGCGATGCGGCGCGGTCCCAGTCCAGCCAGCTTATGGGATTATCCTGACAGTAGGCGTTGTTGTTGCCGTTCTGGGTCTGGCCGAACTCATCACCCGCCAGAATCATGGGCGTGCCGTGCGACAGCATGAGGGTGGCCATCATTGCACGCTGCACCCGGCCACGCAGGTTTACGATGGCGGGGTCATCGCTTGGCCCTTCCACGCCCCAGTTGGCGCTGTAGTTTTCGGCGTGGCCGTCCTGCCCGTTTTCCTTGTTGGCCTCATTATGCCGCCCGGCGTAGCTGACCACATCCTCCAGCGTGAACCCGTCATGCGTGGTCAGGATGTTGATTGAACTCCACGGCCTGCGCCCGCGCTTGTCCAGCAGGTCGCCCGACCCGGCAATGCGGGCCGCCATTTCGCCCTGCTGCATTGCATCCCCACGCCAGAACCGGCGCGTGGTATCGCGGAAACGGTCGTTCCATTCGGCAAAGCCGGGCGGGAAATTGCCAAACTGGTAGCCACCCGGCCCGGGGTCCCATGGTTCGGCAATCAGCTTGCGTTCGGACAGGACAGGGTCCTGTATGATCGCATCGAAAAACCCGGACCCCGGGTCAAAGCCGTATGGCTCGCGCCCCAGAACGGGGGCCAGGTCGAAGCGGAAGCCATCGACATGGAATTCATTCGCCCAGTACCGCAGGGAATCCAGCACCATCTGCAGCACCCGCGGGTGCGACAGGTTGAGCGTATTGCCACACCCGGTATCGTTGATCAGGTGCCGTTCGTTTCCCGGCACAAGACGGTAATAGGTGGCGTTGTCCAGCCCCCGGTAACACAGGGTGGGCCCCAGCTCGCTCCCTTCGCAGGTATGGTTGTAGACCACGTCCATCACCACCTCGATCCCGGCCTTGTGCAGCCGCCGGATGGCCGCGCGCAGTTCATGCGGTGAACCGTTGGCCAGATAGCCCGCATGCGGCACGAAAAACGCCAGCGTGTTGTATCCCCAGTAATTGGTCAGCCCGCGTTCAAGCAGGTAGCGTTCGGGGGCAAAGCACTGGATGGGCAGCAGTTCCAGCGTGGTGACGCCCAGCCGGTGCAGGTGGGCGATCATTTCAGGCGTCCCCAGCGCCTGGAACGTGCCGGGGTGGGGGGTGCGTTCCATTGCGCGGCGCATGGTCAGCCCCTTCACGTGGGCTTCCATGATGACGGTGCGGTCCCACGGCACGCGCGGCAGGGCGTCATCCTCCCATTCATACGCGTCATTCACCACCACGCAGCGCGGCATGTAGGGCGCGCTGTCGCGCCGGTCGAACGACAGGTCGACACGCGGCGAATGCAGGCGGTAGCCAAACTGCATGTCCGACCATGAAATCGGGCCGGTCAGGCGGCGGGCATACGGATCGATCAGCAGCTTGTGCGGATTGAAACGGTGGCCATTGACCGGGTCATACGGCCCAAAGGCGCGAAAGCCGTACAACAGCCCCGGTTCCGCATCCGGCAGGTAGCCGTGCCAGACTTCGTCCGTATATTCAGGCAGGTGGAAACGTGCGATCTCGCGCCGGTCGCGCGGGTCGAACAGGCACAGGTCAATCTGCTGCGCATTGGCGGAAAACACCGCAAAATTGACACCCATGCCATCCCAGTTGGCTCCAAGCCGCGTGGGTGTTCCAGGCAGGAGCGATGACGGAAAACGCATCATGCCATCCCCCCTGCCGGATGCAGGTACACGGCGGCCAGTGGCGGCAGCGTCAGCGCGCACGAACACGGGTGCCCATGGGCTGCATGATCGGTCGCCATGACGTATCCCCCGTTCCCCACCCCGCTGCCGCCGTACTCGGTGGCGTCGGAATTGAGGCACTCGCGCCACTGACCGCCAACCGGCACCCCCACGCGATAGTCGTGGCGGACAACCGGCGTCATGTTGAGCACGACAAGGACCGGCACATGGCCGGGGGCGAAACGCAGCCACGCAATGACCGTATTGACCGTGTCATCGCCAATGACCCATGCAAAACCCGCCGGGTCGCAATCGCGCGCATGAAGCGCGGGCAGCACGCGGTATGTATGGTTGAGGTCGGCCACCAGCTGCCGCATGCCGGATTTGAGCGGGTCGGACAGGATATGCCATTCCGGCTGGCCATCATGCGACCACTCGCCTTCCTGCGCGAATTCAATGCCCATGAAAATCAGCTTTTTGCCCGGATGCGCCCACATGAAGGCAAGGAACAGCCGCATGCTGGCGTGGCGCTGCCAGTTGTCACCGGGCATGCGCGACAGCAGTGATCCCTTGCCGTGCGTAACCTCGTCATGCGACAGGCACAGGATGAACCGTTCGCTGAAGGCATAGTGCAGCCCGAACAGGATTTCAGGCAGGTGATAGCTCCGCCATAGCGGATCACGGGCGAAAAACCGCAGGCTGTCATGCATCCAGCCCATGTTCCATTTATAGGAAAAACCAAGCCCCCCCTGTTCCACCGACCGGGTAACGCCGGGCCAGGCGGTTGATTCCTCTGCCACCGTAATGGCGTCGGGAATGGTGTTGCGCACCGTCTGGTTCAGCTGCCGCAGGAAGGCCACGGCCTCCAGGTTTTCACGGCCGCCATGCACGTTGGGTATCCACTCCCCGTCCCTGCGGCTGTAGTCCCGGTACAGCATGGACGCCACCGCATCGACCCGCAGGCCGTCGATATGGAAGCGTTCCAGCCACATCAACGCACTGGCGATCAGGAAGCCACGCACTTCGTGCCGGCCAAGGTTGTAGATATGTGTGTTCCAGTCCCTGTGCACGCCCTCACGCGGGTCCTGGTGTTCATACAGCGCACAGCCGTCAAAACTGACCAGCCCATGGGCATCGTTGGGGAAATGGGCTGGTACCCAGTCCAGTATCACGCCAATGCCCGCGCGGTGGCATTCATCGACAAAGGCCGCGAAATCCGCTGGTGTCCCATGTCGCGCCGATGGCGCGAACAGGCCCAGCGGCTGATACCCCCATGACCCGCCAAAGGGGTATTCCGTAACGGGCATGAGTTCCACATGCGTAAACCCCGTCGCCAGCACGTACGGGATCAGTTCCGCCGCCAGTTCCCGCCATGTCACGATACGGTCGGGATCGCCCTGCGGCCTGCGCCATGAAGGGACATGCAGTTCATATATGGACACCGGCGCATCTTCCCCCTGCCGTGCCGCGCGCCGTTCCATCCATTCATGGTCCTGCCACGCAAAGGCCGCCGCCGATGCGATGACGGACGCTGTTGCCGGGGGGCGTTCGGCAAAACGGGCGAAAGGGTCGGCCTTCTGCGGCAGGATATGCCCCTCGCGCGTCATGATTTCGAATTTGTACCGCTCACCGGGACCAAGTCCGGGAATGAACAGTTCCCATACCCCCGCCCCATGGCGCAGGCGCATGAGGTGGCGCCTGCCATCCCAGAAATTGAAATCGCCAATGACCGACACCCGCCGCGCATTCGGCGCCCATACGGCAAAGCGCACGCCCGGCGTCCCGTCCACCACCATGGGCTGCGCGCCCATCACGCGGTCGAGATGCGGATGCCGCCCTTCGGAAAACAGGCGCAGGTCCACTTCATCCACCAGCAGGCCAAAAGCGTAGGGGTCGGCCGTTTCCTCCACCGCGTCGGCCCATACGATCTTCAGGTGGTAACGCGCACCGGCGGGGATCGTGCCGATATGCAGCCCGGTATCGCCCATGCGCCGCATGGGCCGTTCCGTAGCACCCGAACGCGGGCGCTCCACCACCAGCCTTACGCGCGCCGCGTCATGGTACAGGACGCGGACAACATCGACCTTGCCCATGTTATGTCGGCCAAGGATGGAAAACGGGTCACTACTGCGTCCATGCACCAGGTCATCAACGCCTTCAGGAAGGGAATAATGGGCTGCATCGTGCCTGATCCTCATGCCGGGGCCTTTATCATCATGTCCATGTCGTGACGCGGTGGGGTGGCGCGCGCCGTCAGTACGGCGCGGCCAGCGGGCGGGACAGGCGCGGCGGCCTGCGGGCGATCGTGCGCCTGCGGCCTTCACGCAGGCGCATGCCCATATCCGCCCCGCCGGGCAGGCAGATCACGTTGGATGCCGCAGGCGACGACATATCCATGCCCAGAACTTCGGCAAACAGCATGACGTAATGCGCCGCCTTGTCATTCCACGACACATCGTATCCCGCGCCATTCAGCTGAAGCTGCCGCCACGCCGGGCGGTTGCGCCGGTACAGCGTGCGCGCGCGCGCGACACCGGCGACCAGCGTTTCCCCATCCACCGACGTGAACAGGAAGCCCGTCGCCCCGCCGCGCGCCAGGGCGGCGGGATTGGCGTCCACAATGGTATCGGCCAGGCCACCCACGCGCGATGCAATCGGCACGGCCCCGTAGTGCAGCGCGCCAAGCTGGGTCAGCCCGCAGGGTTCAAACCGCGAGGGGATAAGCAGGGCGTCCACGCCAGCCGGCACACGGTGGCCCAGCACCTCGCTATACCCGATATGGCAGGCGAACCGCCCGGAATACTGGCGATGCAGGGCGGCAAGGCCGCGTTCGATGTCCCGGTCTCCTTCCCCCACCACGATAATCTGGGTATTGCCCGCCAGCAGCCGTGGCATGACATCAGCCAGCAGGTCTATGCCCTTCTGCGCGGTCAGGCGGCTGACAATGCCGATCACGAATGCATTCGGGTCCGCCCACAGGCCGAATTCCGCCTGCAGGTCGCGCTTGTTGGGCGCGCGCCCGATCATATCCCCCACGACGTAGGGGAAATGGACTGCGGGATCACTGGCCGGATTCCACGTATCGGTGTTGATGCCGTTCAGGATGCCCTCCAGCCGGTCGCTGCGGTGGCGCAGCAGCCCGTCCAGCCCCATGCCACCTTCGGGTGTCTGGATTTCCTGCGCGTAGCTGGGGGAAACTGTGGTGATCCGGTCGGCATAATACAGCCCGGCCTTGAGGAAGCTGATCGCGCCATAACATTCGCACCCTTCGACCGAAAACGCCTCCGGCGGCAGGCCGAATTCCGCCAGGCAGGACGCGGGGAAACGCCCCTGGAAGGCAAGGTTATGGATGGTCTGGACAACGGGCGGGCGCGGCGTGCCCAGCGCGATGCCGTCATGGTACAGGTAGGCCGCCACAAGGCCGGACTGCCAGTCATGCGCCTGCACGATGTCGGGTCGGTACTGGTCGATCCGGCCCTGCGCGATATCGGCGCCCATGCGCGACAGGACCGCGAAACGGATGCCGTTATCGGGCCAGTCCTGCCCATCGGGGCACATATACGGGTTGCCCGGACGGTCAAACAGGGCGGGCACGTCAAGGATCAGCAGATCCAGCCCGTCCACGGTGGCGGACCACAGCGTGGCGGCATGTCCCAGCAGGCTGTCCACATGGGCAACCACCCGCCGTTCACGCGCCGCCGCCATGACGGCGGGATAACCGGGCAGCAGCGTCGTGACCATGACACCATAGGGCGCAAGCGCCACGGGCAGCGACCCCGTTACGTCACCAAGCCCCCCTGTCTTGACGAAGGGAAACATCTCTGCCGTGACGGACAGCAGCCGGATCGGGGAAAAGAAAGGGGTAACCGCACGGACCATCGGCCTGTTTCCTTGCAGGGGGAAAAACCGGTCATATTTTCTGGTTCTGTGACAGTTAACGGGTCATTACCGGCATGGTCTCACCAACACGGTTATGTGATCGTACTGCCGCTGCGTCATTACTTTGCAATATTCAAAAATATGTCCGCATATAATAAAACGGCAATTATGTGGCGACACTACCAAATACAGAACCGGAACTATTATTTTCCGCCTGCGGCCATCATGTCTATTTCTGCCATGCGATGAAGGCCGCTTCCAGTGGAATGGACATATCGGGGTGAAAGCCCGTGACCCGTGGCGTGTAATCCGTTGCAGGCCGGCTGGCGTCCACTTCCGCGCCATAGGCCACTGACCCGTCCCGTCCGCCCGCCGCCGGTGTCATGGGCACGATGATGGGGGGGGCGGCGGGAACATCGGCATAAAGCTGGACCCGCACCATATCGGGCGTAATCGACCCCAGATGCAGGTCAACATGGATATGCCAGCGATCCGCCACGCGCGTCACCTGCAACGCGCCAAAGCGTATGTCCGCCCATCCTGCCGCCATTGCCCGCCGCCAGCGCCCGATATCGGCTGCTTTCGTCCCGCCATCGGCCAGCCGCGCGCGATAGGCGGCGGCGGCAGGCAGATAGAACCCGTGCGTATAGTCCCGCACTGCCCTGTTGGCTGAAAAACGCGGGGTCAGACGCGCCATGCTTTCGCGCATGATCGCAACCCATCCCTGTGGCACCCCATCCCCGTCGCGCTGGTAGAACAGGGGGACGATGTCGCGTTCCAGCAGGGTGTACAGGCTGTCCGCATCATGGGCGTCGCGCGATGGGCCTTCGCCATGGTCCATGCCGCCGCCAATGACCCATCCCACGTCCGGCGCACCTGCTTCCGCCCACCACCCGTCGGGTTCGGACACGTTCAGGCCGCCATTGACAAGGACCTTCATGCCGCTGGTGCCACAGGCCTCCCACGGGCGCAGGGGCGTATTGATCCACAGGTCCACCCCTTCCACCAGCCGTCGCGCAATGGACATGTCATAATCCACCAGAAAGGTCGCATGCCCCTGCACATCCGGACGGCGGATAAACTCCATCCACCGGGTAATCAGCGCCTGTCCCGCCATGTCGCGCGGATGCGCCTTGCCCGCGATCACCAGTTGCACGGGCCGGTCCGCGCGGGTCAGGATACGGGCCAGCCTGTCGGGATCATGCAGCAGCAGGTCGGGACGCTTGTAGGTGGCGAAACGCCGCGCAAACCCGATGGTCAGGACATCCGGGCCGAACGCTGGCGGCGGCATGCCGCATTCATGCCGCCCGCCCATGAAGCAGGCCCGCGCGCTGTGCTGCCCCACCATGAACCTGACCAGTGCCGCGCGGGCCTGCATGCGGCTGTGCCACAGATCATGGTCGGGGATGGCGCGGATGCCGTGCTCCACTTCTTCCAGCGTGCCAAGCCAGCGGTCCTTGCCCGTGGCGCTCGTCCACAGGGCATCAGCGGCAGCGCTGTCCCACGTGGGCACATGCACCCCGTTGGTGACATGGGAAACCGGCACCTCGCCCTGCGGCCAGCGGGGAAACTGCGGGTTGAACAGGGCACGGCTGACCTGTTCATGCAGGCGGCTGACGGCATTGACCGCACCACTGACGCGCAGCGCCAGCCAGGCCATGTTGAAGGGGGCATCCGGGGCGGCCCCCTCCCCCTGTCCCAGCACGAGGATCTCGGCGATGTCCGTGCGCAGGTCATTACGGGCGTAAAAATCCAGATGCCGCCGGACCAGTTCGGGGGCAAAGCGGTCAAATCCGGCGGGCACGGCGGTATGGGTGGTGAAGACCGTGCCCGCACGGGCGATGGTCAGGGCATGGGCAAAGGGGATGCCAAGATCCTCCATCAGTCCGCAGGCGCGCTCAAGGGCGGCAAAGGCGGCATGGCCTTCATTAAGGTGACAGACATCCGGCCGCAGGCCCAGCACGCGCAGCAGGCGCCATCCCCCTATGCCCAGCACCATTTCCTGACGCAGGCGCAGGGTGTCGTCCCCGCCATAAAGCTGGGTGGTAATGCAGCGGATGGCGGGCGGGTTGTCGGGGTCATTGGTGTCCAGCAGGTAAAGGACCGTCCGGCCCACCCGCGCACGCCATGCGCGCAGCCAGATCTGCCCCGTAGCAATACGGAACGGCACGCGCAGCCGGTCGCCATTGCCATCACATACGGGGGTAATCGGCAACTGGGCGGGATCGTTGATGGGATACAGGGCTTCCTGCTGCCCTGTCGTGGAAAAACCCTGCCGGAAGTACCCCTGCGCATACAGCAGCCCCACCGCCACGACCGGCACGCCAAGGTCGCTGGCGGCCTTCAGCTGGTCCCCCGCCACGTTTCCCAGCCCACCGGAATAGATGGGCAGGGCCTCGTCCAGCATGTATTCCATACTGAAATAGGCGATGGTGGGCGCGGGCGCCATGGTGCAGGCCTGCGTGAACCATGCCGGTTTTTCCCGACTTTCGGCATGGGCGCGCACCAGCTGGTCAAGCATGTCACGAAAATCGGGCGTGGCCAGCAGGCCGCGCAGGCGGCTGCGCGGCGTATTGAGCAGCACGGCCCACGCATTGCGCGTATGGTCCCATATATCAGGCGCAAGCTGCCGCCACAGCCGGTCTGTGGCGTGATTCCATGTCCAGTGCAGGTCCAGCGCCAGATCGGTCACCGCCTGTTCCCCACTACTGGTGTTGCATGGTGCCGTCATATCGCTCATGGCGCTGCATTCGTGCTGGAGGCGGGCGTCACGGTGGTGGATACGCGCCCATTACGGGGCGAACGCGCACTGTCCGGGGCGGTTGCACGCGGTCCGCTGCTGCGGTCGCGCGCGATCAATTCCCGTCCCTACCCTCTGGACAGGGGCAGGGTCATGCGGGATCAATCAGTTCCCGCCTTATATCCCCACCTGACAGAAGGAAGACCGCCCGTGACATGGGTTCCTGATACACAGCGATACGCACATGCCCGGTTCCGCCGCTGCGGCCATTCCGGGATAAGCCTGCCGCCCATATCGCTGGGGCTGTGGCACAATTTTGGTGGGGAGGACGTGTTCGAAACCGGACGCGCGGTGATCCGCCGGGCGTTTGACCGGGGGGTGACGCATTTTGACCTGGCGAACAATTATGGTCCCCCTTACGGATCGGCCGAAGAAAATTTCGGCGCGATCCTGAAACACGACCTTGCGGCGCATCGCGATGAACTGATCATTTCATCCAAGGCGGGGTGGGACATGTGGCCCGGCCCGTATGGGGAAGGTGGATCACGCAAGCACATCCTTGCCTCCGCCGAGCAGAGCCTGAAGCGGATGGGACTGGATTACGTGGATATTTTCTATTCACACCGCCCCACCCCCGATGTCCCGCTGGAGGAAACGGTCGGCGCGCTTGTGCAACTGGTCCGTCAGGGCAAGGCGCTGTATGTGGGCATTTCATCCTACAGCCCCGAACGCACGCGCGAGGCGGCCGGACTGCTGCGCGCGCAAGGCGTGCCGCTGCTGATCCACCAGCCGTCCTATTCCCTGCTGAACCGCTGGATCGAGGTCTCCCTGCTGGATACGCTGGCGGAACTGGGGGTGGGGTGCATTGCGTTTTCGCCACTGGCGCAGGGGCTGCTGACCAATAAGTACCTTCATGGCGTGCCGCAAGGATCACGTGCGACGGCCGGCTCCTCCTTCAGCCACGACATGCTGAGCGAGGACAACCTGTCCCATGTCCGCGCACTGAACGATATCGCCGCAAAACGCGGGCAGAGCCTGGCGCAGATGGCCATTGCGTGGGTATTGCGCGACCCGCGCGTGACATCCGCCCTGATCGGCGCGCGCAATGTCGCGCAACTGGACAACTCGCTGGATGCGCTGGCGAACCAGTCCTTCAGCACGGATGAACTTACCCTGATCGACCAGTATGCGCGGGACGGGAAAATCGACCTGTGGCGCGCGGTCAGCACGCTGTAAAACGGACCGCGCACCGGCAGGGTGGCAGGGGATGACGGGCGCGCCTGTCATATCCGCGCCCTTCTGGCGGTCCCGCAGGGTCAGATCGTGATGTGGGAGCGAACGTCCTCCGCCACGAGATCACACGCCTGCCCCGCCAGCACGACCTTGCCACGGTCCAGCACGGCGATGCTGTCAGCCAGTTCAAAGGCAAAGTCAAAATACTGCTCGACCAGCACGATCGCCATGTCCCCCCGGTCGCGCAGCATGCCGATAATGGTGCCAATATCCTTGATGATGCTGGGCTGGATCCCTTCGGTCGGTTCATCAAGCACCAGCAGGCGCGGGCGGATCACCAGTGCGCGCGCAATGGCAAGCTGCTGCTGCTGGCCGCCCGACAGGTCGCCGCCCCGGCGGTCCAGCATCTGCGCCAGAACGGGAAACAGGTCGAATATCTCGTCAGGGACCCTGCGCTGCCCGCGTGGCAGAAGACCGAATCCCGTTTCCAGGTTCTCACGCACGCTCAGCAGTGGAAAGATGTCGCGCCCCTGCGGCACTGTGGCGATGCCACGGCTGGCGCGGTCATAGGCGGCCAGTTTCGTTATGTCCTCGCCTTCCCATTCGATCCGGCCCGAACTTATGGCGTGCATGCCGGTTATGGCGCGGATCAGGCTGGTCTTGCCCACGCCATTGCGCCCCAGCACGCATGTCACTTCGCCCGCGCGCGCTTCGATGGAAACCCCGCGCAGGGCGATTGCCGCACCGTAATGCAGATGCACATCCTTAACACCGAGCATGCGCATTGCCTCCTTTCCTGCTTCGGGCGCGATATTCAGCGCCCAAGATAGACCTCGATCACGCGCGGGTCGGCACTGACCTCATCCAGCGTGCCTTCGGCCAGCACGGAGCCTTCATGCAGCACTGTCACGGTCACCCCCAGGGCACGGACGAAATCCATGTCATGTTCCACCACCACCACGCTGCGCGTACGGTTGATTTCACGCAGCAGGTCAGCCGTGGCCATGGTTTCGGCATCGGTCATGCCGGCCACGGGTTCATCCACCAGCAGCAGATCCGGTTCCTGTCCCATCAGCATCCCGATCTCCAGCCACTGCTTCTGGCCATGGCTCATGCCGCCTGCCGGCTGGTCGGCCATGGCCTGCAGGCGCGTCAGTTGCAGCAGGTGCGCAATGCGCTCATGCTCGCGTTCGCTCCGGCGCGCCATGAGCACCGCAAAGGGCGAACGGATGCCCTTGAGCGAAAGCAGCAGGTTTTCGCTCACGCTCAGGGCCTCGAACACGGTTGGCTTCTGGAATTTGCGTCCGATGCCCAGCCGGGCGATGGACGGTTCATCCAGCCGCGTCAGGTCGCGGTCCCTGAAGCGCACGGTGCCGGTATCGGGACGGGTCTTGCCGGTAATGATGTCCATCATGGTCGTCTTGCCCGCCCCGTTCGGCCCCACGATGGCGCGCATCTCGCCCGGGCGCAGCGACAGGCTGAGGTTGTTGATGGCGCGGAAACCGTCAAACGTCACGCTCACGTCGCGCACATCCAGCAGAAGATCGTCCGTCATGTCTCGTCTCCCTGCGTATCCGACACTTCCGGCGTCACCTCCTCCGGCGCAGGCTTGCGGACATGTCGCCACAGCCCCATGATCCCCTGCGGCAGGAACAGCGTGGTGCAAATGAACAGCAGCCCCAGCCCGTACAGCCAGAATTCCGGCAGCCACGCCGTAAACAGCGTCTTGCCCAGATTGACCAGTATCGCCCCCAGCACCGCCCCGCACAGCGTGCCACGGCCACCGACCGCCACCCAGATCACGGATTCAATGGAATTGGCGGGCGCGAACTCGCCGGGGTTGATGATACCCACCTGCGTGACATACAGCGCGCCGCCCAGCCCCGCGATCATGGCGGAAAACACCCACACCAGCAGCTTGACCTGATCGGGGCGGTAACCAAGGAAGCGGGTGCGGTTTTCCGCATCGCGCACGGCCACCAGCAGGTTGCCGAACCGGCTGCCCACCACGAAACGCGCAGCCAGCAGGCTGGCGGCCAGCAGCACGCCCGTCACCACCAGCAGCACGGCGCGCGTCATGGGCGCGTGCAGGTCGGCGCCAAGGATATCCTTGAAATCGGTCAGGCCATTATTGCCGCCAAAGCCCAGCCCATTCTGGAAAAACGCCAGCATCAGCGCATAGGTCAGCGCCTGCGTGATGATGGACAGGTACACCCCCGACACGCGCGAACGGAAGGCAAGCCAGCCGAACACCCCCGCCAGAACCCCCGGCACGGCCAGCACCAGAAAGGCGGCCCATGCAAAATGGTCCGACCCCCACCAGTACCACGGCAGACTTTTCCATGAGAGGAAAATCATGAAATCGGGCAGGCTGGCATTGCCATAAACACCCCGCGCCCCGATCTCGCGCATGAGATACATGCCCATGGCATATCCCCCCAGCGCGAAGAACGCCGCATGGCCCAGCGTCAGGATCCCGGCAAATCCCCATACCAGGTCAACCGATAGCGCCAGCATGGCATAGGCCAGGTATTTGCCCGCCAGCGACACGACAAAGGCCGAGGCATGGAGGGGATTGCCCTCCGGCAGAAGACTTGCCATAGCCAGGCCGCCAGCCGCCACCACCACGGCCGCCGCCATCCAGATCACGCCACGGAAGCTGCGCGTGCCGTGGGTCGAAAACGGGTTCATGATTCAACTCCCCGTCCGCGCACGGGAAACATGCCGCGCGGATGCCGCTGGATATAGAGGATGACCAGCACGAGAATGGCGATCTTGGCCGAAACCGCGCCAATGGTCGGTTCCAGCACCTTGCCGCCCATGCCCAGCGCCATGGCGGCCGCCAGCGTACCCCACAGGTTGCCGACACCGCCAAACACCACCACCATGAAACTGTCGATGATATAGGACTGACCAAGGTTGGGGCTGACATTGTCAATCTGGCTGACCGCGACACCCGCCAGCCCGGCAAGTCCCGCCCCCAGCCCGAACGCCAGCGCATCGACCCGTGGCGTGCGGATGCCCATCAGCGCGGCCATGCGCCGGTTCTGGGTGACGGCACGCATCTGCAGGCCCAGTGGCGTGCGGCGCAGCACCAGCATCAGCCCACCCAGCACAAGCCCGGCAAACACAAGAATGGCCAGCCGGTTGAGCGTGATGTCCATGCCCCCCACCGCAACCGAACCCGACAGCCATGCCGGGGTCTGCACCGCAATGTTCGTCGGCCCGAAAATGGACCGCACGGCCTGTTGCAGGATAAGCGAAAGCCCCCACGTGGCCAGCAGCGTTTCCAATGGGCGGCCATACAGAAAGCGGATCAGCCCCCGTTCGATCAGCACGCCCAGCGCTCCACATACCGCGAACGCGACCGGAATGGCCACAAGGATCGCCACCGGTTCCAGCGCGGGAATGGTGGCGCGTATGCCCTGCTGCACCATCCACGTCACATAGGCGCCGATCATCATCATCTCGCCATGGGCCATGTTGATCACGCCCATCACGCCAAAGGTAATGGCAAGGCCCGTCGCCGCCAGCAGCAGCACGGAGCCGTAGCTCAGGCCATAAAAGGCGTTCTGCAGCACGCCCCATGCCCGCAGGTGCCAGTCGATGCTGGATACGGCGGCCTGCGCTGCATGGCGCACCGGCAGCGCTTCGGCATCCGACCGGGCGACGCCGGCCAGAATGCCACGCGCCTCCAGCCCGCCTGCCGCCGCAAGCGACCGGACCGCCTCCAGCCGCGCGTCCTGCGCGCCCTGTCCGGGCGGCTGGGCCAGGATGGTCGCCGCGCGCGCCTGCATGAGCCGTGTACGGACCGTCCGGTCCTTTTCCACCGACAGGGCATGGTCAAGGGCGAGCAGCATGGCGGGGTCATGCCGGCCATAAAGCGCGTCCGCCGCCTTCAGCCGGATGTCGGCCTGCGGGGCGATAAGCCCCATTTCGGCCTGCGCGCCCGCCAGCGCCGTGCGGATGCGGTTGTTCAGGCGGATCGGCTTCAGCCCGTCCGGCACGACCGCGACAGGCTGGCCGGTGCGGGCATCGATGCAGGCCTCACCATGGCGGATGTACAGGCCGCCATCGGGGGTCGTGAAAAGATGCCGCTCCCCCAGCGCCTGCAGCACGGCGCCTGCCTGCGGGGCCCCCGATCCGGCCAGCGCGGAAACGGTGGCCGCCGTTTCATCCGGCCGGGCGCTGGACAGGCCGGAAAACGCATCAGCATGGGCGACGCCCGGCAACAGCGCGCCCCCCAGCCACAGCGCCGCCACAAGGCAGGCGGAGCGCGCTTTAAGCATGCTTGTGCCCAAGGCAGGTTTTGGTTGCCTTGTTGTAATTCCCGCACGAGATGGGCTTGCTCCAGTCCCCGATCAGGTCCTTTGTTTCCGGTACCCATGGCGACCATGCCTGACCGGGGACAAGTCCGGGGGTTTTCCATACGACCGAGAACTGGCCATCTTCCTGTATCTCACCGATATAGACCGGCTTGGTCAGGTGGTGGTCGGGCAGCATTTCGGCCACGCCGCCCGTCAGGTTGGGCTGGCGGATGCCGATCATGGCGTCGATCACCCTGTCATGGTCGGTCGTACCGGCCTTTGTCACGGCCTGCACCCACATGTTGAAGCCAATGTAATGCGCTTCCATCGGGTCGTTGGTGGTACGCTTCGGGTTTCTGGTGAAGTCGTGCCACTGCCTGATGAACGCGGTATTGGCAGGCGTGTCGATGCTTTCGAAATAGTTCCATGCGGCAAGCTGGCCCACCAGCGGGGCGGTATCCATGCCCGCCAGTTCCTCCTCACCCACGCTGAAGGCCATGACCGGGATGTCGGTTGCCGAAATGCCCTGATTGCCCAGTTCCTTGTAGAACGGCACGTTCGCATCGCCATTGATGGTCGAGACGACGGCGGTCTTCCTGCCAGCCGACCCGAATGCCTTGATCTGCGAGACGATGGTCTGCCAGTCGGACTGACCGAATGGCGTGTAGTTGACCATGATGTCCGATTCGGCAATCCCCTTGGCCTTGAGGTAATTGACAAGGATCTGGTTGGTCGTGCGCGGATAGACGTAATCCGTGCCGATCAGCGCGAAACGCCTTGCCCCGCCGCCGTCCTCGCTCAGCAGGTAGTCAACCGCCGGAATGGCCTGCTGGTTGGGGGCCGCGCCGGTGTAGAAGATGTTGCGGCTGCATTCCTGTCCTTCATACTGCACGGGATAGAACAGGATGCCGTTGAGTTCCTCGAACACCGGCAGCACCGATTTGCGCGACACGCTGGTCCAGCAGCCGAATACGGCCGCGGCCCGGTCCACCGACAGGAGCTGACGCGCCTTTTCGGCAAAAAGCGGCCAGTTGGAGGCCGGGTCCACCACCACGGGTTCCAGCGGTCGTCCCAGCACGCCGCCCCTGCGGTTCTGCTCGGCGATCAGCATCAGCATGACGTCCTTCAGCGTGGTCTCGCTAATGGCCATCGTGCCGGACAGGGAATGCAGGATGCCGACCTTGATCGGCTCACCCGTGGGGGCGGCGGCACGCGCCGGGCCTGCCCGCCACATCCCGCCCACAGCAGCCGCCGAGGAGGCAAGGGCAAGACGTCCGAACGCACGACGGGAAAGAGGAGGCAGGTTAACGGGCATGATGAACGGTCCTTTTGCTGCTCCCCATATTGTCGGCTGATATAAAAGCGCTTCCCATACGCATTCCTGCGTATGTCCCGCCGCCCGTTCCGTTACGATGATGGGCACGACCACCCCAAGCCGTGGAAGCCGTAAACCTTGCCGCATCCGACCAGCCGCCTGCGTATCGTGCGCCCCCGCCGGGCCTACAGCCGCTGGGCCGCCGACCAGACGTTCGAGGACTACGCCCTGCGCTTCACCGCACGCCGCGCCCGCACGGCAACGCCCATGCGCGCGGCACTGACGGCGCTGGGGTCGATTTCGTTCCTGGCGCTGGAGGCCATGGGCGGCACGCTGACGCTGGCCTTCGGGTTTGCCAATACGGCGGCAGCCATCGCCCTTGTCACCGCCGTCATCTTCACCGTCACCCTGCCGTTATGCGTGACGGCGGCGCGGGCGGGGCTGGATATCGACCTGCTGACGCGCGGCACGGGGTTCGGCTATATCGGCTCGACCATCACCTCCCTGCTTTATGCCAGCTTTACCTTCATCTTCTTCGGGCTGGAGGCGGCGATCCTGGCGGGCACGCTGCACACGCTGCTGGGCATGCCGCTATGGCTGGCCTACCTGCTGTGCGCGGCCATCGTCATTCCACTGGTCACGTGGGGGATCACCTTCATCGCCCGCTTCCAGATCGCGACACAGCCAGTATGGTTCGCGCTGAACATCATTCCGCTGGCCGTGCTGGCGGCAGCACATCCCGACCTGCTGCATGAATGGACGCATTCAGGTGGCCTGCTGACCCGGCCCGGCATACTGGACCCCATTGCCATCGGCACGGCGGCCTCGCTCATGATCGTGCTGGTGTGCCAGAGCGCCGAGCAGATCGATTTCCTGCGCTTCCTGCCCCCCCCCACCGCCGCCAACCGGCGGCAGTGGTGGACCGCGCTGGTGCTGGGGGGGCCGGGCTGGGTGGTGCTGGACGCGTTCAAGCTGCTGGCGGGATCATTCCTTGCATGGATCATCCTGCGGGCCGGTTTTTCCGCAACGCAGGCGGTGCAGCCCGGCCTTATGTACCGCTTTGCATGGGGCACGTTCACGCCGGCCCCACTGGCCACGTTCCTGACGGTCGTGCTGGTCGCGCTGGCGCAGGTCAAGGTCAACATAACCAATGCCTATGCCGGGTCGCTGGCATGGTCGAATTTCTTCTCGCGCCTGACGCATACCCATCCGGGGCGGGTGTTCTATGTCGTATTCAATGTCGCCATCGCCCTTGTGCTGATGGAAGCGGGGCTGGTCAGCACCATCCAGACCGGCATCACGCTGTATGGCGTGCTGGCATGTGCGTGGATTGGCGCGATCCTGGGGGACGTGACCATATGCAAGCCGCTTGGCCTCAGCCCCGCGCTGGTGGAGTTCAAGCGGGCGCTGCTGCCGGATTTCAATATTGTGGGGCTGGGTGCATGGGGGCTGGCGGCGGGTCTGGGCATGGCCGCCTACCTGGGGGTCTTTGGCATTTACGCCAGCGCCTATGCCCCGTTCCTTACGCTGGCGGCAGCCTGCCTCACGGCCCCCCTGCTGGCATGGCTGACCCATGGCCGCACCTATCTGGCGCGCCGGCAGCCAGCCGACTGGAACAGCCGCCCGGCCATGACATGCGTCATATGCGAACATACGTTCGAACCGGAGGACATGGCGCCCTGCCCTGCTTATGGCGGCACGATCTGTTCGCTGTGCTGCTCGCTTGACGGACGCTGCCGCGATCGCTGCAAGCCGGTCTCCACCCGCATGAACCGGCAGATGGCCGCCCCCCTGCGCATCCTGCCGCCCGCGCTGCGCCGCCGGGTGATGGCGCCAGGCGGGCGGTTTTCGCTCATGCTGGGCGGTATCACGCTTGGCCTCGGGCTGGTGGCATGGCGGATGGGGCAGCCATGGAATGGCACGGTGCTGCTTGTATTCGTGGCCTGCGCCGTCGGGGCGTGGCTGCTGGTCATGGCGCAGGAAGGCCGACGCACCGCCACGCATGAAACACTGCACCAGACGCGCCTGCTCATGAACGAAATCCGTGCCCGCCGCCGTACCGACCATGCCCTCAAGCTGGCACGGGAAAAAGCGGAAGCGGCAAGTCTGGCCAAAACCCGTTATATCAGTGGCATAAGCCATGAAATCCGCTCGCCACTGAACGCCATCATGGGCTACATCCAGCTTCTGCAGCATGATGCGCGCCTGCCGCCCGAACGTCACAAGGCGCTGGGCATCATGCGTGAAAGTGGCGAGCACATCACCAGCATCCTGTCCGGCCTGCTGGACATATCGCGCATCGAGGCCGGACGTATCGAACTCCATGCCGATACCATCGCCCTGCCCGCCTTCCTTGAATCCGTCGCCCAGATGATCCGCCCGCAGGCAATGGCCAGGGGGCTGAATCTGATCTGGCAACCCGGCTACCTACCCGCCGTGGTGACGTGCGACGAACACCGCCTGCGCCAGATCCTGCTCAACCTGCTGTCCAACGCGGTCAAGTTCACCCGCCGTGGCAGCGTGACATTCACGGCGCGCTGGCACGGGCAGATCGCGGAATTCATCATAGCCGACACCGGCCCCGGCATTGCGGAAGAAGACTATGGCCGCATATTCGAACCCTTCGAGCGCGGCAGTGGCAGCGCGGGCGTGCCGGGCACCGGGCTGGGGCTGACCATTACCAGACTGCTGACGGAAATCCTTGGCGGTGAACTGACATTTACCAGCACGCCGGGCGCAGGATCGCGCTTTCGCGTGCGCCTGATGCTGTCGGACCGGCAGGTGGAACTTGCCCCGCAGCTACCGGCCTTCCCGGTCGGGTATGACGGGCCCTTGCGCACCGTGCTGGTGGTGGATGACAATGCCGAACACCGGCTGATCATGCGCGAAATCCTTGAACGGTGCGGCTTCGTGTTCGAGGGCGCGGAAAGTGGCACGGAATGTCTTGACCGCCTGCCCTTCGTGCGGCCGGACCTGCTGCTGCTGGACCTGTCCATGCCGGGCATGGACGGACGCGACCTTGCGCTGCGCATACGGCAGTCGCCCTTTGCCGCCGTGCCGATCATGTTCCTGACCGGCAATCTGGTGGAAAGCGCGAACCGGCATGTCCCCTCGCTTGATGACTGTCCCGTGCTGGGCAAGCCGGTGAATCTGTCCGTGCTTGTGACCGAAATCGGGCGGATGCTTGACCTGTCATGGAATTTCCCGACAGTCGATACGGCTGAAACGGCCGATGGGCCGACGATCCCCGCGACAGCACTGCCGGAGGCGGAGCGTGAGGCGCTTCTGGCGCTGCTCAATGGCGGCAACATGCGGCGCGTGCGTGAGCGTCTCCTTACGCTCCAGACCGAAAATCCCGCCCTGCGTGAGGCCATCGCGCCGCTGTGTGAACTTGCCGCCGCCTATCAACTGGAAGCCCTGCGCCATCATCTGGAGCCACCCGCGCCATGACAACGCCCGATACATCGCGCAAGACCGTCCTCGTCATTGATGACGACCCTGCCGTACTTGGCCTGATGGATGAGAAACTGGCGGAAGGCGGCTATACCGTCCTGCTGGCGCAGTCCGGCAGTACGGCACTGGAAGTGACCGCGCGCACCGTGCCCGACCTGGTCATGGTCGATGCCCTCATGCCCGGCATGAACGGGTGGGATGTGTGCGCCGCCCTGCGCCATGACATGCGGCTGACTGCGGTGCCCATCATCTTCATGACCGGCCTGACCGAGACGGAACACGTCATCCGCGCCTTTGAGGCCGGCGCCGCGGATTACGTGACAAAACCGTTGCGGCTGGAGGAAGTCATGGCCCGCATTGGCGTGCGGATGGAAGCGGCGGCGCGCATCCGTTCCGCCCATGGCGCGCTCGACCATGCCGGGCGTTTCCTGTTCGCCACCAGCCGCACCGGCGCCGTGCTGTGGGCCACCCCGCAGGCCCGGCTGATCCTGGATGAACTGGCGGGCATGACGGGGGCCGCCATTCCCCTGCCCGACACGCTGCCCGCGCCCGGTGGCGTGCTGATGCGCCAGAGCATGGGGGAAAACGCGTTTGTCCTGACGCTGGTCGGCGCCACCGGGCCGGACGAACTGCTGCTGCGCATTGCCCGACAGGCCCTGTTTCCCGAAAAGATACTGCGCGACCGGCTGGGCCTGAGCGCGCGGGAGGCGGAAGTGCTGTTATGGATATCGCGCGGCAAGACCAGCCGCGACATTGCCGACATCCTGCAGGTCAGCCCGCGCACGATCGACAAGCATATCGAGCAGATCTACAACAAGACCGGCCTGAGTACGCGCGCGGCGGCCGCGGCCACCGCATCGCGCCTGCTGCAGGAGGGATAGCAACTGCCCCTTACCGGGCCGTGCGCGCGCCTTCATCGGAAAGCCGTTCCTGCTGCATGTCGGGGGCATTGACCTCCGGACACAGCTTACGCTGTTCGTAGCGGCGCACATCCGCCAGTTTCTGCCGTACCCTGTCCAGACTGCGCTCGGTCGCATCCTCCTGAATGGGATGACCTGCAGGGGTAAGGGTGGCCCCCTTCATGATGCCGAAGCCCGGCACGGGGTCAAACTTTACAAAAAAGCCTTTTTCCTCGGGTGCCGCATCCTTTGCAACGGCGCTGGCTTCGCTGTGCTGCAATACATCCAGGCGGTCGGACAGGCGCACGTCTTCCACCAGCAGGTGGCGGCAATCCAGCGTTTCGGGCGCGGGCTTCGGCGCCGCATGCACCATGACCGGCGCGCACCCGCAGGCCAGCATGACAGCGGCACCCATGACCTGTCGCGTGAAGATCAGCATTCGGATATCTCCCGGCGGTGGCGGCAGCCTGCCCGCCTTTTCAATAATGTGACTGGCAAGACGGCGTCAGTACTGGAACTGCATGCCCAGCAGGAAGGCACCGATGGCACGCGCCCCCTGGGGCTTGTAGCGGGCATAATCAAAGGTAAAGCGCAGGTTGTGCCCGTCCATGACATAATTGGCGCCAGCATCGAACTGCGTGGTCTTGGGGTGGCCGGGCCCGTACATGTCCTTCCGGAACCGGAATTCCTGATAACGCACCAGCGGCTGGATGCGCCCCCAGCCCAGCCTGTAGGGAATGAGGTACGCCGTGCTGGCAAGGAACGCCGTGCCATCATTTATGCCGCCCACATTGCCGTAATCGGCTGATCTCTGCCCATAGCCTGCGGCGATGTCCTTCACGCCGCCGGTATAATACTGGTAATATGCCCCTTCCAGCGTATAGACGCCGCCCCGGGCTTCCTTGCCGATCCGTTTTTCAAACAGGCCATCAATGTTCCACGCCTTGTAATCGCCCTTCTGCTCGGCAGTGCCCACGCCATCGGTTTCGTACTGTCCGGCAAGGCCGATGGCGAGGATGTCCGCCTTACCGTAATAGGTGCTTGCGGTGTAATAGGCAGCCGAGGGTTCGGGATCGAGGAAGTTGTATTCCATCCGGGCGGCGAACAGGGGATGTTCGCCATAGTTGGAACCGCCCCTGACCCAGTTATGCCCCCGGTAAACACCCGCGACATAACGGAAATGGTCCTTGAGCAGCTTGCCCCACACGGCAATGCCATCATCACGTCCCGACCACGCGCCGGGATATTGCGCGACCATCGGAAAGGCGAAAGTGCTGAGAAAATACGGGCCATCAAGGTTGGAGCGGTCACTGGGCGTCAGCATCCGGCCGCCCCAGATATTGAACGCCTTCCACCGTTCGACCTGCAGGATGCCGTCCAGCACGTTCCAGTTCCCGTCGCGCAGGCGTTCAAGGTTCAGGGTGGATTTGACGTATTTGTGGAACTGCGCGCCCATGTAGATACGCAGGTCGTCCGCACTGGCGGCGTCACCATTTTTGGGCATGGTGGTGTCGTGGCTGAGGTACTGCGCCTTGACCCCCAGGCCAAGGGTAAAGAACTGGTCCTTGCCAAAATTGACGGTTGCCCCCGCGCGGGCCTGCTGCGTTGCGGCGACACCGATGACGGCACAGGCCGACAGGATACTGCCGCAACGAAGCAGTCTTTTCTTCCGGTCCGTCATAAACCGGGATACAGGCGCAATCATGAATATCCCCTTGTGGCTGCGGTCACTGGCTGGCGACAGGGAAATATTACGAAATTGCATCGGAAGTGCGGGATGCGTGAAATTACTTAGAACGACCCTTTTCTGGCCTTTTTCCGCGCCTGCGTGGCATAATCCACATGCATGCGCCCCGTCCCGCGGCGCTGCGTGGAACGGGGCGCGTGCCCGGCCATTCATGAAAATAATCAGTCAGTACAGATATATCCGGCACCCTGCCCGCCCCATGCCGGATTGGGGATGGGATCAGGGCACAGGAAACGCCGCGATCGTCACGTCACGGCGATGTCAAAGGCCACCGTGACTGATAATGAAACGTGCAATCGCCTCCACCCCGTCACCTGCGCGGATATTGGCGAACACGAAAGGCCGCTCGCCACGCATGCGCCTGCTGTCACGATCCATGACGCCGAGGTCCGCGCCGACATGCGGCGCAAGATCGATCTTGTTGATGACCAGCAGATCACTGCGTGTAATGCCGGGGCCACCCTTGCGCGGGATCTTGTCACCTGCCGAGACATCGATGACATAAATGGTCAGGTCCGCCAGTTCGGGGCTGAAGGTGGCGGCAAGGTTATCCCCCCCGCTTTCCACCAGCACCAGATCCAGCCCCGCAAAGCGGTCCGTCAGTTCGGCAATGCCTGCAAGGTTGATGCTGGCGTCTTCCCGGATGGCGGTATGCGGGCAGCCGCCGGTCTCGATCCCCATGATCCGTTCGGGCGGCAGCGAACCCGCGCGGGTCAGGAACTCCGCATCCTCGCGCGTGTAGATATCATTCGTGATGGCGGCGATATTGTAGTCATCACGAAAACGGCGGCACAGCGCATCCATCAGTGCCGTCTTGCCCGTGCCGACCGGGCCACCGATACCAACGCGCAGCGGACCGTGTTCTGCCTTTGTCATGTCCTGAACAACCTCGTTTCCTGAGTTTCATGATGCATGGCCGCAAGGTCGGAGCCGAAACAGGCCCCGCCAACATCTTCCAGCGTCCGGTCCTGCGCGCGCCGCGCGGTTTCCGCCAGCACGGATTCCAGCCGGGACAGTGCACGCAGCCCGTCCGTCTGCCCCAGCGGCACCAGCCTTACAGCGGCGGAGACAAGGGCAGCCACCGCCGCATACCCGCCCGACAGCATGGCCTGCCCGCACGCAACGCCCCCACGGCGGAAAACAAGTCCCTGCGCCACCGGCAGGGGCCAGCGCACGCCCGCCATCGCAGCCTTCGGTGGCACGACATCCCATACCCCTGCGGCACGCAGGAAGGCTTCGCCCTGATAGACTGTTTCCTCATACCGCTCACGTGATGACGCGCAGGCGCAGGCGAACCGGGCAATGTCGCGCAGGCGCGCGTCATCCGCGCCAGCAGTCCATGCCGCATGCATGATGATCAGGTCATTGCCCAGACTGCCGTGCCGCAACAGGGCGCCGATCCATGCGCACAACGTCTCCACATCGCGCACGGCGCCGCGTTCGACCGCCCATTCCAGCCCATGGCTGTAGGCGTAGCCGCCCGTGGGAAACGCGGGTGACACCCATGACAGCAGGCGCAGGAAATCCTGCCCGACCGGCGCGTGTTCAGTCATGTGGATGATGGTGATGGCCGCTGGCGTGATCATGGGAATGGGCATGGTCGTGACCATGCGTGCCCGTCCGCCCGGCATAGGCCCCGCTTTCGGGATCAAAGGGGGCCTGCACGTTGCGCACATGACCGCCAAGGCCACGGACCATATCGGCAATGACATGGTCATAACGCACCAGAATGCATCGTTCCCCAATGGCCGCAGGCAGGTGCCGGTTGCCCAGATGCCACGCCAGCCGCAGCAGGTGCAGCGCATCGTGCGCCGTGACTTCCATCAGGTCTTCCGGCACGGCCTCGACCCGTATGATACGGCCATCCTCCAGCCGCAGGCCCTCGCCATCATGCAGCAGCCGGGCATGGTCCAGTTCCAGCAGCACCCTGCCGCCCGACCGCAGGGGCAGCATCATGCGCCGACGATGGCGGCCTTCGTAATCAGCTGCGAACACATCCGTCGCATCAGTCGGTGTCCAGCTACCTGCTGGCAGGATTTCGGCAACACGGGTCATCAGAACAGGAAATACCTCTGGGCCATGGGCAGGATGTCGGCAGGTTCGCATGTCAGCAGCACGCCGTCGGCACGCACTTCATACGTTTCGGGATCAACCTCGATATGCGGCATGGCATCGTTATGGATCATGCTGCGCTTGCCAATCCCGCCGCGCGTGTTGGAAACGGCGGACAGGCTTTTACGCAGGCCAAGTTTCCGGCCGATATCATCTTCAAGGGCCGCGTTTGACACGAAGGTCAGGCTTGTATGCGTCAGCGCACCGCCATAGCCGCCAAACATCATGCGGCCATGAACCGGCTGTGGCGTGGGGATGGAGGCGTTCGGGTCGCCCATCATGGCATAGGCGATGGCCCCACCCTTGATGACAAGATCTGGCTTCACGCCAAAAAAAGCAGGCTCCCACAATACCAGGTCGGCCAGTTTGCCCACCGCGATGGACCCGACTTCATGCGACAGGCCATGGGCGATGGCGGGGTTGATGGTGTATTTGGCGATATAGCGTTTGACGCGGTTGTTGTCCGCCGCGCCATCGCCCGGCAGCGCACCACGCTGGCTTTTCATCTTGTGGGCGGTCTGCCACGTACGCAGCGGCACTTCGCCGACCCGGCCCATGGCCTGACTGTCGGATGACATCATCGACAGTACGCCCATGTCGTGGAAAATGTCCTCCGCCGCGATGGTCTCGCGCCGGATGCGGCTTTCGGCAAACGCAATATCTTCCGGCACCCTGGGGTCAAGATGATGACAGACCATGAGCATGTCCAGATGCTCATCCAGCGTATTGCGCGTATAGGGCCGCGTGGGATTGGTGGAAGACGGCAGAACGTTGGGCAGTCCCGCCACCCTGATGATGTCCGGCGCATGGCCACCGCCTGCCCCTTCGGTATGGAAGGCATGGATCGTGCGCCCCTGGAAGGCTGCAATCGTATCTTCCACAAAGCCGCTTTCGTTCAGCGTGTCGGTATGGATCATGACCTGCACGTCCATCCGGTCGGCAACACCAAGGCAGCAGTCGATGGCTGCGGGGGTGGAGCCCCAGTCCTCATGCAGTTTCAGGCAGCTCGCCCCGGCGCGGACCATTTCCTCCAGCCCTTCGGGGCGGGAGGCATTGCCCTTGCCCGCAAAAGCCAGGTTGACGGGAAACGCGTCGGCCGCCTGCAGCATGCGGGCCAGATGCCACGGCCCCGGCGTGCAGGTGGTGGCCGCCGTGCCCGTGGCCGGTCCCGTACCACCACCCAGCATGGTGGTGATGCCCGAGGCCAGCGCTTCCTCAATCTGCTGTGGGCAGATGAAGTGAATGTGGCTGTCCATGCCACCGGCGGTCAGGATCTTCCCTTCCCCCGCAATGATTTCCGTGCCCGGACCGATGATGATGTCCACCCCGGGCTGGATGTCCGGGTTGCCCGCCTTGCCGATCGCCGCGATCCGTCCGTCACGCAGTGCCACATCGGCCTTGACGATGCCCCAGTGGTCTATAACCAGCGCGTTGGTGATGACGGTATCCGCCGCTCCCTGCGCGCGGGTGGCCTGTGACTGGCCCATGCCATCACGGATGGTCTTGCCCCCGCCAAAGCGCACTTCCTCGCCATAGGTGGTGAAGTCCTTTTCCACCTCCACCAGCAGGTTCGTATCCGCCAGCCGCACGCGGTCGCCCGTGGTCGGACCGAACTGGCCTGCGTAGTCATGCCGTGCAAGACGGGTCATTCGCCCACGCTCCCCATCACATCGCCCCTGAAACCGATCACACGCCGCAGCCCACGCAGGGGGACCAGCGTCACATCGCGCTCCTGCCCCGGCTCAAACCGCACCGCGCCGCCGGATGGCACATCCAGCCGCCAGCCCAGTGCCTGCGCACGGTCAAGATGCAGGGCGGGATTGACCTCGGCAAAATGGTAGTGACTGCCGACCTGCACGGGGCGGTCACCGGTATTGATGACGCGCAGCACACGACGCGGCTGCCCTTCATTCAGGGTGATGTCACCATTGGCAGGCAGGATCTCGCCCGGCACGGCGCCTTCGGGCAGGGGGTCAGCGTATCGGGTCATGGACTGTCACCAGCTTCGTGCCATCGGGAAAGGTTGCTTCGACCTGTACATCATGGATCATTTCGGCCACGCCGGGCATGACCTGCGCGCGCGTCAGCACATGGCCACCACTGGTCATGAGTTCGGCCACGCTCAGCCCATCGCGTGCGCCTTCCACCACGTGGTCGGTAATCAGGGCCACGGCCTCGGGGTAGTTCAGGCGCACGCCACGGTCCAGCCTGCGCCGGGCCACCATGGCCGCCATGGAAATCAGCAGCTTGTCCTTTTCCCGCGGTGTCAGCTTCATGTATCGATCCGTTCCCTTGTGCGCCTGTCCGGCGCCTCCATCATCATGACCGCCACGTGGACGGCATGGGCCGTGCGTCGCGCAGCACGGGCAGGATGTGCCGCACCGCGACCTCCAGCGGCCACCCGCCGGGGGCCAGCCCCCTTGCCACCAGCATGCCATTCCACGCGGAGGCGGCAAACCCCGCACATTCGGGGGCAGTCAGCCGCGACCGCAGCGCAGGCAGCAGGTCCATGGCCTGCGGGCTGACCAGCACCAGGGTCGCAACAGCCCCCTGTCCGCCCATGACGGCGGGTTGCGCCAGCAGGGCCGAAACATCCGTGCTGTCCAGCCGCAGCATGTCTTCCAACAGCAGTTCGCCATCCCGCCGGATGGACAGCCGGTCGCGCACGCCCAGCCGCGACAGATGCTCACCCGAGCCCCTGCGGCCGAATATCCGGTTTTCCAGAAAAAGGAAGGAGGCGGAGCCGGCCATGTCCACCGTCATGTGACGGTGGAGGCGGCTGCCATCAAAGAAGATCGTGCCATGCGGAAGCCATTCCAGCCGCGCATTAGCGGCAACATGGCATGAAACCGCGATTTCAGCTGGCGCGTCATCGGGACGGGCGCGATAGATCCGCTCCGCCGCCTGCGATGTCACCAGCAGGTCCGTTCCCTCGCCACAGGCAAGGTGGCCCTCGATACGGTCGCCTGCGGCAACGCCACCGGATATGTTGACGGTCGCGGCCTCCATCCCCTGCCCCACGATACGCGGAAACAGCAGGCGACAGCATCCCGCCTGCACCAGGTCGGCCATGCGCGTGCGCGAACCATCGGCCCTGACGTCCAGCCCGAACTGCCCTCTTGCACGCTGGAGAGGCGTAATCACAAACTCCACTTCCATCCAGATCCGACTACCGTAACCTTACAGACCCTGCATGACAGGTCCATTGCGTAAAATTGCGTAGGCCACGACATCCGGCCAGGGGCGTCCGGTCGAACCGGTGATGCCGGGATGGATCAGGTGGATGTGGCAGGAACCGGACAAATGCCAGCCCTGTATGGGGCCGGCATTCGTGTCATGCATGTCGTCATGTTCATGCCAGCGTATCAGAATCTGGGTAGCGGGATCTGTGGAAAGAACCAGCATACCATGGCGATCAGCGTGACAAAGAACACGACCATGCACCCGACAATAAAACCATGCCGTTTCTGTTCAGGCGTTGTGAATGGCGGGGCGTTGGTGGGATTGACAGGAGCACGCCCGTCGCGCGGATTTCCATCGGATGAATACTTCATTGGAACCATCCTTTGCCCGATATCCGGGTTCAGCATCATGCATTGCGAAAAGTTGCAGCCAACGGAGCAGCATGGACACGAACACGATATCCCGTCATCTATTGCGGAAGGGATCTTGCCGCCCGCAGGTGATTTTCAAGCATGGGCAACGTATTGGCCGCCCATGTTTTCAGGGATGCGTTTTCACCATGTTCAGCATAGCGACGGAACAGGGAGACGGCATCCTCGTGCCCTGAAATCTGGTCCGTTCTGTACTGTAGCGCGAAATCACGGCCATGCAGGCCCTTGAGCTTGTCGAGTTCATCCTGATGGCTTTCATCAAGCGCGGTTGGCGGCTGTACCTGCACATTACCGCTGCGCAGAAGGTCCTGCAGGGCGGCGGATGTCTTTTTATGGTCTTCGACCATTTGCGTGGCGAATGACGTCAGGGCCGGGCTGTTGCCCTGCAGCGCCAGTTCACTGGACTGGATTTCAAACATGTCGCTGATTGTGGCGAGCTTGATGAAATCCTCCGTTCGCGGGGCAATGCCCATAAGGGAATTGACCCCCGTCTTTTCGGGTATGGACTGCGCCACGGCGGGAGCGGACATGCATATCGCCAACCCCAGCATTGCCATCATGCTTTTCTTCATTGGGATTACTCCAGATGGTTGAAAATGGACATGATCGCGCACAACGGCCCCGCCATTGCGGTAGGTCGGCACAGGGACCATGCTGCCCGGCACGTTCATGAATATCCCGGCCGGACAATCAGATATGGAAAGCAGGGGCACCGTCGGCTGCATCGGAACATACGGGCAGGCTGACGGTTTTCCCCCAAAAAAAAGCGGACCCCGCAAAGGGACCGCCCGTTCCGTTCAGGATTTTTCGCAGCCGTAGCCCGCATCGTACCGCCCACCCCGGCAGTCGGCTGCCGCCGCATGCCGGGAAGCATCGACGCAGTTGCCCGGCTTGTGCGCAGCCGCGCCGCCATGACGGTCGGTGAAGGCCATTGCTGTCAGACTGGTGCGTTCGCGCTGGTTGATGCGATAAACCATGATCGTTCACCTTTTTACAGCGCGGTTGCCTTATAAGATCCTTGTTTTTCCCCGGCCCCGACCGGAGCCATGATGGGGAAGCAATCGTGCATACCCACGCTGTAAACAGATCAACGGAACAGGGCGTGGACGGTTCCGGCGCCATCCATCAAAATAAAAAAATAATATTACATCACTGGTTTATGAATTGGGTATCGGGTTCATAATATAAAAACCGGAACGTCCCCCATTCTTCCCTTGAAACCGTTGCAGGCGGAAAGCATGTGAAAAGACAGGCTATGACTGTCAGCGCGACCCCGGGCACGCCCCGGCCCGAAAAGTCACCTGCACAACCCGCCCACAGGAATGACGGAACCACTCAATGCAACATCTGTCACGCTTCGCCTTTGCCTGCGCAAGTGTCATGCTCATGCTGCTGGCGCTCCTGCTCCTGACATTCGGCATGATCGACCTGCTGTCCGCGCTGGGTCATTCGTGGCATGCGGGGCGGAACGCCATATTGCAGGCCATAAGCTATGTCGTGATTGCAGTCGCGGTGTTCGACGTGGCGAAATATTTCGTGGAAGAGGAGGTCATACAGACAAGCGGCAAGAAAAGTCTGGGCGAAGCACGCGCCAGCCTCACCAAATTCATTACCACCATCATCATCGCGGTATTCATAGAAGGGCTGGTTGGTGTTTTTGAAACCAATACCGGCGCGCCATCCGATATCCTGTATCCCGCCAGCCTGCTGGTGGTGGCGACGGCGATTGTCATATCCCTTGGCGTGTTCCAGCGTCTGAGCGTGGACGCCGAGCGCAAGAAGAAAAAAGTGGGCGGGGAGGAATGACGCCCGTCTCCGGGCGCCCTGCACATGGCGGGGCGCCCGGCCTGGCTGGCCGGTTATTTACTGGCCGGGGCCTGCCTGCGCCCCTGATCGGGGATGGCCGTTTCAGCAAAGTCTTCCGATACGAAGACAAGACTGTCGAGAACCTGCTGCAGCGCCGCTGATGCTTCCTGCGGATGGCGGGCTTCGGTAAAGACGGTGGCACGGTTAACCGCGCCCAGCGTCTGGTCCAGCGGCGCGATCGCCATGATGAAGTCGGCATCTTCCGCCACGACCTGCAGCGTCTGCGCAGCCTGCTGGGTCTTGCCTGCCTTCAGCTGGGCATTGGCGGTGGAAATGGCGGCCTTCTTTTCCGGCGCCAGCGTTTCGCTGCCAATAACTTCACCACCAACCGGCAGCCATGCGACCGGCGTCGTGCCCGCTACATGCCCGCTGGGGGCGGGATGCCGGGGGGCTGGCTGCAGGCTGTTTTCAGCGGCCATGAACCTGCCATTCGCCTTGCCTGCGGCGGTCAGGCGCTTTGTCGCGTCATACAGCGCGGGAATGGCGGCATCGGTCTGGCCTGCATCCAGGGTCTGCTTTGCATTCAGGATATCAGCCATCGCGCGCTGGCCATCAGCGGACAGATGATTGAACGCACGGGTTGCCTTGTATTTTTCCCAGTCCGTATGCAGCGATGCCGCATGCGCGCCAAGTGGTGCTGCAACCAGTCCGGTCACGACGGCCAGTGAAGCAATAAGACGCATGGTTTTCCTTTTTTCGCAAACATGTCAGGTCACTGATCAGCCTGATCGCTGATCCCATCCGGTATTGTTACAAAAAATTGCTCCCCGGTCCACGCTTATTCCCCGCCGTGACGCGGTTGCCGCCCTGTCGTGGCCTATGTCATGATCGCATCCGGACAGAACAGAGGAAACTTTCATGTTTACCCATATCGTCATCGGTTCGAACGATATTGAAGCCTCGAAGAAATTCTATGACAGCACCTTTGAAGCCCTCGATGTGCCGCCGTCGGAAATCAATGCCAAGGGGCGTCTGGTCTATGCCGATCGCACCGGCCGCCTGGTCGTGACCAAGCCGGTCAATGGCCAGCCTGCCACCGCCGCCAATGGCGGGACGATCGGCCTTCATGCCCGTTCGGAAGACGCCGTGCGCGCGTGGCATGCGGCGGGCGTGGCCAATGGCGGCGTAACATGCGAAGACCCGCCGGGCATTCGTCACCATGAATCAGGCGACCTCTACCTTGCCTACCTGCGCGACCCGACCGGCAACAAGCTGTGTGCCATGTATCGTGTCCCGCCAGCATAACGCCATGCGGTCCTGCATTGTGGAAAGAGGCGTTAAAAAATAACATAATGCTGAAATATAAGAGTTCCCGGCGTCGCCTTATATTTTTAAAGGCGACGTTTTATGGAGATTTTTGAAAAAACCTGCACCACACATATCTTCAGGACGTGCAGACTGTATTTGTCTTTTGAAACGGGTGCGGAGCAGACATATCGTGTTTCCGCATCCGCCCTGCATGCCCTGACATGCATGAAACCAGGGACATGGCCATCCGCTGGTGGAAAAAAAACCATGCGCGATCAGGATGGTTGGCGTCATCCCGATACTCTGGTCAAGGGGCGCAGGACATATTATCCTGTTTCCGTAACAAGGCCCTGAATAACATCGGAATAGACAATGACGCGCCAGAACGTTCCACCCATCACGTCACCACGCTGGCATAACCGGCGTTTCATGCCGGTCGTGCTTGCGGCACTGGCAATACCGGGATGGGCACACGCCGCCATGGCGCGTGACCTGCTGACAGCCGCCCCGCCAGCCGCCGCACCCGACATGCTGGGATCGACCTGTTCTGCGGTACATGGTCAGATGGGCCTGCGGGTATCGCTTATGTTCGGGATGTATCGTCCGCACGGTAAAAAAATTACCAAACAGGAATGGAGTGACTTCCTGCGCGATACCGTAACGCCGCGCTTTCCCGCCGGGCTGTCGGTATTCCAGGCAGACGGACAGTGGCAGGATCGTGAAACAGGACGGATCGGGCATGAACCCAGCCATATCATCTGGATTGTCACCCCACCGATCCCTGACCTGTCCGACCGCATCGCGGCCATCCGGCAGGACTACCGCACCCGTTTCCAGCAGCAGTCCGTCGGACTGTCCATTACGGCAGGCTGTAGCTCATTCTGACAGCCTGCCGGGACTGACCGGTCAGATACCGCCGGAAATGGGCAGGTTGACGCCGGTCATGTAACTGGAATCATCACTGAACAGGAACGTCACCACGCCGGGAATTTCGTTAATGTTGCCATAGCGCCGCATGGGGATGCTGCCGATCATCTGCTGCGCCACTTCCTTGGGATCGGTGGAGAAGTACTGGCTTCCGGCCTTCGCCTGAAGCTCCACCTGCCGCTCCCACATGACGCCCGGCCCCATGAAGGCGGGGCTTATGGCGTTGACACGGATATTGTATGGGGCCAGGTCCTTTGCCGCCACTTCGGTCAGGCCGATGATGGCGAATTTGGATGCCCCGTACGCCGCCATGTTGGGCGGTCCCTGCACGCCCGCCATGCTGGCGGTATTGACGATTCCGCCAGATTTACGCGCGACCATATGCCGTGCAACATGCCTGAGCACATGGAACGCGCCGCACACGTTGATCTGCATGACGCGGGCGAAATCGGCTGCGGGATAATCCTGTATCGGGGCGAAAGCCCCCTGATAACCGGCATTGTTGAACAGAAAGTCGATCTGTCCCAGTTCCGCCACCACGGTTTCGACCGTCTGACGGACCTGTTCATCATTCGTAACGTCGCAGGTATAGATATTAATGCGCACGTCATGTTCAAGCAGTGTCGCACGCGCCTGTTCCAGCTTGGCCGCATCAACATCCAACAGCGCCAGATCAGCGCCCTGACTGGCCAGACGGGTCGCCACCGCCAGGCCGATATTACCTGCGGCGCCGGTTACTACGGCTACTTTTCCTGAAAATGGAAGGGGAACACCAGACATATGTATTTCCTTGGTCACAACGGGTCCGGATTGAAGAAAGAAACGACAGCACGCCTGTCCTGCCTTACCCGGCCCGGACAGTACAATGGCTTCCTGCCCTAACGGGTTCCCTGCGGCCCGACTATAGGAAAATGTGAACAGGACCTATCTGGTTATCCACATGAAATTCCTGCCCTGCGGAATCAGGGGAAATGCTGTATCCGGCACTCGTGGTCCTGCAGTTCTTCGCCTGACGCAAGATCGCCATGGGCGATGTCAACACGGTCATCCAGCATCACGAAAGCCGTCTGCCCATCGGGTTGCCTGATGGCGGTGACAACCAGTGTATGCTGTCCCATTTCCCGTGTCGGGTCCGCCAGATCGTGCGCCAGCAGCCCGAAGGGCCGCGCACCTGACAGATCCCCCACACTGACCAGACGGGCACGATAGGCATGCCCGGCAAGTGGCAGGGCGGTCCAGTCGCGCCCAAGGCGCGGCGATGCCCAGTGCAGCGCCACCTTGACATCGGGACGGATGCAATCGACATGGATATGCAACTGGTTCTGGCTACGTCCGTAGGCCGAATTGATGGCCAGGGACATATCCTCTGGCGGTAGCGGATGGGGCAGCCTGCCATTGACACGGGCCGTCTGCCGCCATGCGTAGGCAAAGTAATCCGGCGCGTCCGGACGCGTAACAAGGGGATCTTCCACACCTGTGACCCGTTCCGTCGGGATCAGCAGGTACTGCCCGACCCCGACACGGTCCTTCAGCACGGCGTAACCGGCATGCGTATCGGCTTCCTCACACGGGCCGGCATTCGCCTGCACCGTGCATTTTTCATGCACGATATGCCACAGCACATCGGGGGAACTTCCGGCACGGGCAATACAGCCACAGACCAGCGCCCCTGCCATGACGCCAATTGCCCATGTAATCTTCTTCATCCCGTTTCCCCGCCTTCAGCCCACATGCACATGCTCTCCATTCCCGGCCCGTCGCAACACAACTGGACTGCATGACAGGCAGCCGCCATGGGATTGATAATGCCGCCGACCTTTCAGCCCGATCATGGCATACTCTCTCCCCTTCATGAAGACGCGGATCATACGGCCACTGACAGTGGCGGATCATGATTGTCCATGGATGACCAAGACAATCGCAGCCTGTGAAAATGGCTTACAAGTTCAAGGAGAAATCAGAGAAACGGTTTTTTTGGCAAGGCGACATGTCCCGAAGCTTTTTGAAAAAAGTTTCACCAGAAACCTTTATGCTTTCATTTCACCTTCAGGCGTTGATCAGGGCCAGCCCTTCGGCAACTGATACGAATTCGTTCCCCGTATCCACCCGTTCCGCCCCGAACCGGCGGTTGAACAGGTCGCGCACTGCAGGCACGAACGATGTGCCACCTGTCAGAAACACCCGGTCAATCGCGGTCGCGGGCAGTTGCGCCCGTTCCAGCGCCAGCCCCACCGCATCATCAAACTGCTTCAGGTCAGGGGCAATCCAGCCTTCGAATTCCGCGCGCGTGATTTCACGGTTTATGTGCACGTCGCGGTGGTCATACCGCAGCACCGCCCGGTCAGCGGTGGACAGGTCCCGTTTTACGGCCCCCACCGCGCGATACAGCGCCTGCCCCTGCTGGTCATCAATAATGTTCATCAGCGCATGCAGCCTGTCGGGTTCGGACGCGGTGCAGGCGACATCCGCGATATCGCGCAATGTCTGGGGGGTGCGCATCAGCGCCAGACGGTGCCAGCGCCCGAGGCTTGCATACCATTCGGCCGGAACCGGCAGCGGCTGCCCCCCCATGACGCGATAGGTGGAATGACGGCCCAGTTCCGGCGCGATGACATTGTCAATGATACGGTAATCGAACTGATCGCCCGCAATGCCGACACCGGCATAGCCCAGTGGCGTGGCATGGCGCAGATTGGCGGGATCAAAGCGAAGGATGGAAAAGTCACTGGTGCCGCCGCCGAAATCACCAACCAGCACGGTAGCGGGCGCATCGAGCCGCCGTGCGAAATGCCAGCCTGCCGCCTCGGGCTCCAGCGCCACGTCAACATGGCGGAATCCCGCCGCGCGGAAACTGTCGCGCAGGCGCTCTTCCCCCAGTGCATCATCAGGCCGTTCACCCGCGAAATGCACCGGACGGCCAACCGTGGCCGTAACATCGGCCGGATCGATGCCAAGCGTGCGCATGAGGCATGTCAGGAAACTGGCGATCAGCATTTCCAGCGTCATGACCTGTCCCATCAGGCGGGTCTGACGGAAAGATGCCTGCGCCAGGTAGGACTTCATGGACATGATCAGCCGACTGTCCGCCGGGTCTTCCAGATAGGCGTCGATCGCCGCTGCCCCGATCGCTTCATGCAGGGCGGAGCGTCCCGGCGCCCCCTCCTCCCGCCACAGGCACAAAAGGGTGCGGCAGGTTTCTGCGGGGGGATAATGGGGAAAGGAAAATCGCGCGGGATATGGCCGTCCCTGCGCATCAAGCAGGACCACGACAGTGTTGGTCGTGCCGAAATCTATGCCGAGCCTGACGCCCCGATTGGATCCGATGGAAGACATAACGCCTCAATAGGCATGTGCCCTGCGCATGTCCATCGGCTGACGGGCGTTTTATGCTCCTTTCGCATTCAGGACCCCGACGGCTTCCCCGTCATGAGCCAGAGCATGAGCGCAGGCAGGAAGAAAAAAAGCCCCGTGGCCGCCAGCAGCCACGGCATAAGGAACACCACATCTGTATGCAGCACGAAGCGGCAGATCAGGTTTGCGATCCCCAGCATCGCCACGACACAGAAAAAGGCGCCCGCGTTCATCAGCAGCGTCCGGCCGCCGTTAATTTCCCGGAGTTTCTGTTCCATCATACGATCCCTCGCCTGTCCCGTGCGCCGGTATCCCCGACCGGCCTGCTGTACCCCAAGACCGCGCGGGTTGGAAGCCACACACGCATGCCCTCTGGTCCCCACGCGCCGGGCGGGGCGAATGGCAGACGGTCACGGCGTTCTGCCATCGGGCCGGACGTAACCGTCGGTCAGGGTGCGGAGAAACGCGACGATGTCATCAATTTCGGCATCCGACAGCGCCGGCCTGTTACCGGGACGGGGGCCAAAGGGCGGGTCCATGTTGATGTTGTCATGATATTGCACGGGCAGATCATCATACATGCGCACGCGACCATCCGCGCCGGTCGGGTACCACATCCCGGGCCGCGTATCCCGCAGGGCATAAAACGCCACGGCCTGCCGCAGGGAATGCATGACGCCATTGTGGAAAAATACCCGCCGCGTCGCCACGTTGCGGAGCGATGGCGTGCGGAACAGGCCACAATATTCCGGATGGTCATGCAGGTCCGTGCGGTCAGGACCACACAGCCCCAGGTCGAAATAGCCGGGATCACGGTTCAGCGTGATATGCGTATTACGCGGCACGCCAAGGGCGATGAAACCGTAATCGGTAAACTGCGGGGGCGTGCCATCATGCCCCGGCGCGCTGATATGGCACGATGCGCAGTTTCCCTTGTCTTCCTGCTCGAACAGACGCAACCCACGCGCTTCCTGAGCAGACAGTCGCGCCCGGCCTGCCAGTACCGCGTCGTATTTGCTGGTATAGGGATAAAACAGCCGTTCATCCTGCTGGTAGGTCGCAAGGGCTTCCGCCACCATGGCGAAGCGGGCATCCGTATCGCTATTGGCCGGAAGCAGCGCGTCAAGGCGCGCGCCATAGCCTGCGGCACTGGCCCTGCGGACCACGTCCGCCCTGCTGGCATTCGCCATTTCATAGGGCGACAGCAGGGGGATGCCCGCCTGCGCCTGAACGGTGTCGGCGCGGCCATCCCATGTCAGGCCGCCGGTGGGACCGTTATCGATACTTTCATCGGCTTCATCTTCCGAGTCATAAAAATGCCCGGTAAACTGGGGGACGTCCTGCAGGTATTTCAGGGACGGCACGGCGCGATGGCCGCCAGCCTGCACGGACCTGTCATTGGTCTGCGCAAAGGCGTGCGCGTCCGCATGACAGGACGCACAGGCCATGCGCCCCGATGCGGACAGGCGCGGGTCATGGAACATGTCCCGGCCCAGCGTGGCCATGGCCTGCGCCCGTGCGCGAGCCTGCGGGCGCGACAGGCCTGCGACCTCGCCAGCCCGCCCACCGGCATCGGGCAGGAACATGGACAACAGCAACAGAAGGATGGGCAACAGGCAGGCACAGCGTGACATGACCCGGTATGTCAGGGAAGGCACCTGTTTCCGCTCTCCGTTGCCGTGGCGTCAGGGGCCGGAGGGCCGGATGACGCAGGCCACGATGTTACGATGCGCCAACCATCGAGTCAAAACCCTTTTCCGTTTAACCGGGCAGGTCACGCCGGCATGCCGGTTCAGTCCGCCACGGGGCCTTCGTCCTCCTCATCGGGTTCCAGCGGTTCGACCAGTCCATCCTTGTCCGGGTCAATGGGTTCTTCCTCATCATAATCCGGGCCGGGGTCTTCGGGCAGGTCCAGCGGTTCCTTCTCATCGGGTTCACCCTGCCCGGGATCATGATCCGGATCACCGATGGGGGGGCGTGGCACGACCGAAGCAGGCCGGAAGGGAATGATGTTCCGGGGTGTTCCCATTTCCTCAATCATGAACATGGCATGTCTCCATTCATGGGTCAGCATGCAACGGGCACGATGAAAACAGGTTGCGCCACAACGGGGATATTTTCAGCCCATGGCCGCCCGGGGGGATGGCGGGCCGTCACTGCATGACAGCCTGAGCGCAGGCGGACCGGAACAGTGCACGGAAACGGACTTCCGCCATGATATGATGGCTGATCCCTGCCCTGCGGGCTGACACGGGACCATGATGGACATAGTATTGACCAGCTTATTTCAGGAGAGACGACCATTGCCCGAAAACAGGCGTAAAATCATCATAGATACCGACCCCGGTCAGGATGATGCCATTGCCATCATGCTGGCGCTGGCGTCTCCCCACCTTGAGGTGCTGGGGATTGTCAGCGTGGCGGGCAACGTGCCGGTCGCGCAGACGGCAACCAATGCATGCAAGATCCTGGAACTGGCGGAGCGCAGGGACATAAAGGTTTATGCGGGCTGCGCGCGCCCGCTGCGCCGCACCCCTATCACCGCCGAGCATGTGCATGGCCAGAGCGGCATGGATGGCCCCACCCTGCCCGCCCCCACCATCGCGCTACAGGCACAGCACGGGGTGGATTTCCTGATCGACACGATCCGCGCGCATCCTGCGGGCGCCATAACGGTGGTCACGCTGGGTCCCATGACCAACCTTGCCATGGCGCTGGTCAAGGCACCGGATATCGCGCAGCGGGTGGAACAGGCCGTGTCCATGGGCGGGGCCTATTCCGAATGCGGCAATATTACCCCAAACGCCGAATTCAACATGTTCGCCGATCCCGACGCCGCCGATATCGTATTGCGCAGCCATATCCCGCTTACGCTGCTGCCGCTGGATGTAACGCATCAGTTCCTGGTCACGCCCCCCCGTCTGGCACAGCTGCGCGCCATGCCGGGGCGGTGCGCGCAGGCAGCGGCCAGCATGCTGGGCTTTTCCGAACGCTTTGACCTGGAAAAATATGGCTGGGATGGCTCGCCCCTGCACGATCCCTGCACCATTGGGTGGCTGCTGGCGCCAGACCTGTTTTCGGGGCGGGAGGTCAATGTATCGGTGCAGGTCGATGGCCCGCTGATGCAGGGCGCCACGGCCGTTGACTGGTGGCACGTGACCGACCGGCCCGTGAATGCCCGTTTCCTGCGGCATGTGGACAGCGATGGCCTGTGGTCCCTGCTGGCCGGTCATCTGGCGCGCCTGCCCTGACGGCCAGTCCGGACCGACTGTTTCCGGGCGTCGCCTTTCGCCAGAAAGACGGCGCCCCCTGAAGCGTTCCGAAACAGCGTTACCGGAGATTTTTCCGCCATGCTGCACCATATGATATGGGCAGGCATGGCCGTGCACCTGATGCCGCCACGGGAAGCGTATTCCCGCCTGACCTGATAACAATACGTCCAGCCGAACGCATCGGCTCTTTCCCCCAGTCATCGGATGGAAAAGCCCGGCACCGGTCCATGACCGTGCCACATCGGCTTTTGCTGCCCGCCCGCGTGGTATTCCCCGGTATGTGCGCAAAACGTGGGTTTTTGCGTATTTCCACGGATTATGTGCAAAAATATGGACCCTCCATATCACCGTTCGGTCTTGTGCTTGCGCGAAATTGCACATAAACAATCGTGGACAATTTCCGAAAAGCACTTATTTTTTGGTGTAATTTGCATATGCAGCGATCAGAAACTGACAGGGCAGACGGTCCTTTCCCTGCCGGATGGACGATACCCCTGATCAATGACCATCGAGCCATGAAGCCCACACGCCATGCATCTGCCTGAATCGATCAACCTGCTTTACGTGCTTTCCGGCCTAGGTGTCGGTTTCCTTGTCGGCATGACGGGCGTGGGGGGCGGGTCGCTCATGACGCCCCTGCTTATCCTGCTGTTCAAGGTACATCCGCAATCGGCCGTTGGCACGGACCTGCTGTATGCGGCCCTGACCAAGACGGTGGGCACGCTGGCGCATGGCCGCCGCCAGTCCGTGGAATGGCGCGTGGTGGGACGGCTGGCCATGGGCAGCATACCCGCCACCATCCTGACAATCGGCATGCTGCACTGGGCGGGCAGTCCCTCGGCACAGGTGACGCATGTGATTTCCGTGGCATTGGGCATCGCCCTGCTGATCACCGCACCAAGTGTCCTGTTCCGCCAGCGGTTGCAGACACTGTCGCGACAGAAGGCAGGCAGTGTGTCCCCCGCCATGACCGGTCGGCTGACCACCGTGCTGGGCGCGGTGCTGGGGGTCATGGTCACGCTGTCTTCCGTGGGGGCCGGGGCCATTGGCATGGCGGCGCTGATCTTCCTGTATCCCACGCTGGAAATCCGCAGGCTGGTCGGATCCGACATTGCCCACGCCGTGCCGCTGACGGCCATCGCGGGCATGGGACACTGGTGGATCGGGGATATCGATGTCGCGTTGCTGACCTCGCTTCTGTGCGGTTCCATACCGGGCATCATACTGGGCAGCCTGTGCATCGGGCTGGTTCCTGACCGGGCGCAGCGATTCATCCTGGCGGCGATCCTTGTGACTGTCGGGCTGAAAGTCGTCTGACCCTATCCACGCCTATCAGGCGGAGCCTTGCGCCCGGGACGCAATCCATTACCGTGCCGCAACCATGGCAGGCGGGAGGCACGGGAAATGGCATATGGAAAACGCGCACTCATCCTCATCAGCATGGGCTACTGCTGTGTGACGGGGGCGCAGGCGGCGCCCGACGTTTCCACAATGGACATGCGACAGATCTTTGACACCCTGACCCCGCCGGATGCCCCGACACGCTATAACGCGGGTTCCGGCCTGCCGGGGCCGGATTACTGGCAGAACCGGGCGGATTACGTGATCCATGCGCGGATCGACACGCCCACCCATGTCCTGTCGGGTGAGGAAACCCTGACCTATACCAACAACAGTCCCGACAGCCTTGATACGCTATGGCTGCAACTGGACCAGAACATATACCGCCCCCGTTCCCGCGCGGGTTTCGCCAACCCCGAACGCCATGCACGGACAACCGAAGGGGTTACACTCGATTCAGTCGCCATCCTTCATGAAGGACGCGAAATACCGCTCCAGCCCCATATATCCGACACCCGCATGCAGCTTGCCCTGCCCGGTGCCCCATTGCCACATGGACACAGGCTGCGCCTGCGCATCCGCTGGCATTACACCATTCCCGGCCCATGGGGCGGCCGCACGGCGGTAACGCCCACCGAGGATGGCGACATATATGAAATCGCCCAGTGGTATCCGCGCATGTGCGTCTATGACAGCCATCGTGGCTGGGACACGCTGCCGTATCTGGGGCAGGAGTTCTATCTGGAATACGGTGACTTTGATTATACGGTCACGGTGCCGTGGAATTTCACGGTGGTGGGTTCTGGCGCGCTGCTCAACCCTGACGCTGTCCTGACCCGGACCGAACGTGCGCGACTGGCGCAGGCCGCCCGCAGCCGCGCAACCGTGATGATCCGCACGGCGCATGACGTAACCGACCCCGGCAGCCATCTGGCCCATGCAGGGGAAAAGACGTGGCATTTCCATATGGAAAACACGCGCGACGTTTCCTTTGCCGCGTCGCCTGCCTTTATGTGGGACGCGGCGCGAATGGACCTGCCGCCCGTCCGCCCTGCCCCCGGCATGCCGTCTGCGCCACGCCTGGCCATGTCGGTTTACCCACGCGCGGGACGCGGCCCGCAGGCATGGGACCGTTCCACCGAATATGCGCAGCATGCCATCGAATACTTTTCCCGCCAGTGGTTCTCCTACCCCTGGCCCAATGCCATCAATGTCGGCGGGCATGGGGCAGGCATGGAATATCCGGGTATTGTCTTTGACGGCTGGAAAGACCGCGATGCAACACTGTTCTGGATTACCACGCATGAACTCGGCCATGGCTGGTTTCCCATGATCGTGGGCAGCAACGAACGACGTTACGCATTCATGGATGAAGGATTCAATACTTTCATTGACGTCTATGCATCCCGACATTTCAACCATGGGGAATATGCCCCGAAACATGATCCGGAATTCGCACCACAGACCGGCCGCCCTGCGGACGACATCATTCCCGTCCTGACCGACCCGCTGGCGCCGCCCCTTATGACAGCAGCAGAACTGGTACCGGAGAAATACCGGCATTCGGTTTCGTATTTCAAAAGTGCATATGGGCTTGTGCTGCTGCGTGACCTGATACTTGGTCCCGAGCGGTTCGATGCTGCCTTCCGGCGATATATTCAGGCCTGGGCGTACCGCCACCCGACGCCATCGGACTTTTTCCGGATAATGGAAAGTGAAAGCGGGGAAGATCTGGGCTGGTTCTGGCGAGGCTGGTATTTTGAAAATGACTGGCCCGATTATGCCCTGTCCGATCTGTCCTATATCAATAATGATGCCCGTCAGGGAACGCAGGTCAGCGTACGGACACAGGGTCGGCTCATGCTGCCAGTAACGCTACGGCTGGAATATGATGATGGTACGCATGCCGATCAGGCCATCCCCACCGAAAGCTGGCACCTGACGGACACGGTTACGGTAACCTTTCCCGGTGGGCGGCCCGTCACCCGGGCTGTCCTGGACCCGGACCATACCCTGCCCGAACCGGACCGCACGAATAACATACGCAGCATGAAGTAAAGCCGTTATTCCACGCGGGACTATGTGCGCCCGGCCCAGGACAATATTTGAACAGACTTCATGACGGAGCAATTTCAGACACCGCGTTTTTCGACAGACATTGTTGTCCAATGCTTTAAAAAAAGCGTTACCGGGACCGTCTGCCCGACTTGGGTGTCATTTCATAAACAGGCTTTTAAATGGTTTCCGACCACTGAACGGCCCCGGTTCCATCCACCTGACCGGCATATGAAATGGAAACAATACAGAAATGAAAAAGCCGTATATGCCGTATCATATCGTTACATCCATATTTCAACAAAACAGATCAACTGGCCTGCTTCGTCTACTGGCGTTTCTTCCACGTGCGTGAAATCAGGCCATGACGACAGAACGCTGATACGGACACCACGAAAAAACGGCCACATGCAACATGGGCAAGTGGAAGGACGCGCCCTTTCCCATGTCATTACATGTGAGAAATTTTCTTTTCCGTTTCCTACAAACATAAATGCCCAGCCTGCGAACAGGCTGGGCATTCATTATGTCATAACGTCTGATATTATGCTTCTGCGTCAGCGGCCTTCTTGCGGCGCTGGCGGGTCTTGCGGGCAGGCTTTGCCGGGGCTGCTTCCACAGGGGGGGCTTCCGGTTCCGCCACGACCTTGCGGCCAAGACCGATCTTCTGGGCCAGGGACGAACGATGCGCGGCATAGTTGGGCGCGGTCATCGGATAATTGGCGGGCAGGCCCCATTTTTCACGATACTGTTCGGGGGTCATGCCATACGCTGTCTGCAGGTGGCGCTTGAGCATTTTCAGCTTCTTGCCATCTTCCAGACAGATCACGTAATCAGGAAATACTGATTTCTTGATCGGCACTGCAGGCTGAAGCGGGGCGGGTTCAACCGCCTTTTCCACGCCCAGCCCCTTCAGCGCAGTATAAACCGTTTCGATCAGGGTAGGGATCTGCTCAATGCCAACGGTATTATGATTGGTATGCGCAGCCACGATCTCTGTCGTCATGGATACCAGTTCGGTATGCGGAAGATCTTTATTATCCAATGTCTGGTCTTTCCTCTGTCGATTGATGTCCGGGGACCTCTCTCCCCTATCAGTAATAATCATGTGTCTATTATGCAACCACAATAAAGCCTTCTGCCGCGTATTTTTTATATATCCCCCATTACAGGCGCACACGCGACCAACGCCAGCACAGGTTGCATATCAGTGTGTCCACATGTTCCAACACGCCTGATTACACGCTAATAACCCCGTCCATTATCGCATCCATGCAGGATATGCAATTTTTTCTCTGGAACCATTGAACAGATTTATCGAAACTTCGGATTTTACTGATTTTTGTTAATGAATTTTCATTATTTTATAAATACATCATATAAAAAATGTATCCGGGATTCCCGATACGATCACTGTAATAAACGATTTGGTATGAAAACAAAATGCCGGATTCAAGGTAAACACGAAAAATTCTTTATCTTTATAGAAGTTCTTTTGTTTTCAATATGATGTGAAATTAATATCACGCCATCAGCCACATTGGCGGATAATGGAAATTTCTTTTCCTTCATTTGACATGCCAAAAGTTGTCACAACAGCCAAACGCAAAACATTCAGTTATTACATATTAAGAAAACGACATCCGGGATGGGCCATACTGACATGTCCGTATATATATGGATATGGACATTGCTACGGACAATCCGCATCATCCATAACGCATTCCGGTCATGACAGCGCAATCATGACGCATGTTATTACATTAATGACAGATCCGGCATTAATACCGGTCATCATGGTCAGAAATCATATGCAAGAAATACACGCGTCAGTTGTATACTTATCCAACCGCCCTACCCGTCATTCAGATTTATGTGACATCACCCATGCCGCGGTTTCCGGACAACAGAATGTGTTCAGGAATATTACATTATTTGTAATAATTATATGATTGTTGCGCATAAATAAACGAAAGGGCAGGATGCGCCCACATCCTGCCCTTTCCCCTGCCTGTTTCCGTAATAACGGACCCCCTAACTTAATCCGTCCACCATGATATGCGGCAGTCCACGACTGCATGTTTCGACACGGGCGACAATGTCATAGGTCTGGCGCAGCGTATCAGGCGTAATGACAGTGCGCGGGGAGCCGGATGCAATAATTTTACCATTGCGCAGGATGACGTCGTAATCCGTCATGCGCACGGCAATATTCAGGTCATGCAACACCATGACCGTCACGATGTTACGCCGTTCGGTCTCCCGACGCAGTACATCCATAACGGCAAATTGATGATGCAGGTCCAACGCGCTGAGGGGCTCGTCAAGTAACAGGGCATCCGGATGCCGCCCCAATGCCTGTGCCAGACCCACAAGCTGACGCTGGCCGCCCGACAGTTCATCCATATACCGCATGGCCAGATCCGCTATGCCGAATATGTCCAGCATATGCAGGGCCGCGTCAATTTCGTCGCCGCCCGTGACGTCCGGCATCACGCCCGTGGCGTTCTGGGCCGCAAGCAGGGATTCCAATACCTGCAGGTGCACGGTGGCCGGCAGGGTCTGCGGCAGGTACAGGCAACGCCGCGTGCGCTGCGCCAGCGACATGCGCGACAGTTCGTCCGGGCCCAGCATGACCCGCCCCGTTGCCTCCCCCAATCCCGCCATGGCGCGTAACAGGGTAGATTTGCCACTGCCATTGGGGCCAAGCAGGGCCGATACCCTGCCCGTGGGAAACGGACCTACGGTCAGGTCATCCAGAACGGTGCGGCGGCCGTATCGTACGGTCACATGTTCCGCAAACAGGCCGTTCATCACGACAGCCCCTGCCGACGCAGGACAATGGCAAGGAAGAACGGAATACCGACCAGCGCCGTAACGATGCCCGTGGGGATCACCACACCAGGCATGATGTTACGCGCCGCCACCGAGGACAGCGACATGACCAGCGCACCGACAAACATGCTGCCGGGCAGGTAGAAACGATGATCCTCCCCTAGCAGGCGACGGGCGATATGAGGGGCCACCAGGCCGACAAACCCGATCGTCCCCACAAAGGACACCGCCAGCGCCGACAGGATGCTGACCCGCAGCAGCGCGCCCCGCCGAACCTGCGGCACATCCACCCCCAGGCTGGCCGCCCGTTCTTCCCCCATGCGCAGCACGGTCAGTTTCCATGCAGCGCGAAAGGACAGCGGCGCCACCACCACGCAGGCCGCCGCCAGCAGCCCCAGCTTGGGCCATGTCGCCCGCGTCAGGCTGCCCATGGTCCAGAACACCAGATCCTGCAGCGCGTCTTCATTGGCGACAAACTGTAACAGGGACACCAGCGCGTGGAACGCAAACACCAGCGCAATACCGAACAGTACAACGGTACCCGTCCCCGCATTGCGCCTGCGCGACACCATATCCAGCAGCAGGACGGAACCAATGGCGAACACAAAGGCATCGGCCGACACAACCCACGCATCCGGCACACCGGGCAGTCGCCATTGCAGGATAATGGCCAGGGACGCGCCAAACGCCGCCGCGGCCGAAACCCCCAGCGTAAACGGGCTGGCCAGCGGATTGGCCAGGACGGTCTGCATTTCCGCCCCCGCCAGCCCCAGCGCCGCCCCGACGCACACGGCCATGAGCGCGTATGGCAGGCGGATCTGCCAGACAATGACACTCTGCCCTGCCGATACGTCATGCGGGTGCAGCAGCGTGCGGATCAGCGCCCCCACCGACAGGCCCGATGGCCCGAGGCAGAAATCAAGCACGACCGATGCGACGATACACCCGGCAATGACCGCCAGAATTCCCAGACGCCGCCGCAGCAGCATGCGGTAGGACCCGCGCACCTGCCGGGCAAAATCCGACAGATCGGGGGAAATGGCATGGGACGCGGTTACGGTGTCATCATCAGGGACGCGCATTGATCCAGAAGGTCCCTTCCTGTCTGACCGGGAGAAAGCGGGCGTACAGTTCCTTCTGCGTCGCATCCGGGTCCAGATCGCCAAACAGGTCAGGGTGGAACCATTTCGCCATGACCTCAACCGCGAGGATATTGTATGGCGAATCATAGAAGGAATGCCAGATTCCATAGTCCTGCCCGGTCGTGACCGCGCGCAGGCTGGAAATGCCCGGCCGCTCCGTCACCCGCAGCAGCGACGCGCGCGCGACGTCCGGCGTGACCTCCGCCCCCATGCGCAGGCCCGGCCCGGCGGCCTTCGGCCCCTTGGTGCCGTCGGCTATATAAATGTCAGGATCAGCGGAGATGACTTTTTCCAGATCGATATCGCCGATATATCCTGGCAGCAGCGGGGCGGCGATGTTCTGGCCACCGGCGGCCTCAATGAACGCCCCCATGTTGCCCTTGCCCGCCGTATGGCAGCAGCTTTCACGCATGGCCGCCAGCATTTCGATAAAGACCTTTGGCCGCTGCCCCTGCGGCAGCGACGCCACCCGGTCGGTCACATGTTTAAGATGCGATTGATAGAAGGACAGGTATTCCGCCGCTTCGTGCTCACGATTCAGGACCTTTCCCAATATCTGCATGGACGTGACGGTGTCATGCAGCGGATCGGCGCGGAAATCGACGAAGATGACCGGCACGTGGGCGCTTTCCAGTTGCGAGACCAGTTCGCTGGCCGCTCCCGGGCCATGGCCGGACACCGTCAGGATGGCAAGGTCGGGGTGCAGGTCCAGAACCCGTTCCGGACTGACCGTATCCGCCGTGGTCTTGCCGATCAGCGCCACGTTCGCCGCCTGCGGGAAGGTGGCGACGTACTGATCATAACTCTGGGTATCCGCGCCGCGGAACTCCCCCTGCCACCCTACGATCCGGTCAAAAAGGTGCTGTTTTTCCAACGGGGCAAGAGCATAGATCAGCCGCCCTTCCCCCAGGATGATGCGATGGACACTGGCCGGGACATCCACCTTGCGGCCAGCAAGGTCGGTCACGGTTTCGGCCCGTGCCATGGGGATCGCTGCTGACAGGCCCATGACCGTCACCATCCCGCATGCCAGCACGCGCCAGTTATCCAGTATCCGTCTCATCACTTTACTCCGACCTGTGAGGTCATGTCCCCTGTTCGGGGATTACTTCTGGGGGTAGGCGAAATTGAATTTCTCGGTAAACGGCTGCCAGAATCCCGGCGTGCCGGTTTCCTTGTCCACATGATGCAGGAAGCCGCTCTGCTCGGGCGAAGAATAGGTCAGCACGACGGTATAACGGCCCGGGCCATCCATCTGCACGTTATCGGCATAATGCGGGCCGTCCTTGGCGGTCATGAAGTGCATCGTGCCTTCGGCCTTCCACGGCGTGCCGTCCTTGGTCAGCGAATAGCCGATCGTAAGGTACGGCACCCACGCCCCGTCGGGGTAGCCCCATACGTTATCGGCGGTGGCATGGACATCGGTTTCAAGGTGGATGGTATCGGGCTTGGTATTGTCGGTCATGCCGGCGGGCATGGGGTCCACCATGATCCCGGTCAGGTAGCTCGACGCGATTTCCATGTCATGCGCATGGACGGGACCACCGATGGGATATTCACGCGCCTGCGCCGCGGTGACACCAACGGGGAGTGCCGCAATAGCCAGTGCCAGTATAGAAATTTTTTTATTCATGATGACTGTTTCCATCTCTCTGATCATCAGGTCACGGATTAATGTTTTCTTTTTTAATTCCAGTAAAGCCGCGACAGATCGCAGATTCCCTTTCGGCTGATTACACAAATCTGATAATGATAATTGTTATCAATGTCAACGGATGGTATGTCGTGTCCGATACACACGGAGACCACCCGCCATGATCAGCCATCCCCTCGCGTTTATGCGATTACCTTATGAGGTCCTGATCGCAATGGACAGCCGGATGCTACACTTCTGGCTGCAGCCGGTCCATTATCTGATCCGCATTGCGCATATCGTCAGCATGGCCATGTTTTTCGGGATGGACATGCTGTTTGACCTTGGCATCCTCAACCCCCGCATGGCGCCGCGCCTGGCCCCCACCGCGCAGTTGATGGTCCGCCCGCTGCACATCACCTTTGCCATCGCCATGGTCACGGGCGTCGTGCTGTTTTTCTATGATCCGGTGCATATTGGCAGCCGGGCGTACCTGACCCCCAAGCTGCTGCTGATCACGCTGGCCATGTTCAATGCCATGTGGTGCCACCGTTCGGTTTATTTATCTGTACTTAGGGGAAATCCGGTCGTCTCGCTGCGGGGCCGGGTGGGTGCAAGTATTTCACTATGCCTGTGGACAGGCGTAATGATTATGTCGTGCCTGAATAGTGAAGGTGTACCTAAAGTTTTCTTGCGCTGACATCTGGATTGCAATTTTTGCATGTCGTCTGCGGTTGACGGGTTTGCGTCAAAGTGTGATTGAGAGTCACTCTTATTGATAGTGATTATCAGTTGCGGTGGAAAGCATGACCCTGAAACAGACACGACGTATCCTGAAGGGATCGAGCTTTTTCGTTCCTGCCCTTCCCTTCGGCAGCACGCGACAGCGCCTGCGCACCGGATCATGGATTGTATGTTTCGGGCTGGCCCTTCCCGCGACCGGCTTTGCACAGGTCCAGACCCAGATCGAGGAAGGTCGCGCGCGCCTGGGCAATTCCACCCCGCTGGTCGAGCAGATCGACCCCGCCACCGTGCGCGATTCAGAACGTGCGCAGGCCGACACGGAAGAAAAGGCCGCAGGCGATGGCGACAAGCTGGATACCAGCGGCAACCTGCTGGGCAACATGTGGGGCGCGCG